>CAYGBT010000005.1:0-112390 GCA_964348275.1 uncultured bacterium
CGTCCACCATACGGACCAGGAGCGGACAGGGACGGTACTTCGGTTCCCCAAAACCATCCTGAAGAGTCTGCATGACGGCCAGGCAGACGTCAAGGCCGATCAGATCGGCCAAGGCCAAAGGACCCATCGGATGGTTGGCCCCGAGTTTCATCACGGTGTCGATGGCCTCGGCGGTTCCTATCCCCTCCATCAGGGCGTAGATGGCCTCGTTGATCATGGGCAAGATGATTCGATTCGCGAGAAAACCCGGATAATCGTTGGCCTCTACGGAGGTCTTGCCTAACCGCTCGGCCAGTTGGCGAGTGATGGCAACCGTCTCTTCCTCGGTGGCGAAGCCCCGGATAATCTCTACCAACCGCATGATGGGGACTGGGTTGAAGAAGTGCATCCCGATGACTCTCGCAGGACTTGAAGTGGATGAAGCGATCTTGGTGATGGGGATAGACGACGTGTTCGTAGCCAGGATCACTTCAGGTCTGCACACCCGGTCGAGTTCCTCAAAAACACCCTTCTTGACCGAAAAGTCTTCGGCGACTGCCTCGATGACAAAGTCAGCAGGCGCGCAATCGGAGAGGGCAGTCGTTAGGGTGAGGTTTTTGAGCATCTCCTCCTTCTGTACCTCGGTGAGCTTTCCTTTCTCCACCCCCTTGGAGAGGCCGGCGGCAATCCGATTCCGGGCCCGTTCGAGGATATCCTTTGCCACATCCTCAAGGAGGACCTGGAAGCCTCCCTGCAGGGCTACTTGGGCGATCCCGTGTCCCATGGTCCCCGCGCCGACAACGCCAATGACCTTGATCTCCATCCTTCAATCCCTCCACCCAAGGTCCAATCTGCTTGGGCCGTTGATGCTTCGCCCCTCAGACTTTCTCTACGATGAGGGCAATCCCCTCTCCACCACCGAGGCAGAGGGCACAAAGTCCCCGTCGGGCCTGGCGTTCTTGCATGAGATGCAAGAGGGTGGTCAGGATGCGGGCTCCTGTGGCACCAATGGGATGACCCAACGCCACCACTCCCCCGTTGACGTTCACGCGGTCTTCCCTCAATCCCAGGATCTGGCAATTGGCGAGGGCGACTACGGCAAAGGCCTCATTGATTTCAAAGAGGTCAATGTCTTCGGCGCTCAAACCAGTCTTCTTGAAAACCTGCTTGACCGCCTCTGCCGGCGCGATCGTAAACCACTCTGGAGCCAGGGCGGCCTGGGCATATCCCACGATCCGGGCCAACGGTTTGATCCCCAGTTGGGCGGCGCGCTTTCCCGACAACACGGTGACCGCTGCCGCCCCGTCGTTCACGGACGGAGCGTTCGCCGCTGTGATCGTCCCGCCCTCCTTGAACGCCGGCTTCAACGTGGGAATCTTTTCCAGCGCGAGTCGGTTGGGCTCTTCATCCTCTGCGACGACCGTCGTCTCACCCTTTCGCCCAGGCACGGGGACCGGAATGATTTCGGCTTTGAAGTGTCCCTCGCGCTGGGCGGTCAAGGCTCGCATATAGCTCTGCAACGCGTATCGATCCTGCTCCTCCCGAGACACCTCATATCGTTCAGCGCACATCTCCCCGCACATGCCGACGTGCATATCATTCAGGACGTCCCAAAGGCCATCCTGGATCATGCCGTCGATGAGCTGTCCGTGCCCCAAGCGATACCCGGTCCGGGCCTTGTCCAACAGGTATGGCGCCCGGCTCATGCTCTCCATCCCGCCGGCCACAATGATCTGCGCATCCCCACTCCGGATGGCCTGGGACGCCATGGTAACCGCCTTGAGGGCGGACCCACACACTTTGTTGATGAGGGTTGCGCCAACTGACTCCGGCAAGCCGGCCGCAATCGCTGCTTGCCGGGCTGGGGCCATTCCCATCCCGGCGCTCACCACGTTGCCGAGATAGACCTCGTCCACCTGCGCTGGCTCGAGGTGTGCGCGGCCCAGCGCTTCGGCGACGACCAGACCCCCTAACCGGGGTGCTGGAACCGACGCCAACGTTCCGTTGAAACTTCCGACGGGAGTCCGGACAGCACTCCCGATGACAACATCATCCATCGTGGGTCTCCTTCCCCTATTTTGAGCGTTGCGGGCTTTCCTGGCCCCGCGCGACACCTGCTCGGTTCTTTTTGTGCCTCGAGAGGCGTTTCTCGATCTCGTGGCGACAGCGCGGGCAGCGAACACCAAGATGGTAGCCGTGGTCCCAGCAGAATCTTTCCTCAATCTGTATAGCCCACATTTGGCCTCCTCCTCATAACTCATATTTAGAAACGAGACAACAGGGACTTTACTTCCGGTCCCTTCACCTGACCCCGGTACGGGAGACTCGATTCGCCGCCAATATAACACAATGCGTTAATGTGGTCAAGGGTTTCCTGCGAAGCATTATATTTTTAATGCGAAGAGTCATATTTTTGGTTTTCAAGGTAAAAAGCCTCTCGTTGAGCAAGCTATCGAGGAACGAGGCAGGCACAATAGAGGTGGGAGACACAGCGGGTGACGCTAGGGAGTCTCAACCAGCCTATTCTCCGTCTTTTTAAGCTTTCTTTCGAGCCGCTCAAGACTCTCCCTGAGCGACTCCACTTCGGCCTTGAGAGAGGCATGGGCGGACTCCTCGGGTTGCTCCCGTGATGAGGCACCTGGGGCCTGATCGAGGGTCCACCCCGGAGGCATCCATCCCCGCATCGTCAATTCCCGCCAGAGCTTGCCTGCCTCTGCCTGGGTGGCCATAAGGGCTTCCAGGTTGGATGAAAGCTGCCTCTGGAATAGGTCTCGGAGGGATTCCCCATATTGGATCAGTTGGTGGAGGAAGCTGACCGGCAGGAAGTGGGTCCGTTTCTCCTCCTCCAGAATGATGTGCGCTAACGTGACGGTGGTCAGGTCTTCGTGCGAGGAGGTATCTACGACTTTGACCTGCTTCCCCTCACGGATGAGGGCTGCTATCTCCTCGAGGGTAATATAGCAGCTCCGATTGGTGTCGTAGAGCTTTCGGTTGCTATACTTTTTTATAAGGAGTGGAGCCTCCGTCATCGAAATACCCTTCCGGGGATGGGCCCACGATTTTCGTTTCCCCTGACGGGAGAATAGACCTCATCATACATACATCCCGCCGTTCACGCTCAGGACGTGGCCGGTGATGTAGCTCGTATCATCGGAGGCCAGAAAGACCACCGCTTTCGCCACTTCCTCCGGCTTGCCGAACCGCCGCATGGGGATCTGGACGAGGACCCTCTCCCGTACGTCGCCGGGGGTGTGGGTCACCATATCGCTCTCAATGAATCCCGGCGCCACGGCGTTGACGGTGATCCCCTTTCCGGCTAACTCCCTGGCCAACGTTTTCGTCATGCCGATGAGCGCCGCCTTGGCCGCCGCATAGTTTGTCTGGCCGTAGTTTCCCATCTGACCAACAACGGACGAGATGTTGATGATCCTGCCGTAGCCTCTCGCCTTCATCCCCATGACAAAAGCCTTCGTGCAGTGGAAGGCCCCGTCCAGGTCCACCGAGAGTACAGCCCTCCAGGTTTCATAATCCATATTGGCAAAGCTCTTATCGCGATTAATGCCGGCGTTGTTCACCAAAATGTCCACCCGGTCAAACCGGTGGAGTATCGCGTCTCGCATGCGGAGAACCTGCTCGGGATTGCTGATATCCGCCTGACAGATCTCGACCGCCCTTCCCATCCTTTCGATTGCCTGGGCGACCTCCTCGGCCGAGGCTTTGTTCCGCTGGTAGTTGAAGGCTACGTCGGCTCCCTCCTCGGCCAGGGCTAACGCGATCGCCCGGCCGATCCCCCGGGAACCCCCGGTCACCATGGCAACTCGCCCCTTTAGCCTCATTGCATCATCCTCCCCTCTTGACGGCTCCCTGAGGGCCTTTCACGAAGAATATACCACCGCCTCGGATTCGAAGGCAATCTCCAATCCGAACATTATAATACATTAATTGTAAAGGCATTTCCTTGTAACATCGAGCCTGGGCAAATGGCAAAAACGTGGCCTTGACGGGTATGACGCACCTGCTATGACGCAACTGCTAAAAATGGCTTGACACTGGAACGGGCATTGCACTGTAATAATTATAGAGGGATCGTGCAGATCTCTCCACTGAATTGACGAGAAAAACTGAAAAGGGGTGGAAGAAAATGGAGCCGGCCGTAATCGTAAGTGCAGTCAGGACCCCCATCGGCACGTTTAATGGGTCCTTAAAGACCGTCCCGGCAATAAAGCTTGGGGCCCTCGTCGCCGCCGAGGCGGTGAAGCGGGCTAATGTGGAGTGCCACCAGGTGGACGAGTTGATTGTGGGCAATATCCTCCAGGCGGGCCTCGGCCTCAACCCGGCTCGCGTCGTGGGGGTCGAGGCCGGGTTTCCCATCGAGGTGCCCGCGTACACACTCAACAAGGCTTGCGGCTCGAGCATCAAAGCAGTCACCCTGGGGGCTCAAAGCATCCTGCTGGGCGAGGCGGAAGTCGTGGTGGCAGCGGGTATGGAGAGTATGAGCACGGCCCTCTATTACGTCCGGCGGGGGCGATGGGGACAGCGGTTGGGGCACGGCGAGCTCGAGGATGCGCTGTTCGCGGACGGCCTAACCTGCCCCATTACGTTTGTCCATATGGGAGCCACCACCGAGCAAATTGCCCAAAAGTACCGGATCGGTCGAGACGAGCAGGATCGCTTCGCCTTGAAAAGCCAGGAGAAAGCCCAGCAGGCCCTCAAGGCCGGAAAGTTTCAGGCCGAGACCGTCCCGGTTCAGGTTCCGCAGCCGAAGGACGAGCCTCTCCTGTTCGCCCACGATGAGCACCCGCGGGAGACAACCTTAGAGAAGCTGGCCAAGCTGAAACCGGCCTTTCAGGACGAAGGGAGCATCACGGCGGGAAACGCCTCCGGGATCAACGATGGGGCCGCGGCAGTCGTGGTCACGTCCATGAAAAAGGCTGAGGCGCTCGGGCTCAAACCGTTGGCGGCTATCCGAAGCTCAGCCTCGGCAGGGGTCGATCCGAGCCTTATGGGGATGGGACCAGTCCCGGCCTGCCAGAAGGCGCTCGAAAAGGCCGGGCTCAAGCCGGAAGAGATCGACCTGTACGAGATCCATGAGGCCTTTGCTGCGCAAGTGCTGGGCGTCTTGCGGGAGTTCCCGGTTCCGGAGGAAAAGCTCAACGTTCACGGCGGCGGCATCGCGCTGGGACACCCTATCGGAGCGAGCGGTGCGCGGATTCTCACGACCCTTCTGTATGCGCTCCACGATCGGGGTGGGCGCTACGGGTTGGCCACCGGCTGCATCGGCGGGGGCCAAGGGATCGCCATGGTGCTCGAGCGACTGTAGGGGGGACGCTCAATGGGCGGTAAAAGTGTTGACGGGCTCGAGGTGGGGCAAAAGGGGGTCGTGGTCAAGACGATTACGGCGGCAGATATTCAGCAATACGCGACCCTCACTGGAGATACGAATCCGCTTCACACCGACCACGCCTTCGCCAAGGGGACGCGATTCGGAGAGCCCATCGCCCAGGGGATGCTCGCGGCCAGTGTGATTTCCGCGGCCATTGGCAGCCGGCTGCCTGGCCCCGGGACGATCTATCTCTCCCAGGAGCTCCGGTTTCTCAAGCCCGTCAAGGTCGGCGATACGGTCATCGCCCGGGTCGAAGTGACGGAACTGATCAGAGAGAAGAATCGCGTCCGCCTCAGGACGACCCTGCACAATCAACGCGGGGAACAGGTCATCGAAGGTTCTGCGCTGGTCATCCCGCCGACGGCGGACCACGGAAAAGAAACGCGGAAGGGCTAGTCCCTCTCTACTCGCCCCCCTGCTTCAGGAACGCCTTGTTCTCCCTCGATGCACACTCCCGGGGACGAGAATTTGCCGGAACTCAAATGACCTGCGGATGCCAACGGGGGACCGTCACGAGCGGCGCACTCTCTTGCGCTGAGTCCTACGGACGCGGCCGCGCGATGAAGATTTCCCCCGCCGGGCAGAGGTCTTCTTTGAGGCGGCACTCTGCGATTGATATTTCAGAATGGTGGCCCGGAGCAGATCGATGGTACTGATAATCCCGACCAGGGTTGAGCCACGGAGAACCGGAAGGCAGCCGATGCGATGCTCCACCATCAGATCCGCCGCTGTCTCGGTCGGGGTCTTTGGGGTGACCGTGAAGACCTTTCGGGTCATCACGTCGCCGACCTTCACCTGAGTCCCCCAGGCCTGGAATCGCTCCTGCTCCTCAGGCACGGCGAGCGACGAGGGGAGCAACAGGCGGACATCCCGATCGCTGAGCATCCCGACGAGCCGCTTTCCTTGGACAACCGGGAGATGGCGGATCTCATGGGTCCGGAGCATCCTCAGGGCGTGCCAAATGCTGTCCTCAGAGCGGACCGTAATGGGCTTTACAGTCATATAGTGTTCGACCGCCATCTCCGCCTCCTCCTCATCCATTGCGTCCGGCTACTTCCCCAGAGTCGCCCGCGGTCACGGAGAATCAGCCGTTGATTCTCTTGTCCCTCTGCTGCCTGCGCACCGGGTTTCCTATGGCAGAGAAGCAGCCTCGCCTCTCTGTCGCCCGTGTCAGGCATTACCATGCCTCCGGGTGTAAAGCAAGGCCAAATGGACGGCGGGGCCGACAAAGGCTGGACCGCGACGCGTGAGAGGGGTTGTCTTTTTGATGATGGCCCACCGCGAGGCGGAGATGGAGTTCCTAAACGTGGCCACGCCGGAGTGCTTCCTGTTTGCGGTCATGACGCGAATGCTATGACGCATATGCTAAAAAAGACTTGACAATTGGAGCCTGCATTGAATAGTTACTGAATAATTGCAGCCAAAATCTATGACAATATGCGTAAAGAGAGGATATAAGAAAGGCACAATCTTCAAGAAGACTAAGGGTCCTGGTGGGTGCTGAGGCCGTAAGCCGGCCCAAGCTGGAACCCCTCGCTTTACCAAAGCTGATCATCGGCAACATCCTCGGCGGCGGCCAAACGGTCGCTCTGGTGGTTGCACTAAGTCAAGGAGGCGACGATGGTCGGGAGGGGCATAGACCAGCTCGAGCTCGGACGGAAGGCCGTCATTGTCAAGACCATCACGGCTGCTGATGTGCGGCAATTTGCGAACCTGACTGGAGATCGGAACCCCTTACACTTGGACGGGGCCCTCGCCAGAGCCAGTCGGTTCGGGGAGCCGATTGCCCATGGGATGCTGTCGGCCAGCGTCATCTCCGCCGCCATCGGGGCCAAGCTCCCCGGTCCCGGGACGATCTATCTGTCCCAGGATCTTCGCTTTATGCGCCCCGTGAAGATTGGCGATACGCTCATCGCGGGGATCGAAGTGACCGAACTGAATAGAGAAAAGACCAGGGTCCGTCTCAGGAGGACCCTGAACAACCAGCGCGGGGAGCAGGTCATCGACGGTTCCGCACTGGTCATCCCACCAATGGACCATCGGAAAGATAGTTAGCGATACAATCCATCCTTCCCAGCCATCACCGTCTTTCTCGGCGTGGACACCCTCCTCCGTTGACAGTATGCGATCGCATCCCTTAAAATAAGGGTCTTTGAGAGGAGATCTTTCCCAAGAAGGACGATGATCGCGATGGGACCGACTCCGCTGTGGGTGCAAGACCTGTATGATCGGATCGAGGCCGAGACCTCGAGCCTCTTTATCCTTCACCACAATATCGCCGATTATGTTCCTCTCGGTCGGGCGTATCTCTCATTTCCTGTTTTTCTCGCTGAGTGGTTGGGGGAAACAGGTCCCGTTATTTTCTACAATCGGTCCACGGGCCTTCGCTTTCACAACGAGGAGACAGAGCGCCGATTTCGCGACGCGGCGGGTCTCAAGGTTGCTCGCGAACAGCGAGAGCCCACCCTGGAGGAGCAGCGGCGGCGGGCCTTAATGGCGTTAGGCGAGGCAGCAACCGTCGAACCCCCGCCCCTCCCCACGCATCCCACCAAGGTTGTCCCGCTCGTTGGACAGGCACTCCGGTCGGGACGTCTCCGGGACGGCGGGCGCCGCGCGATTACTATCCTCGAATATGCCGAGAGTATTGCCCCCGCGGCCGATTTTTCCTGCATGAATGAGGATGATCGAACCGCCTTGGTGGCCCTCCTCAGTCTTGCGACCGATCGCACGATCCAAGATCAGGGTGGGGTGTTGCTCCTCACGGTCAGCAATCTCGCTGACCTGCACCCGGCCCTCCGCCAGCCGGGTGGTCGGGCCGAGGTGATTGAGGTTCCCCTTCCCGATGAAGCGGAGCGGCTCCAGTTCATCGAGCACCTCCGGGAGCAGGATGGCTTTGGGCTCCGTATGAGTACAGCGGAGCTGGCGCGAGCCACCGCCGGGCTGACCCGGCTCCATCTCGAGCAACTCGGTCGCCAGGCCAAGGCCAAGGGCTCCCCCTTGACGTTTGAAGAGATCAAGCAGCGCAAGCGTGAGATCCTACGGCAAGAGCTGTACGGGATGGTCGAGCTCGTTGAGCCGAGCTTTGAATTAGAGACCATTGGAGGGCTCGCTGCGGTCAAACAGTTCTTCCAAGAGGTGATCCAAGCCATCCGTGAGGGAGACCTGAAGATGGTCCCGCGGGGCATTACGCTCGTGGGTCCCCCCGGGGTGGGGAAGACGGCCGTGGCCGAGGCGTTGGCAAGAGAATGCGGGTTCAACTTCGTCAAGATCACCAATCCCCGGGAAAAGTGGGTGGGGGCCTCGGAGCGGAACTTCTGGAAGATCCTGCAAGCCCTCAGATCTTTAACGCCCCTGGTGGTGTTGGAGGACGAAGCAGATCAGACCGAGCAGTCCCGGGATGAAATCAGTGGCGATTCAGGCGTGACCAACCGAATTCGTCAGATGCGCTTCGAGTTCACGGGCGATCCCACGATTCAGGGGAGGGTCCTGTGGATCCGGATCACGAACCGTCCCGACAGGCTGGATCCGGCGGAACGGCGCTCAGGCCGGTTCAGCGAGCGGATCCCTCTCCTCATGCCGGACGCGGATGAGCGGGTGGCCATCTTTGAGGTCATCCCGAAGAAGCACGGTTTTCCCATCGAGGCCGTCGATTTTACCGTCATGGCGGAACTATGCGAGGAGCGGTTCCCGGGGCAGATTACGGGTGCAGACATCGAGGAAATTTCGCTCAGGGCATACCGGCACGCCAGGGTTCGCGGGGTAAAGGCTGTCGCGGACGAGGATTACCGCTGGGCGATTGAGGATTTCATTCCCTCTCAGTCGGCGGAGCTCATTCATCACCAAGAGCTCATGGCGGTCAGCCACTGTTCCTCGCGGCGGTTCTTGCCCGAGCGGTTCCGGGACCTTCCGGCGGAGGAGGGCCGATCCCGCGAATAGTGCGGAGGGAAGGCGTCGATGGGGGAATACATCGAGATCGAAGGAGGATTCGTTCGGCTGTTCCGGCGTGTTCCCCAAGGGGGAACAATGCTAGAACGAGAGGTGTCGCTTAATGGTTTTCTTCAAACCCTGATTCCTGCCACCGACGGGTTGCACAATCTCCCCCTCCTCCCCGTTGGGACGCGCTTCGTCCTGGGCCGGGGATCGGATCTTTTGATTGTGGTGGAGCATCCCCCCCAGGTGCGTCGCTTCACCTGGCAACCGGGCGGGTCCCAGGAAGCCGCCAGGGAATATACGTTGGCCTTTCCGTACATCCTCTACCTTCTGGTATTTCACCGAGGATGGTTCGAGGAGATGCGGATCTACTATCGGCCTGCCCCGCTGAGCACGGATGCTGACCCCCTGTTCTTCCCAAACCTGTGGAATGTTTCTGCCGCGGACACTCCCATGGCGAAGTGTCGGGCATGTCTTCAGGGTCGGCCTCCGTTCGACGAGCTCACCCTCAGCACGCAGGTGCAAAGTGTCATCGAGTTCTTTTGGGGAACCAGCTTCAACATGGCGATCGAAGACAGTTGCTTCCTGCGGGCGGCAAAGCGCGACAGCCGGATTGGCACCCTGGAGGCATGGGAAGCGGCGAGTCGCCGGGACCCTCTCTTTCCCCTGGAGGTAGACTGGGAGACAGTCGGGACGGGCCTTAGGGAGACAGCCAACGGGCACATGACCTGGCGTGGCGTTCCTGCTCCCATTGGGGACGCATCGGACTTAGCCGATCTGGTTTATCGAGTCCAGGAGGGGTAGAAATTGTTCCCGATCTATGCGAAGGAGCCGGAATTTCACGAGCCCGAAGAGCCCATCTACTACCTCGTGAGTCGAAACGGCCTTTTTCAGATCAAGCGGACCCCCGTCTTTCGCTCCCGAATTCGGATCCCGGGGCTCGTGTGGCTTGACGAAGAGGAGGAGGGGGCGGAGTTTCTCCTCCCCGTAATCCCGGCGAAAATCTTGGGCGAAACAATGGCTTTCTTCCGGGAGGTCTTTCGCAAGTATCGGGCTGAGGCCGCCGTCCTCCTCTATCTGAGGGAAGGAGCGGGGGAGTACGAAATCCGGATCCCACCCCAGACGGTGGCGGGAGGTCATTGCCGATATGAAGTCGGTCCGAATCCTGTGGGCTGTCTCCGGGTGGGGACCATTCACAGTCATGGAGTAGCTGAAGCCTTTCATTCAGAGCTCGATGATGTTGACGAGCAATATGATGATGGGATCCATGTCACCATCGGGACCCTGCACGCCAAACCCACCGTTTGCTGCTCGCTCGTGGTGGACGGTCGGCGCTTTGACCTCCGACCAGAGACGGTCCTCGAGGTGATGCCCTGGCAGCTGGATCCATCGATCCGGCTCGAGGATGCGCAAGAGGTGACCGCCGAGCCCCCTCCTGAGGGTTCGGATCAAAGTGGTCGCCCCTCGCCCATCTAATAGACCGTAGTCCGAGGTCCGAAGTTGAAAAGTCCGGCGGGAACTTACGCTTTTGACGTCGGACGGGGACATCGCACATCGGACAGTGACAGAGCTATGCGCGAGATCAAGGTCATCGGCATTGGCGGGATCGGTTGTGCCCTTCTTCCTTTTCTGGCCCGATATCTGAATTATCGGGGCGACCGAGCTCGAGTCACCCTGATTGACGGGGATGAGTTTGAGCGGGCCAATGCGGACCGGCAAGCCTTTGGGACACTGGGGAATAAGGCGAAGGTCAAGGCTGCTGAGATGGCCCGGGAGTTTCAGAGCCTCTCCTTCCGGGCCGTCCCCGAGTACGTCACGGAGGCTAACATTGCCCAATACATTCAAGATGGAGACACGATTTTTCTGGCGGTGGACAACCACAAGACACGAAAGCTGATAAGCGACCACTGTGAAAAACTTGCGGCTGTGACCTTGATCTCTGGGGGGAATGATTTCACGGACGGCAATGTTCAGGTTCACATTCGGAAGGACGGTGAGGATCGGACCGCGCCGATCACGCGGTTTCATCCCGAGATTCGAAACCCCCGTAATCGCTCACCTGCGGAAATGTCCTGCGAGGAGCTGATGGAGCAAAGAGCACCTCAGCTCCTTTTTACGAATCTCGCCGTTGCCTCCGCCATGCTCAACGCCTTCTATAGCTTCTCTGACGGGGTACTCCAATACGGCGAGGTTTACCTCGACATCATCGAGGGCAAGAGCAACCCGGTCAAACGCGAGGGAGAGAGAGAACAGTGAGCGAGCCACTCAAGCAGGCTCAGCGGGTCCATTCGGTGTCCCCTACGCGGACGGAGGAAACAGTCAGAGTCATCTATGGGGTTCATTCCCTCGAGGCGAGTATTGCGGGGCGGAGCGTCGGAGAGGTCCGCACCGCGTTGAAGCAAGCGTTGAACATCGGGCCTCAGGCCGTCGCGGTTGTGGACGGCCGAGAGATTCTGGAGAGCTACATGCTCCAGGCCGGTGAGGTCCTGGAGTTTGTTCGACTGGCCGGAGAGAAAGGCTAGGCTCGGAGTATCGCGGGCTTTTCGCAGTTACAAAAAGTACGCTGGCGTCGCTGATTCGCTCCACCGGCGAGGAGGGAGAGATTGGATCGCCTCACATGGCGAGGGGGGTCAGGAGTGTATAGTAGATGCCGGCAACCAGAGGTATGGTGATGTTATCATCCAGAGGGAGCGGGAGACACTCTGTGATGGCAGCGATGACTGCCCCTCCGAAGGCAATGGCAGGCGAAAAAAAAGGGAGCGTCACGAGGAAGGCCGTCACCAGGAAAGCTCCCGACCCCGACAGAGTCTTTCCTCTGCCTACCCGGTAACCTCCCAAAGCCTGCCCGACGACCGATGCGGCCGTGTCCCCACAGGCGAGGACCAATAGGGCTGCCGCGGCGACGGTCCGCTCGAACGCGAGGATTGTCAACCAGCAGGCCACAAGATAATAGGTCGCCCCTGTGAGGCGAGTCTCCTCTCCGGGTCGCATCGCTCCTTGAAACCCGCGGAGGAACAGGCGATTCAGGGCAGGCCACCATAGCCGGAGGATGTCTGCTCCGACAAAGGGAAGGACAAGGGTGCCCAGAATGAAGAGGGCCTGGAGCTTTGTGAGGTTCAGGAACACATAGAGGAGGGGAATGAGACCGCCGGCGAGGTGAATGAGCTTACGAGCCGTCTCGAAGGATGGAAGCAGCACCCGCCTCTTCCCTTTTTCGATTGCTTCACCCGTCTCCTACAGGTACTGCCCGTAGCGGATCTTCTCGATGACCTCCTTGATCTTCCGGTATTCCTCGATCACACGAAGGAGGTCCTGGGTCTCCACAAGGCCCGGCTGCTGTCCGCACCCATCCAGGCGTGCCTTTTCCTCGAGGGTCCGTTGCACAATCTCGTATAGGTCGGCCCCGCTCATCTTGACCGTTCGCGCCATAATGGCATCGAAATCCATCGGTTTGAACAACGGTCGGCCGGCCAGGGCTTCGGCCTTTCTCTGGTGAATCTCGAGGATCTCCTGCTTTTCGTCTCCGTCGGGGAGCGGGACCTCGATGAGGCGGTCGAAGCGACTCGGGCCGATAATGGCGGGATCGACTGCGTCAGGGCGGTGCGTGGAGGCGACCATCAGGACCTGGTCATAGCCTCCCACCAGCTCGAGATTTTCGAGGAGCGCGTTGAGCACAAGTCGGCTCGCCCCCCGGGCCTGCTCGATGCTATAGACCCGCTCGAAGGCTAACGCGTCGATCTCATGAAAATACAGGACCACGCGCCCGTTTCCCCGGATGCCACTGAAAATTTCTTGGAAGAGGTCGGCTGCCTCAGCCGCCCACCGTAAGACGATGTTCCGGATGCGACAGTGGAGAAAGAAGGCCTCCGCCTCGCGGGCCAGTGCCCGGGCGAGAAGCGTCTTGCCGGTACCGGGGGAACCGTAGAGGAGAACGCCCTTCATAGGTGTTGTCCCCCAACGGTTGTGGAGCTCGGGTTGTTTGAGAGAGAAAATGAGGCTCTCCACCTCCCGTTTGGCACCGCGAAGTCCACCGACATCCTGCAGGGAAACATCCGGAAGCCCCTCGAGGGAGACCTTCCCTGTTAGAGGACCAAAGCGTTTGGAGATGTTCCTCAGGAGGTCTTCCCACCTTCGGAGGTTGACATCTTTGGTTCGCCGGGGTGTTCGCTCCACCATGGACCTCCTGTCCTCCCCATATCACAGGGGCTTGGGGCAGTCAACGGCCGATGCCCAGACGTGGAGGTCGGATCTTTCCCGGTATTTTCGTTCCGACGAGGGCAAAGGAAGGGGTGGACGAGGGATTAACTCAGAAAAACTGAGAGAGTGTGACCGGGATGCGTGAGCGAGCGCTGCAGGTTATCCACCCGCTCGAGATCCCGAGGACTCCGCTGAGACCGGAACGGTAATACGCGTACCAGCCCGAATGCGGTGGGGAGTTTTGATCCGGTTCACTTCCATCAGAACTGCGACGGTGGTTCTATACCGCTTCGCGATGGTGGAAAGGGTCTCCCCACGCCGCACCCGGTGTTGCTGCCACGCGGGTGGATCCGCCTGGGGACCGTCACGGTCAACGCGGAGTGTGCGTCCGGGGCGGATCAGAGAGCCATTCAGGTTATTCCAGCGCTTGAGATCGCGGGTACTCACCCGGTGAGCACGGGCGATGTCCCAGAGGGTGTCTCCCCGCTGGACCACATAAGATGAGGCTGTCCCAATCGACCGTCGAGTAGTGTTGGAGGTCTTCGCGAGGGTGAGGGCAGGGACAGGGACAGTGATGCGAGTGCCGGCCCGGATCCGGTGGGCGCTTTTCAGCCGATTCATCTCCATCAGGACCGGCACGGTGGTCCTGAAGCGCCGGGCGATGGTGGAAAGGGTCTCCCCCCGCCGCACCCGGTGCTGGCGCCACACGGCCCGACGCGCCTGGGGAAGCCACCTGAGGGCGTCGAGGAAGACAACTTTGCTGCCGGGGGGAAGGTTGAGCAGGTAGCCCTCCTGGGGTGGTGTGACGGTACGCCTGAGCTCAGGGTTCAAGCGTTTCAATTCCTCGGTGCTCACCCCGGCAGCCTTCGCGAGAAGGCGGAGATCCGTCGGTTCAGTCAGGGTGACCTGATCCACCTGCCAGGGATGCTCCGTGGGTGCCGTGAAGCCGTACCGTTCAGGGTCTTTGGCGATGATGGTCATCGCCATGAATGCGGGGACAAAAAATTTGGTCTCCCGGGGGAGCTTGAGCTTCCAGAAGTCGGTGGTCTTCTGGCGTCGGGTAGCCCGGAGGACCTTCCCTTCCCCTGCATTATAGGCCGCAATGGCTAAGGGCCAGGATTCGAACATCGCATACAGGTCCGATAGATATTCCGCCGCTGCCACCGTGGATTTCACCGGGTCGCGGCGTTCGTCCACCCACCAATTTCTCTTCAATCCGTATTTCCGGCCGGTCCCCCTCATGAACTGCCAGATGCCTACCGCCCTCGCCCGGGAGTAGGCGTATAGCTTAAACGCACTCTCGATATAAGCCAGGTTGACCAGGTCCTGGGGAAGACCCTTGTCCGCGAAGATTTGGCGCATCAGTGGAAGGTATTGACCTGAGCGCTCCAGGGCTTCGGCGGTCTGGTCCCGCTTCTTGGTCGTGAAGAGCTCGATGTAGGCTTGTACCTTGCGGTTGGTTTCTACAGGGATGTCGTACGTGACTTCCGGTTGCCAGGGGGACGGAATTGCAGGGATCGTCCGTTCGATAACGCTGACATCCTCCGGGCTGACCAGGGGAGCTTCCTCGTCAGAGGGGATCGCGCTCATCACGCGGATCGCGGCTAACTCATCCCCAAGAGCATCCACCTCTGTGAGAGTTTGTTCTCGGCGGTGCCTGGTTTCGTATGTTAAATCAGCCCAATCGGTCAAGAGAAGGGCACGGGCCCGGGTCAGGAGTGGCATCAGCTCATGATCTTGGCCCACTTCCGCCTGACGCATGGCCTGTCCCAGGAGCTTCTGTGCCTCGGCCAGGACGGGATCGTCGGAGAGATCATCATTTCGGTCAAGAGATATAGGAGCGATGAAGGGTGAGGGTATGGCGACCGTGAGTTTCGGCGGTTGGGGGGGCTGGGATGGAACAGGACTGGAATCTGAGGCAAGGGAGCGCGACGGGAGGCTCTGTTGTGATGATGACGAGGGGTTGGAGCGTGAAAGGGAGAGGGTGCAGCTCGAAAGAATAAGGACACCGGCGATTAAAATCAACCACGGATGCGAGCGATGACGATCCACCCGTACCTCCCTGAGCTCACGCGCTGGACGGCTATTCACGCCTCAAGCCCCCGAGCGCTTGTTGGAGGGCGGGAAGAACGCATTGGGTGGCCTCATACCCGCCTTCCTCGATCGTGTCAAGCTTTTCAAAGGCGAACAGTCCGTGCGACTCAATCTCCTCCGAGCTGACCTGCAGCACGATCGCCCCTCGAGCTTTCGAGGACTCTATCTCCCGGTGGCTCGAGATCTGAGAGATCCCTCGACAGAAGCGCCACAAGGTCTCTGCCAGCTTCCCCGACCCTCGCCGGACGGGGGGGCCAAGGTTCACCGCCAGAATCACCCGGCCTCCCCTCTTCACCGCTTCCAGGATGGGGAGGTTCCCACTCAGCCCGCCATCGAAGTAGTAAGCGTCGCCGATGCGCACGGGGGGGTGTGAGGGAACGGCGGTGCTGGCCAGGATCGCCTCTGCCACTGACTCGGCGGGGTGGTCACCAAAGACCACCCGGCCGGGTGGAAAGAGCCGCGTCGCCGCGACATAGAGGGGCAGTGGTAATTCGCTAAACGTCATGCTCGTCAGTCCTAATGTCCCTTCGATGAAAGAACGCCGTTGTTCAAAGGAGATGAGGCGCCAATCATCCAGGAAATTCCTCCCCTTGCAGGAGAGGTGGTATTGCACGGTCCGTGCCAAGTCACGCAAGTGTGCCAAGGCCTCCCCCGAGCCGCCTTGTTTGCAAAACCAGCCGCCGATGATGGCCCCGATACTGACCCCCACGACCCGTTCTGGCACAAGCTGGGCCTCCGAAAGGGCTCGCCAGACCCCCAAGTGCGCAGCCCCCCGGGCTAAACCGCCAGCCAAGATGAGGCTGAATCGGGATGGGGGCTCTGGCAAGAAGGGGGGAAATCGATGTGAGTTCACCGGGAACCGGGGGGGAGCGTGGATTCGTCGATCCACGAGAGGTAATCAGGCAGGGCAGAAGTGATCGGGAGAGAGATGATTTCAGGGACGGTATAGGAGTGAAGAGCCCTCACCAGCGCTTGGAGCTTTGGAAAGAGATCGGCCCGTCCCTTGCCGACGAGCAAGACCTCTGCCTCCTCCTGGACCTTCCCCTCCCACCAGAAAAAGGAGCGGACGGCAGGGACGATGTTTACGCAGGCAGCAAGGCGCTCCTCCAACAGAGATCTGGCGATCCGCTCTCCCTCCTCGGCTGAGGCAGTCGTGATGAGGAAGACAATGTGCTTTCCTTGAAGCTCGGACATGCGATTGTGACCCTCTCGCTTGGGTTTCTTCGCCATTCAGATCGAAAGGGTAAAGGCCTCGAAGAGTCCTCCTACTCTAGGCAAAAGCAGGTGGTATGTCAAGACATCAGGCGGCGTGACGAAAGCGGTGTTGGATTTTGGATTCGCTTCGCTGGGCGGGCTCTTTCCAGCAAAGTGTTAAGGATTCCGACGGTGGGGTGGCTCATTCGCCCTGGCGAATGGGCCTTAAGCCGTTGAAAAATAAGAGGTAACAACTGAGGGGGTTTTCCTTGGAGTGGTCAGATGCCGGTGTCGTATTCCTTAACACTCAGAACCGTGGCGAATCCAACGACTTATTGGCCTGCCATACGGTGGTGTCAGCAATGTTTACGCTTCTGGATGACACCCTTCGAGCCGACTGCCCCCCTTTTGTACATCTGGATTACATCAAGTCCTTCCAAGCAAAAGGCTCAAGGGAAGAGACCTACAGACACCCTTGAGCTCGCACTGCGTGTGCAGAGAGTGATTTGTGTCATACTCTGTGTGCCTCCGTAACGGTGGTTATACTCAAGGAGACCGGACAACATCCCAGCCAGGGGAATCATGAACTTGGGGGTGACGATAACCCCCGGTCCACCTCCGGCACAATCCTTGGTGTAGAGATAATCCAGGCACCCTTGCGGACGAAGCATGGCCGGCGAGGGTGTTTTGCATTTAGTGGGATGATGGCCGGGCGGGTGGATAATCAACAGGTCATGATCGAACGCCAAGCCTTCTCTAGTCGGAAACGACATTGTCCAGAGGAAAAGGTGCATTCACCTCCACCTCCCCGGATTCTCATCCAGGCCGCACAGGTTTCTGAATCAGGAGCTCGGGTGCGAGACATCCTAGTGGCGGCCGGCAGCTACGCGGTCGATGTGGACCGCGCGGTTGGCCCACCGGTGGATCTCATTATCCCGATCATCGATCCGAGCCAGGATCCCCACCGCGTGCTGACGGAGGTCCGCGCATCGATGCCAGAGGCGCACCTGCTGCCGGTGCTCGATGAGAGGCACCTCTCGAGGGCACTCGACCGATCGCCTTCCGGCGTCACAGACTTCGTGGTCAGTCCGGTGAGAGCCCCCGAGTTGCTGACAAGGGTCCGACGCCTCCTCCCGCTCAGCGTCAAGGAAGAGGCCGAACGAGTCCGGGACCGGCTGCAAGAGGCGATGGGCCTCGAGCGGCTGATCGGGTCGGTCCCGGCCTTCGAGGCGGTGAAGCAGCAGATCTTGCGCGCGGCCAAGGCCGACGTCACCGTTCTCCTGACCGGCGAGACGGGGACGGGCAAGGAACTCACCGCGCAGGCGATTCATTACCTCAGCGGCCGGGCCGCGAAACCCTTCGTGCCGGTCAACTGCGGGGCCATTCCGGCTGACCTGTTCGAGAACGAGCTCTTTGGCCATCATCGGGGGGCGTACACCGATGCCCGCTCGGACCAACGGGGGCTGGTGGCCGAAGCGGAGGGAGGCACCCTGCTCCTAGACGAGATCAACGCCCTAGCCCCGGCGGCCCAGGTCAAGATCCTGCGTTTCCTCGAGGACCGAAGCTACCGACCGTTGGGCGTTCCGCGGAGCATCAAGGCCAACGTCCGCGTAATAGCGGCTAGCAACAGCGATCTGGCCGAGAAAGTCCGGGAGGGGACGTTCCGCGAGGATCTTTTTTACCGCCTTCACGTAGTCTCTCTCCGCCTCCCGTCCCTTCGGGAGCGGATCGGAGACATCCCCCTGCTCGCGGAATACTTCCTTCAGCAATACACCATGACCGACAACGGCTGGCGCTTCTCGCCAGAGGCGCTCGGGGCGATGCGCGAGCATGAGTGGCCGGGTAACGTACGCGAGCTCGAGAATATGGTGCGGCAGCTGGTCCTCATGAACGCGTCGAAGCTGATCCGGGCCGAAGATCTGCCATGGCGTGCCCGACCGGCTGAGGTCAGCCCGGACGACTCCTTTCGCACCGCCAAGGCCCGCGCCATCGTGGGTTTCGAGCGGAGCTATCTGGCCGGGCTTCTTCAGACCCATCGAGGGAACATCACGCGAGCGGCTGAGGCGGCACGACAGGACCGCCGCACCTTCCGCCGCCTCATTCAAAAGCACCATCTGAACTCCTCGGTCTGGAAACACACCCTGTAGGCTGTGCGATCACGTCCCCGCTTGATGCATCGTGCCGCCGCTGTCCTCGAAGCACCGTGGTAAACCACCCCGTTCGCCGCTTCCTGATTCTTTAGCCTGCGAATTTCCGAAGCAGATGCTGAAATCTGGGGATGACTCGAAAACTCTGTTGGAAAGCATCAAGCCTTTCGCCGACTTGCAGTATCTTTTCTTGCGCGACGTTCCCGAGGAATTCTCCCGCCCTTTCAAGATACGTGATCTTTGTTGGTTCAATTTGCATCAATCGAGCGGCTGTGGCATCAACGGCGACCAGATCATCTCCCAAAATCAGCGCTCCGCAATACTTAGGTTCTCCCTGGAGCGGACCATCTCCCTCCATGCCGACGATCCCGTCCACGATGGCAAACTGCGGAATCGGCAGAGTACTGTTGATATCGAGGATGCTTTCGTGAATTCCAGCCCAGTGAAGGACGTTCTTCGGCCAGCCGTATATCGCACCAGGAACGAGACCGAACATGTTTTTGAGAGAAAGAGTCACCCCTGCCCAATGATGGGTCTTCAGCTTCGCCATGGATACCAGGAGATCGGCTTTGAGAACGGTTTCAGGGAGATAAAGATGCTCTAGGCTTGTGAAATGGCTTCGAAGCTTCAGCGACCGGACATCGTCGGTGTTGAGATCCACGTACCGGGCCTTGTGGTCTTTGAGGATTGAATAGAGGCCCGAGGCGGTTAGCAAGTATTCATTGTCCCGGCGATGTCCGGGGCCCTCGGCAACTAAAACTTTTCGAGCCCCAAGACTATGAAAAGCTTCGATGGCAGCAGAAACGACGGCCGGATGAGTATTGATGACACCGCCCGGATCGTATTCCACAAGGTTTGGTTTTAGCACGACCGTCTGCCCTCGCAGGTTGAGGCGAAAAAGTTTTATTCCCTTGAGCAAGATATGCTTCAGGGGCATTTCATAGCTTTTCGCTTCTAGGATGGCAACCTTCGAGTGGTTTTTCTTCCGGTAGGCGCTCCTTTCCCATGGGGACGACTGGTAGCATCCTCCTATGAGAATTGATGAAGATGCAGCCAATGAACTTTTCAGAAACTGTCTGCGATTAAGCATGTGAGTCTACACCCGAAAGGGGTTCGGTCCGTCGCCTAATGCCAGGAGCGCCAAAGCGACGGTCTTTATCTCGCCGAGGAATCCCGTATTCCCGTATCGGTTCGTCAACCGCTGTCTCCATTCGGATATGTCCTGACCGTAGAGTGAAAAACAGAGGGTGGACCAGCTTAAAGCTAGACCCGACTCAACTTGCATGAGCATGTTTCGCAAGGCCTGCAGACTCAGTCTATTCGCCTCTGCTTTCTGGTGGTCCTGAAGGGCAATGAGGGCCAGTGCGGTTGTTTCAGGATAAGGCCATAAGTTCACTGCAAGAACCTCAGGGTTTCCGTAATTCCACCCCCCCCCATCGCACATGCGGTCGTATATCATGAGTTCTCCCTCACGGATCCGCTCTTCAAATCGGGTTTCCTCGAGATAGGGCTTGAGCTTCTTTAAGGCAATCAGCGCATAGGCAGTAGGTTCCACCCAACTGAACGTGCCAAATGTCCATGGCCATCCTTTCAGGTCAGGATTCAATCGGGCAGGCAATCTTTCGGGTGCCAACCGATAGATGACCGAGACAATCCATCCAAGGTCGTCCCCTTCTTGGTGTAGCAGCCACCTTGCTCCCTGTATGGCCTTTTGACCGTGTTGCTCGAAAGGGGCCAAAGCAAGGATGGCAAGAGCGGTAGTCCATGAACTCTCTTTTAAATGGGTAGTTAGCGACCAGCTTCCGTCCGACTTTTGTCGGTCGGCCAACCAGTTTAGCCCCAGGTTAATCCTCAGTGTAAGGGACCTATCTCCAAGTGTGCTGAGCCCGAGTATGGAAAAAGAGGTCGCTTCCGTATTGCTCCGTTTTCCTGTTGCTGCGCCCCATCCTCCATCGGGATTCTGCGCCTGTAAGAGAAAATCGATGACGTGTTCAATCATGGCGACGGCCATCGGTTAGAGAGAGGGAATACACGTTCTGCTGCGAATCGGAAGTCTTCCGGCATGTCGCGGATGTGGATGACATGACAGGAGGAATCTCCGTGAGTTGCCTTCCGTCAACGAATTCGCTTATAGACATCGTAGCGGCCATAGGTATGGATGAACCGGAATGCGCCCGTCGACAAGACTGAATCGTAAATATGCCAGCCAGAGCTAAATGGCCCCACGACCAGGTAGTCTGGATTTGCAGCCAAGGGATTGTAGTCAATCGGCACATCATCCCCCCATGCGCGGCGAATCGACTTTACGGAGATCTGGTCCGGCGGATAATGATAGCGTCGGTCCAAGAGAAAGAAGAGCTCGCTATCATAGGTTTCGACCAGCGCATCGGGTGCAGTCTGCGTGTTGAGAAATTCCGCGACCTGAAGGGCTGATATATCGGTATGGATGACATAGGAATCATAGAGCACTCGTAGGGTGGCGGGAGGTGCAACAGCGATTAGGAAAAGTGCCAGCAGCGCCCCGACGCTTTGCCGATTTAAGTGGCAGTGTCTCAGGGCATGCCTAGCGCGCTTGATCGTGGATGACAGGTTAAATTTATCGGTCAGATCGTAGAGCAACGCCGCCACAAAAATACCACCAAGAAATAGGGGAGGGAACAGATACCTAATGACGCCACTAGACAGACTGACATACCAGCCGAGCCAGCTAACTGCGAGAGCGACCAAAGCCAGTCGCACAATTTCCAAGGGCAAGTCCAGTAACGATTTGTCATGGTTTCTTATCAATCTCCAAATTGTGTAACACAATGCAAACAACGTGGGGAGTCCGAGCATTAAAACCAGTATGAGTGCTAACAAGCGATTCTCCAATCTCGGCACGATGGCTGTGACGTTATACAGGCCATGTATCGGAGTTGCAGGTATTGTATGGTTGCGTAGGCCAAGCTGTTGTAAAGATAACAGCAATCGGCATGCCATGAGCGACCCCAAAAACGCAATGCCAATCAGACTTGCCGACTTCCACTTTCGTCTGAACAGCATTATCGACAAGGGTACGAGCAATGAAACCGTCCAAAAGGGCAGCACCTGCCCTTTGGTGTTCAGAGCAATTCCCCAAAAGCCTACTGCAACCGGCATAAACCAGAGGGATTTACGCATAGCCGACAGAAAACAGGCATAGCCTGCGAGCAAATAGAATAACATCGGCATCTCCCCTAATGCTTGCCGACCTATAGAAATTGAGTGTATAAAAGGATGCGGGGACAGAAATAGTAGAACGACCAGCGTGCCGAACGCGACCGCTGGATCGTAAAGACGGCGGGCCAGATAATATATCAACGCCAACGCCCCCAGTGTGAAAAACACTCCAAGCAATCGCCCTTGCCAGATGCCGACACCCAAAAGGCGGAAACTGAGCGCAATGGGTGCGATGACCGGGAAACCAGCGGCCAAACCCGGAGACGCAGGCTCGCCATCCAGCAGGCGGCCATAGTGTCCTGATTCCACCCAGTTGCGGGCTACGCTGAGCGTCCAGCCCTCATCCCACCAGAGGGGCGGGGTGCTCTCGAGATTGATCGTTCCCGCTAGGAACAGTGCAACTGCCAGGAGCACTCCAACCCCGGCACGCACGTAGCTCTTCACTACTGCGTCCTGCTTCCTGACTCTTTCGCTCATCACTTTTTCATTCATCTCTTGGTGTAACTTTTTGACTCAACAGTAATCCTTCGAATACTATCTATGAGGCTTTACGTGCCAAGATGATGTAGGACCGGCACGTAAGCTCGTCCCGGCTATAGTTTGAAAGCTCAGCTTCGAGCGCCGGGTTTAGCAGCTCTTCCCCTTCCCGCATTGCACAATAGTGCTTGAGAATCTGAAAGTTGCGGGCAAACACCTCCAGGTATTGATCTCTGTGCCAACCATTCAGCGGTACACGGAAGGGCAGGCGCCGCCGCCGCAGGTAATCCCACGGGTCCACGCCCGCTGGTATCGTACGCAATGGATTCTCCGTGAGGCTGAGGTTATGCCCCCCCGAAGGACTGGTAAAGAGATGGATACCGACCCATACGAGACCGCCTGGCCGCACCACTCGAGCGAGCTCAGTCACGACGGAAGGGACGTCAAGGAAGTGTTCAAAAGCGGCCACTGACGTTACAAGGTCAAAGCTACTGTCTGAAAAGGGCAGAACAGCTACGTCGCCACAGACAAGCGTCTGGCCTTTGGTCGCTTCAGCCATCAAAGCTAACTTCCTGATGTAGACCCAGCGGGCAAGGCGATAGGCCAAGTCCACCCAGCTTGATCCTGGTTGGTTGACCAGGTCTATCCCATAGACCCGGTGACCAGCCGCTTTCAACAGTAAATACTGGGGGCGCAGACGGCCATTTGCTAGATCAAGTATTCGCAACGGTCGGTCGCTGTCCAGATACGGTGATATGTCGTGCTGGCGTCTGGCGGCTATTTTCTTTTCAGCAAGGGTGCGAAATCCATTTAGCAACTGCCCCGTATAGCGCCGGTAATCCGTGATGCTTGGACTCATTTTGTATCTATCCTTTTGCTACTTGTAAATTCAGGTCTGGTAATGCATAATACCGATATTTTACACAAGTTGCCTGCGCTGAAATCGCGTTATATGCTCACACAGTAGCCATGTGACTTTTCATTTCATATTGTGGTGTGTGCAAACAGATGTAGTCGCGTCTCCGTCTCTCTTCAAAGCAGTGTGACTGGCCTTACTCCTACCTCGCGGAAAAATGTCCCATCCCTCGAGTATGCCGCCTACTATGCCACCGACGACCATGATACTGAAAACCGCTAGGGATAGGCTGAGGGCCTGTGACTCGGGGATACCGTAATCGCGCAAGAGCAAAACCAAACTGAGTTCGCGTATACCGAGGCCGCCGATTGAGATCGGGATAATCTGAATGATATCAAGCAACGCGCGAATCCAGCATATCAGAAATGGAGAAAGATGAATGTCAATCGCCAATGCGACCAAGTAAAAATTGAAAATCCTTAGTGCGTGTGACAGCAAAGACAGACCTATTATTACTGCAGTAGTAAGCTTCGTTAACCCCTGAAAAGCGGTCAGGGTCTGCCAGATTGTTCGGGCTTTGCCTTGTATCCAGCTAGGAACGGGCAGGCAATGCAACAGTGGGTGCCCCAGCCGTCCTACCAGCGACGTGACCCCTGGAGAAAAGAAGAGTAATAACAACAGAACAACCCCGGCAAACATGGCGCCGACCACGGCCTTTACTCCGGGCGAGCCTAGATGTGGATCGAACCATACACCAACCAGTCCTATACCTAACAGGGTCAGCGTGTTGACGAGCCGGAAGTGGACTAACAACGCTAAGGCCTCCACGCCCTGGCCAGCCCCACGGGAGAGCTTGTACCATGAGGCCGCTCCGCCGGCGACCAAATTTCCGGGAACGACCAAGCCGTAGAAGCCCGAGATAAGGTTAATTTTGAGCAGATCAAGGACGGTGAAGCGCATCCGCGTCAGAATTAATCCCAGCGACATCTGATAGGCCCAGATCAATCGGATGCCAAAAAAAAGTGCGAAAACAGCCCCAAGCAAGCGTACATCTACCAGACTCAGTGTCTCCACCACGCTGATAAAGTCAATCTGCGTGAAGATTACGCTCAGCACGAAAGCTGAGAAAGCGAGGCGCAAAACCCAGCGAACCCAAAGATTGCCCCAAAAATGAAAGAAGTTTGCGATCATGTACAAAAACCTATTCCTAGGTGTTTGATTCGTTCCAGTGACTCAGATCTCTATTTAAAAGTCTCCCGAGGCACATGATTTCCTCCGCATAGATTTCCATCAGCCGGGACCTTGTGGTCTTTTCCATTGAATTAAAGGTCGAATGGCGCAAGTTTGCTCCATATATGCAGTTGATAACCTGCTCAGCCCCTAATACCACGAGGAATCTTTTTATCCTCAATAACTGTGGAGACCAGTTTACTAGGTCTCTGGCATTGCCTATAAAATTTCGCAGAAGAACGGATCGGGGAACTTTCCTTGCATTTACCCTTCTGTCCATGGTCTTAGGAACGTAATTCGTTTCAACGCCAAGAAATCTGTAAAGATCAGCAACAACCTCTTCTGGATGGTGCAAGATATCATCAAAAAAAATGAAATGGATCTTTTCCAAAGGGAAGTAGTCGAGGTAGCGCTTGGTATGCGTATAATAAAACCCAGTTTGAATTACGTCTGAGCGTTCCTGCAGGAAACCTTCGAAGGTATCAGCAACAGAAAATTCTCGGGCGGCTTGGTAATAGAGTGAATACAGGCTCTCTGTAGGATTGCGAAATGAAATAATAATTTTAATATCAGGGAAGCGTTGTTTTATGAGGTCCGGCGATTGAGGATCAATCAGATAAGATGGGCTTATTTCACCTCGTATCTGTCCCTCGGTCCAGTGGGAAAACCTGGCCCGCAGCCAATGCTCTCCTCTGCCACGATTGACTGGGTTTTTCGGACGAAGCTGCCTCGTGCAAAAGTAATTCAGTTCCTTCGGCACTGACACACAAACCTGTGGATGTTCGGCTAAACATACAGCGAGCCAACTGGTTCCTGCTTTGGCTGCGCCAACCCCAATAAAGTCCAGATTAAAATCGCTCATTCATCAATCCCTTCCATACGGCCATGACGCTTGTGACGATCTAGGCAGCAACCGGTTTATCTAGAGGTCATCGACTGCGTGAAAAGTCGTCAGTACGGAATGGACATAAAAAATGACTTAACCAACATTTGGTAAAGTCTTCTCTTTTCGCTTACAATACCTTTAGTGCGATATTGATTATTCGTGGATTTATAGCTTATATAGTTGACGATATCGCGGAGGAAAATAAAAGGTGACATTAACTTAGCAGTGAGGGGTGTTATCGTCTTTTCATATCCAAATCTTGTCATTAGCGAGCCGGTTATCTTCTCAACAATAAACACCTGGGTTTCCGAAAGTTCCTGCTTCCATTTGTTCGTTGCATTAGTATTGATTCGCCTGCATGTACCCTTCTTCCACGGTTCGTTTGTTATATATGATTTAGATGTTCTGTAGAACTCCATCATTTTGTCATGGTACTGTTCACCTATAAACTCACAAATTGTTTTGGTGTGACGTCTAGGGTTGGATACCAAGTCTTCGTAGCGTAATTCAAAATATGAAGCCCCGTGATTTGCAAAGCATTGGCCATAGAGAATATCACACTTCCATTTCAGGGAATTTGTCACGATATCATTAGATGTCCAGGGCATTTTTACTAGGGATGCGACCACATCCCGTGGATCGCGCACGATATGAAGAACCTTCGCATTTGGGAAAAGATGTATTAGCTCCTTCAAGTACCTGATATTGTGCGGTGTTTTTTCTCCAAAGCGTCTGGCGCCTTGAATCCGAGCGAATTCGTGGAGGACATAGGTGTAAAAAAGCTCATATGAGCGGATCCGCTGATTGGCCATCCTAGTGTGAACAGATTGAAGAATATTGTGACCATCGGGGATATATTGGATATGGCCCATTTGTCTGACAAGTGAAAAGAAGGCATCTAAATCCTTGGGACTTTCTAGGGAGCGTATTTGTTTTTTAAGTGGCAGTATCTTGTCGAAATAATGTAATTCGCCGTAAATGGCTATTTCTGGATGGGAATTCAAGATTAACTGTAAGAGGGTGGTTCCGGATCTTGCAGCTCCGACAATGAAGATCGGATACGAATTGCGAAAGGTGGCGTGCGTAATCATGGTTGAGTCAAGACCCCATGGACGACTGGTATGCAGCGGCAGCAATACGCGCCGCGTGGTTCCACGAAAAAGAATCTGAGTTGTGAGCCGCGTTTGAGGCACCTTGTTCCAAATGGCGTAGGAGGGTGTCGTCTTGTGCCAGCTTGAGCATTGCAGCGGCAAGTTCATTTGGCTCGCCTGGTTGAACTAAGAGTCCATTATCCTCGTGGCAGACGATCTCCGGCATGGAGCCGACTGCGGAAACAATACAGGTTCTTCCAAGCGCAAAAGCCATAGGAACTACACCGCTTTGCGTGGCATCAATGTACGGGAGAATTAAGAATCTGGAACGGAGAAAAAGTGAAGGTATCTCCTCGTGGTTGATAAATCGATTTTCCAGATCAACATTGGGCATAGACCGTATTCGAAAGCTCAGGTTCCCTAAATTTCCTTTGCCGCAGATGGAAAGCCGGTAATCAGGAATACATGGGCTAACCTTCTCGAAAGCATCAAGTAGAACTTCTATCCCTTTGTACTTGCGAATTCGCCCGAAAAATAAAATCCTCTTTTCCTGTTCGACTGGAGGCAAATTTTCCCAGAACACGAATTCCCCGTGCGGAATGACATATACACTCTTGGGATCAACGCCATAATTCTGAATGAGTTTTTGCTTGTTTTCTTCTCCGTGCACAAAGCATATTTTCGCCATCTTAATATGTTGCCCGTGGATCCAGCCACGAAGGATGCCAGCTTCGCCGGGATGCAAAACTGGATCATGCGCTGTATACGCTACAGGGAATCTTTTTAGGAATGGTGCTAATAAGATGGGAACCTGATGTGTCCAAAGAAAGTGGATGCAGTCTGGTTTTGTTTGAAGAATTATGCGGAATAGTCTCATAGCTTGAAATGGAGAGCGGAGAAGGGATGTTAATCTTGTACACTCGGGGGCTACGTACGGCCATCGTATCTGTTTGACATTATGCGAAAGAAGATCTGTCATAAAGTTGACAGGTATCACGAGGAAAACAGAGGCACCTGTAAGTGCGAGGGCGTTGCAGAACTTGGCTGTATAGTAGCAGTTACTGTGCGCCCATGGGCAAACGAGCAAGACCTTAGGTTTGTTTCTGTTGTGCATCCGCTTTGTTCACCAAGCGTGGTGTTTTTGGAGCAAGTCGATGAGCGCTGGATTGGTAAAGGCGGCCCGTGAATGGGAGACAGATCGAGTAGAGGGTATTGTCAACGCTAGCGCTAGGCCAAGCATATGCAGATACTGGTGAAGTCTTTTTGCCCTCGTCGTTGTTCGAGGAGAGATGAGGTATGGTCACATTGTCCTGGGAACGCATCATTTGAGTCTCGGCTGCGCCCTAAGTCGTCGGTTGAGTTTTTTCCTCTGCATGACATAGGCTCGGGGGAAGCGAGCGGTGCGCTGGGACTAGTACTGGAATTGATGAGCCAGCGATTTGCGCACATAACGCTAGATACCTTTGTGTTAAAGCGGACCAGGCGAAGTGTTTCGCGGCTCGTCTACTCTGTTTTCCCATAGTCCATCGGAGTTGCTCGTTCCCTACGAGCGCGGCTAAAGCCTTGGTTAGGAGTGGCGCTTCGGCCCAGGGTACGACATAACCGTTCACCGCATCCTGGACCAGTTCTGCCGTTCCGCCGGTATTCGTAACCACCACTGGTAACCCCGACGCCATCGCCTCCAGCAAAGCGATAGACATCCCCTCGTTTTGGGAGGGGAGGACGAAAATGTCTGCCTGTCGATAGACCGCAGGCATATCACTACGAGGTACAAAGCCAGTGAATGTGACAGCGTCGGCCACTCCTAGGTCGTTAGCCAGACAGTGAAGCAAATCCTCAGCATCGCCAGTCCCCACCAATGTCAGGGTAATGGGGCAGTTGCATTGGGCACGCAGATTGGCAAACGCCCGCAGCAGGTGGTGTTGACCCTTACGCTCGATGAGGCGGCCCACGCACAAGATGTTGACTTCGGGTCCCTGTCGGGGCTCATCAGCCGGCCGAAAGGTGCTTGTGTCCACACCGTTGGGGATCATTTGGATTTCCAGATCCGGCATGGTCCGGTGAGCCAGGCGCTGATGTTCCTTGCTGATGGCCGTGACCACGCTGGCACGGCTCCAGATCCGCCGCAGCAGGGGCTTCAGGACAGGATAGAGATAGTTATACCGCGCCTCAAAGCCAGGCACGTCCGGCCCTTGCAGTGAAACCAAATATTTTAACCCGGCAACGAGCTTGAGTGCATAGCTGATTGCGCCAGCCGGCACGCCCGCAAATGCAAAGCTCAGGTCGTATCGATGCTGCCGCAAGAGTCTCCGACTGAGAAGTAGACCTCGGCAGGCATACGTGAGAAGTTCTCGATTACCGGAATGATGAATGTTCTTGTTGCCTACCGGCACCTTGTAGATCGTGATGCGTGGGGCGAATTGCTCCGTTTCATACGTGCTGCGCGTCCGTGAAGAGGTCACCAAATCCACATACAGATAGTCGCAGGCGGACATCTCTCGCAGGAGGCGGTAGTTCACCACGCCGGTGCCGCCACCCAGTGGAGGGAATTCGTTGTTGAGCATCAGGACACGCATCGCGTTTCACCCTTCATGCCGCGTCACCCGGCGGACTATGTAGAGCGGCCGCCGCTTTACCTCGTCGAAAATCCGGCCAATGTATTCGCCCATGACGCCGATAGTGATGAGCTGGATGCCGGCCAGGAAGAAGACGGCGACGACCAGCGTGGCGAAGCCTGGCGGATTCAGGCCGGTCGTCAACTTCTTGATAAAATAGAAGCCGGCCAGCAGAAACGATAGGAGCGAGATGCCAACCCCGGACAGCGAAGCAACGCGCAGTGGGGTGTACGAGAACGAGATCAGACCATCCAGCGCCAGGAGCATCAGGCGCGCAAACGAATATTTCGGCCGGCCGGCATTGCGGGCCTGGCGCTCGTAGGGTAGGCCCGTCTGGCGGAGCCCTACCCAGCTCCGGATGCCGCGTACGAAACGATTCCGTTCCGGCATGGACCGCAGCAGGTTCACCACCTTGCGGTCCATAATACAGAAGTCGCCTGCATCCAGGGGAATCTCGACGTTAGCCACTCGCCGCAAGAGACGATAGAAGACGTCATAAGCAGTGCGCTTGAACCAGCCTTCCTTACGCTGCTCTCGGATAGCATAGACCACGTCGTGACCTTCCTTCCATTTGGCAATAAGCGGGGGCAGCATTTCGGGGGGATCCTGTAAGTCTGCATCCATCACGATAACGGCGTTGCCGCGGGCATGGTCAAGACCGGCAGTTATTGCCACTTGATGTCCAAAGTTCCGTGCCAGTTCGACAACCGTGACGCGATGATCTCTCGCCGCGAGACCATGCAAGAGTTCCAGACTCTTATCCCCACTGCCGTCATCCACAAAGGCAATCTCGAAGTCCAGGCCGGTCTCTTCCAAAACGCTGTGAAGCCGCGTGTACAAGATAGGAATGTTTTCTTCCTCGTTACAAACAGGAAGGATCACAGACAGATCGGGTTCGGTACGACGACTTTTTTCGGGAGCATCGTTTAGGAAAGATTGGATCTCATCAGTGATAGGAAGGCGGGAGTTTGTTGTTACAACATGCGCAAGACGCTGACAAAACCGGAGGGCTGCTGCTGGATCAGAGGTGGGAATGTCTGTAAAATTGCGCAAGTCTGCACATCGACTCGCTTCCATGTCGGTTGCGGATCCCTCAGTGCTCTTTTCGCGCGTAGGATCTGGTGTTGAATCTGGCATTTTGGCAGCCTTTTGTTTGTGCGTTCGAGACGAATAATCCAACGTTTACTGGGTGTTGCGATATACAGCAAGAGCAGGGATAATCGAATAGTTGCTCAGGTTTTGTCGCAATTTGTGTGCCAAGACATGTGAGCTGAGCTTACGAACATCGAGCGATTATTGACCGGCTGGCCGGAAATAGACAGTAAATCTGAAACGTACAGGCGGGAACCACGCGCAGCCCGCCGGGTATCACGCCGGGACGCGGCACCTTCCGCGGCTACCTCCAGAGTGCAGTGCTTAGATCCATGGGTCTCGGCACACACAGTGTTTACCACGGCTTTGCCTCGGTCCTCTCCGGCCATTCTCACTTCATTCTTGTGAGGGAACATGGGGGAAATTGTCCCCACCCCCGGGGTTCTTTGGCCCCACCGGTTCGGACCCAAGAAAATTAGTAGATTATCTTCCGGCGTCCACCTTTTGACCGGGGACACCGTTACCCCTCCTGAGCCTTCCCGTAGAGCCCCTTCTTTTCGTTAAACCCTTTAGAATCTGCATCTTTCCCCTAAGAGGGATGGCTGGCATCGCGCCTGCATTTATCTTTGCGAAACCGGCGCATGACGAATTTTTCCACCTCACCGCATAGGAGGATGCTGTGGAAATGGGCGGGGCTGAGCGAACCGTCGAGGAGACCGCACGGCAAATCCTCCGCTACTTGACCAGGCAGCCGGAGGCTGGAGATACGCTCGAGGGGATTGCGAGATGGTGGCTGCAGCGCGAGCGGATTGAGCGAACCGTCGAGGAGATAGGACAATCGCTGGAACTGCTCCTCTCCCACGACCTCGTTGTAAAGCAGCGGGGGATGGGGAGAGATACTTCGTATCGTGTGAACCCGACAAAACGGAGGGAGATTGGAAGGTTCATCAAATAAGAGATGAGCGACCCATTGCCAGCTTCGCCCAACTTAGCCCAGGGCGCTAGAGTGTCGTTGCAAGGCCGGACATAAGAAAGGAGGGAGAGGGAGCACCGGCGTGAACGCAGCGGGATTTCACACATCTCTCAGGCAAAGAGATGCGCGGGGAGAGGAGGAAGAAATGAAGAGAGTCATGTCGTATCTGAGGGACCGCTTTCACTTTGAGTACCTGAAGGATCAACGGGGTGTTGAGACCTTGGAATGGATAGCGGTCGCGTTGCTGATCGTTCTCTTGGCGCTTGCCGTCTACCCGGGCACGTTGGGAACCACGATCAATGGTGTCATCACAGAGATCGGGGTCCAGCTCGGAGTCGGTTCATAAATTTTCTCCCCAGCCCGGGAAGCTTCCTCAAGGGCTTCCCGGGCTGGAGGAGGAAATGGAGAGGACGCATGGTCTACGGTCCGCGCCGAAGTGACCAACGAGGGGCGTCAAGCCTGGAGTTTGTCGCGGTACTCCTCCCTCTGCTCATGATCATGCTCATGATCGTGGAGTTGAGTCGTGCGTGGCTCACCCTGAACCTGGTGACTACGGCGGCTTGGCACGGGGCCCGAGTCGCAGCTGTTACCGACCCGTGGGATCCGAACCCGGCCATAAGTCGGATGAACCAGATCCTGGCTGCAACTAATCTGACGGTGGATCCCGGCTATCCGACCGTCACATGCACCCCGCCCCCCGGGGAGGTCTCCTGCATGGCGGACGGCCAAGTCCAGGCGGATGTGAGCGTGACGTTTCAAACATTCGTGCCATTACTCGAGTTAATGGGGTTGGGGCCGTGGAATATCCAGCAGAGTGCAATCATGCGATACGAGTAATAACACAGACAAAGGAATAGGAGGGGTGCCATGCGTCGACGACTCTTTTTGGTATTAGCCATAGCTACGGTGGTCGGTCTCTTCACTGGAGCGATAATCTACCGGACTGTTAGCCGAAGCGTCACGCGCCAGGCTGATCGGCAGGCGACCGAGCAAGTAGTGGTGGCTGCGGTGAACATGGAACTGGGGGAATCTCTGACCAGACAACACATTGAGCTCGCAACCTGGCCGGAAAACTCTGTGCCCGAGGGTGCCATCAAGAGCTTTGCCGAAGCCGAGGGACTGGTGACCCGGAGCTCGATGGTCTCCGGTGAGCCAGTGCTGAGGCAAAAGCTCGTGGACCCGCAAAAAGAGACACCGGGCGGAGTTCTTCCGATGATCGTCCCAGAGGGCCTTCGGGGTGTGACAATCAAGGTTGACAGGGCGGTGCAGGAGAGCGGTTTCATCATGCCGCATAGCCGCGTCGATGTCCTGGTGAGTATGGATAAGGGGGACGGTGACCAGATCGCCAAAACGATCTTGCAGAATGTCCCGGTTCTCGCGGCGGGGCAGAGTGTCGAGATGAAGGACAATAAGCCGGTGAAGATCACCACGGTGACAGTCGCCCTGACGCCGGAGCAAGCCGAGCGCTTGGCGCTGGCCCAGACCTCAGGCAAGTTGATGTTGGCCACACGGAATTACCGCGATGAACAGTCGATCCAAACAGTCGGGGTCACCCGGACCACGCTCCTCGGGCCGTCAGAGGCAACACCAAAGTCAAAGGCGTCAAAGAGTCGCGTGGCCGATAGCGCTCCGCTTCCCGCGCCAAAAATCAAGGCGCACGTCGTCTCGGTCCTCCGGGCAGGCCAGGCGACCGAGGTCACCTTCGTCCGAGATACGGGAAAAAACATGTGGGTCAAGGCGACGCCCCGCTAAGGAAGGAGAAGACGCATGCGGACAAGAGATCATTCCTCCGTGGGCCGACTCGTCCTGGGACTCCTGGTGACGAACCTCGTGCTCACCGGCGCCTATGTAAACATGGCAGCCGCCGCGCAAGGGCCGGTACGGATTAACGTAACCATTGGAAAATCACAGGTTCTGGAGCTCAAGGAGGCCTTCGATCGGGTGTCGGTTACTGAGCCAAAAATCGCGGATGTCTTTGTCGTCTCGCCAAACCAGATCCTGATTAATGGCAAGGCCGTCGGGGTAACCTCGCTGGTGGTCTTCTATCCCCAAAAGACCCAGTTTTTCGACTTGTTAGTACAGACCGACCTGGACCTCCTCAGGGAACGGCTTGAGCAGCTCGCCCCCCGTGACAAGATTGAGGTGCGCGCGGCGCAGAAGGCCGTGATTTTACAAGGCGCGGTATCGAGCGAGGAGTTTATCCCCGCTGCCTCCGCCGTCGCCGCCGCCTTCGCCGAAAAAGGCAATGTCATCAGTCTCCTCAGCCTGAAGGACACCCGTCCCCCGCAGGTCCTGCTCCAGGTCCAGGTGGCGGAGGTGGCACGCGCCGCCCTACGCGAACTCGGCTTCAGCTTCAGGCTGCTAGGTGACACCTTCCAAGGCGGCGCATTTCCCGGGACCCCCTTCTTTCCGCCGCTAGGACTGATAAGCGACCCGACGGCACCCGACCTCGCATTCAGCGATCTCGCCAACCTATTCTTCGCCTCCGATGACCGGGACTACGCCGGGATGGTCCGGGCCCTGGCCGAGCGGGACCTCCTCCGGACGCTGGCCAAGCCCAACCTGGTCACAGAGAGTGGCAAGGAGGCCAGCTTCCTCTCCGGGGGAGAGTTCCCCTACCCCGTGGCACAGGAAGCGGGCGAGTCGGTCACCATCGAGTTCAAGCCCTTTGGCGTGCGTCTCACTTTCCTGCCGGTCGTGGTCGATGGGATCAGGATCAATCTGAGAGTGGAACAGGAGGTGTCAACCCTTGACTTCGCCAATACTGTGGTCACCGCGGGCACTGAGGTTCCGACGGTCCGAAAGAACGCGGCCTTCACTACCGTCGACATGAGGGATGGTGAGAGCTTTGCCATCGCCGGGTTGATTAACAATGCGGTCCGGCAAGCCGTGGCCAAGATTCCGCTTCTCGGCGACATTCCGATCCTCGGCGCGCTCTTCCGGAGTACTCGGTTCCAAAAAGATGAGTCGGAACTCCTCTTCATCGTGACGGTAAAGCTGGTCGAGGCGCCCCCACCCGGCTCGCCTATGGCCCCCGATCCGGCCAAGCTTCTGGAGCTCACCGAGGCGGAGAAAGAGGAGTTCACGCTGGTGCCCGGGATCCCCGGCGTCGGTGAGGTTGTGGAGCACCCCTTTGGCGAGAGTAGACTCCAGGAGAAGTAATCGGGAGGCGCGCATGGCACCAATGCTTCGAGCGATGATCGTCGACACCGACAAGGACGCCCGCGCCAAACTCCGGCAGATGCTGGGTGCCATTCCTTGCTCAGTGGTGGGTGAGTTTTCCGACACTGCGGGGGCGTCTCGCGAGGCTCCAGCCCTTCGCCCCGACATTCTCGTTGTAGAGGTGCCCTCCGAGCAGCACGGAAGGGACCACGGAAAAACGACCGCGGCCATCGAGCAACTAGCCCGAGCGCTACCCGACACAGCTATTATTGCCACCGGTACCAGTGTGTCCGCTGACCTCGTCATCCGGATCATCCGGGCCGGTGCCCTCGATTTCCTGGGCCGCCCAGTGAGGCAAGACGAGCTGGTGGCGGCGCTGGAGAAGGTCATTCGCTCGCGACGCAGCACCGGAGACGCGCGACGACACGGGCGGGTGACGTCAGTCTTCTCGACCAAGGGGGGAGTCGGCGTAACCACGGTGGCGACCAATCTGGCCGTGTGTTTGGCGCGACAGGTCTCCGGGGGCGTGCTCCTGATGGACCTCGACACCCGCCAGTCCGACGTGGCGACCTTTCTCAACCTTCGCCACACGTACTCGGTCCTTGACGCATTTGAGAACGTTGGGCGGATTGATGAAGCGTTCCTGCAAGGTCTCGTAGTCCAACACGTCAGTGGGCTTTGTGTGATCCCAGGGCCAACGCGGATAGAGCGTGCAAAACTCTCGGCTGAGCACGTCAGGACGGGTCTCGAGATCCTTCGGTCGCATTTCGACCATATTGTTCTCGACCTCCCCAACGACATGGATCCGGGGACCATCGCGGCGCTCGAGGTCTCCGACGAGATCCTTTTCCTGGTGAGCCTGAATGTATCGGCACTCCGGTCGGGGGCGGCCGGGCTCGCCGCCTTTCGCCACCTCGGACTGGCAATCCAAAAGGTCAGGATCGTGGTGATGCGCGAGGGGACTGGGGAAGATGTCACCCTCAAGCACGTCCGAGAAACGATGGAGATGCCCATTTACTGGAAGACGCCGAGCGACTACCCCTCTGTGGTCACTGCCATCAACAACGGGGAACCTGTCGTGACGGCTTCACCGCGCTCAAGGATCGCCAAGAACCTACGTCAGTTGAGCGACATGATTGTGAACGGGTCGGTGCCGGAGCCACCAACGCATGCGCCCTCGATGCTCCGCTCCATGTGGACCCCTTCCCGATTGCCAGGAGGCAAATAACAGATGAAAACACCCAGGGGCCGCCAACAGAAGCTTCCGCATCCTGTTGCCAAGGGTGATCTTGGCTCGGGACGGGACAGGGAAGATGGGGCATACAGCGATTTGAAGGTCCGCATTCATCGTCAGCTCATCGAGCGGATTGACCTCTCAAAACTCGACAGTCTCCCACCGGATCTGGTCCAGCAGCAGATCGGGCGGATCCTCGAGGACCTCCTCGCGGGGGAAGAGACGCCCCTAAGCCGCCGCGAGCGGGATCAGATCGTCCTCGACGTGCAGCACGAGACCTTCGGGCTCGGGCCCATTGAGCCGCTCATGCGCGACCCGGCAATCTCGGATATCCTTGTCAACGGGGCGCATGAAGTGTACGTCGAGCGGCGTGGCAGACTCGAGCGCACCGACGTCATGTTCAGGAATGACGCGCACCTTCTCCAGACCATCGAGCGGATTGTCTCGCAGGTGGGTCGCCGGGTGGACGAGTCCGCCCCGATGGTGGACGCGCGCCTGCCGGATGGCTCCCGGGTCAACGCCATCATCCCGCCGCTGGCCATTGATGGACCCGTGCTCTCCATTCGTCGCTTTGCTGTTGAGCCGTTGCGGATGGCGGACCTCCTCGATTTCGGCACCCTCACGCCGGCCCTCGCTGAGATCCTTACCGCGTCCGTGCGGGCCCGCCTCAATATCCTCATCTCGGGCGGGACCGGAAGCGGGAAGACTACTCTGCTCAACGTGATCTCAGACGCGATCTCGAACAGCGAGCGCATCGTCACGATCGAGGACTCGGCCGAGTTGCAGCTCCAGCAAGATCATGTGGTTCGTCTGGAGACACGCCCCCCGAACATTGAAGGAGAAGGGGCGATCGCCCAGCGGGATTTGGTGCGGAATGCCCTCCGTATGCGGCCGGATCGCATCATCGTGGGGGAGGTGCGAGGGTCCGAGGTTCTGGACATGCTCCAGGCGATGAATACGGGGCACGACGGATCGCTATGCACGGTGCACGCCAACTCGACCCGGGACGCACTGTCTCGGCTCGAGACGATGATCCTTATGTCCGGCATTGCGCTCCCCGTGCGCGCCATGCGGGAATACATCTCTTCGGCCCTCGACATGATGATTCACTTGGCACGCCTAAGCGATGGAAGTCGCAAAATCGTCCGGGTGACCGAGATCGCCGGCATGGAGGAATCGGTTGTCTCCACGCAGGACATCTTTGTCTTCGAGCAGGAGGGGATCGACAACGATGGCAGGGTGATCGGCTTTCATCGCGCGACAGGAGTCCGGCCGAGGTTCAGCGAACGGCTGGTCCGCGCTGGCATTCACCTCGGCCGCGAAGTCTTTGATCCGTCCCTACGACAGGGGGGGCGCTGATGGACCTGGCGGCGACGATCGCGGGCTTGACTTTCTTGGTAGTTGTCACGGTGATCACCGTGCTTTGGGCGCTCTCAAGCACGAACCGCAGGATTAGAGGCCGGCTTGACCGTAGTAAGAGTGTCGCCCTCCAGGCAGGCGCGGACATCCTCCGATCGGATCTCGGGACAGCGTATCAGCAATGGGGACGGCTTGTCCGGCCGCTTGTCACCCTCGTCGAGCAAGCGGGGTACAACGCCGGGCGGTATGAGGGTTTCATCGGGCTTATGGGCGCGTTCGCGATCGTCGGTGGGGGTGCGGCGTGGTTTCGCACGGGTGTGTTTATGTGGGGAGCGTTCCTGGCGCCTGTCGCAGGTTCCGTGCCTGTCTTCTACCTCCTGCATCGACGACAACGGCGCTTTCAAAGCTTTGAGGGGCAGTTTCCCGATGCCCTGGATATGTTGACCCGCGCAATCCGGGCGGGGTACGCCCTGAGCGCGGCCATCCAAGTGGTTGGCGACGAGATGCCGGATCCAGCCGGGCAGGAGTTCAGGCGGGTATCCGAGGAGATCCAGCTCGGGATGGACCATGGCGAGGCACTCTCCAGACTTCGGAGCCGGGTGTCCACGGAGGACATGGGGTTCTTCTGCACCGCGATCAACATCCACCGGAGTGCCGGCGGTAACCTCGCAGAGATCTTGGACCGCCTGAGCGAGGTCATCCGTGAGCGTTTCAAGCTTCTCAGCCACGCCCGAGTCCTCTCCGCCCAGCACCGGTGGAGCGCAATCTGTGTCGGATTGAGCCCGCTCGCATTCGTGATCATTTTCGGGTTGACGTTCCCTCGCTACTTTGAATCGTTCTGGGCGTCACCCCTCGCCCCTTATCTGATCGGCGCTGGGATCATCCTGGAGGCAATCGGCTTTGTCATAATTTGGCGCATCGCGAAGATCAAAGTGTGAGGTGTAGATGAACCCTACTACCTATGCGGTACTTTCGTTCCTCATCGTCGCATGTGTAGCCTTTCTTGCGGGCGTTCTCACGCTCCGGTGGTCGTTCCGGGTTCGGGACAATCGGTTCCAAGCTGCTACGCCCACGGCCGGGCCGGGATCGATTTACCGTTGGGAGGAGGAGACGCCGGGGTGGCGGCGGGCTCTCGAGCGGCTCGGTCGGCCATTCGTCCCGCGCGACACCGGCAAGCTATCGCGACTTCGGGAGCGGCTCGCCTGGGCTGGCTACTACAATCCTCGTGCGGCCAGATACTTCGTCGGGGCCAAGATCACCCTCGCGATTCTTTGCGGCTACGCCTATCCGTTTTACGGTTCCATCAGCCAGCGGGTTTTCCCCCACACCGGGCTCTATTCGATTATCCTTGCGTTGCTGGGACTGTACCTCCCCGATTTCTGGCTGCGCAACCGCATCAAGGCGCGCCAGCGCGATATCCTGTACGCCCTGCCAGATGTTTTGGATCTCCTGATGGTGTGCGTGGAAGCCGGCATGGGTTTCGATGCCGCCGTCGCGCGTGTCGCGGAGAGGCCAGATAAGCGCAAGAGCCCGCTACACCAGGAGTTGGTGCGCATGCACCTCGAGGTGAGGGCGGGACGGCCGCGCGAAGAAGCACTGCACGACCTCGGGGACCGAACTGGGGTCCACGAGTTGAAGGCGGTGGTGGGCGCTTTTGTCCAGACGGAGCGGCTCGGCACGAGCCTGGGGAAGACCCTTCGCATTCACGCGGAGTCGGCAAGAGTCAAGCGACGGCACCGTGCGGAGGAGCGAGCGCACCTCGCGCCGCTCAAGATGATTTTCCCGACCGTCTTCTTCATATTTCCAGCCTTTTTTGTCGTCTCCATGGCCCCGGCGTTACTGGGGCTCATGGACGCATTAAGAAATCTTGCAGGATATTGAGCGAATGGAGGGATAGATGAAAACCAAAGTACTGATCGGCTTGGTGGTACTGACGTGGCTTTTGGGTGCGCCTGCCCCCACGACGGCGCAGGAAGTGGCCGCCGAAGTTCGGACCTGGGCAGGGGAGTCGTGGCGGCTGTCCCAGCCATCCCTCGAGGTCTTTTACACAATCGCGGCAGAACCGGAAGAGGGGCCCGCGGCCGAGGGCGAGACTTTGCGTATGTCCGTTCAGGAGTTTGCTGCCCGAGGCGAGCTCGAGCGGAGGACGGCCCGAGCATTGGAGCAGCCACCGGCATTGCAGGGTCACCGGCAGACGGACGTGGTAACCCTTTCCCGGCGGGGGGTGGAGACGCAGATCCCGCTTGCCCGCATCCGCAGCCTCCAATTCTTCCGGCAGCCTGTCGAGAAAAGCCCTCTCCCTCCCTACGTGGCGAGCACCCACTACCGCACCGCGGCCACGGCAGTGCTGGTGGACGGCTCCCGGGTCGAGGCGGACTACGTCAACCTGGGCACGACCTTACTGCGGGGAATGACGCCAGAGGGGCGCGTGGACATCCCATGGCAGGAGATCGAGAACGTCCGTTTCGCGCTCGCGGAGGCCCGAATCCTCCCGGAGACTGTCAAAGAGGTTTCGCCCCTCCAGGATGTGTTCTTTGACTTCGACCGGTCCGCCCTTCGCAAAGACGCCAAGGCCGTGTTGAGCCAGAACGTGGAGTGGCTGAAGGGGAACCCCGAGGCGAGGATCGTCGTTGAAGGCCACTGCGATGAGCGAGGGACCAACGAGTATAATCTCGCTCTTGGCGAACGCCGGGCCGCGGCCGTTCGTGATTACCTCGTGGCCGCCGGCATCGACCCGGGCCGCATCTCCACGATCAGCTATGGCGAGGAACGTCCCTTCGTCCTCGGGCACGACGAATCGGCATGGAAGTGGAACCGGCGCGCCCATTTCCTTCTGAGCAAGTAGCACGAAGGGAGGTGTGGGAATGGAGAAAGGCGCTATGAAGCACCGTTGTTTGAGGAGTCAGCGCGGAAGTGTATTGATGTTCACCGTCGCCCTGACTGTTTTCCTCCTGGTCATGGGCGGGCTCGCCATCGACCTCACCTTCAAGGGTGCTTCCAAGGCTGAGCTTCAGCGGAGCTTGGATGCGGCCTCCCTGGCCGGGGCGGGGAAGCTCGGCTTCGACGACACGGTATTCCCGGACGCGCGGCAGGCTGCCAAGGATTACGCCGCCTTCAACCAAATGCGGGGGGGGGGTCCAAGCCTGCAAACCGTCGATCTGAACCTGAATGCAGCGAACGACCCTAATGGGGATATCGTCCTGGGAATCTGGGCGCCGGATCCAACCGGGGCGGTGACGGGGAATGTCTGCCTCGCCTCTCCGGATGAGTACAATAGCTGCGCCGCAACAGATTGCTTCACGCCCTCCGTGGACGGCACGCGGGTCAACGCCGTATGCACCCAGTATGCGACGCAGATTCCGACGTCCTTCCTCCGACTCCTCGGATGGAATGCCCTGGATGTTTCGGCTAGGTCGATCGCGGTCGCCAATCCGCCGGTGACCGTTGCGGAGGACTCCTGTATCTTTCCGATCGCGCTCAACGGGTGTACCTTTGATCCGGCGTCTTCGACGGGCTGTGGCGATCCCGTCACCATGATCAGCAGTAGTGGGAAATTAGAAGGGGAGCCCCCTCCCGGCACCAATACGGCCTCGTGGGCGAACGTGTGTGGGACGAGTACTCCCAGTGCCCCCACGACGATAGCAGCTATTGAAGCCGCCGCGGGCGGTGGAAACTGCAGCCAAACCTGTGATCCCCCCGTGTTAGACGATCCGGATAATCCTCCAGACATCGGGACCAATAATGGCATGCAGCAGTCGGTGTTCGATGTTCTCGAAGAGAATTTCCTCACCGAGTATAACAACAGTCTTTCGGCGTGCAGCGGCAGCTCGGACGAGGATATCTTGGAGGATCAAGGGTGTCCAACGGTCAGGGACAGTGGTGGTAACGTTACCTATCAGGGCCCCGGCTGGGAAGTGATGGTCCCCGTGGTCAACACGTCGCAATGTCCGGCCGGGTCGTTCAGCGGACCGCTTCCGCTGATCGGTTGGTCACAATTCGTCATGGCGCAAGTTGTTAACCATGGGGACTGTATTGTCGATAATGGCTACCAGGACAACGAACCCCACCCGTGGGATTTTTATTGTGACGACGAAACAGTGAATGAACCAGCCTACCGCGCGGTCTTTGGCTACTTCTCGTGTGAAGTAATCCCGGCGCCCCCCACCCCGCTGCCGGCCGTCAGAACGGCTATCTCGGACAGGCTGCGGCTCGTGCAGTAGCCGGGTTGGAATTTCCAGACCGGGGAAGGGGGTTGATTCGCGCATCAAAATGAGGGTTGCGTAGGTGCAATCCAAACGAAAGGTACGGGTGCTCCTTGCACTTTTGGCTGCCAGCGTGCTGGGCGTCGGCCTTGCCGGATCGGGGTCGCTGTGGAACGTGCCGGGGACCGGTGGTGGTTTGAGGGTCGAGCGGACTCTTGATGCGGACCTTCAGACCGTGTGGACGAGCGCGTTGGACACCCTCGCCCGAATGGAGGTCCGCAGCCCCAAGACCGCCCGGAGCGGGGAGAGGGTGTCAATCTCTGTGACGCTTGCGCCTGTCACGCCACGGATGACCAACGTCGTACTCAGAATGGAGACCGGGAAGGATCTGCCGGAAAAAGAGAGGGTGGAGGAAATCTTAGACCAGGTGGCCCTCTCGCTGAAGCGGCCAACTGCTGTGGCCGAAGGCGTGGCTTCCGGCGAACGGGATGCGTCCAACGAACGCGACGCGCTCGCCAAGGCAGTGACCGTGCTCCAGGGCGAGATCCGACAACTCCAGTCGATCCTTGACGAGCAGCAAGGGAGGTGGGGTGCGAGCCAGGCGCCGCTCGAACCAGATGGTGTGACTGGCAACATGGTCTCTCACGGCTCCAAAATTGTGGTGATTCCCTCACCCGGCGGCGTCCCAGTCATCCCCGATTCTGCCGATGTGGGCGTCACCCGGGTGCCCCCCGCACCACACCCCGGTGATTACACACCCGTCCTGAACGACACCCCGCCCCAAACTGACCCGGCTGGTCAGGAGGTCCTGGCGACCCCGCTGGCCCCTGTGGAGGTGCTGGCCCCCGTCCGGTCATTGGATGGCAGAGAGCGCGTTCGCTAGCAATCAGGCCGGGAGTGGGGGGAGAGGTCATGAGCAACCTTGGACGATGCTCGGCCCCGTTGACGACCAGAGGATGTGATGAATCTCTTGCCCCTCCTCCTTGCGGTGTCTGTGTTCTTCCTGGTGTGTGGCCTCTGGATGGCATATTGGGATCTTCATCCGGTCCGCACGGACAAGGCGGGAGTGCCAACGCCGGCGGATGGAAAGTTCATGATGTCCGACCGGGTGGCCCTTTGGCTCTCGGTCGCGTGTTCCCTTCTTCTTCACGCGGGAATTGTCGGTGCCCTTCTGCTCGTGGGTAACATCGCCCCGGGAACAGGGCCGTTCCCGGGGGCGGACCCGATGGCCACAGGGGATGATTTCTATGTCCTCCTGACCTCTCTGCCGGAGGAGAAAAAACAGCCTCCCAACAGCTTACCCACCGATAGCTTTCGCCCATCCGCGCAAGCGACCACTCCCGCACTGCCGACCCTCACTGTCAGATGGGGAGGCGTGGAGGCGAGGATTGACCCTCCGGCGCCGCCGCGAGCTGTGGCCGTCGCGGGTGCACCTGCTGGAGCGTCCACGAACGAAGGTCCCCCGCCGAAGAAGGTCGCGGAGGAGGGTCCGACAGCGGCACCTGCAGCCAATGACGAAGCCTCGCCGAGATTTGCGACGAAACGAGAACGTGTCGTGGAACTCTTTTCGGTCCGGGCACTGAAACCCACTGCTGAACGGTTGGTGCCCGTTGCACCACTTTCGTCTTCCGTCCAGAATGCCCAGCCCGAACCTTTGAAAGCCCAGTCGGCGCCAGTCCCCCCGGCGTCGAAGCCAACCCCTGAGGCCCCTCCATTGCCGGTCCCAGACAGCTCCGCTGTCGCCAGCCGGCCCGTTGACGCGGGTCCCTCGCTCTTTCCTCCCCCAGGGACGGCGATCGCAGCACAACCCGCCACGTCCTCTTCGTCGGCGCAGAGTGTGCCTCCCAGTCTCCGGCAAGCAGAATCCGCTAGCCCCCCCATCGTTGCGGCAGCCCGGCCGTCAGCGTCCGAGTCCCTGTCGCCGAGCCAAGACACTCGCGCGTCCGCGAGCCAGACGCCGGGACCGATCCTCGCCGCCAAGTCTGTCCAGGAGGTTACGCCGCTGCTGCCCAAGTCCAAAGTGACTGCATTGACCCCAGAGATGAAGCGGCAGTCGTCTCCATCGTCCGACGCGACGCTGCAAGAGCCTGGTTCGGCAGAAAGGCCGCCGGAGTTCCATGCGGCCTCTAAATCCACGCCCGTGCCGACCTCAGGTGACCTTGTTGTTGCCGCCGAGTCCCCCGAGCTCGGTCCTGCAGTTTTCCCTCCGCCCGGGGCAGCCGTAGCAGGGCGGTCAATCGTACCGTCCGCCTCAGTGACCAGTGTGGCCTCACGCCCGCCTGCGTCTGAGCAGACAGAAGTGCGCCAGGGAACCCATCTGGCCGATCTCCGGATTCGTGAGGAGTTCACCACCTCACCGGACCAGGCAAGTAGTCCTCTGCCGGAGCCGTTCTCCTCCACCGAGCCGACGCTGCGGGAGCCTCGAGAGCCCCTGGTCGCGGATCCGGTAGACGCTTTCGCGGCGCCTGAGGTAGTTGTCGATCCCACGCCTGCAGACGTTCCAGAGAGCGGCGGTTTCATAACCCAGGGTCTGAATGAGGACCTTACACGCGTTGCGGAGTTCACTCCGTCCGCGCCTGAGGCGCTCCTCTCCGCTTCACAGATCCAGGAGGCGGCAACGCAACCCGCGCCCCTCTCACCGTCCGCCTTCTTCCCTCCTCCCGGGACGGCGGTCGAGGCGCGGGTTGCCACCCTGGAGGCGGTGCGGTCCCATTCCGCTGACCTAAGCCTTCAGGAGTCTGAGGAAGGTCCGGGTACCCGTGTGGGATCGGCGTCCACGGTTGAGGAGGTTGCTCCGGATCAAACGGCAATGATCGTCCCGGACAGCCCCACCTTTGCCGCCAAGGTCCTGGGTGAGGATCCCGCGCGAATTGCGTCGATTCGCCCTCCCGCGGAAATTCGAGACACCCACTTGAATGAAATGCAGACGTTAGAGACACTTCCCGCCGACGCGACTCCGGGGGAGCCCGAGGGAGTCCCGTTCGATCATCCGGTGGAAGGAGCACCGGCAGCTCAGGCGGTCTCTGAGTCCCCGACGGTGGCGACACCAAGCGAGCCTGTTGTTTCTGCCGAGCCCTTCGATGCAGGCCCCGCGCTCTTCCCTCCGCTAGGCGCGGTCGTGGCCGCGCGGGATACGACGGTCTCAGCACTGGTAAACAGCGAGGCCCCCCGCCCGCCAGCATCTGAGCCGAGAGAAGAGCGCCAGGGGACCCAACTAGCTGAGCTCCAGGCTCCAGAGGTGCTCCCCGCACCGCTCGTCGAAGGGAGCACGCCGCGGCCGCCGATTCCAGTAGTGTCTCCACAAGACCTCAAAGAGGAGCCGGATCAGGCCCGGTCAGCCGACCCGACGCCACAGAAACCTGAGGAAGCCCCGCACGCTGAATCAGTGATCGCTTCCGCAGCACCGGACGGAGGTGCTGATTGGGGGTCATTGCCCGTCTCGGACGAAGCCGCTGTCGCTCCCGAGCTGGATGAGGGCGCCGCACGCATTGCGGCGGCACTCCTACCAACACCCGAGCCACCCGCGGAAGGCCAAGGCACTTCCTCAGCTGAGGGTGAGACGCCGGAGGATGTTTCCGCTGTCAATCCGACGTCGGAAGTCCCGAGGGTCCCACTGATAGCGAACGTGTCTCCACCCACCCAAGACAAGAAGCCATTGCCATCTCCCTCCGTCGACACGACGTCCCTAGAGTCCATGGAGTCCCCAGGCACCCATTCGGAGGCCGCGTCCCGAACGCCAGAAGGAGCGCCCGATTCTCCGGCGGTGCTCAATGCAGACACCACCGCAGCTGCCGCTGGGTCCCTCGATGCGGGCCCAGGTTTGTTCCCTCCGCCGGGAACAGCTATTACGGTGCAAACCCCCCCCTCCTTTCCGCTGGCGGCCAGTGCATCCCCTCGGCAGCCCGCGCCCGACCCGAAAGAGATGCACCACGGGACGCAGGTCGCTGCGCTTGAGGCTTCAGAACCGCTCCCCGCCGAGCCTGAGCGATCCTCATCGAGCGATCCGAGGCCGCGGAGGTCCGAGGAGACTGCGATTGCCGATTCCGGTGCCGCATCGTTGGTCCCTGAAGAAGTTCCTGATTCCTCGTCGGCACCAGCCCCACAAGCCCCCGCTATCGCTACCAGCTCCCTCGGAGTGAACGCCACGCCCTTTCCTCCTCCAGGGGCGGTAGTGGAGCCACCGATGTACGCGTCACCAGAGTCCACGCCTGGATTGGCTGACGGGCGTGGCATTGGCCGGCTGAACGTGCGCCTGGACGGACCCCGTTCCCGGGTTACCGAGCAACAGACTGAGACGATTTCCGGAAAGGTCCGGGGGGGTGTACCAGCGCGTGTCGTCCTTTATGTGAATGATGTTGCCAGAGAGATCGATGCCGAGGGTGGATCATTCCAAGTCTCGGTCTCACTACAACGTGGTCCGAACCGTCTGCGAGCGGTGGCAGAGGATTGGCTGGGCATGGCGATGGAAGATGCCATCACCATAGAGTATGTTCCCCCACCGGTACCGAACGGGATCGCCATCACCAGCCCGCAGGACGGGCACACCCTGCCTCCCGACGCACCGCCGATCATTCTCGTCGAGGGGCAAGTCGCGGATTGGAATATCTCCAGCGTATGGCTTGTCGCCAATGGTCGGCGGATCCCCGTACGCACCCAGAATGGACGCTTCCGCAAGGCCCTGCCACTTCTGGACCCGCTGATCCGTATGTGGGCTGAGATCCCGGCGAACGCCAAGCCGCGACGGCGGAGCCAAGAGGTGACGGTCCGCATCCCCTCAAGGAGCCTGTCCTACGGGCTTCTCGTGATGAGCTGGCCGAGTACGGTTACTGGCGATCGAGTACAGGTGAATGCGACTTGGCGTGCTCGGCCCGAGCGTCTCGATGTCCCGGTCCAGGGGGTGCCGCTGAAGGTCGTCGGAGCGTCCCAAGAGGACACCATTCCCCAGGCCTTCGCCCTTCGTCCGAAGGGGGGCGTCTACACCTTCCTGCTCCGGTTCCGTGCGGTCTCGGCCGGCGACGTGCGCGCGACCCTCTACCTCCCCGAGGCGGGCCATCTGAAGGCCCGGGAACTTAGGCCGGTCTCGCTAAACGGTACGAGCGAGGTTGTCCTGGCAAAGGTTCTCCTCCCGCAAGGCGTGTTCTGGGAGCAAGATGAGTGGTTTACTGGGCAGAGCGAGAGTGCGGATACCGTGACGAAGTTCCGCTTCCCCGAAGGAATCAGTTGGACAGAGCGGAAGGAGGACCTCCAGTGAGGCCAGCAACGGAAAAGTCATTTCTGTGCAGTGCGGAATTTACTGTACGGCAGGGGACGCGTGTCCTCCTCGCTATCTCGGTGTTTGTCCTTACCATCGGCGCGAGCGTCGCCGATCTCAACGAGGCCGGCAAGGCTGCGTACGCACGTGGCGACTTTGCTGAAGCTGAACGGCTCTTCAGTCGGGCCGTCGCCGAGGCTCCCGACGAGCCCGTGCTGCATTATCATCGGGCGGTGGCGCTGACGCGTCTCCACCGGTGGCGGGAGGCGGCGGAAGCTTATCGGGCCGTCCTTCGCCTCGCCCCGCCTCCGGCGCTCGCCACGACCGCTCAGGAGGGTCTGCGCACGCTTGAGCCGCTCACCCGGCCCCCTGCCCGCTCGGCCCCTGAGCCAGCCGAGGCCTCTATTCCCCTCCAGCGAGCGAGGGGAGGCTGGTTCACTGAGGTTGTGCTGAACAACACAGAGACAGCCCGTTTTCTGGTGGATACCGGTGCCAGCGTCTGTGTGATTTCGCCAGAGCTAGCTGGTACCCTGGGGGTCAGACCAAGACAGCCCACGCTATCCGTCACGCTTGAGACCCTCGCCGGCCAGACCGAGGGCACGCCCGTGACAATCCGATCCATTCGGGTCGGGGAAGTCGAAGGCGAAGACGTCCCTGCCGTGATTCACGTGACCGCGGCCGGAATAGACGGTATCCTGGGTAACACCTTCCTTTCCCGCTATAAAGTTGCCCTGGACCCCGAGGGGGGTGTGCTCAGGCTGCGCCCGCGGTGAACCCGCTGACGAGCATGACGGGGCTCCATAAGGAGATGAAGCGTTTCGAATATGAAAGGACCCCCAGCCGCCTTCCCGGCGCACGATGAGGAGGCTTAGCACCCTGAGAATTGTTGGTCCTCTGGCAGCCCCAGTACTACTCTCCAGATGCAGCAAAACAGAGATAGTACCCAGAGACTGGCTCCTTTCGGACTCGCCCGTCCCTACGGGAAAGTCTGTTTCGCCGTGAAGCCATAAGGTTCTTGGGGTAGCGCGGATCAAGGGAAGCACAGGCCGGCACCGTCGTAGGGGAGCGCAGGTGGGTCAGTTTCCTGGATTTTTCCGACCAGTGTCGATCCGTGTTTGACAAAAAGTCCACTCATCGGATCCTCATAGACCAAAAGCCAATCTGGCTTTAGTTGCATGAGGTTGAAGACAGGGAACTTCTTACTGACCAACACCAGGTGGGTTTCGTGCTTTCGCAGGAGTGCATCCCACTCACCCTTCCCCAGCCTGAAGTCCTGATTCTGGCGGCGGATCTCATCATGGTAGACCGTCTCCCGGCGACCATCCACGGAGACCTTGATCCGTGGCCCCAGATGCCAGATGGCGTATTCTCCCCAGCCAAAATAAACTGCCAGGTTGCCGCTGACTCCACTTTGCTTGAGAAGGGCAATGGCCCGGGCGGGGTAAATAGGGAAAAGCCTGATGCAACCAAAATGAGGGAGCGCTATCCCCACGAGTACAATTGCTCCAACTAGAGAAAATCCGGTGAGCCACGGTCGGTGCCTGTTGGCTCGGGCGGCACTCCGATTCGAACGCCAACCCAATGATACCCGGTCCCAGGCATCGCCTATATGCTCTCCGGCGAGGACAGCAACCGCGAGAGCAAAGAGATCGGTGTGTCGGACGGCCGTCAGCGGCAGAAGTGAAATACAAATGAAGAGCAGGACCAAGGTCGGGCGACGTTCCCGTCTGCTATGGAACAGCCCCGTCACGGCGACCGCCAGGATGCCAAGATATATGGCTCCGTATGTGCTTCTGATGACGATGGGCTGCCACTCGGAGATATCGGGTCTCGGAATCGTTGCCGTTCGCAGGAGAAACTCTGGGAGCTGCACGCCATAGGGATTCAACACCATGGCAAGCACACTGCCCATCACAGCCAGGGGAATCGCGACGTAAGATGGGGAAATGAGAAGAGCGGGCCGACGAGTGCGCCACAGGACGAGTGCAAGGTAGGAGAAACACCATAGCAGGAGGATTCCTAGGCCGGCTAGGACACCGCCATGGAGATTCGTCCAAAGGGCAAAGAGTGGAGGAGTCCCCCACAGCCATCGACGATGACCATGTTCTAGGTGGTGTACCAGGAGCAGGATCAACGAGAAGAAAAGCAATGTGAACAGTTGAGGACGAACGGTGATTAGCCCACGGATAAGCAGGGAGATCAGAGCCACCAGTAGTATGCCAGCCCGCAGCGGAGTCAGGCCCTGACGGCAGAGATGTCTGAATATCAGCGCTGCAATCAGAAGGCTTACGGTGGCCTTGAGGGCAACCAGGCCCGCTGGTCCCGCTTGGCCAAACGCCAAAGAGAAGATAACCTCTGCCAGCCATTCGTGGTTAATCCACAACTGGTCTCCTGTGAGGTACGAATAGGGATCGCTTTGAATAATCTTCCCCGTGTGCCAAAGATCTTGCCCAAACTTGACATGGCCCCAGAGATCTGGATCAGCCCGTGTTTGAGTGAGAAGGTAAAAGACGCCGCTCATAGCAAGGCAAATCACGCTTATGTTAAACCAGCGTGAGCGCGGGTCTGCTCTTTCCGTGAAAGTATCAATGAGCATACCCGGGGAGCCGATAGGGCCTTCCATGTCTCCTCGCACGCCGCCCATAACTTCTTGCGTACCTCTCAACCCTTGTGATTTTTCCACCGCACAGCGGTCGTCCTTCGCGTTTCAGCCGAACATGTTATAGCGCAAGACGTAATACAATGCTTTGAAACCGTCCTTCCATGTGATTTTCTTCCCCTCGGCGTAGGTGCGACCCCAGTACGAGATGGGGACCTCATACACCCGCCAGCCTCCCCTGGCCATTTTGGCTGTCACCTCAGGCTCGAACCCGAACCGATCCTCCTTGAGCTCGAACTGCTGCAAGACTTCCCTTTTGAGGACCTTGTAGCAGGTCCAGACATCGGAGAGGTTCAAGTTCGTAAATATGTTCGAGAGGGTCGTTAAGAACTTATTCCCCACATAGTGCCAGAAGAACAGGACCCGATGGGGGCCGCCCAAGAACCTCGACCCATACACGACATCTGCCATGCCCAGCCGAATGGGTTCTAAGAGCTTGAAATAGTCTTGAGGATCGTACTCCAAATCGGCGTCCTGCACGAGGATGACGTCGCCTTGGGCCTCCTGGAATCCTCGGCGAAGGGCGGCACCCTTGCCACAATTCTTCTCTTGGAAGAGAACCCTGATGGGGTCCGTGCGAAGCTGACATCCGGTCTGAGGAAGACCCACGACTGTGGAGTTATCCTTTCTGGACCGGTTCAGCTCTTGGAGAAACTCCCGCGTCCCATCAGTGGAGTGGTCGTCTACTACGATGATCTCTTTTTCGATATCGACGGCTTGGACCCGGCGTAGAAGCTCCTCAATGGTGGCCCGCTCGTTGTAGACCGGAATCACGACCGAAAGCTTGGGGGGATTCTCGCGCTCTTTCACGAGAGTGCCTCTTATCGCACGATCAGACTGATGCCCGTCACGACCATGGCAACGCCTATCCATTGGGTCATTGAGAACGGCTCGGCGAGAAAACGCACCGAAAGGAGGGCAACCCAGATATAGCTCGTGGCCAAGACCGGATAGAGGACCGAAAGGTTACCGTGCTTGAGGGCGATAACCAGGAGCACAAATCCGACCCCGTGCAACGCAAGCCCTGCGATCAGGGGCCAGTTAAGGAGCCAGCTCCAGAAGTCAGAAGAGATCGAGGCAGCGCCCCATTTGAAGAGAAGCTGGCCGACGGCGGCAAGAAAAGCAGTGATCAGCACGAGTGCAATAGTCCAAAAAGGCGTGGTCATCGTCGCCCCTCCCGAAGGCCCCTTCCAAGCTTTTTCGGGGGCTTCATCACTCCTGCGTGCATAGGCATCCAGGGGGACTTGCATCCTTTATGCCATACGGGCGAGAGAACGCCGGCGAGATCGAACTCCACGTTGTAGTCCTTGCGGCTTGAAGGTACTAGCGTTCGATTGTCGCGTCCCTGTGAGATTGATGGGCCTGAGTTTATACAGAACATACGGCTTTCGAGGTCCACGATTGGGGTGTTATCGATGCCTCGACAAACTGAAAAGGCAAAGGTGCTGCCATCGTGCATCCGGACGCAAAAGGGTGGCTTGTTGGTGGTTCGTCGTTTTCAATCATAGAACCCCTTGGTTTGCGCAAGATACACCGACTGTCGGAGGTCGGTCTGAATGACGAGATTGGTCAAGTTGGCTTGCGCTTGTGCAATCGTTGTCCGCGCGGTCCGTAGCTGATCCGGCGACCGGTCGAGAGTAAGGGGCTGGTGAGTCCCAGTGTAAAAAGGTCAACTGGGTGGGGCTGCTGCAGTGACAGGAGCAGATATGGCTGAAGAGACATCAGTGCGGTTAGGATGAATTTGGCTTCGAACTTTGGAACAAAGGTTAACGCAGGTACTCTGAGGAGCAAGAAAAGGCCCCCGGGGCGTAGGGCCTCCGCACGTATCGAGGGAAGGCAAAGACAAATACTTTCATTGTGGAGCGGCGAAACCGGGTCAGTAGAAGGCACCGGCCCTCGCTACTTCGTCTTGGATGGCGGGCTCGATGGGGCAGACTCGCGAGGCGGCGGTGGCGCGGCACGATACTCGCGGAGCCGCTCCTCGTATTCGACCTCCCCACGGCGGCCAATCCATTTCACATACCAGCGGACCTGAGGGGCGTACCAGTACTGGTCGGAGTCCCGGCCAGGCGATTCGCGGACGACCTTGAACGCCTGAAACCGTCCTGCGGGAACGCCGATGGTCTCACTGGTTACCACAGCGAAGGTGTCGTTTTGCAAATCTTTCTTCTTACGCTGTTCGTAGATGCCACGGTGAGCCCAGCGTTCGCCGACTTCGAGGGGCCAGATGAGCCACGGTTGGGGAGGAACCATGCGGGCCTCGACCCGGCCCTTTCGTACACTGCCAGACCATTTGAAGTCAAGGGTGAAGTAATGATCCACGTCCCCGATTCTCACCACGTAGTACGGGACCTGATTCACTTCCTTGATCTCGAGCACCTCCACAGTCTTCGTTCCTGTTTGGTTCCTGCTGGTCCAGTCATACACCCATCGGTCGCCAGGCCGCCATTCGGGAGGCGATTCGACCCGGGTGATGGGGGGTGCGAGGGCTGTGGGGGTTGGAGCTTCGCGCGCGGTACAGGCGACAAGCCAGAGACCAATGGTCCCGAGCAGGACCACCCCACAGACGGCGCGAGCATTGCCACATGAAGTCATCATGATTCTCCTATCATTTCCGAATCGATGGGAATGTCAAGAACAATTACGCACAGCCGATTAGGGGAAGACGGTATCTCGAGGGGAAGCAGGGTCCGGGAGGTGTAAGAGAAGAAACCCGCCAAAGGAGGGAAGGTGAGTTCGGCTGTCCAGCTATCAGGCCTGTGGCGCTCTCTGCGGGCCTCGTCGCACTCACGATCACAGCCGGGTGGATCTGGTTCTTTGTCCACTTCGGGACCCCGTTGGATGCGCGGTTCATGGGCTTGCTCGAAACCACAGAACGCCTTCTCGGCTTCGTCGGCGTCGCGCTCCTCTTTCAGTACGGCCTCCCCTTCCTGTGCGCGGGGGCCTTCTTCTTCGGGGTTCCGGCGCGACGCCTCTGGACTGGACGGCCCGGTTTGGCATGGCCGCGGGCGCAGACGTGAACGCGCGGAATCAGGGTGGCGGGACGGCGTTGCTCATGGCGCAAAGCCACCGCACCGAAAGTCGCGCTACAATCATTCGCTTGCTGAAAGAGGCCGGAGCGCGCGAATAACGAACCGAGTGGCAGCATTTGCACTTGGCTGTGTCGCGCCACGGGCACTAGAGCCGCAGCAGTGCCAAGCAGATATTATGTTTTATAGAGCCTAGAGGGGTCCAGGTCCCATCCCTCAGATTTTCCGCACGTGATTTGCCTCCAGCAACCTGAATTTCGACTATAATATCTTTAAAAACAATTACTTGAACTTTGTGAATTCAGACGAAATACGTAGTTGACAGAATTCGGCTCAGGTTTTATACTGTTATATGTATAGATTTCTGTAGCGGCCAGAAAATTCACAATCAATCTTTCAGAAGGAGGACCTGAGGTGGCTAAGGTTATCGGAATTGATCTGGGGACGACAAATTCTGTGGTGGCCGTCATGGAGGGTGGCGAGCCCGGCGTGATCGCGAACGCCGAGGGGGCGAGAATTACCCCGTCGGTAGTCGCCTTTACGAAGGATGGGGAGCGATTGGTCGGCCAGGTGGCCAAACGTCAGGCCGTGACCAATCCTGAAAACACCGTCTTTTCTATCAAGCGGTTCATGGGGCGCCGGTACGAGGAGGTCCTCCACGAGATCAAGCTGGTCCCGTACAAGGTGGGGCAGGGCTCAGGGGGGGATGCCCGCGTCGAGGCCCGGGGAAAACAGTACTCGCCTCCCGAAATCTCGGCAATGATCCTCCAGAAGCTCAAGACGGATGCCGAGGCTTATCTGGGGGACAAAGTGACGAAAGCGGTCATCACCGTGCCCGCGTACTTTAACGACAGTCAGCGTCAGGCGACCAAAGATGCGGGCGTTGTCGCCGGGATGGAGGTTCTCCGAATCATCAACGAGCCAACCGCAGCCTCATTAGCCTATGGCCTGGACAAGAAAAAGGACCAGAAGATCGCGGTCTTCGACCTCGGGGGCGGGACCTTCGATATCTCGGTCCTGGAAATCGGGGACGGGGTCTTCGAGGTCAAGGCGACCAATGGAGACACCCACTTGGGTGGGGACGATTTCGACCAACGGGTGATTGACTGGATCGTCGCCGAATTTAAAAAGGACCAGGGGATCGACCTCAGCAAGGATCGGATGGCGCTCCAACGCCTGAAGGAGGCAGCAGAGAAGGCAAAGTGTGAGCTGTCCACCATCATGGAGACCGAGATCAATCTCCCCTTCATCACCGCCGATGCCTCGGGTCCGAAGCACCTCAGCATGAAGCTCACCCGGTCCAAGTTGGAGCAATTGGTGGAGGATCTCGTCGACCGGACCGTGGGTCCGGTGCGCCAGTGCATGGCGGACGCCAAACTCACATCCGGACAGATCGATGAGGTGATCCTGGTCGGGGGACAGACCCGGATGCCCCGCGTGCAGCAGGTGGTGAAAGATCTCTTTGGCAAGGACCCCCACAAGGGGGTCAATCCCGACGAGGTGGTGGCGATCGGCGCTGCCATTCAGGCCGGGGTGCTGGCCGGCGAAGTCCGGGACGTGGTCCTCCTGGATGTCACACCCCTCTCCCTCGGGATCGAGACGCTGGGGAGCGTGATGACGAGACTCATCGAGCGGAATACCACCATCCCCACTCGAAAGAGTGAGATCTTTACGACGGCGGCAGATAACCAGACGTCGGTCGAGATTCACGTGCTCCAGGGGGAGCGGGAGATGGCCAGGGACAACCGGACCCTCGGCCGATTCCACTTGGTCGGGATTCCGCCCGCCCCCCGGGGAATTCCCCAGATTGAGGTGTCGTTTGACATCGATGCCAATGGCATCCTGAATGTCGGTGCCAAGGACACGGCCACCGCCAAGGAACAGAAGATCACCATCACCCATTCGAGCGGCTTGGCGAAGGAAGAGATCGATCGGATGATGAAGGATGCCGAGGCCCACGCCGCGGAGGATAGGCAGCGTCGGCAGGAGATCGAGGCCCGAAACCAGCTCGATTCGTTGGTCTATACGACGGAAAAGATGGTCAACGAGAACCGGGAAAAGATCCCTATGGGCGAGATCTCGGGGATCGAAGAGGCCCTCCAGGAGGGGAAGAAGGCCCTCGAAACGGGCAACGCCGATCAGATCCGTCAGGCCATCGACCGGATCACCAAGGCCTCTCACAGGATGGCCGAGGCCATGTATCAGCGGACACAGGATCAGCAGGCACCGGGCGCTCAGGCCGCCGGAGAGCAGGCTGAGGGTGGGGAACGTCCGGCAGAGGGAGACGTCGTGGACGCCGAGTTTGAAGACCTCGGTGGTGGCAAGAAGTAGCGACGAAAGATAGGAGTTCGGGAACACAAGGGAGGTCGAATGCGATGGCAATGGTAAGGTGGGACCCATTCCAAGACTTGATTGCGCTGCAGGACCGCATGAATCAGCTCTTTGATCAGACCTGGGCCCGATCCCGCAGGGAACGGGAAGGAGTCGTGGCGGCAGCGTGGTCACCTGCGGTGGACGTCTATGAAACGTCCGAAGGGATTGTCCTGAAGGCGGAGCTCCCCGGTCTAAACAAGGAAGACATCGATATTCAGATCAAGGACAATACGGTGACGCTTAAGGGGGAGCGGCACGTGGAGAAAGATGTCAAAGAGGAAAACTACCTCCGGGTCGAACGAGCCTATGGGGCATTTCATCGGACCTTCACCCTGCCGACTGCAATTCAGACCGAGAAGGTCCGGGCCGTCTTCAAGGACGGCGTCTTGGAGCTGAACATTCCGAAGGCCGAGGATGCGAAGCCGAAGCAGATCAAGATCGAGGTGAAATGAACGACCGCCTCAGGTCCAACGTCCAAAGTCCGAAGTCGGGCACCGATCAAGGGATTTTGTGATGGATGAAGGGGGAGGCGGGGCCCTGTTGTCTTTTGCCGGGCTGGTAGGGTGAGATGGCAAAACGGGACTACTATGAGGTGCTGGGCGTTCCTCGTAATGCCTCGGAGCGGGAGATCAAGCGCGCCTATCGAAAGCTGGCCCGAAGATATCATCCCGACGTCAACCCGGGAGATTCGGGGACTGAGGCGAAGTTCAAGGAGATCACCGAGGCGTATGAGGTTCTCACTGATCCAGCGAAGCGCCGACAGTACGATCAGTTTGGCCATCAACTGTTTGCCTCGGCAACCGCGGAGGGAGCTGGTCCGGGGTTCGGATTCGACTTCGGCCCGTTCGCCGACTTCACTCGGCGAGGCTTTGGTGGTATTGGGGATATCTTCTCGGACGTCTTCGGCGGGCAGCCAGAGCCCACCACGCGTTTTCGAAGGGGTGAAGACCTCCATTATGCCGTCGACTTGAATTTCGAGGATGCCATTCGGGGACTCTCCACGGAGATCACGCTCCAAAAGCATGCACCCTGTGAGGTCTGTGCGGGGAGCGGAGCGGCGCCCGGATCGGCTCCCGAGTCCTGTCCAGACTGCGGAGGCAGCGGACGACGGCAGGTCTCCCGCGGGTTTTTGAGCATGGCGTCCCCCTGCACCAGGTGCCAGGGGAGTGGGAAGGTCATTCTTCGCCCCTGCCAAGGTTGTGGCGGCAGGGGGGTGGTCTACCGAACCGAGCGGATCAAGGTGAAGGTCCCGCCCGGAGTGGACACTGGCTCGCGTATTCGCCTCGCAGGGAAGGGGGAACCGGGGAAGAACGGTGGCCCTTCAGGCGACCTCTACGTTACCACTCGAGTCCACCCGCATCCCTTCTTTGAGCGGAAGGGGGACAACATCTACTGTACGGTCCCGATCACCATTACAGAAGCAGCGCTCGGGGCGCGGGTCGAGATCCCCACGGTGGACGGCATGGCCACGATGACAATTCCCGCTGGGACCTCGAGTGGCCGGGTCTTCCGACTGCGAGAAAAAGGGGTGCCGCATCTCAAAGGCGGGGGGCGAGGAGATCATTATGTGACGGTTCAGGTGGTGGTTCCCGAGAATCTAGATGACCGGTCCCAACAGCTTCTCCGGGAGTTCAACCGGCTGAACCCGATGGATCCTCGGCGGGACCTGAAAAAGTAAAGTTCAACAGCCGCATCCGAGGTCGAAATATCATAGGACGTCCGCCGAAGGCGAGATCTTGGGCATCCGACACCGGACCAGATACGGTTTGGGGAGGTCGCGGATATGCCAAAAAGAAAAAAGGCCGTCTACATGATCAGTGTGGTGGCGGAGATGTTTAGCGTCCACCCGCAAACGCTCAGAACTTATGAGCGGGAGGGGCTGATTCGACCAGCCAGGACTGAGGGAAACACACGGCTCTATTCCCAGGAGGACCTGGAGCGGATCGAACTCATCCTCCGTCTTACCAATGAGCTCGGGGTGAATCTCGCGGGCGTGGAGGTCATCCTCAACATGCGGGAGCGGATGGATCAAATGCGCCGGGAGACGGCGGAGGCGTTCGAGGCCGTCCTTCAAGTCGTAGGAGAAGAACTGCTCCAGCGTCGGCAGAGCCCCGGCCTCATCCCGGTCGGACGGCGGGGTTTAAGCCGGCGCGTTGCCCCTCCGAAGGGCGAATCCCCTTGACACGTCCTGGGAGCTATACTACGGTCTTCGTCAGAGATAAAGAAACCACTGGTGGATTTGGAACAGGAGGAATAAGGTATGGGAAACACGTTTAGGACGGTCTTACTTTTGGGGGCTTTGACCGGCCTCTTAATTGTTTTTGGAGACTACTTCGGGGGATCGCAGGGAATGGTCATTGCCTTCCTCTTCGCCCTCCTGATGAACTTCGGCTCCTACTGGTATTCCCACAAGATTGTCCTTGCCATGTACAGGGCCCGTGAGGTCACCGAGGCGGAAGCCCCTGAGCTTGTCGGCCTGGTCCGATCCCTGAGCCAGCGGGCGCACCTCCCCATGCCCAAGGTGTATGTCATCCCTGCTTCGGCCCCGAACGCCTTTGCCACAGGGCGGAATCCACAACATGCTGCCGTTGCGGTCACCGAGGGGATTCTGCAGATCATGAACCGAGACCAGCTGGAGGGCGTGTTGGCCCACGAGTTGGCGCATATCCAAAACCGGGACACGCTGATCAGCGCCGTCGCGGCTACGCTGGCCGGCGTGATCATGATGCTGGCCAACATGGCCCGGTGGTTCGCATTCTTCGGAGGCTTTGGCGGGAGAGATGATGACGAGAGTGGGGGTGGCATCCTTGGCCTTTTGGTCATGTCTATCCTGGCCCCCATCGCCGCCCTTGTCATTCAAATGGCCATCTCCCGCACCCGCGAGTTTCTGGCTGATGCCACGGCCGGCCGCCTCACGAAAAAGCCCCTTGCCCTGGCATCGGCATTGGAGCGGCTTCAGGCGGCTGCGGAGCGTATTCCCTTGAATGCCAATCCGGCGACTTCTCATCTCTTCATCGTGAATCCCCTCTCGGGGAGGAGCCTCCTTCGCTTCTTTGCCACCCATCCTCCTATCGAGGAGCGGGTCAAGCGCCTCCAAGCCTTGCAGGTTTAGAAGACATTGGCTGTGCACCCTTCACCAAAACGCGAAAGGGCGGGCAAAGCGAGCCTGCCCTTTTCCCCTTTATGGGTCTTTCTTGTGACTTCGGGGGTTATGGTGAGTGGGTGTGCGATGTTTGCCGGTGCCCCTCCTGAGAAGGTAAGTCTCCGTCCGTCTCCCTCTCGCCTCCCCACGTACACGGTCAGCGGACAGACCATCATCGCGACCCCCGGACCGATCAGTGTCGCGGTGCGGCCTATGGTTCCGGAGGAGGTGCAGAGGTATTTCCGCACGCGTCCCGCCAAGCGGAACCCGTTTCGGGAAATGCAGAAAGAAGTCGCCGCGTTCTTTGTTCGGATCGAAAACCGATCCAAGCACCAGCTGGCGTTTGATCCGGGGATCACAGTCCTCAAGGATGAAAAGAATCGCGCCGCCACTGCAATGGACCCGCATAATCTCTATGAGGCATTTGCCGACAGACCGGACCTGTTACAGGCCGCCCAGGAAGGGGTCTTGACGAGTTACCTCGTGGTCCCCGCCCAGCAGAGCCGCGAAGGACTCCTGATGTTCCCCGCCTATCCGAAGGATGCCAAGGCTCTCTTCCTCCAATTTACTTCCCTGTACGCCGGGTCCACGACCTACCCCCTCATCTTTGAGTATACGGTGGTCCCGGAGGAATCGGAGAAGTAAATCCCCCAGAATGAACAGGGTGCAATATGTCTTTCCGCCCGGAACTGTTCCGAGAGTTAGCAGATGCGTGGCGCCTGCCAAGCGCGGAGGAGGATTGGGAGGCCTGGCAGCAGGCATTGGAGGCCGTGGAAGATGCGCTTGCCGCCCTTGAGGATGAAGCGCTTGACGGGAGGGAGCCGGCTCTCGTTTTCCTACCGGGGGAGCCGGTGCCATCTTCTGAAAAGCCGACGGGGTTTCATGCAGAGTCCCACCTCGTGGGAGAGGGACTCGCTGAGCTATCGCTCACCTCAGCCATAAGCCTCATCCGCCGGCACGAGCTTTCCCCCATTGATCTTGTCCGAGCGGTGCTGGACCGGATCGACGCATTCGGGAAGTCTACGAATGCGTCGATTGCTTGGTATCCTGAGGTGGCGCTTCAGGCAGCCCGGAAGGCAGAAGATGCTGTCGCCGCCCGCCGCCCCCTCGGCCCGCTCCACGGCATCCCCATTGCGGTCAAGGATCTCTTTTTCACGGCAGGTCTTCCCACCACGGCTGGCTCCCAGATCCTCACGAATTTTGTCCCCCAGAAGGATGCGACGGTGATTCGCCGTCTCCGGGAGGCCGGCGCAATCCTTTTGGGAAAGTTGAACCTCCACGAGCTTGCGTACGGGGTGACCAGTGACAACCCGCATTTCGGACCGGTGCGGAATCCCTGGAATCTGCACCGGATCGCCGGAGGAAGTAGCGGGGGCTCTGCCGCAGCAGTGGCTGCCTCCCTGTGTCTGGCTTCGCTGGGGACCGACACCGGGGGTTCGATTCGGATCCCGGCTGCTTGCTGTGGAGTGGTGGGGTTGAAGCCGACCTACGGTCGGGTAAGCCGCAACGGCGTCTTTCCCCTGGCCTGGTCCTTAGATCACATCGGTCCCATTACGAGAGAGGTGGAGGATGCTGCCTTGTTGCTGGGGGTCTTGGCGGGCCCCGATCCCAGTGATCCGAGCGCGAGCGTTCAACCGGTTCCCGATTACTGGCGTATGCTCGGGGGGAGTGTGAAGGGGCTTAAAATCGGTCTGCCCACGGAGTTGTTTGCTGACACTGCAGCGATCGATCCCACAGTGATGGCGGCAGTGCAAGGGGCCCTCCAGATTATGGAAAGCGTCGGGGCGAGCGTGGAGGATGTGTCGGTTCCCTTCCTCCGGCATACGCCCGCGGTACAGTTCTTGACCCTCGCGGCCGAGGCCAGTGCCAATCACCATCGGCTGCTTCGGACGCGTGGCCGGGAGCTTGGGGTGGACGTCCGGCGGCGGCTGGAGATCGGGGAATTCGTCACGGCCACGCAGTATGTCCGTGCGCAACAGGCTCGTCGGATCCTCGCAGAGGAGTTTGCCGATCTCTTCCGCCAGACGGACCTGCTGGTGACACCGACCGTCCCCGTGGGTGCCCCGCCAATCGGGCAGCAATTTGTGACCACTCACGGGGTCCAGCGAAGGATCCAACCGGCCCTCACCCGCTTTACGAGCCCATTCAATCTCACGGGGCTTCCCGCTGTTTCTGTCCCCTGCGGTTTTGACGTCGATGGGCTTCCCGTGGGTCTCCAGATGATCGGGCGACCCTTCGATGAGGCGACGCTGCTTCGAGTAGCCTTTGCCTACCAGCAAGCTAGTCCATGGCACGCCCGGCGCCCCCCGCTCGGAACTCGCGGCTCATAGCACTTCGCACTTAGCAGTCACCAATCAGCCTGCCAGCATGCTAGCGTCCTAGCATCCAAGCTTTCTGGCGACGAGCTACTTATAAGCTGACAGATGATGGCTGATAGCTGTGAAGCTCACTTCAGAAAGTTGGCAAGGCGCGCCTGAAGGGTGGCGAGGTCGGCGTTTCGAATCCGGATGCGCTTACGGCGGGCGTTGGCTCCGGCGAAAACCTCGATTCGACTCACGGGGATGTTCAGGGCGTCGGCCAACAGACGACGGCAGGCTGCGTTGGCTTTGCCTTGGACGGGAGGGGCGCTGACGGAAATCTTCAGGACCCCCTCCCGCACCCCGACGATCTCATCCCGCCTGGCGCCCGGCTGGACAAGAACGGGGAGAAACAGATCAGCCCCCCGCGCGTGGAGGTTTAAGGTCGTGAGATCCACTCGTCTCTTCTGCGGCCTCAGCGGCGAGCAAATCCTGGTGGAGCTTGATCGCCGCTCGAATCCTGCTCTCGAAGAGGGCCTTCTGCCGCTTCAGGTCCGCGACCCTTCCCTGCATTTGCGCGAGGGTTACGTGGGCTCTCTCCAGAAGCTTTTCCGCCTTGAGCTCCGCGTCCTTGAGGATGAGATCAGCCTCCTTCCGGGATTTGTCCTTGATCTCTTCTGCCAACCGTTGGACGGAGAGAAGGGCCTCCTTGAGTTGATTTTCCCGCTGCTCATAAGTGTGGAGTCGGATCTCTAGCCTCTGGATCTGTTCCTCCTGCAAGGCATTCTCCTTGAGGAGGCGCTGGAGTTCCTCGGCGACTCCTTCGAGAAAGGTCTTGACCTCGACCGGATCGAGTCCTCGAAAGCGCCGCTGAAATTCCCGCTGGGTGATATCGATAGGGGTCAGTTCCGTCATCGAAATCTCCATGCCAGCTCCCGCAGGGAGGCCACGAGGAATTGGTCGAGGAAGATGATCGCAAGGATGACCACCAGGGGGGAGAAATCGATTCCCCAGGTCACCGGCAGCGCGCGGCGTACCGGCTGCAGCACAGGCTCGGTGGCGCGGTAGAGGAACTGGACGATAGGGTTGTAGGGATCAGGGTTGACCCAAGAGATGATGGCTCGGATGATGATGATCCACATGTAGATATTGAGGGCAATGCCCAAAAGTTGCGCGAGGGCATTCAACAGGTTGGCAAAGACGAACATACCTTATCCCCTCCCGAGCTCCTGCGAGCGCCGGGTTGCCGCCTCGACGGCGGCCATGAGCGTTCCACGCAACCCGGCCTGTTCCAGGACGTGAAGCCCGGCAATGGTGGTCCCCCCAGGCGAGGTGACGGTATCCCTAAGCCTGGCAGGGTGTTCGCCGGTTTCCAAGACCATGCGGGCAGCTCCGAGCACGGTTTGGGCCGCCAGCAGCGTGGCCACCTCGCGGGAGAGCCCCATGCGGACCCCAGCGTCCGAGAGGGCCTCGATCACGACAAAAATGTAAGCGGGGCCACTCCCGCTCAGACCGGTCACGGCATCCATGTGGCCTTCCTCGGTGTGGACGACTCGACCTACCGCCTCGAAAATCTGCCGTGCGACTTCGAGATCCTCCGGGGTCGCGTGTTGCCCCGGCGCGATGGCACTGACACCCGCCAGGAGGAGGGCGGGCGCGTTCGGCATAATTCGGACAACGCGCGTTGGTTGGGGAAGCCTCGCTTCAATATAGGTGGTTCGGATCCCGGCGGCGATGGAGAGGAAGAGATGGTCTTCTGACACCGTTCCACGCAGGTCGAGCAGGACCTGATCCATGACCTGGGGTTTGACAGCAAGGAGCAGGATCTGGGCCTTGTTTGCGGCCTCCCCGTTGTCGGCCAAGGTCTCGATCTGATATGCCTTGCGGATCGCCGCCAGGCGATCCGTTCGGATATCGGTCGCGATCAACTGCTCCGGTCGAACCCTGCCTGCCCCGAGCAGGCCTTTGATCAGGGCTTCGCCCATGTTCCCCGCGCCGATGAACGCGATGCGTTTGTCCTGCAGTCCTTTCACAGCCTTCCCTCAATTGTTTCACTTATAACTTGAGAATGTAACGGGAGTCAAGCGATTCATTTGAAGGAGGCCCCCTTTATGGAGGCTCTTGCCCTCCCATACTGCCGCTTGACACCCTTGCCTCGTTTGACGAAGATCAAGACATGGAGCTTTCTGTAAAGATCAAGGGCTTGCCCGACCGACCCGGGGTCTATCTCTTCAAGGGAAAAAGGGGCGAGGTCCTTTACATCGGTAAGGCACGTTCGCTCAGGAAGCGGGTCCCGTCCTACTTTCAGGGGCGGGATGTGCCATCGGAGCGCTCTGAGCGGTTGGCGCGCCTGCTCTTGCAGGTCATGGACGTGGAGGTGATCGTCACCGACAATGAGTTGGAGGCCTTGATCTTGGAGTCGAATCTCGTCAAGGAGCGGCAGCCTAGATATAACGTCGTGCTCAAAGATGACAAACATTACCCCTTTCTCAGGCTCGACCTTCAAGATCCCTGGCCGCGATTGCAAGTGGTTCGAAAGGTGAAAGAGGACGAGGCCCTCTACTTCGGTCCGTACGTTCCTACCACCACCATGTGGCAGCTCCTCCACCTCATCAACCGGACCTTTCCTATACGGAAATGTCCCGACGTGAGGGGGCGACGCCACTGCCTGGATTATCATCTGGGCCGGTGCCTCGGGCCATGCGAGGGGTCAGTAGGCAAGGCGGAGTATGATCAGGTGGTAGAGCGAGTTCGGCTGGTTCTGGAGGGACGGGATAGGGAGCTGGCCAAGCACATCGAGGATGGGATGCGCCAGGCGGCGGAGAAGCTGGAGTTTGAGCGAGCAGCCAAGCTCCGCGATCAACTCTTCACCCTCAGGGAGGCCCTGGCCGGACAGAAAGTGCTCTCACCAAGAGGTGAGGAGCAGGATGTCTTCGGGGTGAGTATTGAGGGAGGCGAAGCCAATGTTCAAGTCCTCCTGATCCGCCAGGGACGGCTAGTTGGGCGAGAGTCCTTCAGCTTCGGGGAGGGGCTTAGCCGCGGGTTAGGAGACCTTCTGGATGCCGTCATCAGGCAATTTTATCTCCGTCGGCGTGCCATCCCGCTTGAGGTGCTCGCGTCACACCAGACGGAGGATATGGAGGTGATCGGGCGGTGGCTTTCGGAGCGGGCCGGGCACCGTGTGGTGATCCGCCATCCTCAGCGGGGCCGGAAGGCTCGCCTGGTCCAGCTGGCTGTAAAGAACGCCCAGATCGCCCTGATGGCGAGCGTGAAATCGGCGGCAGGCCGCGAGGCGGCTTTGAAAGAACTCGAGAATGTGCTGAACCTTTCCTGCCTTCCTCACCGGATCGAGGCCTTTGATGTCTCGAATATCCAAGGATTGCTTGCCGTCGGCTCCCAGGTGGTCTTTGAGGATGGTATACCCCGTCGATCGGACTACAAGCGGTATCGGATCAAGACGGTCAGCGGGGCTGATGACTACGCCATGCTGGAAGAGGTTCTGCGGCGACGTTTCGCCAGGGCGTCGGAGTGGCCCTTGCCTGATCTGATCCTCATAGACGGCGGGCGGGGACAACTCAATGTTGCCCTCAAGGTGGCGCGGGGACTGGGGCGGCGGGACCTACCGATCATTTCCTTGGCCAAGGAGGAAGAGGTCGTTCACCAGCCGCGTCGTCCCGTGCCGACTGCGCTTCCCGAAGGGTCCCGGGCCAAGCATCTGCTTCAGCAGATTCGGGACGAGGCCCATCGGTTCGCTCTCACGTACCACAAGCAACTTCGGAGAAAGCAGAGCCTGGTCTCGATCCTCCAGGAGATCCCTGGCGTAGGAGAAAAACGGCGGCTGGCCCTGTTGAGGCAATTTGGTTCTCTCAAGGCCATGCAGCAGGCCAGCATCGAAGAGATCCGAACAGTGGGGGGGCTCCCTTCCCACACCGCGGCCGCCGTGCACGACTTTTTGCAGGCCATGAGCGAATAACTCCCCCCTTTCTGGATGCTGCTGCTGCGCCGCTGGTTCAATGGTGGGCGCCGAGGGTTCGAGCGGGCGCCGACCCGTGCATCGCAAGTGTTGGCTTTGCCGCCTCGTTGCCGGGTCCGAAGACATATGGTAGGGTAGGGACATGAAGCCAGGAGAACTCACCAAGGCAGTCATCGAGGGGGCACGGAACGTCGCCAAAGAGGCGGGGGTTCGGGCCGTCTTCCTCAATGCCGACTTGATCTCTGATCCTACCCAGCTGACGGGACTTTTCGGTGAGACCGAGGTGATCCTCTTCACCAGGAAGCGGCTTGAGGCGCTGGAGCTTGAGGGGATTACCGAGAAAGTCATCCACTTGCCACCGGTGCAACTGAAGCGTATGGAACAGATCAAGCTAGCCGCGCTCTTGGCCCTATCCAAGGGTCATCTCCGGCCAGGGGATCTCATCCTCTTCCTCTCGGGGATCCAGCACCTGGGCTCACTCGATACCATGGTGGTGATGGAGGTAGGGGAGGAGTTCGAGATCTTCTCGCTCAAGGAGGCGGCTTCATTTGTAAAGGTGGTGAAGCCCGAGGTCTTCGCCAGAGTGGTGGACTTTGCGGTGGAAGTGGCTCAGGAGGGCCGAGAGGGCAAACCGCTCGGGGCTCTCTTCGTCCTGGGAGACACGGACGCCGTCGTGAAGTATGCCGATCAGCTTGTGTTGAACCCCTTCCAAGGCTATCCCGATGACCGGCGAAACATCCTGGATCCGCGCATCTTGGAGTCGGTGAAAGAGTTTTGTGCCATCGACGGTGCCTTCGTCGTTCGCTCGGACGGCGTGATCATGACCGCCGGGGCCTTCCTCCGGCCCCCGGTCCCGGGGGAGAAGCTCCCCCCGGGTCTTGGGGCGAGGCACGCGGTGGCAGCGTCGATGAGCGCCAGCACCAATGCCATCCTCGTAACCCTGTCGGAATCTACGGGAACCGTCCGGATCTTCAAGGGTGGGCGGATGGTGACCGAGATCGAGCGGAGCCCCAGCAAGCAAGGAGGCAAGTAGGGTGACAGGCGCCACTCATGGGGCGATCCCCTTGGCCGTGGTCCTTTTTCCTTGAAATGACCACGGCCCTGTTTTTGAGGAGCGAGAGGAGGTCGGGAAGCGTGGGAGCACATCGGGAATCGAAGGGGCGCGAGGTCGTGACCACGGATAAGGCTCCGAAAGCGGTCGGGCCCTATGTGCAGGCGGTGAAGGCGGACGGGTTTCTGTTCACTGCGGGACAGATCGGATTGGATCCGGCCTCTGGTAAGCTCGTGGAGGGAGGAATTGAGGCCCAGACGAGACGGGTGCTGGAAAATCTCAAAGCAGTAGTGGAAGCGGCAGGTGGCTCTCTGACGCAGGTGGTGAAGACGACGGTCTACCTCACCGACCTCAGTCACTTTCAGGCCATGAATCAAGTCTACGCGACGTTTTTTTTTGAAGGGCACAGCCCAGCCCGTTCTACGGTGGGGGTGGCAGAGCTCCCTTTGGGGGCTCTAGTCGAGATCGAACTGGTCGCGCTCTTGGAGAAGAGATGATGCAGAAGTCGATTGCCGAGTACCAGGTGCTGAAAACCACGCGCGGCTGGGTCGCCGTGGCCTTTACCGAACGGGGGATCCTGGCCCTCACCCTCCCAGTCGAGAACTCGGAGCGGGCCATCGAGGCCGTGCAGGGTAAGATCACTTTCGCCTTGACCCGGGGACAGGGATACGGAAATTTGGCTCGAGATTTGAATCGCTATTTCCAGGGAAAGAAGGTCTCGTTCGATTACCGCCTGGATTTTCTGGAAGGCACGCCATTTCAGCGGAGGGTTTGGGCACTCCTTCGCAGGATCCCGTACGGGGAAACGCAGAGCTACCGGGAGGTGGCAAGAGCGGTCGGAATGCCCCGCGCCGCGCGGGCCGTGGGACAGGCCGTGGGTGCAAATCCTATCCCACTCCTCATTCCCTGCCATCGGGTCGTGGCTTCCGATGGGACCTTGGGTGGCTACGCCTGGGGTCGAAGGTGGAAGCGGCGCCTCCTTGAGGTCGAAGGGGTCGGATCGCGCTTGAGAGCGTAGGGTCCGGCGGAGCAGCCCTCCGGGATACCGTCTCGTCTATTCACCCCTCATTCGTAAGATCCTCAGACCATTGATGGCAGATCAGCCGATCTCAGTCCATTGCAGCCTCGAGGGGGAGGTAGCTCACGCCTCAATCTACTCTTTGGGACATCTGGCCTGTTCACCGATGGTTGTGGGATGATGCAGCGGCGATTAATGGTCGGACGAGTCGCCGCAGAAGAAACTTATACCCCTGCAACGCGAAAGATCGCAGACGTGCTGGCCACGATGAGGTGCGCCGCAGGGGCAAAGGCAAGGCCTACGAGGTTGGCCCCCGTCACCATGAGTCGTGGAGATTCAGGACGATCAAATCGATAGACACCTCGGTGTCCCCTGACCCCGGCGACCACCCAGAGGCAACCCTCACGGTCTAAGGCAAGTCCTTGCGGTCGTTCTAAAGGTCCCCAGTAAGGCTCCGCATCACCGAACCGGTTGATCCGATAGATGACATCCTCGTTGGAGAGGGTTGGGGCGGTGGCGAAGAGGTCGCCCTCCGGGCCGATAGCCAGGTGGAAGGCCGCCACGCTGGGGGGAAGAGAGGAGAAGGGCTCGGGCCGACCCCCTGGCATCAGGCGGTAGACCGTTCCGGTTCGATCTCCGATGTAAAGGACGCCGGCCTCATCGAGGCAGAGACCGGTGGCAATGCCCAAGTCCTCTGCGAGGACTTCCATGTCCCCTGTGGGAAGGAGGCGATACACGCGTCCCTCATATCGGCTCGAGATCAATAGGGAACCATCCGGGTGAAGCGCCAGCCCCGTAGGATTGATGGGTCCAGCCGGAAGGGGCTCTACGGTCCCAGCGGGGGCGATACGCACCAAGGGAACTGAAACTTTCTCTCCGCGACGACCGCTGATGGTGGTGTAGATGAACCCCTCCGCGTCCACCACCGGATTGGCCACTGGATGAAGGTCGGGGGCTACCTTTTCCCCGATGGAGAAGGGACTGGTGATGGGCTCCGAATCGATCATGAGCGTGATGGGGCCGGTTTGGGCATCAGGGGGAATGGGCAGAATAAGGCGGGTGTTGGAGACGATCGACGGACGGGCTTCGGTCTCGCCGAGAAAGACCAGGGGAGAGGTCTCCCCGCTGAGAAAGCCGGTCCCGAGGATGAGGATTGTTCCCCCCTCGACGCCAGCCGAGGGCTCAACCGCAGAGATGATGGGTTTCTGGGGGAAGTCCTGAGACATCGCCATTCCCCGATGATTACCGGATCGTCGTATTTGAACCTACGCTATCCATCCAGCTCTCCGTCGTCAAGACCTTTGGCGTGTGAGAGTCCAAGGTCCAACGTCGGCTGTCCTTGGGACCGGGGCGCAACTGTTCATCCGGTCTCTCTGTTGAGGGGTCGCGCGGACGATCGAGAAGTAGGCAAGAAGGGAACATATGAGGCCCTGTAGAAGTAGCTCAAATTCTCTGGGCTCTCAGAGAGAGAAGGGTGCTGGCTGAACCGAGCCATCCGCTGCAGTGTGAGGCAAGAGGAGGACTGATGACTTATACGGTGACGGTCGAGTTCTTCGAGATTGATGCCGTGTCGGGAGAACAGGCGGAGACAGTGATGGTGGAGATGCTCCGGTCGGCAGGATTTACCCGTTTTGGAGTTACGGGAAGCCGAGAGATCTAGTCAGAGGTTCCCGCGCTCACCATTTCCTGAGGAACTTCGGCGGGCGGATGAGGCTGGTCGCCTACCTGGATGTCGAACTGCGTTTCGAATTGATCGATGGGGATCATATCGATGGCGTTCCAGGCCATGCCTTCACAGACGCGGGCACAAATCTGACACCCGATGCACTCGTGCCATCGGATCCGGACGGGGGGAATGACCGCGCCCGTATAATGCTGTGGCGATTCGTGGTCGATGCAGTCCACCGGGCAGAAGGGGATACACGCCTCACAGCCGGTGCAGGAGTCATTGACCACGGCCATGAGTCGCGGACGCTTCTTCTTTTTGGTCTTCCTGTTGTAATGAGGGATATCCTCGTACACGGCACACCCTTTGCTTTTCTGCGGGGCAGTTCCGGCAACGAAAATTACCCTACCATACCTGCCATTATCTTGTCAAAGATGGGGCGCAGCGGCTTGCCCTTCGGGCAATTTGATGCTACGTTCGAATTCCGTATTCACCCCCTGATCACGATTATCCTGGTCGGCTTGGAGCGACCGCGCGAGGGAGACAAGGATCCGGGAGTCATGCAGGGTCCAGCGATGTCTCTGGAAGACTAATTGAGCCTGTTTCGAGAGGAGGAGCGAGGTGGGGTTTCGCGCAGATCCCGTGGACTATCGCCTCGAGGAGGCCGCGCGCCTGCTCGTGGTCCGCTGGCGGGATGGCCATGCAAGCCAATATCCCTTTGACGAATTGCGCAAGGTCTGCCCCTGCGCCGACTGTCGTGCCGCCCCGAGACCGCAGGGAGGGCTCCAGGTTCTCACCGCTCCGGTGGTCCGCCAGGGGGAGATCCGGATTGTTCAGATTTCGCCTGTCGGCCGATATGCCTTGAGCTTCACGTGGAGCGACGGGCACAGCACGGGGATTTACTCTTTTGACTTTCTCCGTCGTCTCTGCCCGTGCGAGGCGTGTCGGTCGGGGGCAGAATGATGGACCTGGTGCATTGGGTGCGGGGGCTTCCTCCGGAACTGGCCACCTTTGTCATCGCCAGCCTTCCCGTTTCGGAATTGAGGGGAGCGATCCCGGTGGCCCTCGGCGTTTATAAACTTCCTGTCTGGTCCGCCCTGCTCTGGGCCATCCTGGGCAATCTGGCACCCATTCCGATCATCCTCAGGCTCCTTGAGCCGGTATCGAACTTTCTCCGCCAGCGGTCGCGTGTCTGGGAGGCGTTCTTCCGTTGGCTTTTCGCCCGGACCCGTCGGAAAGGGGAACATTATTTCCGGGTCTATAAGGAGTTCGGGCTGGTCCTGTTTGTTGCTATACCCCTTCCCATCACTGGTGCCTGGACGGGGTCCGTGGCCGCGTTCCTCTTCGGCATTTCCCCGGGACGAGGTTTCTTTCTGATCACGTTGGGGGTCCTCATCGCCGCAGGCCTAGTGACCGCCGCCAGTCTTGGCGTGAGCTGGCTGCCCTTCGTGTGAGGGGATCATGTACCCTGAACGAGACCGCTCCATGGTGCAGGCGAAGCAGGAATCGGGTGCCGGATCCGAGGCGGGAAAAACCGGGGGCGAGTTCGGACCTTGCCGTGGGACGCGGCCGGTCATCCTCCTTCTCCTGGTACTCGCCGCAGGCGTCGTCTGGGGCGAGGGCCCCCTTCTGGACTCGAGAGAGGGGCGGCATCTCACAAATCTTCGGCAGCTCACCTTTGGAGGGTCGAACGCGGAGGCCTACTTTTCTTGGGACGGCAGCGCGTTGATCTTCCAGTCAACCCGGGACGGATATTTGTGCGATCAAATCTTTATCATGAAGGCGGATGGGAGGGATGTCCGCCTCGTCAGCACGGGGCGCGGGCGGACCACCTGCTCCTTCTTCCTCCCCGGGAATCAGAGGATTATCTATGCCTCGACCCATGCGCAGGATCCCGCTTGCCCGCCCAGGCCGGACCGCTCTGAAGGTTACGTTTGGGCCCTCTATGATTACGATATCTATATTGCCAATGTCGACGGGACCGGCCTCAAACGCCTGACCGACAATCCCGGATACGACGCCGAGGGGGCCCTCGCCCCGGATGGCAAGAGGATCGTTTTCACGTCGCTCAGATCGGGGGACCTGGATATCTACACCATGGACAGCACGGGGGGCAATCTCACGCGTCTCACCTTTGAAAAAGGATTTGACGGGGGGCCCTTTTTCTCCTGGGACGGCAGCAAGATCGTCTATCGGGCTCACCATCCAGAGACACCCGAGGAGGTGGCGGATTATGAGCGGCTCTTGTTCAAAGGGCTTTTGCGCCCCCGCCGGGCAGAGATCTTTGTCATGAATGCTGACGGGACGAATAAACACCAATTGACCCACAACGGCGCAGCCAACTGGGCTCCTGCCTTTCATCCAAACGGCCGTCAGGTAATCTTCTCCTCGAACCTTCATGCCCCCGGGACACGGAACTTTGATCTCTATCTGGTTAATATTGACGGCACCGGACTTGAGCGAATCACCTTTGGCGGGTTCAATAGCTTCCCCTTCTTTTCCCCCGATGGAATGAAACTGGTCTTTGAGTCGGACCGATGGGCGAAAGCGCCCCGGGAGTTCAACGTCTTTATTGCCGACTGGGTCCCGTAGATCCGTCGGGCGGTTGTTGACCCCTCGGCTTTCGAATGGTAGGCTGAAGTCGCCTTCTTCCCCTTCTGGCTGAGCGAAGGAAACGATGCCACGGGAGAGACCGGTCAGGGTCAAATCGCCGAATCTTCGAGTGAAAGATCGGCGGAAGATCTTGAAGTGGGTTCCCAAGCTCCGCAAGATCAAGCCGGCGAAGTCTGGAAGGTAAGGGACGGGCATGGTCCGGGCGTACATATTTATCGAGGCGGGCAAGGCGCGGGATCTTAAGGTGGCGGAGGAGATCGCCACGTTGCCCGGTGTGAAACGGGCCGATGTGGTCACGGGGCGGTTCGACGTGATCGCCATGGTCGAGGTGGACGAGCTCGGGGCCCTCTGGGACACGGTAGACAGGATCCAGACTCTGCCCGCTGTCCTGAAGACCACCACGAACGTCGTGGTCCAGAGGTGAAAGAGTTTCGCTCTCCTCTACACTTCCCTCGACCGAGAGAGAAGTGGACAGAGGCGGGAGCCGTGAATGCCGATGGGCGGGTGCCCTCCCGGTGGTGGACTTTACTGGGCGGATTACTCCTCCTGCTTACGGTTTTCGTGTTCCTGCCTCTCCTCATCACGAAATGGGAGCGGTACCTGGTTGCAGTCCCCTTGGGTCCCTTCCGATGGCTTGGTCTTGTCCCGATCTGTATGGGTACTCTTCTCGTGGTCTGGTCGGGCGCCCTCTTGATCACGCGAGGAGAGGGGACGCCGGCCCCCTGGGATCCGCCGAAACGGTTTGTCCTTGCCGGTCCGTTTCAGATTGTCCGCAACCCGATGATGGGTGGTGCCTTCGCGGTTCTGTTCGGTGAGGCGGTGTTCGCCGAATCACTGGCGATTTTCTTCTACCTGTGCCTGGTCATGGGCGTGGCGGGCTGGTATGTAGTTACCAATGAAGAGAAAGGATTGGAAGCGCGGTTTGGCGATGCGTATCTCGTATACAGAGAACGCGTCCCCCGGTGGCTGCCGCGGCTGTCCCGCAAGGGGTAGAGAGGATGGGCAGATCATGTCAATCGATTATGGGCGAGGGGAGTATGTGAGGCTGATGGCTGCCAGGGATGCCGCCATCCGACGCCTGGTGGACCAGGGGTACGAATTCGTCACCAATACCTTTCGTCCCGGGGCAGCGCCAAAGGGGGTGCGGGCCAAGGATGCGGACGCGCTTACGGGGCGGCTCCGGAAGGAAGGATATCAGGTGGAGGGCGCGTCCGCGTATAATGAGACGGGGGATGTTCTTCCTTCAATGGTCTCCATCTGGCGAAGGCGCAGGTCGAGCACGCCTCAACCCATCAAGCCTGCCAAGTGATCCAGGAAAGGCCCTAACGTGCTCCCGTTTGCCGGTTCCGGGGGCTCCCCGGGCTGCTCCATTTGTGGGCCGGGGGGATCTGTGATACAGGTAAGGAAGTCTGTGGAAGAAGAAGGGGTGAGGGAGTGACAGCTGCGGGAAAAAGCCGGGAAACGCGGCGGACAAAGATCGTTTGTACCATCGGACCGGCCAGTGAGTCCGAAGAGGTCCTGGAGCGTTTGATCCTCGCCGGGATGGATGTCGCCCGTCTGAACTTCGCCCACGGCACCCTCGATGAGCACGCGCGGGTGATTCAGCGGATACGCACCCTCGAGACAAAGCTCGGCAAGCCGGTGGCGATCCTACAGGACCTTCCTGGTCCCAAGATTCGCCTGGGGAATTTCGAAGGCGGGGCGGCGTTGCTCCGGACCGGAGCCGAGTTTGTCATTAGCAATCAGCGCGTCCTCGGGACGGCGGAGCGGGCCTATGCCCCGTCCCCCGATTTCTTTCGGGAGGTCCGGGCCGGGGATACGATCCTGGCTGATGACGGTCTGATTCAACTCAAGGTGTTGGCGAGCGATGGTGGGGAGGTGCGTTGTCAGGTCTTAACAGGCGGAATCCTCCGAAGCCATAAGGGGCTTGGTCTCCCCAGTGGGCGTTTGAGCAGGGCCGCGCTGACCAAGAAAGATTTGGCGGATCTGGAGTTCGGGATCGCCCAGCGGGTAGACTTCGTGGCCACCTCCTTCGTTCGAGATGCCTCCGATCTGATTGAGGTGAAAAACTTTTTGGGAGCCTGGGGGGCCAAGATCCCAGTTATCGCCAAGCTGGAGAAGCCCGAGGCGGTTCGGAATCTCGAGGAAATCCTCCAGATCGCGTCCGGGGTCATGGTGGCCCGAGGGGACCTCGCGGTGGAGATGTCCATCGAGGAAGTCCCCGTCCTTCAGAAATTCATTCAGCGTCAGGGACGCCGGTACAAAGTCCCGGTGATCATCGCGACCCAGATGCTCGAATCCATGGTAGAACATCCGAGGCCGACGAGGGCGGAGGCCTCGGATGTTGCCAATGCCATCCTCGATGGGACTGACGCGGTGATGCTCTCCGCGGAGACGGCGACTGGAAGCTATCCAGTGGAGGCGGTCGAGATGATGACCCGGATCGCGCTCAGGGCAGAGCCGTACCTGCGTGTGCCTCCCTTCCCGCAGGCGGATGAGAAGGACTTTCCGGTGGTGGCCAGCGATGCCGCCTGTCGGGCCGCCCGGAGCCTCCATGCCGAGGCCATCGTTGTGTTCACCGAATCGGGTCACACCGCCCGGCTGATCTCGCAGGACCGCCCCGAGGTCCCGGTTATCGCTCTGACCCCTTGGGAAGAGTCCAGGCGACGAATGGCGCTTTACTGGGGGGTCGTCCCTCTGGTTGTCCAACGGCGGGAGACGCTCGAAGAGATGTTCCACGAGATGGAGGGACTCCTCCTCGCTGAGGGCTGGGTCACAACAGGGGATACGCTAGTCATTATTTCCGGGGCTCCCATGTGGAAGCCCGGGACCGTTAATGCTATCAAGCTCCACCGGGTCGGCGAGATCCGGTGAGCGGTGATGGTCACCCCCATCGCGCGGCTTCCATCCATATTTTTCCCATAGAAAGCGGTTATGATAGGCGATGCCGCCTTTGGGGGCGGTCAGGGATTTTTCCGGTCGGACCTCCGACGGGCCTTCTGGTGGCAAGACCACCACTGGGCGGCCGGATGCGTCCTGGCACGGTGAAGGTTGACGGGAGAGACGTGCTCCGCTAAGGCCTGATCGAAGAAGGGGGTGCGGTTGGCTGTCCCTGAGACGCTCGCGCTTCCTGGGCCATGACTTCCAAAAAGGCCTCCACCACCTTTGGGTCGAAGTGTCGGTCTGCTCCTTCCTTGATAAACTCAATAGCGGGCTCGCGATCCTGTGCGGTTCGGTAAGGCCGATCTGAGGTGATGGCGTCAAAGACGTCGGCCACCGCAAAGATGCGACCGCCCAAACTGATTTCTTCTCCGGAAAGGCCATCGGGGTAACCCGTGCCATCGTACCATTCGTGATGCTGCAACACGATGGGAACGACCTCGGCGTATGCAGGAATGGGTTCCAGGATCCGCGCTCCCTTGCGAGGATGCTCGCGCATCAGCGATAGCTCTTCCTCCGTCAGGCTCCCGGTCTTGTCGAGGATCGCGGCGGGAATGCCAATCTTGCCGATATCATGAAGCAGCCCCCCTCGGTGCAGTATGTCCAATTCCTTCTGACCGAGCCCCAAAACCCGTCCGATCCTTAAGGCGAGGTCCGTCACCCGCTCAGAGTGGCCCGCCGTCCAAGGAGATTTGGCGTCGATCGTCCGCGCCAGCGCGATGAGCGTGCCCCAATTGAGTTGGTCCAGCTCCTCGATCAAGCGGGCATTTGACAGAGCCACGGCCACCTGGTCCGCCAATTGCCTGGCCTGGACCAGATCTTCTTGGCTGTACGCAGGGGAGCTGAGGTACCCCAGGGTGATGATTCCCGATAACCTTCCCTTGAGGAAAATAGGCAGGATCAGAAATGAAGTGACACGGCGCCGGATCAGGGGTGCAAGATAGGGCATCACGTTCCCACCGACTGTGATAAACAAGCTTTCTGGATTCTCGCGGAGTTTTTCGACCTCTGCAGGGGTGAGTTTGGTGGCTTCGACGAGGGTTTCTCCCTCGACGGCGACCCCCCGAATGTACATTTGGGCCGCGTTGGTATCGTCGGAATCGAGGAGGCTCACGCTGAGCATGTCGAAGGGCAGCACGTCGCGCATCCGACCCAGCACCACATCAACGATTCTTCGGGTATCCAACGCCGAGAGGATGGCCCGGTCGATCTCGGCCATCGTGGCCAGGGTGTTAAACTGGCTACCTAATCGGCCGGCCATGGTGTTGAACGATCCCGCGAGTTCCTCAAACTCGTCACCGCTCGTGACCGCTACCCGGCTCTCGAAGTCCTGCATGGCGATGCGTCGCGTCCCTTCCTGGAGCCGCTCGAGGGGAACTAGACTTCTTCGGATCTGGCTGAGGCTCAGGAGAAGGACAACCCAAAGAGACATGAGGATGACAAGAATCAATATGGTGTTGAAATTAGTCATGGGGGCAAGCACATCGGCTTTCGATTCGCCCAGGACCACAGTCCATCTCGGCACAGAAAATTTGAACTTAAGGGGAAGAGACCAGTAACTTGCCAAGTATTCTTTCTCTTTCTGGCTCCAGGCGAACCGACCTGAGGCGGAGCGAGTCATTTCCTGGACGGCTTCGGGGGGGAGCGACGCTGGATCTGGAAATGAGCATACGAGCACGGTGTTCGACTGATCCAGAACACACATGTCGGTCATAGGGGGTAAGGTGTTCTCAACACCGATGCCCCAGAGGTACGTGGGATTGATTTCTGCCAGCACGATGCCCCGCGTCGGCTGTTGCGGGTCGAGCGCGATGCTCATGAATATGCGTGATGGGCGATCTGGACGATGCAGACTAGATAGAAGAGTCTTGCCGGCACGGATGTGTTTCTTCTGCGCTTCACTTGGTTCGGGAGGATTCTCGATATCACGGAGAAGAGGGGTATGGCTGCCGCCGTCTCTAACAACTGCCAGTCCGGTAAACCGCTGTGTGAAATCTTCTCCGAATTCTTCGGATGGCGCCCGGATGGGGGGACTCGTCCCTGTGGCAAGGTTGGAGGCGACCGCCTTCATCGTGGCCTCAAGGAACAGTAGTCGCTCGTAGATGCTCAGAGCGACGGCCTTGCTCGCCTGGTGGAGTCGCCTCTGGCTCTGGGCATTGAGCTGTTTGGTGACGGTGGCGAAAGAGATGATGGCCAACGCTGCAATGGGAACGAGGGCGCAGACGATGAACAGCATGAAGATTCGGCGTGCTACCTTGCTGCGCAGAAATGTCCTGTCAAGCTTCATGATGTGCACTCACATCAGTATTTGGAAGCCAGACCCACAAATCCCCCATCATTGGCGCGGACGATGTCATCCCAGCTCTGCTTGGCGGTGAGGGCAGACACACTATCCCCGTCTTTCCCTTTGCTGTACAGATCGAAGTCAGAATTCAGGGGGACGAGGAATCGATCCTTCCGCGACTTTCCCTTGCCCGCGGTGACGATGTTTAAGTATTCATAGGGATTGCCATAGGGATCCGAAAAGGTATCTCGTCCCACATCGGCCAAGCTGTTTGGAAGCATTCCGCTGAACAGGTGAAACACTTGAATCTCTTTCTCCACCACGCGGATGTCTGCGACGGCTTTCGCGACTCGTGCGTTGTCAAGGGCGTTGCTGTATATCGGAGTTCCCAGGGCGGCAAGCGTGGTAACGATCGCGAGGACGACGAGCAATTCGACGACGGTGAATCCACGGCAATCCTTCATTCGCCCCATAGTATGGGATGAAGCCGAATCTCGAGACCATTCCGATATGGATGGGCTTGCTGGTGTCATATGTTGAGGATATTTCTGTCTCTGTCTCTCCGGTGGGCCGGAGGTTGGGCGCGGTTCCTCCTTCTCCGTGCATCGGTCCTCGCTAGGAACGGGTAACCGGTGCGGAGTCCTCCGAAGGAGACGGAGGGGCCACCGGGGTCGCGTGTCCGTATTCTCCGCCCTTCTGATCGGGCTCAGTTCGAAACCGCTCGACGGACATCTTGAATTGTTCCATCTGGATGCGGAGATGCTCGGCGTTCTGCTTCATGTCTTCGGGGGATCCGCTCTCGATCGATTCCTGGAGTGCCCTCGCGACGGCCCACATTTCCGTATAGTGGTCCTCAAGACCTTTAATCCTCGCCTGCAAGCTTGCGATCATCTCGTTGAGGACTTGCGACTCTTTGCCCAGATAGTCTCGCTTCCGCAGGTTGGCCCGCACAGAAAGATCGCCGTCAGCGACCGCTTTGAAGGTGCTTCGGAACCGAAAGAGCGGCCCCGCGATTCGGTGCGAGACAAAGACCGAGTGAATGGCAAGGAACACAAAGGCGACAAAGATGGCTGGCCAAACGCGCGCGTGCAACGACAGGAATTCGCTGGCCAATTCGCCTTGTTCCATCATGGTGAGGGTTTCGCTGTCGAGCTGGAAGATCAGGGGAAGGAAAAGCGCGCCGAGAAAGACCAGGAGGATGACCGAGAAATAGAGGATGTTGATCAATAAGAGGCGATACTGAAAGGGGTCTATGAGAATGCGCCGTCGCTTGTGCGGCTGCGTGGCCATCTAACGCCTCTCCTTCGTCCAGAGGATATTCTTTTGATTCTTGAACCAAATGGCGCCGTCATCGGCGGAATCATAAAAAAAGGAGAACGTGTAGTATTGGCCTTCGTGATTTAAGTGGGAGATCGTATAGAGGATAACGTCCCCGTAAAGTATGGCATCAATGTCCATGAGCGCATGAAGCTCGATCGTCTCTCTCCCCGTTCCAAAGATGATCACGTCGTCCTTGATCTCGAAATACCGATCGGTGTAATTGGGATCCGAGGTCTTCCACAGCCCAGAAAGATCATCCGGGATGGCTTTCCCATTTCCAGATTGACATCCAAGAATTGTGGCGACCATTGCGCACGCAACGATAATTCGTGTCAATCTCATGCGCGTCGACCCCTCAACTACCAGGTCCGTTTCTGCTCCTTCAGGGCGGCAGAAGTTTCCGACAGCGCGATCGCGCTCAAAAGATCGCGTAAGTTCGGGATTGCAAGTCGTGGGCCATATGCTTGCCGTTAGGGGATTTTATCGGCCTGCGGCAAGGGTGTCAAACTGGAAAGTCGCCCAGACCCCTTGGAGGGGGGAGGCTGCTGGCGCCCCATTGACCCTCGGAGGCACCATGCAAGGCGTAAATTTCTCAGTGTACCGGGAGCCGGAAGGGCCCCGTGGGGAGAGGGGCGGCTTCGATAACACACCAGCGAGAACGCGAGTGCGATAAGGTATGAGGAGCGATGGACAGAAGGTGACTCCCTGTCCCTGGCGCGGGACCAGCATCCCGGTGTCGCGGCAGGCCTTTCTTGGCCCCGGCGCGGGAGACCCCATTGTGCGGTGCCGCTGCGGTGCGGTGGGCCTCGCGACCCTCGAGCCGGAGATGGGGCGGTTGCACGTGGCCGAGGCAGTCCTTGGGATGTCGCGAAGACTGTGGGCAAATCTGCGTGGGGTTTCGAAAAGGTCGAGTGGCGGGTCATAGAGGGATGAACCGTCTCCACAAGCTGGAGGAGCTTGCCTCTGGCCCACAGGTATGGGTAGCTCTTGTGTGGGGCCGGAGGAAGTGAGTCGGCCTCATCCCCCCTGCCCGTGGGCCGGTCCCATGTGCCAGGCACCCACACCGATCAGCGGAACGAACACACAGGAGGCCCCCCGCTCCATTTTGAGCCCTCCCTCTTCCTTGACGACGATTGTAAGTTCTTGGAGCGCTAAATCACCGACAGGGGCCACGAGGATTCCTCCAGTGGCGAGCTGGTCGATTAATGCCGGGGGGATGGCCGGAGCCCCGGCAGTGACCAAGATTCGATCGAAGGGAGCTTCCTCGGGAAGTCCCAGACTCCCGTTCCCAAGGAGCACGCGGACATTGTCGAAGCCGAGGCTTTCGAGGAGACCCCGCGCCTTCTCGGCGAGGGGTTCGATCCTCTCGACAGTGTAGACCTCGCGGGCGAGCCTCGCGAGGATCGCTGCTTGGTAGCCCGAGCCAGTCCCGATCTCCAGGACTCTCTCACTCCCTCCAAGACGGAGGGTCTGGGTCATGAGGGCCACCATGTACGGTTGGGAAATAGTCTGGCCTTCTCCAATGGGAAGGGCGCAGTCCACATAGGCGGCATCGCGTAAGACCTCAGGAACGAAGAGATGGCGAGGAGTCTCCTCCATAGCCATCAGCACGAGGGGGTCTGTGATCCCCTCGGCCTTGAGCTGATGGTCCACCATTCTCCTGCGCCACTCGACGAAGGGATCGTCACTGGCGGAATCCGCGGTTGAATGACGTCCGGTTTCGCGTCCCACAGAGCGCATCGAGCTGCACCCCACCTCCGGGGTCCGGGTTTGGGCAAAGCGACCACCCGGAGGGATTCGTTCCTACGCCCTCTCAACATATTATAGTTACGCCGCACGCAAATGTCACGATGCCTTCTGCATCATTTCGGTGGTTGCTTGTCTCCGGGCTTCGTCTTATTGTGGGGGGGACGTTGCACGTAGGGAACAGGCGCCGTGATGAATTTTTGCGTCGGGGACGCGAACGTGGAAGCGTCCAAAGTCCGGATCTCATGTAGCTGCGTGAAAGGGAGAAAGGGATGGAGAGGATCTCAGGGAGCTATGCGAGGCGGTTCAAGCACTGGGAATGTTGGGTGGCTCTCGCTGCCGTCTTTTTCGATGCGGTCTCGTTTGTCCTTCCCTTATTCGCCTTGGCGTTTTTGGGCGCCCTGCTCCATCCGCATGGCTGGCGGTGGATGGCGCGGATCACCGATGTCCTGCGACAAATTCAGGAAGGGTGACTCTTTTGTTTCCACTGCGGCATCTCGGGCTGGCTCGGTACCGTTAGACCCTGAGGCTCCTGCTGCGATGATCGACGATCAGTCGAAGGAAGGGAAAGTCTGAGTTTGGTATAGGTATAATCACGGGGGCATTGGGACCGAAAGATTTGAGGGGAGGTACCCATGGTACAGGAGACAAAACTCTTCATGAACGGGGAGTGGCAAGCCCCAACCTCAGGGCGTCATTTTGAAACGATGAATCCCGCAACCGGTGAGGTTCTCTCGCAAATCGGTGAGGCGGACGTCGAGGACGTCGATCGCGCGGTCTGGGCAGCGCGAGCTGCCTTCGAGGGAACCTGGGGCCGGGCACCGGCGAGTGAGCGCGAGCGGATGCTGCGAGGCATCGCCGATCTGATCGAAAGGCACCAAGCCGAGTTGGCGCGGATGGAGACGCTGGACACGGGGAAGCCGATCCGCGAATCGGCGCGGATCGATATTCCCGCCGCCGCCCGCGCCTTCTACTATTATGCAGGGTTGGCAACCAAGATTGAGGGAAACGTCTATCCGGTGCCGGGTAACTTTCTGGTCTATGGCCAGCGGGAGCCGCTCGGCGTGATTGCGCAGATCGTCCCGTGGAATTTCCCGCTGCTCTTGGCATGCTGGAAGATTGCCCCGGCCCTGGCGTGCGGGAACACCGTAGTGTTGAAACCATCGGAACTCACACCTCTGACGGCCTTGCGGCTGGCGGAGTTGTGCACCGAGGCAGGTGTGCCGCCCGGCGTGGTGAATGTTCTCCCCGGTTATGGCCCCACGGCCGGGGCAGCGCTCGTGCGGCACCCCGGCGTGGAGAAAGTGGCCTTCACAGGCTCGGTCGCGACCGGTCGGTTTATCATGCGGGAGGCGGCGGCAACCCTCAAGAAGGTGAGTCTCGAGTTGGGTGGGAAATCTCCGAACATCTTCTTCCCAGACACGAACGTCGAGGCGGCCATCGAAGGGGCGCTCTTCGGTATTTTCTACGGTCAGGGCGAGGTGTGCCAGGCTGGCTCCCGGATCTTCGTTCACCGCCAGCTGTACGACAGCTTCCTAGAGCGCCTCGTCGCCCGGGCGCAGAAGATCAGTCCTGGTGATCCCCTGGACGAGCAGACTCAGTTGGGGCCATTGGTCAGTGAAGCCCATCGGGAAAGGGTCCTCGGATACGTGGCAACGGCGGAACGGGAGGGGGCCAAGCTCTTGTGTGGCGGGGCGATCCCGGGTAAGCCAAGCCTGAGGACCGGCTTCTTCGTCCAGCCGACCGTGATCGAGGCACCTGATCCCCAGATCACGGTCTGTCAAGAGGAGATCTTTGGCCCGGTGGTAACAGTGACACCGTTTGAGAGTGAGGAGCAGGTGATTGCGTGGGCCAATGAGGTCAAATACGGCCTAGCGGGGGCCGTGTGGACGAGCGATATTCGGCGAGCACACCGCCTGGCCCATCAGCTTAAGGCCGGAACGGTCTGGATCAACGCATACCACATGCTTGCCCCGGAGGTCCCTTTTGGTGGGTACAAGATGAGCGGCTTCGGGCGAGACCTGGGCGCCCACGCCGTGGAGGAATACACCCAGTTGAAGAGCGTCTGGGTCAACCTCAGCGACCGGCCCCTTAGATGGTTCAAATAAATTCCGCTCTTTCGTCCGACGGTGGCCCGGGTGGGAAAAGGCGCCTCAGCGGGTCGGGACCTCAATCGGAAGATCCGTCCGGTCTCCCCATTCCTTCCAAGAGCCCAGGTAGTTTCGAGCGCGCGGATAGCCCAGAAGGCGGTACACCAGATACGCATGCGCTGAGCGATACCCCCCTTGACAGAGCGGGACGATTTCCTTATCCGGCGTTAGGCCTCGCCCCTCGAGCATTTCCCGAAGCTCAGTAGCAGGGAGAAGTGCCCCATCCGGGCCGACGAATTGCAGCCATTCGAGGTGGATGGCGCCAGGGACAGTCCCACCGCGGGCGGCCCGCACATGCTCGCCGTAGTACTCGGCATCGCTGCGCGCGTCGTGAATCTTCACCTCGGGGTCTTTCAAATGGTCGAGAATATACTGTGCAGTGGCGAGCCGACCCTCGACGGGTGACTTGAGATGCTTGGTAAAGCCGGTACGGACGATCCGGCTCCCCCCTTTGGATCCGATATCCGGCCCGCTTCCGAACATCGGCCACGCCTCTCGCGTGAGAGGGAATGTCGCATCCTTCCAGGCCGTTATTCCTCCGTCAAGGATGTGGACGTCCTCGTGACCGAGGTACTCGAGGAACCAGAAGCCGCGCGCCGCGCGGAAGCCGGAATTATGCTCGTAAAAGACTACGGTCCTGTCGTATTCGACCGCTCGGATCTCCATCAAGTATGCCAGCATCCAGGTGAAGGCCTCGAGGGCCTCGGGTCGCGTGTCGGTCAACGAGACGCCGTAGAGGTCGAAGTGGGCAGCGCCTTCAATGTGGCCCGCGCAGAAATCCGGTGCGGGGCGCGTATCGATGATGACCAGGTCGTCGCCCTTGCGATTGCCGATCCGATCGTGAAGCTGCTGGGGGGTCCAGACTAAGTCGGGATTTACGTAATCCTTGTGTGCCATGTCGACATTCGTCTCACGTGCTTTGTCTTGGATATAACCATACTCGATTCCCATCGCGTGATCAAGGACCGCGAGTTATCATTCGTTCTACACGCAGACACGCGTGAACTCTCTCTTATGATGTCTTGCGTTCTTCCTCCGACAGAGCCTCGCCCAGACCAGGGACCTCCTCGGCCCCCACGGGAACGGTGATACTTGAACCCTCGAAATCATCATCGATCGGCTCATATCGCCCGCCAAGACACTCGGCGAGAAACGCCTCGGCTACGGCGTTGAACGATAGCCGGTTCTCCGGCCTGGCAAAGCCGTGTCCTTCGTCTGGGTACAGTACATACGTCACCCGGATGCGTTTGTCCTGCATCGCCCGGACGATTTGGTCGGACTCGGTTTGTTTCACGCGGGGATCGTTGGCCCCTTGACCAATGAGCAGTGGCCGCTGAATGTGATCGACGTAAGTCAGGGGTGAGCGATCAATCAGAAAGGCGCGGTCCGCATCTGTTCGGTGATCGCCCACGCGCGTTGCCCAGAGCTCGACCAGCGGCTCCCAGTACGGCGGGATCGACTCAAGCAGTGTCACCAAGTTCGATGGTCCCACGATGTCTACTCCACAGGCAAACCTCTCTGGTGTGAAGGTCATGCCCACCAACGTGGCGTATCCACCATAGCTGCCCCCCATGATGGCCACGCGATCGGGGTCGGCGATTCCTTCCTGGACCGCCCAATCGACGGCGTCGAGGAGATCATCGTGCATCTTGGCCCCCCACTCCCGGGTGCTCGCGTTGATAAAAGCCTTTCCGAAACCGGTGGAACCCCGGAAGTTGACGCTGAGCACCGCATAGCCGCGGTTGGCCAACCACTGATGCCAGGCGTTGTAGCCCCACGTGTCGCGAGCCCAAGGACCGCCGTGAATAACGAGGACCATGGGCAGGGGTGCATCCGGGCGGCCGTCGTTGTCACTGTCACTCCCCGCTGGCAACGTATAGTAGCTGACCAGTTTCAGTCCATCACGCGATTCGATGACTGCCGGGATCATATTCGTGAGGAGTAATCCCTCGAGGTCCTTGCGATTCGTAAACAGGAACTCCGCTCGGTGCTCCTCCCGGTAATAGCAATAGTAACGCACCGGGCCGTTGTCCACGAGATAGGCAACGATCCAATACCGATCATCGAGGGTCCGACTCACCACCTCGACGTCACCGTGGGTAACAGTCTGCAGATAGGCGAAGTCTTCCGCAATAGACGCGTCGAGGATCTGCCAATACTTCCGCTGGTACGTGAAGGCGACGGCCTGTACATACTTCTCTGTTGGATGAACCATGACGTCGCTGACGTCCGCTTTTAAGTCTTCGGCCATCACGGAATGTTCGCCGGTGTCGAGGTCCAGCGCGATAAGTGCAGCGGTGTTCCGGTCGCGGCTGTCACTCAAGTAGAGAGTCTTGCCCGTCTTGTCGAACCCAAGTGGGGACGTGGTAAGCGCGTCCTCCATGGGGACCCGTATAAAAGGATCCCAGCCTCCTGTTTGGTTCGCCTTGAGCATCTCGCGGCCGCCATCCGGTGTCATCCGTGTCGCGAGACGGGCGTGATAGTCGTCGTCGGTGACGAAGCCGACGAACCCCTCATTTTCCAGAATGAGCCGCCTTCCGCCCGTCGCGATGTTGACGAGGTGCAGATCGTGGAACTGAGGGACGCGGTCGTTGAGGGCAACAAGGATCTCGTCCGGAAACTTGGGGCTGACTTCTTGGACCCGGGCCTGCACACCTTCCACAGGGGTGAGATCCTTGGTCTCGCCGGTGTTGAGATCCACGCTATAGAGGCGCCAGTTTTCGTCACCATCCTTGTCTTGGATGTAGAGGATGTGGTCGTTCGTGTAGGCCCAGGTGTAGAACCGGATGCCGCGGCCGACATCGTGCGTGACCGGCCGGGCTGCCGCGGCGTTGTGGGGTGGCCCCACCCAGACATTCAACACGCCGTTGAGCGGGGCAAGGGTGCCGAGCTTAGTTCCATCGGGGCTGAGCTGGGCCGCGGCTTTGTCCGGGTTGCCGAACAGCACAGCTCGTGGGATGAGTGGGGTACTAATTCGCTGAGTCATTTCTATTTCCTTTTTTGTATCAGGCATATCGGCACCCTTGTCTTATCATTCTGTGTCGGTGCCCGCAAGGTCAGCAACCACGCGGCCGATCCCCGTAACCACTTGCGCCATGCAGTCATACACCAATTTATTCGGCGTATCTTGGGGGGTGTGGTAGTGTTCGTAACGGAAAAGGGCGGTGTCGGTAACCATGACAGCCGGATATCCTTTTTCCCAAAAGGACCAATGGTCCGACCAGCTTATCCCGGTCACCCACGCCGGAGCGGCAATCCCTTCAGCGGGGAAATCGGTGCGCTGACGAAATGTGTTGAGGACTCGATGAAGGAGGTCTCGTGAAGAGACATTACCGACAAAGCCGATGAAATTGGCGGTATTGGGATAGAAAAAATGCAAAGGAAAAGGGTACCCCTGGCTCCCCGCAGCGTCGGAGTAATAGCCGATGGTCTCAATGGCAAGCATAGCAACAATCTGCTCCTGACGCCGTCGAGAGCGGGATGCATAGACACGGCTTCCCATGTAGTCCGTTTGGAAAAACGGCGGCTCTTCGTTGGCGAACGCGACGAACCGTATCGTTCGGGCAGGTTCTTTCGTGGCGAGGAGTCGAGCAATTTCGAGGATGCCGGCGACCCCGGACGCATTGTCGTTGGCGCCGGGACTGCCGACGACCGAGTCATAGTGGGCACCGATGACAAGAATTTCCTCTCCCAAAGATGTGCCAGTCCGTTCGCCTTCCACATTTGCTACAGTCATCCCTTCCACCGTGAACTCCTGCCTTTGTACTTCGTACCCTAAATCCTTCAGGACCCTTTCGATATAACGAGCAGAGGCATCGAGTCCCTCGTAGTGCCAGAGGTTTCTCTCTCCGATGCGTTCCGCAAGCATCGAAACGTGGTGTTCGAGACGGTTGCGCAAGCAGGCCTCGCGTTCAGACGGACGTGAAAATGAACCCGAACACGAGCTGTGAGGCACACCGGTCATGAAGTGTACCCCAATTCCGAAGAAGACTGAGCCGGCCGCCCATTGGAGGACCAATCGCCTGTGCCGCCATCCGCACGGGGAAAACCGTAGGCACCTGATTTGTATTGTATCATTTGTGAGTGGGTGAACGATGTCTGAAGTGTGGTGTCATCGTTAGCGTCTCCCGTCGCCTGAGCGTCTTGCATCGGTATAGCCACAGGACGATCAGCACCCACACAGCCGTGAAGATTGCCGAGGCAAGGAGGCCGGGATGCAGCTGTGGAACCCTATCCGCCAGTGCACAATCAGTGCGCCATGTGATGCCACCGGCGCCCGGTTGGTCGAGACGCAAGGCCTAGTCGCCGTCGCGAGTCAGGACGATTGCACTGGGGCACACGCGGCACGGCCGCGGGCTGCCCCCCGGAGGACTTCTTGCTTCTTGCCGACGGCCAGGCCCGTGATCAGCCATGTCGCGGCGAGGGGGACCGCGATAAAGGCAATCCCTGAGAGACCAAGGCCCATGCCGGCAAGACCTGCGAAGAGCCAGCCGCTGACTGCGTCACCCCCGCGATAGACCACCGTGTCGATGAAATTTTTGGATTTGTACTTTTCCTCCCGCCCGACCACCGTGAACAACATCTCGCGGGCGGGCCTCGCAATGGCGTAGTTCCCCGCGCGTCGAAGTATTTGGAAGACCACAAGCACCGCCAGCAACGGAAACAAGCCGAGCGTCATGAAGCCCAGTGCCACGACAGCAGGTACAAACGCTAGGGTCACGGGCAAACCGAACCGGGTTACGATCCGCCCAGTCAGGAACACCTGCCCGATGACCGTGAGGGTATTCACGGACAAATCGATGGTTGCAAACAGCGCGGTACGGCTTGCGGATTCCGTAAAGGCCTCCGCAACAATATGCGCCTGTTCGAAGTACAAGAAGGTCGACAGGGTCGTGTACAGCCAGACATACAGGCAAATCCCAAGGAGATACGGCGACTGAAAGGTCAGCTTAATCCCGGTCAACACCCCGCCGCCGATGCGGGCATTCGGGCTGTCAATTTCAGGCGTCGGCTGCGCCTCGGAGGAGCTCTGCTCTTGACGCGCTAGGGCGTGATTTCCGTACCGACGCCCCAAGCGTACCAACCGGTGGATACACACGACCGCCAGGCCCAGAAGCAGCGTGGAAAGCAGTACCAAATTGACCGGCCCCAGAGGTGCGGCCAGCAATGCGGATATTGCAGGACCCAAGATCGCACCGGCGCTCCCGCCCGCCGCAATAAAGCCGAAGAGCCGCCGGGCCTGCTCGTTGCTGAAGAGGTCCGCCATGAAGCTCCAGAAGACCGAGACCACAAAGAGATTGAAGACGCTCACCCAGATAAAGAAGGCTCGCGCCACATAAGCGGTGGCAATGCCGCTCTTGAACAGGCCAAAGAAGGCCAGCAGGTTGAGAATAAAGAAGTAGTACACCAGGGGAAGGAGCCGGTGGCGGGGAAAACGTGCAACCATAGCACCGAAAATCGGAACGGCCGCAAGCATGGCGACAAACGTCCCCGTGAACACCCACTGGAGGCTCTCCACCCCACCCTGGATGCCCATCTCATCGCGTACCGGGCGGAGAATGTAGTAGCTACAGAGGAGGCAGAAAAAGTAAGCGAAAGACCAGAGGAGGAGTTGGCCTTCGCCTTCCCTGATGTTGACAATTCTCTTCAGCATGACCAGGCGAGATTCAGCTCTCTTTCCATCCTCCTCAGCGGCGCCGTACTCGCACCTTAGCGCGGGATGTCCCGCTGGCGTTTAACGACCTATGCCGTCGCGCGGGCCGTTTGCGAGAAGAGATGGCCCTCGCAAGGCCCTTCGTGGCCACGGCTCGGAGCAGGTCGACCGTGGTGAGGATCCCCACCAGAACCGAGCCTCGGAGGACCGGTATGCACTCAATGCGACGGTCCACCATGAGCCGCGCGGCAGTGTAAGTCGGCGTCTGCGGAGTGACCGTGAGGACCTTTCGGGTCATCACCTCGTCCACCCTCACCAAAGCTCCCCAGGCACGGAACTGCTGTCGCTCCTTGGGTGGGGCCAGGGATGAGGGGAGCATATGGCGGAGGTGACGGTCGCTGATCATCCCGACCAACCGCCTCTCCTGAGTCACCGGGAGGTGGCGGATCTGATGCGTCTGGAGCAGCTGCCAAGCCTTCTGAAGACTTGTATTAGGGCGGACCGTAATTACTTTTGGGGTCATATAGCGCTCGACTACCATCTTGTCCTCCGGCGGTCCGTAGGTAAGGCGTTTTCGGTGGCACCACTGGTTCTGACGATGATCGACCGAATCGAATTGAAAGGAACGTCCTCTCCGCCGTAGTACACGAGAGGGTGTCTGGTTGTCCGGGGTGCCAGATCTCGAAGATCGACCATAATCGCATTCCAGGCCATACGCGAAAAAGGGGGATGGCGCCGGCGGTACTTTGACGATATCTTCAATCATTTTAGCCACACCGCCTTCCTGCTCATCTCGGTTCCCGTTCATCCGTACCGTCTCTTTCTCCGAGCGCACGGACCATACCACTGCCTCGGATGGCGAATACCAGGTATGACCCCAGGTCTGGTACGCTTTCCCCAATATGTGATCGAGATCAAAACGTCCGAGTCTCTCCCGGCTTCAGGACAATGACCTTGGCGGGGAAATCTCCGAGCGCTTTTAAGAGCTGTTCTGGGGTTCCCTTGAGAGGCGCAAACGTCCCGTAGTGCATAGGGATGAGCGTTTTCACCTCCAGCAGGTGGCGGACGGCGTAGGCGGCATGAGCCGGATCCATCGTGAAGTGCCCACCGATGGGAAGGATGGCGAGGTCCGGCTTGTAATACTGTCCGATGAATTTCATGTCCGCAAAAACACCGGTATCGCCCGCGTGGTAAATTTTGAAGCCGTTGTCCAACTCAATGATATAGCCACAGGGCTCTCCGCCCGGGTACATCGTTATCTTTTTCGTATTGGGATCGACGTCGCGGATTTCCGAGCTATGCTCGGCGCGGACCATGGTGATCGTGACTCCGGGTCCCAGCGGCGATACCGGTCCGCCTTTGTTGAACCGGAACAATTGTTCATAAGGCACCCAACCGAGAGAGGCAAAAGTGTGGCCCATGTCGGCGTTCATACCGACCTTGGCGCCCGTCATCTTCGCGATCGCAGCCGTGTCGCCTATATGGTCGCCGTGTCCGTGCGTGACCAGGATGAGGTCCACCTTGCCGAGCTTCTTGATGTCCTTGAGCTCCGGAGGCGTCTTCGGATTCTTGGTAATAAACGGATCTACGAGAATGACCTTGCCACCCGGGGTGGTGATCTTGAAGGCAGACTGGCCGAACCATTGGAGCTCAAAGGTGTGGGCCGGGGTAACTCCCGCCGTAAGGATCAGCAATGCAGCCGTGAGAACGCCCATCATAAGACGGATCGAGTGTGGTCTCATCGCATTCACCTCCATATCTGGTATAACCAGTCCTCCGCAGGGTTTATTCAGGGTCACGTGAAAGGTCGGTCTCTTGACGTGTGATCCGTTCCGAGCTGTCTTGCTCCGACTGCCCTGCCAGCTCTCTCGCGCAGTACGTCCGAACCTCGTCTTCTTCCTGAGTGTTTAGCCGGATGAACTCCACGCCGACTCTGTCGACGCTCGCCCACCTCACACTGCCGACCGCCTGGACGGCGCGGGTGCTCTGGGGGAGACGGAAGCGGAAAAGCAGGTCCGCGCCGACAGGAGGGGCTGTCCCGTGCATTGTGAGGAGCATTCCTCTGGTCCCGATATTGGCCAATCGCCCTTCCTGGAGGCGGCCACCTCTGAGTTTGTATTCCACCGAGAGGTCGCAGGGAATACGCGGTGAGCGGCGTCGATCGACCCGTTCGTGCATGACAACGTTCTCGCCAGGGACGATTTATGAAAAACGAGACGCCCACCCGGGCCGCATCATGCCTGAGAAGGCGTCTATCGACCTTCCGAAGAGGACTTTAGTATGCTCGAGTGGAATCGGGGTGTCAAGCCCGAAGAGCGTCGTGATGGTGTTTCTCCCCTCAAGTCGGACCATCTCGTCCAGCCCCACCATAACCCGAGGATCGCGAGGATGAGGAGGACTTCCCAGAGAACTGCGTGCGCGGCATCGAAAGCGGCAGGGTTATGAACGCCGACATAAAACAGGTGGACGAGCCGGGTGAGATTGAGCGCGACCAGGATGGGCACGCCCACGGCCAGCCCGACACATTTGCTCCGGAGCGTTCCGGGAGAGGCCAGGATCGCGGTGGTAAAGAACGCGACCGGTAAGAAGCCATTGCAGCGGTAGTAGATTTGGTAGCCGAATCCGTCTGGGTGATAAATCAGCGTTGCCACGCGCACCGCCTCCATTCCTGACCAGTGGAGCAAGACGAGCGTCGTCTTGGCCGTCAACGTCGTCAAAGGTGCGAGGAAAGAGCCCAGCACATCCTCGCGGTATGTGAGGAAGACGAGGCCGACGAAGACCGCCATCACGGTGGCGAAGCGAAGATTCAGGCATCTGGTTTCGGACATGGGTTGCTCCGGCCTTATGTGCGCGGGGGCGCGGGTCGGTCCCGGAAGAGCCCAAAGAGTGTCAGGCAGACCAGCAAGAAGACGACCCCGATCAGCGACAGGTCGGGTACCTGTACGGGGGAGACTTGCACGGGCGTAGAGGCGCTCGTGCTATCGACCACCGCGGCCACCGTTGTATTGCCTTCCGATTCCGCCAGTACGGTGGCCTGGGCCTGACCGTTGGCGTCGGTGACGGCAGACGTCGGCGATACGGAGGCCACGCTGGGGTCTCCCGTGCTGAACGCCAGTGTTTTCCCCGGTTGTGGGGTCCCTGCCATTGTGACTGTAGCTCGCGCGGTGGCGGTTTCGCCTGGCTGGAGTGCCGTGTCAGGGTCGAGGACGAGGCTCACGGTCAACTGGTCTCCTGTCAGCGCACTCAGCAGACCCGCGCCACAAGGCTGAGGACATTGGCTCGATGTCCTGGGGAGGGCGCTATTCTGGAGCTGGGCGAGCAACTGGACTGGAGTGAGCCCGGGGTCCTGGGCAAGCCAGAGTGCAGCCACGCCCGCCACATGCGGGGCCGCCATCGACGTGCCGTTGTACCGTGCGTAAGTTCCGTCGGCAGGATGAACCATGCTCAACACGCCGTCGTTGTTGCCATCCCCATCATCATCCCGAAGGACATCCCCACCGGGTGCCATGATCTCGACCGTGGCTCCGAAGTTCGAGTATCGGGTCACTAGGTGGCCGCGGTTGTCACTGGCCGCGACCGTGATCACGTTGTTGCAACTTGCCGGGAGAAAACCCGCCGCGTCCGATGCGTCATTTCCGGCCGCCACCACCACTGCTGCGCCCGAGCCCACCGCGTCGTTGATCGCCGCCTGCGTGGAGGGGGACAGCAGGCAAGCCCCAGCCCCACCGAGACTCATGTTGATCACCTTGGCCGGGGTCGGGTTGGGCGGCACATCAGGTACGGGGAGGCCTGCGGCCCAGCGGATGCCATCGTTTATGTCTGCGATCGTGCCTCCGCACTTCCCCAGCACTCGAATCGCCTGGAGCCTCACGTTCCAATTGATGCCAGCAACCCCAACGCCGTTGTTGGTCCTCCCCACGCCAACCGTCCCTGCCACATGCGTCCCATGCCAGCTATTCGGGAGCGGGGGGCTCCCTGGAAAGCACTCGCCAGCAGCGGCTGCGTCGCCGGGATCCGTCGGATCGCTGTCGCGGCCGTCCCCATCGTTACCCCGTCCGGCGTCGCTAACCATGTCGAAGCCAGCAATCAGGTTTGGCGACCCGGAAATATCCGGGTGGTTCGCCAGAATGCCGGTGTCGATAACCGCCACGACGACACTCGTGCTTCCGGTAGTAGTATCCCACGCTCTTGGCAGGCTGATCCCTCCGGGAGACTCGGCTGTGCCAGCGCCATGATTGAAATAGTGCCACTGCTCGGGGTAGCGGGGATCATTCGGGGTTGTGTCGGCGATACGGAGAATGTAGTTCGGTTGCGCATACTCAACGTCGGGTCTCTCGCTGAGCTCGCGGACGACCGCCAACGTCCGATCCCGGGCTTGGGGTCCTGGGAGTGTCCTGCCTATCGATGGCAATATTTGGTAGATGACTTCGCCGCCTGAGGTCCTCTGGACAGCCTGGATCCCCATCTCCGCCGCTTCGGTAGCCTTAAGGCCCATAGTTGGCTTCATTTTCACGATGACCTCCCCGGGAACGAACTGAAACTCGGCGGGGACCTTCAACTCAAGAAGCTTCCGGACCTCTTCGGGCGTCCGTTCCTGTGCCTGAGTAGAGATCGCGCCGAGGGCCAATATTCCAAGGGTGATCATGACGTTGAACAGCAAGGACTTCATTGTTTCCTCCTTCAAGTATTTGTATACTGTTAGGGAGCGGAGATACTTGCATATCCCGAGGACAGGAAGGATAACGTCGTGACTGTCTTGTTCAATTTCGTTCTTCCGATTCTTCTCCTGGGCAGCTCACCAAAGCTATCCCCTCCATTCATCCCTGGGGAGGTTCTCGTCAAGTTTGTTCCCGGATCGGAAGGGAGTCGAGCGGTCAGCCAGACCAGTCCACCACATCTCGGGGCCTTGGGCCCCGTCGTCAATTCCTTGCAGACAAAGACGGGTATCCCCTTGGAGGCAAAACAGGTAACGGGAGGCAACTGGGTCGTGTTATCCATCGATAGCGACAGGCTGACAGACCAGGTGGTGAGCCAACTTCGTCGGCGAGAACGCGTTACCGTGGTAGAGGTGAGCCCTGAAAAGCCCGATGCAACCGTGGGCTTCTCATTGCCGAAGAAGCTCGTCATTACATTCGCACCGGGCAGTCCGGAATCCGAGGCAGTGGCGCAAGCGATCACGGATACTGGCGAAGACCGTTTTGCGAAACTGATTCGCGATTTGGAAAGAGATTTCGACCTGCCCTTGAAGGGGGACGCAACGGAGGACGCCAAAGCCCTGGTGCAGATCGACCTAAAGACCCTCACCCCGATCTTGGTCGAGCGGCTGAAAGCCCTCTGCGACATCGACTCAGCCCAACCCAATTATATCCTGACCATTCAGTAAGAATTCCTCCTGACCATCCTCACTGAACAGATTAGACTTCACTCTTTTCCGCATCCTTAATCGTCACTTCAAATTTTGCGGCCGCTGCGCTCGCCGCCGATTCCAGTTTGTCGGCTGCGAGAAACTTTTCCCATACGAGGGGCCAACCTCCTCCTAAGACCAGTGATTGAACGACCACATGACTGGTGAGCGGAACATCTGTACCGACGGGACCGCTCTGCTGCCCAAGATATCCAATAAAACCGAATATTAACGCTGTTGTTCCCCCGATGAGGGATGAGACGAAGCGCAACGACCAACCGCTCAGCGCCCGTTCTTGCTCTATTTCAGCGAGCTGTGTCCGGGTCTCAGTAATCACCACTTCCGATTTGGTGATTGTGTCTCTGAGGGAAGCGATACGTTGCTTTTCGTCCTTGATGGCCTCTTGAAGTGCCTGATCATCCAACTGACCTTTTTGGTGTTCGATATTCATCTTCACGTGCTGGTCGAGTATGTCCTGCCGAGCCTGGAGACCTTTCCGCCTCGTGGCGTTTCTTTCTACGAGGTTATTGACATGTTCACGAAGCGTTCTGGCCTTAGCCTCCGCTTCAAGCCCCTTCTTGGCTGCGGTAAACTGAGAAATAAACGCTGCCACAGCACCGAGCACGAAAGGTATCGCTAACCCCCAAATTAACGACACGGTGATCATTGGTGTCTCCTCTTTAACTTCCGCCACTGTGCTCGCGAATGTCGAGACTGAAGATACGATCGTCGTTCTATAAATAAAAACGCCCTCCCGGGCGATCGGAAGGCCGAGAGGTCGTTCAGTTTATGGTGGACCATCGGTTGTGCAGGGGATCGGCTCAGCGCTGCCTTACCTCCTCCCGTTTCATTGGTGCCTCCCTGCGATGGCTCTGAGTATCTCACAACGGCCCGCGGTTTAGTTCCGATTCTCTGCGTTTCACGTCTCGACCGCATGGGCAGACGAGATGCAGCTTCTCGAAGGTATTCAAGGGGCCTGGGTCCGATTCCTCGGTCCGACCGTACCCCTCGTCCGTGCCTCAAGAGGTTCAAGGGGGTGGTCATTCCCACCGGCGGTCGAACCGGGTCCACCCGTACTGATCCCGCTGCCGAGCCAACTGCCGCGCGTAATAACTCCAAATCTCGTCTTGTTCGTGAAGGTGGAGGTGGACAAACTCCACCCCTGCCGTCTCTTGGGTAGTCCACCGCACGTTGCCGAGAACCTGTACAGGACGGTTGCTGAGGGGGAGGTGAAAGAGGAGGAGCAGTTCGGCTCCGACAGAGGGGATTGTCCCCTGCGTGGTAAGGAGTACCCCTCCGGTCCCGATGTTGGTTATCCGCCCTTCCTGGGTGCGGGTACCTTTGGTTCCGTAATCCACCGGGAGGTCGCAGGGAGTGCGCGGGGAGCGACGTCGATCATCCGGATCACTCATGACACTGTCCTCAGCGGGTGTTTTTCCGCGAAGCCGAATCGGGCGCACGGAATATGGGAGATACGGGAACGCGTACTGTCTCCTAGGGCACGATCGAATCTGTGGAAGGTAGGCTCGGAGACATGGCTACCCCGGTTCTATCCGTAGGTCTCCTTGAAAGGGGTTAAGTATCCCCCACTGGGCGGTGACTGTCAAGAAGGAGGAGGGAGGGAAGGAATTACTGACCCATGATGAGGGGGGTGAGCCCTTGCCTCTTGAGGGGCTGGAGTACCTCTTGAGCCTCCGAGGGGTTTGCAAATTCTCCAACCCGCACAACGTGGAGTGGCGTGGGGACAGCCTTGGAAAGGATCTTGGGGGTATAGTTCTTGTTCCGCAGGTCACGTGCCAAGTCGATGGCCTCCTCCAGACGAAAGAATGACCCCACCTCTAGGCGAAACTTCCCCCCCCTCAGCCTCGACCAGGTTCGAGGAAAGCCCGTCACCGTTCAGTATCCGCGCGATCCGTTCCGCCTCCTGACGGCTGGTAAATTCCCCCCATAGACTTGATGCCGGGTGATGGGTGCGGTGAATGTGCGGATGGTCGGACGATACTCGAGCTGTTCCAAGCGCGCCTTGAGCGCGAGCGCGTATCGCTCAAGGACCAAAGAAGCGACTTGGACCGTGTACCGCTTCTCCGTCTTGACCTCGGGCTTGGTCGCTTTGGCCATCCGTTTTGGGCGTGGTTCCTGTCGTATAGGAGGGACCTCAGGCGCCTTGCCCACCACCGGATGGCCCTCTTCCTTGGGACGGTCTGTCACCTTGGAAGGTGCTTCCGCTGGAGGCCGCTTTGGCTTGAGTTCCTCACAGCGCACATAACCTGATCTCCCCCAAATCGTTACCTCTCTGACCCTGCACCATGCCCTTGCCGACGTTGTTTCAGCAGGACCGATCTCCACAACATCTCCCCGCATGACCTGCATAACCACGATGCTCGTAGTGTCCATCCGAGAATACATGGGCACTCCGTCGTGCTCCACGGTCACCCGTTCAGGAGGAGATTCCGTTTCAGCCGCCTGGCTGACCCCGACATATCCCATCAGCGCTCGGGTGGCGATCGCTGCCAGGACCAGAGTCAACGGTTTCGCCCGCTGTAACCGTCGGTTCTCCCGCTGCATCTGGTCCAGCCGTCTCGCAAGGATGTGAATCGCCAGCCCACTCATCGTTTTATTCATAACCGTGAATTCCTTTTTGTTCCCGCATTTGGGGAGGATCTTCTCCCCCACAGTGTCCGGTACCGTCCTAATTCCGATGCGAGTCTATTCGGACTCCTGCCTGCGTTGTTCCTTCCGGACATCGGCCTTGACCGTTTCCGGAAGTCGATCGAATGCAGCCCCCACAGCCATCGCCTCGTTTGAGGCAAAGACAGAGTAGCCCTCGAATGCCGCAGCCAGGATGCCGGTGATGTAATCTCTGTCCCGAAGAACACGGGCGGCCGCTATCTCTTCTATTTCCTCATGGTTTGGCGTTCCCCGTCTCTCCCACTAAATTGGTTCCTCCAGCGGGTCCTTTGGGAACCAGATCTGTACATGGTCGCTGAGAGAAACGAAAGTCTCAAGAAGCCGGGGAGGCGCCGCGAGGAAAGCGAGAGCTTTCAGACGGGGGCGGGGCTCGACATGCGGAACCTTTGCCACAACCTCGCGCACCTTATGATGCTCATCCATCATCTTAAATTGCTCCCTGAGCATTTCAACGGTCAAGTCTTTGCCCTTGACCTCCCTGCGCACGTGAAGCGATTTGAAGATCCGCCGGAACAGGATCAGGAAGCAAAGGACACCCGTGCCTAATAAAAAGATCTTAGACGGGATCATCTGCCATTTCGTGCGGAATAGGTCTAGAACCGCGGCGATATTCATGCGGCTCGCATCCCCAAGTATTGTCCTAACGTCGTGGGGGATTTGGGGTCACCGTTGGGAGGCTGGCTCTTTGTCTCCCCGCATCGGTCTGGTTATTTGGGCTGCTACCGAATGGACCGGAACTGGGCTCGGAACACTACCTACCCTGGTACCATCCGTGCACCCGCAAAGGGGGCTTCAGTATCAGCGACTGGGCAAGGGCTGTCAAGAGGTTGGACAAACTGTCATTCTCACTAGCATGGCGCTAGCGGTATCTGACACTTACCTATGTTCCTTCCGGATGGCCCAAACCTTGCGCAAATCCCTGCAAATGGTCGTAAAACCGTATACTACTCGCCGAGGGAAGGGACCATGAGGTTCTTTGTGATCTGGGCGTATTTCGCCTCTCCGTGGTTTTCGGTCACCTGCCATAAGGCCATAAGGAATATTCGGGGCTTCCGCGAGCGGAGAGGAGGCGGTGTGCCAGAAAAGGTACCCTGTCTCCTCCCCTTGTCGAATCTCGAAGGACCGGCCAAGGCGGTGGTGCCGAGACTGTGCCAAGCCGATTAAGCTCTCCCGGCCGCGTCCGATGGCGCGCGGCAATTATCTAGGGAAAAAGGGGGGGGTGAGACAGGTGGCGTTTCTCGCTAAATGCTCAAAGTGTCAGCGAACCTACACGGTCCTCGGCCTGAGTTCCCGCACAATCCTGGTGTGGGTCGGTCCTCGCTGCAAACGGGGGCGTAACTTGCCTCGGTAGGGACGTCCAAGCGTTCGTCGGGCAGCTGCCCTATTCGTGCCAGCGGCCGCCGGCGCGCCTCCTTGTCCTAAAACACAACCGAGAGCAGTTCGCCCGGTTCCGCGCTGCGGAACCATGTCACAGGAGGAGTTGGCAATTCAATTGAACAGTGGTCGGTGAACATCCACCTGGGTTCCGATCTCAACAGTGAAGCAACAATCATAGTCATAGGCTGGCAATGTCGCCTTAGAGTGGGATTGGGCACGATTTTTGCTGTTTGGTCGGGCCCGTGGAAGCGGGAGCGGCGGGATACCCACCCTAGGTTCGGACTCAATGCATGAAGGAAAAGATCAAGAAATTGTGGGCGAGTGAGGAGGTGGCCGCCTGCAAGCTCTGTGGGACACCGCTCCTAGGGGTCGAGCTGCCCTGTCCCGATTGCGGGTATTTGGCGGGCACTGATTCCAATGTCTTCTACATCTCCGGGGGTGAGGAGGGTCGTGGCAAGGGGAAGGCCGCTAACCCCGGGGCGACCTCCGGACGGACGCAAGGGGCACACGATCCGCGTGTGGAGGATGAGGGGAGACCAGGACTGGAAGTCGAGATGCTGGAGGCGGGGGGCGAGAATGCGATGGGGGGTTGGGAGGATTCGGATGTGACTACCCCTGTTTTTGCCCTGGATCCGACCGGGCTCCGGGAGCTCTTGGCAGAGCAGCCGGAAATCTTGGAGCCGGGGCTCAGCCTCGTGGTCGATAAGAAGGGGAACCCAATCCGGGCAGGATTTTCCACCGCGGTAGGCAACATTGATGTATTGGCCCGGGATGCGAGCGGGGCGCTTGTGGTGGTGAAGATCGCTGACGGGGTAGAGGGGGAGGAACTCGTGGAAGAGATCCTCCAGCGAATTGGGTGGGTGCGGAAGCACCTGGCAAAGGGGACGCAAGAGGTTCGGGGGATCGTGCTGTTGGAGCGGGCCCCCGAGAACTTGAGCTATGCCGCTTCCGCCGTGGCAGGGATGATTGCCATCAAGACCTACCGGATCGGAGTCACCTTTCAGGATGTGGAGATCTGATAGCCTTTGAGCGGTTTCTGCCTTTATTCCTCTGCGGCCTTCACGGCCTGGGCGATGCGCTTCAGCATTTCCTTGATGTCGATAATCTCACGGTAGAGTTGTTGCAAATCTGGGACACCCCGCTCAGCTGTTAATTCCTCCTCGGTTCGTCCCTCAAGGTCACTTGCGATCTCCCCTGCTCTGGGTCCCTCGAGTTTTTCCGTCAATTCTTTTATATCTCGAGGCTCCGGCCCAGCCTTCACGCCCGGTAGCTGGAGCCGCCAGGTGGGCAACGGCTCCCGCTTCAAGACCTCGCAGCGCACGTAGCCTCTGCTCTTTGTCCGCCCGGCATTCGTAATGTGGCACCAGGCCCCCTCGGGCCCGCTGAGGGCAAACTCGAACGTCACCACGGTCCCTCGCGGAAGGACGGTCAGCACCTTGCTGGTCGGTGCTCTTTCCGCGTGAACCCGTACGCCGTTCCGCTTCACGGTGGCCCGCCCAGCCGGGGCGTCTCTTTCAGCAGCCTCGCTCACTGTGGGCTCTCCGATGAGCGCGATGGCGGTGACTCCGGCTAGCACGAAGACTCCCATCCACCTCCACCAAGGATTTTTCTGCTCCAGGTGGTGCAATCGGTGTGTTTGGGTGTACAGCGGTAACTCGTTCATTGCTCGCTCCTCCTCGCTAATAGTGAGCTTCTATTATTTCGCTCCTTCTCGGAAATTTGTCCCTCACTGGACACGCACCCTGGCGGAGAAATCGAGTCCCTGATGAGAAACAAAAAAAAACGCCTTCCCGGAGCGTACTGGACCGAGAAGGCGTCATGATGGCTGGTGTAAGGTCGATTGTGCAAAAGATGCAGTACGATGTGTGCCTACCCCGGTTTCATGTATTCGTCTCCTGGGCTGATCTTAAGTATCCTCGACTCGGTCGACGGTGTCAAGCGAAGGAGCCCGCAGTACTTGGGTGGCTCCAGGGGGTGACATTGGCCGATGTCCCGGGAGGCTTAGGTGTCCTCCTCGAGGAAGGCGGCTCGGACGATCGTTGCGTGGTCGAATGCCAGCGGCAGATCCCGGAAATCCTTCGTGATGATCAGCCCAGCCGCATCAGAGGATGCCTGGGGCGAACCCTCCAGGGGATCTGCGAGGAAAGCTATCGAAACGTAGTGGCCACGCGGGTCTCGTCCCGGTTCGGAAAATACTCCAACCAGCCTCCGGAGCCTCACACCGATTCCGGTTTCCTCCTTTGCCTCCCTCACGGCGCTTTGCTCGACGGTTTCCCCCGTCTCCACGATCCCCCCGGGGAGCGCCCAGGATCCCAGAAAAGGTTCTTTCCCCCGTTTGATCAAGACGATTTTCCGGTCGGGATACTCGATGATGACGTCGACGGTGAGGACCGGTCCACGCGCCTTAATTGCTCTCCCTCCTCCCCAGAAGTGGCGACGGTCTGGCTGGCTTTCGTGCCCCTCGGTAAAAGGAAAACGCCTAAACCATGTCCCTTGTCAAGTCCAAACTGGTGTTGCCATGATGGAGCTCTGCGAGGGGCCCGGAGGTGGTTACCGTGCAAGTGGGGCACTCGCGGATCTGCGGGATTGTGAGGGCCGCTGCATCCTCAACCGGGCGAGGGATGTCAAGGATAAGGAGTGATTTTCGGGCTTACCGGAAGTCTTCCTCTCCGAAGCGTACCCTCCAGCCGGTGGAGCGAGGATCCACGACAAACTATTTGTCGTATCGGCCCACCAGTCGCTGGCCGAACTGGGTATCCACATAGGCCCGGGTAACCATCCGATGCTGTCCGATATCCAGGTTGGCTGGCTCAGCCTCATTCGGCCCGAGCCTCCTTCTCATTTGCATGTCTCCTCAGAGAAGTGCCACCTCCGGCGAGGTAGCGTTAGCGTTCTTCCGTGGGCCGTCAGCCGCAGTGCTGCTGCCAGCGGCCTTCCACCCAGACGTGATAGTAGGTCGTGAAGCCGTTGTCGTGCCGGGGGCGAAGCTCCCACTCCCCCGGAACCCAGATGTTCTGGCAGACCGGCGCCCGATACGGGGCCGGCCGGTAGGCGACGGGGTGTGTGTATACGACCCGGGGGGTGTGGAGGGAATTGACGACCAGGACCGTTGCCGCACCGGCCAGGAAGCCCCGCACGAAGTGCCCGGGACCGTAGTGATGGTCGTGGCGATATACATGGCGCCTGTGATGGTGACCGTGGTGCACGCGATGGCGGTAGTGCTTGTGACGCCGACCTCCCGCCTCGGCGGGCAGGACCATGCCACCCAATACGAGATTTCCGATGAGCAAACTACACGCGATGTGTCTCATGGTGCCTCTCCTCCTTCGCTTACGCGGGGCACGAGCGTGGCTCTGCCCCAGCCAGGGGTCATCCGTCGGTATTCCGGTGGGCCGGCATACGCCCGCCCTCTCACCTGCTTAGACGACGGGACCCCCACATTTGTTAAATGGTGGACGGCTGACAGGGGGGGAGTGATACCGGTGAAGAAGAGGGGATGTTTAGCCCCAAAGTTTTTCGGGATAGATCCCCCGGGCGATGAGAGCTTCGATCCTTTTGATCACGTCCGGTATATCTTCACGGTAGGTCACACCAAACCCGCGGTCCCGGCTCGGTAGGACTTTCACCGTGGCCAGACGGTTCGCGACCAGCGTGCCCACGACATTGGGAATGAGAAACTCAGATGTGTCGTCACGGCCTTGCGCATCCAAAAAACTGACGAATTCACGCCTCAGGTGGCTGAAGATCGAAGGAGTGAAGCCCCACATGTTCCGGGAGACAATCTCATTTCCGGAAAGGGGATGCGCCCGGCCAGCCTCGTCGGTGTATTGGGCTCGATCGCCTGCTCGTGTGATCCTCGCCAGCTCAACCAGCCGCTGAAGGAACCCCTCTGCGTCGCAGCGGCAGACCGCTCGCGAGACGCCTCCGAAGTCAGAGAGCGTATCCTGCAGCGCATACCCCAACATCGCATAGTCAGCGGCATGAGGATCCTGCACTCCCTTCAAATGATCGGCTAGTAATTCAAAGGAATGAGCCCCGTAGAAATTGTCGGCGTTGATCGCCGCAAAAGGCTCGGTGATCACCTCCTCGGCCACGAGGATCGCCTGGGCGGTTCCCCAGGGCTTTTTGCGGTTCGTTGGAACGTGATAGGGGCCTGGAATGCGATTCAACTCCTGATACACATATGCGACCGCGATTCTGTTTCCGATCCGTCCGGTAATGGCGGTCTTAAACACGGCTTCGATCCCGCGGCGGATCACGATGACCACCCGTCCAAAACCCGCCCGGATGGCATCATAAATGGAATACTCGAGGAGCGTCTCGCTGCCAGGTCCAACCGCAGCGACCTGTTTGAGGCTGCCATAACGGCTCCCCATACCTGCGGCCATCACGAGTAATGTTGGATTCATCGCTGGCTGTCCTGCTGTCCCCGCTGCGTCTCCGACTGGCGCCGCACGGCCCGGATCTCTTCCAGCATCTCCTAATTCTACACCAGCCCGTCCCCGCACGGGTAGAAACGTCACGGGGTATCTTGGGGGTCAAGCAATCTTTATTCGGAGGTGGCAGACGCGGCGTTCATCCACGGGGATCCGAAGGAGCTGCTGGCGGGGAGTGTCCCGACTGATGGCACGAGAAGGAACCCGCCGGTGAATCTCCTGGCCGGACGAGCCATCATTAGCGTTGAGGCGTTATGGTGCAAGCAAACCCTGAGAGTTGATATGATGCCCAATGAGCTTTGGTGACCTGCTGCCCATGAAGACGAGCCGCTCTGTGGCGTCGTATTTGGAATACTGCACTTCATAAACCAAGGTGGTTATGGTGCCGATGTATTTGGTATTTACCCCATGGTGGACATTCCAATTCAAGAGTTCGTGGCTCTCATAGGCACCCAACTTCGCGTGGACGTATTGCAGAATTTGACGCCACTTGTTCTTGCTAGTCTTTTCATAGAAGCGATCCGAATAGAGACCCAATACCGCATCAACGTTCCCGGTGGCGACGGTTTCATAATACATATTTGCCGACGCCTCTGCCGCGGCTTTACTTTCTTGAATGCTGCACGCTGCAAGGAATGGAACCATGGCGGAAACGAGGAAGGTCGTAGCTATTTTTCTCAAGGATAACATAATTCACGCTCCTCCAAACTCATGACCGTAGCATGGATGTACGGTTGCAATTTCTGGGCCTAGTCGGAGGGGGCACGAAAGTAAGAGTGGCCGGACGCGATTTGGCTGCTAAGGCCCTAATGGTGCTTCAGGAGTTCGGGGGGCGGGCGAAATCCGCCGGGGTCAGAAGGATCCGCTGCCGGTGGTTGGCCAGCCGGAGGTTCATCGGAAGGAGGTCACTCTCTGAGAGCTTTCTTCACCTTCAGGGGATCCCCTGGTGAAATATCCCAGCTGACCACCCGGCCCGAGGCGAAGTGAACGTTCGAAAATCCGTAGTACCAGGTGGAACTGTTGGCAGCTATAATGATCCGGGTCGGGGTGCCTTGGATGGCCAACACGTCGTCCTTGGTCGAGCCGAGTGTGAAGCGCCCGGAATTGTGCTGCTGGATGATGCCGGAAGGGTCAAGCAGGGGATGAGGCATCTCTCGCGGGATGCTTTCGTGTCCCCCAAATGCCCAAATCATCGTGAAGGCAAGGACGACTGGCATCCAAGCAGCGGGTCCAAACGGTTTGTTAGAGGCCGAAGGACTGCGAACGTTCAGCCCTGCCTGCCGAGTCTGCCACATCGCCACGGGGTAACCTACCCTACACCCCGAGCAGCGTTTACTCCACTTGGGATTGACGACACCACAGCCGCACTCTCAGTGACCCTTGGGCGCACTCTCTCGTCCAGCCGGAGAGGTCCCTAAGCCTTCTAGTGTCCCACCTCTGCCGGCGTCGGACAAATCGGTCCCCGTATAATGCTCTTGAAATTTGCCAGACCATCGGCGTCCGCAGTTCCAACAGCGCCGGGCTCCAGCTCAAGAATCTCAAAGTATCGATCCATGTCTCGCATGTTCTTGACAAGCATGCACACTCGTTCGCACCGAGGGTGTTCGAGAATTGCTGCAAGGCCGCGGAGCGCAATTTCAACGCCAACCAGCTTCACCAAGGGGTTTCAACTGAGGCATTTGATCCTTGACACTGGAGGGGACTGCTTGTAGAGTCACCGGACACGGGTACCAGTCCGGGCCGAAGGTTTCTCGAAACTTTTGATTGCTTTCACAGCCCTCAAAGGCTTCGCGACCCCTTGAGGGTTCTTTTTTTCAAGGATCTCTCGACGAGGAGGAACGACGGTGTCGAGCAAGCTGTACGGTGGGAACCTCCCCTTCGAAGTCAGCGCGGAGGAGGTTCTGTCGTTGTTCGAGCAGGCGGGGACCGTGGAATCGGTGAAGATCATCACCGACCAGTATTCCGGCCGCTCCAGGGGATTTGGCTTTGTGGAGATGGTCGGGGAAACGGCCAAGGCGATCCAAGTATTGAACGGGCAACCCCTGAAGGGACGAAACCTGGTCGTCGGTGAGGCCAGGCAGGAGTCTCGGCGCGGGGGCAGGGGACGAGACCCCTGGCGGAGAACGGGAGGAGCACCGCCCTAAAGAAGTCCGGAGCAGGGAGGGCGGGTGCCGTCGACCCCATCCTCCGACTGGATTCGGGAGCGGTGATTTGCTCTGCAGAGGAAGGGAGGACAAGTCTAGTGAAACTTGACGGGATCAAGTGCTGGGTGGTTTTTGGGGCAATCCTTTGTGCCCTGGTTCCACCGATGTCCGTGCAGGCCGAATTACAGAAAGGAAAAAAGGATATGACGGTTTCGTCTGGCACGCAAGTCTCCATTGAATATACCCTCAAGCTAAAAGACAACGCTGTGATTGACACCAATGTCAATGCTGAGCCCTTGACCTATGTTCATGGATCTCAACAAATTGTTCCGGGACTAGAGAGAGCGTTGGAGGGGATGAAGATTGGTGAGAGTAAGGAGGTCACGGTGACGCCGGAGGACGGCTACGGCGCGGTCAACGGGGAGGCTTTTGCTGAAGTGAGGAAGGAACAGGTCCCGCCAGATGCCCTGAAAGTCGATGCGCAGCTCCAGGGTCGGGATGTCAACGGCCGAACTTTTTTTGCCCGGGTGGTAGAGATCAAGGACGTAACCGTTGTGCTCGACTTCAACCATCCTCTAGCTGGCAAGACGCTCTTCTTCGAGGTCAAGGTCCTGGACATCCAAAAGGCACCAAGCAAGTAATGCCATAGACGACCAAGCTGCTCGACGCTCTCGATCAAGCTTCGCGTCGGTAGAACCCCCGCTATGTGGTACGGTCCATCTTGTCCGCCATGGAACAGCGGCAAGGCCTGGGCAAAGGCGTCTATTTCAGACACTGTCCCTTCGAGAGCCCGCCGTCCCCCACTTTGACCTCCTCTAGGCGCTCCTCGTTAGAGAAGATACGTTTTCACACCAGTACGCTGCGCAAGACGTCCGGCTCAAAGACGCAAGCGAGCTTAAATTCCCTGGACTTGGCCACTTGCCTGCGAACGGCCCTCTCGACCTCATTTTGAGCCCCCCGTGCTAGGGACCGCTCAGTGGACTCCGTATCGGGGGATCTCAGCCGGCGGCCTGGAGGTCCCCCTGTACGACAGAATGGCACCTCATGTGGTATTTTTTGACAGTGCGGTGGGCTTTTTCGTCACCTCCGGCCTTGCCCGTCCTTTCCAGAATCTCCTCTAACCTAAGAATCAGCTACTTAGACTCAATAGACCGCTTGGCACAAACCCTGCTCTCTCTTGAGCTCAGGAACGCTACCCGACTCGTTGAGACAAAGAGCAGAGACAAGACGCCAGTAATGAAACCACGTATTAGTCAACGAACCTTCCTCCTGATCATGACTTTCCTGCTGATCCAGTGGCTGGGCTTGCCGGCGGTGGCCAGGACGGAGGACACGGTCGCGAGGAAGTCCAGGGACCACACCCAGACTTGGACGACAATTCAGGGGGTAGCCGCCCAGAAGAACACACCGGTATTCAACGCACCTCGGTTTGATGTCTTGAGCGCTGGCCTTTCGTCATCCAACCCGGGAAAAAGTAGCCTATTCGATCTCACGTATCATTTTCCTTTCGGAAGCAGGATCACACTCGGGTATAAGAGTCTAAACCGAGCAGACCTGATGTCTCCGGCCGATTTTCCAGCGAAGGAGAGGGCCGTCATGGTCGGTCTGGGGCATTTCCTCAAGAATGAAAACCCTCGTGCCCCCTCTGACCGTGGCCAATTTGATGACAAGCTGCTCGATGTCACCTTTTTCTGGCGTCCAAGTGACTGGCGGCATTCTGGCGGGAGTTCCTTGGGAAGTCAGCAGAGTTTTATCGATGCGAAGCGGCCGATGAAATTTGGATTCAATGCATCCTGCAGCCTGCCCCATGGTCTCTTTTTGGATAGCACGCTTGAAAAGATCGGTTCTAGTCCAGACCGGTGGATTGGAGTGTTAAAGTATACCTTGCCCAATGCGCACCTCATCTCGTTCATCGGCAGATACTTGAACGATGAGGGATCTGACCTCGACAACACGTCGTCGGTAATGTTCATGTACACCATTCCGTTTGGAAGTCCGGTGGGTCCCAAGTAAAGTATTGCGGTCCTGCATCCCGGCGCCGCACCGCCTTAACCTTCTCCACGATCGAGAAAAACTAAAGCATAAAAGTTGTCGCTGAGCACACCATAATCGATGTGGGCACTTTGTTGATTTCGTTCTATGCCCTATGGATGAATAGGGACATTTCTCCTATTGAGACAAGGCCTTGTAAGCCTCGAAGTAGCCTAGAACCCCTCGGTAAATCCCATATTTATCGAGGGGTTTCTTTTTGTCTCAACGGCTAGAGTGGCGTGGTTTTTGGTGGCCATAGGGCGGTCGCGGGCACGTTCCGGGCACGTTCGGGAGCACGGCTGGTGGTCGGCTGGAGTACCAACGATTATGCAGAAGGTGGGATAAGACCTATCCCTACCCCGGTTCCATAGATCCGGCTTTGGGACCCATAAGCCGCTCACCTCCATCCAGGCTCGCTTTCCGGAGCCCCCGTGGACTGCTCAACTTCCGTCTCTGGCTGCTGACGTTGAAACTGAAACAGTACGTCGCCAATCTCCGTAGCGAGGCTCTGGGAGGCACGGTCCACTTCTTCGCGAAATGGTTGGGCGTCGTTGGCCGCCCACTCCACGAATTTGCGCGTACGGCTCTGGTACACCCATGTGCCAGCGTATAGCTCCGTTCCATCATTCGCCTTGACGAGCCTGGCCCGCGTACTCATGACCAACGGAAGCGGTGGATTGATGCCCTCGCCGAGTAATCCAAGCCTCTCTACACTGATCTCGAGGATCGTATTAACCCCTTCGATTGTCAGGGAAGAATAGTCAACGCCTTCACCAGGGACCGTCGGGCCCCAGTCGTCGAGAAGGATAAAAGAGTATCTCGTTTGCTCCCGGGCCATCTGGAGAACGCAATCTTGCATGCTCTCCTGGATCTTCAGGTCCGCCACAATCTTCTTGAGGGTACCCTCTGCTTCCCCCACGGTAGCAGCAGATTCCGCTGCTATTGCGCCATAAACGGCTCCGCCCATCCCAAAGACAGGGGCGAGCAGGACCCCGAAAGCGGCTCCAAATCCAGCCGCCGCGGTTCCCCCTAGTATCAAACCGAAAAAGAGTGCCGCTATTCCTTTCGCAGAGCCAGATCCCTTACCACTCGTAGGGCCCTCAAGCTGCGCCTCAGGGGAGAAGCGGGCCGACACGACACCAGTCGTCCCAAGGTTGGCCCTGGCCTCCTCAGAGAGGGGTTCGGGTGGCACTGTGATGCGACCAGCAGCGCAGCCCCACTGCCCGATAAGTACCGTCAATGCGAGCAAAGCAATATGGGGGCGTCGTATTGGGACGATCATGGAGGTCGCACCTCCGATTTCATCCTTAGTACTTAGAGCCCACTAGAGCAAAACGCCATCCAGGCTATGCTCTGCCAGGGAGGACGACTGAGTGTTTGGTACGCCGTCGCTTGTGCCGAAGGTGGGGTAAGGGCTATGCCTACCCCGGTTCCATATCTGCGCGCTTGACCCTGACGGAAGATGAAGGGAGGAGCGATCACCAGGTTTACTAGTTCGGGATGGCACGTGGAGCAACTAAACGTCTCGACAGACAGTTTTTCCCAAGTGAGAAGCTCCCACTTCTGGGCCACTCCACCGCATGTGTACCGTTGGCGTTACCTTCGATGCTGTACCACATGGTGCCTACCTCCCTACCCTGCGGTCCGCGCGTGGGTGAGGGTGGAGGCCTGCGAAAGGAGATGCAGGAGTACCTGTCCTACGTTCTCTGCGGTATCCCCGAAGGCCAGGACTCCGTCTTGGTGGCCGCCCATCACCACAATTGGTCTCCAGGCTACCACCGGGTCCTGGATGATCTTTTGCACCTCCCGGCACATGGCGGGCGTGCCGTAGTCTACCGTCGAATGGGTCACCGGCAGGCCCGGGGTTTGACGCTGCTCCCAGATGGCGGGAGAGTGACCATGGAAGACGAAGCGGATTGCTGGATCAGCGTCGTAAAGGATGCCATGTGTCATGGACTCAGAGGAAGGTTGAACCGGCCCGAAGCTCTCGACTCGGTTCCAATCGGGGTTATACCGGGTGACCACGCAGAGGTCGCCAGGGGTCAGGGTAGGCCGTCCTCCGGTCTGGGTGCCGGTGACGAGGGAGGGCCTCGCGCCGGGTGGCCCCGAGAAGGGCGGTAGGCGGCCACTCAGGTTGCCGAAGCCGATCCCGCCAGGCGATGAGTGAGTGTGCCAGGGGGCCGTGGACCTCCGGGTCCAAGGTGGCCCAACGATGATCTGTTTGGAAGTGGATGACACCTTCTTCGAACAGCCGATGCATCCTTATGCGTTCCTGAAACTGAAAACGAAAAGACCGTCTAGGCCCTACTCCACCTGAGAGAGCGTCTGCTTCTGTGTTGCGCCGTCAATTGTACCAACAGCGGACCAGGGATTATCTTCATCCCGGTTTCATTACTGCGCTACCTGCAATCCCCCACGCAGTAATCCGAAGGGTCGTGAAGACTATTCAAACTTAATTTCTGGCAAGGCGAGAAAGAGGTCAAGGGCCTGCCACGACCGATTTGTATCTTAGGGGTAAGATTTTTGCGGGGCCTGATGAACGTCAGGAACGAGACTGTCCAGCATCAGGAAAGAATGAATTGGGCCTGGGAAAGCTCGCACGATGGAAGCTGCGGGCCTGCCCCACCGATCTCCCAGACCCCCTGTCATAGTCCCTCAGATGCCCCGCTTTTGCGCGAGCTTATCCTCTTGGCTTGCACGAACGATATTAAGTGTCAGGAAGGGTTCCTAATCCCACCCTTTCCGTGCTCGCTGGTTGTGTTGCAGGATAAAGAAACTTGGGTCTTGATGCGGACTAGCTACCCTCATCGAAAACCCGTACCCTGGCGGCGTGGCCCGCGATAAACTATCAGAAAGTTAGGCAACGGGGAGCGAACGTGACAACAGGACAGTTCGAGAACGCGGTGCGAGAATATCGGCCCTACCTTGCAAGGTTCGTATGCTCACAGTTGAGATGTGCAGAGGAAGAGGCTAGGGAAATCGTACAAACGACGCTTGCGGAACTCGCCCGACCCGAAAAGTACGGGAGGGTTGATGTGCGTGGCGCAAAGGCAATGCTCACGGGTGCGGTCCGCAACCGCATCAAGACTTCGAGGAGGCAGCGTGTCCGGTCTCGTGTTGGGCTAGAAGACCCAGGGGAGTTGGACACGTACCAGGACCCTAAGGACGAATACAGGCGGATGGAAGAACGTGCATTAGACCTGGTTCGTAGCAAAAAAGCGGAGGAGCTTATCAAACGCCTTCCGCCGGATATTCAGGACGCTCTCCGGCAGCGCAGTAATGAGGTGCCGTTGACTGATATTGAAAGAAACCAAGAAACCAACGTGAAGACCCTACAGATTAAACTCAATCGCGCGTTGAAACGCATGGAACGGGAAGTACACTCGGCCAAGCGAAGGGCAGGAAAGAAGCGCACGGTTCCAGATAAAAAGACAGAATATGGTCCCACCCTGGTAGTCGAGGACAATCTTTTACATCCTGTTAACTTGACATTTGCCAAACACTTCCGCGACGGAGGACTCCTCCAATCTGCACTCCAACCCACGTCAAAGACAAGGGTAGAACTAGAGTGGCCGCAGGATGTCACACCACGGATTCATTCGGCGCTCAAGACCGGCGACCTTGGAAAACTCGCCTAGGTTCTCCGAGACCACCCCCGCGCCATCGCTCACCCCGGGGTATTCCGGCAGATTTTCCATCTCCGGAAGCTCGTCCGTTCGCTCGATGTGGAGGCAGTACGGGAGCTGATCGAATTTGGGGCCCACCCTGACCCCGACGAGCCCATCCTCCCGGTGGAAACGAGACAAGCGGCGCAGAAGGCACTCCATGTGCTCCTTTCGGCATGGGTTGCTCAGATGTTGCCAGGGCATGGGATCGAGCAATTCAGGCTACCCAAGAGTCGGGGGACCAAGCGCAAGATAAGTGGACATAAGGCCCTGGAGATCCTGTCTGACTTCAGTAGCCTGTATGAGATGCTAGGCAAGTACCCCACAACAGCCTTTTCCAAAAAAAAAGGGGGAATCCCGAAACGCTTTCCTCGAAAGGACCGCACGCCTCGTCCAAGAACTCCACCGAGGCGAGCCCTTATCTGTCGGAATCTACGACTTCGAGCCCTCCGACGACCCTCAACCGCGGTCTTGGGAAGAGATCTTGAACATGCCAGTGAAACCTTGTTGCGAGGGGCTAAGACCCTTTCCCCCTGAAGTTGCAATGAGGATTGCACGTCAGGCTGTCCCGAAAAACCGTGTACATAAGGAGAAATTAATGTGCGGACTTCTCGCGCATTTCATGGGTAAGACTATGAAGTCCGTCAAACGACACATCGAACGGGCCGAAACTGACTTCCCCGACTTCGCCCGCCGTCGCTAACCACCCTCACCGGAACCCTCTCCTTCACCGTACCCCATATTTTTCCTCAATTGCGGGAAATATTAAAGCGATGCACCTGTCTCGTGCGGCTAATAGAGTGAAAGGAGTTGAGTGCTGACGCAACCCGATCATAACGGAAGTGTCGGTCAGGCGACCGTCCGACCAAAGGAGGTGAAATACGATACAAAAGGAGGAGGAGAGCTCGAGCACGACTTGTCACGCAGTAACCCGAACTACTTTACGTGGCAAGGAGGAAAAGGAGAATGGGAAAGAATGGTTTCAGACCTACGGACGACACTCATTATATCGAGTGGCTGGAACTGGAATTGGATCGGTCCCTTTCCCCGGAGGAGAAGGAGGAGTACCTGAGGAAGGGAAAGGGGAAGATTGAGTGCCGCTACGACCTAGTTGACTACCTAGAAGTCGAGTTCCCCGAGACAGAGAGCCTCGTAGGGAACAGGCTCATTATTCCCGAAGGATTCACCCTCATGGGCACGTGGCCGAAGGTCGGTAAGTCTCATCTTGCCATGCAGTTGGCCCTCAATAGGGCCGTGGGGGAACCGTGGCTAGGCTTCCCGACCAAGCCAGGTCGGACCCTCTATGTCAACTGCGAGATCGTGCATCCCATGTTCCAGGAGCGGTTCAAGGACCTCCTGGGCGAGCGAGAGAAACCGCCCCGCGAGACCGGGTTTCCCGCGACTGTCCACGGGATGGACGCGTACATCAACACGCCCGAGGGCAGGAAGCTCACCGAGGGACTAATTGAGCAATGGTAGCCGGACCTCGTGATCCTGGACCCGCTCAGTAAGCTCATGCAGGGGAATGAGAGTGATCCCAATGTTGTGCAGGAGTTTCTGCATATTCTGGCGAGGTGGCGGACGGACTACCACATAGCAATACTCTTGATCCACCACTTTCGTAAGCGACAAGAAGATATAAGAGGCAAGAGTGTTGAGGCCACCATTGACGAGTTCTCTGGCAGTAGCCTCCTCTCACGAGAGCCGGACAGCATTATCATGCTGGACGGTAAGGCGAACGGGGATATGATCACGATGCACTTCGCTCCCCGTCATGTGAAGGATCCTGAGCCTTTCGTGATTAAGCGTGGCGAGGATCTGTGGTAGGTGCGGACGGGAGGAGTGGCCATTCCCAAGATACTCATCCGCACCCTCTCGCTGCTCCTTGACGGAGGCTTGCCTCGTGACCGATGGAAAGATGAGATCATGCAAGTGGGAGGGAAATCGATAGACACCGCCCGGCGTAAGGTTAGGGAAACTTTGGAAGAAGGGTTTGTCACCGAAGACAAGGGGCTCTGTGTGCTAACTCCCCATGCTTGGATGACCCTCACGTGACGTGTAACCCCCAGCGGCAAGCGTGCATGCAGCCCCTATAAAGGGGCGTGCATTCATTTACGCGTTTGCACGCGGTCCGTAACATCTTGATTATAAAAGGGGTTGCAGCTTGCAAATTTATTTTACACTTGTTTGCACGCTTGCATCTGAGGGCCCGCGTGCAGCCGGATTTTGCCCGGGTTTCACATAGCCAGGTGGAACAACTGATACATAGATGGACAGCGTATTTGCACCAGTGTGCACCCCTTTGCACTAACGTGGGGCCCTGGAAGTGGTTTTTTCGGTCAACAAGGCCCAGAAAATCTTTTTCGGAGAGTAGAACGCGTGGCGGCGAACCGTCGAACCAGGTCCGATAACAAGACTCCCAGGCTCGTGGTAATGACCGAGACGGTCTGGAGGGCCATGAACCAGTCGGGAGCAAGGGCAAATGGGTAGGCGGAGCGGGCACGTTCGGGGCACGTCGCCCTCTGATTCCCGCGCCAATAGCGGGTCGGAGCGGAGGTCAGTGGCTACCCAGGCCACTGTCCGGGCACGGAGGGCAAAGGTTGATGTCCCCGGTGAGAGAGTCAAGAATGGCGTGTCTCCGCGCCTCCTCTCTCTAGAGAATACCGCTATCTACCTTGGTGTCTCCCCGTGGACCGTTCGTGACCTGGAGGCGGCCGGGGTACTCCCGGGGGTGCGAATCCCCCTCCCGAACGGTGGCGACCTGCGGAAGCTCCTCTTCGACCGGGAGGATCTCGATAAGCTTGTGGAGAGGTGGAAGGACGTCCCGAACCATTAGGGGATGGGGGGGACCCCCCCTGCGAGATAGGAGTCCCACGTTTAGCAAGTGGAAATATCGACCCGGACACTCCGGACATTTCGGCGTTCTAGAATCGCCCTTCGAAGGGGATGCAGGATTTGGAGTTCTAGTTACTGGTCAAGCTCCAGCGGGGGGCGAGGGGGGGTTGTGGGGAAGGTGAGGCACCCTTATACAGCACTGCCCACAGCCACCCGGCTGAGGTAGCTTCGGTACTGCAGCAGGCCGGACTCGTCGAGAAAGTGCCGGAGTTGGATGCCGTGCTGAATCCGCCCCTCGGGCATTGGTTGCGTAGTGTGCCAGACGACTGCCCCCTGGGCGGTAAGTGGTCCTTCGGGGAGGCCAAGCTGGAACCGACAAACGGTGCCCGGCAGAAGGTGGGCGGGCAAACTGAGGAGGAGGCCGCCGAGGCTTACGTTGCCCGTATGGCCCACCACTATCTGGGTCGTCCCCGCGTGCCCGCGGACGGAGCACTGGACCGGAACCTCGACCGGGTAACGCGGATGGCAGCGGCGGCGATACATTGAGCTATCGCGCTGGGCCGAATCCGCGGCTAACTCCACCATCCGGCGCAGGCGCGCTGCAGGAAAGGGCTTCACCAGAAAGAACTTGGCTCCAGAGCCAAAGGCCTTTTCGGGGTACGTGAAGTCCGGTGAGGCCGTGATGCCGATCACGGGAATATGCTTGAGGACGGAATCCCGTTTCAGGCGCTGCAATGTGTTGATACCGTCGATACCGGGCATCATCATGTCCAAGATGATGACGGCGGGTTGCGCCGTGCGGGCCAGTTCGAGTCCTGACAGCCCATCGGGGGCCGAGAGAACCCCGAAATCTGCTTGTTCAAGAATAGCAGTGACCAGCTCGCAGAACTGGGAATCGTCGTCAATGACGAGGATGGGACGTGTCTGCACTGCGTCCTCCCCTCGAGGGATGTACAGTGGAGGTACATGCAAGCCGGATGCCAAGGGGGGCCTGTCGGTGTACCAAGGCTATTGACACTCCTCACCCATTGGAGGATACTTAGGCCTCCTTTAGGAGAAGCAGGCATGGAACCGGGGTAGGCATAACTCTGGTCCAACTCCCCCAAAAGAGATGGCGCATCACACAAGCACATGCCCTCCCGGGTATAGTACGTCTCGGGAGGGCGTTTTGCTTTTGAGGAGGATGCATCGGCCAACGCAAATACTGGAGCACAGGGTAACCTAAGCCTCGATGCCATGGCGCATCCGGCGCGCCGAAAGGAGGATAGCGATGCCGACATATGTTAGCCTAATCAACTGGACGGATCAGGGTATCCGAAAGGTGAAGCAAACGACCAAGCGGGCCA
>CAYGBT010000006.1:0-97519 GCA_964348275.1 uncultured bacterium
TCGTCATGCTGGAGAACATCTATCGGCATCAGCGCATGGGCAAATCACCCTCGCAAGCATCAGGCGATGCCGCCGCCGAAGTGAACAGTGCGATCGTTGCCTCCACGTCCACGAACTTGGCAGCGGTTCTCCCCTTTCTGTTCATTGGGGGCCTGATAGGGCTGCTATTTCGTGAGCTGATCGTAACGATTTCAGCGGCCATCGTTGCGTCTCTTGTGGTCGCGTTGACCGTGGTGCCCGCCTTGGGTGCGCGGGTACCGGTGACACAACTCGGCCAGTTACGCCGAGCGATCGACGCCGGCATGACCGCTTTCGAACGTGCCTATGCGGCCGTCGTCCGCCTTAGCCTGAAGATGCCGTGGCTTGTTCCGGTCCCGTTCCTCGTGGCGCTCTCTCTCTCCATCGGCGCGTTCGACACCGACAGACAGGTCTTTCTCCCCGACATGGATGACGGAAGAGTCTCCGCTCGTATGGTGGCGGACGCAGGCATCAGCCTCGACGAGATGGACCGCACCGTTCAGCGACTCGAGTCCCTGTTTCTCAATCAACCGGAGGTGGTCACGGCATTCTCGCAGGTAGGGGGATTCGTCTTCGGGCGGTCTCAATACGAACGGAGCAATCGAGCCCGAATTTACCTCCAGCTGATCCCGGCTTCCGAGCGAGACGAGAGCAGTGCCGAGTGGGCGACTCGCATGGATCGAAAGATCCAAGCCATGCAGCTCCCCGGCTTGCGGGTACGGATGCGCAACGAAGGCATCCGGGGTATCCGTGTGGGCCAGGGCGACGATGACGTCAGTATCCGCGTGCAAGGGCCGGATCTGGACACCTTACATGCAATCGGCGACCTGCTTGTCGACCGACTCCGGCCCGTAAGCGGCCTCCGCAATTTGCAACACTCGTCCGAGGACATCGTGCAGGAGCTGTCAGTGGTGGTCGATCGCGAGCGCGCGGCGGCCCTGGGGCTGGACATCGTGGACGTGGGCCGGGCGGTTCGTGTGGCCCTGCAGGGGCTGGTCGTGACCGATTACATCGACGGTGACCGGCAGTACGATGTCCGGGTACGACTGCCGCAGGCAGAGATGACAAGCCCCCGTGACGTGGAGGTCATCTTGCTGTTCCCAGGCGTGGACGATCGGCGACCCGTGTACCTTGGGGATGTGGCCCGGGTCGAAATCGTGAATTCGCCGGCCAACATCCGTCGTGACCGCCAGCAACGGATCATCGAGGTCAGTGGGACGGTTGCCGAGACGACACTGGGGGAAGTGAACTCGGCCATTACCCAACGGCTGCACGACCTCGAGCTACCGCCAGGGTACGCGCTCTACGATGGGGGCGAGGCGCAGACACTGCAGCAAGGAGAACAGCTCGCACGGATGCTGGTCGGGTTGGCGCTCTTCCTGGTGCTTGTCGTCATGGCCGTCCAGTACGAATCGCTGCGCAATCCGTTGATCATCTTGTTGAGCGTACCCTTCGCCGTGATCGGCGTCGCCATCGCCCTCCGGCTGCTCGAGATGCCCCTCTCGATGCCGATCTGGCTGGGGATGATCATGCTGGCGGGGATCGTGGTGAACAACGCAATCATATTGGTGGAGTACATCGAGATCGAGCGGGGGCGCGGCCGGTCGCGGCGTGAGGCGATCTTAGAAGCCAGCCGTATAAGGCTGCGGCCCATCCTCATGACTACCCTTACCACGGTGGTCGGCATGCTGCCACTCGCGATCGGTTATGGAGATGGCTCGGAACTCCTCCAACCCTTGGCGATTACCGTCGCGTCGGGCCTTGCGTTCGGAACTTTGGTCTCATTGATTCTGATCCCCAGTGTGTACGTATTGTTAGGTCGGGCAGACAGTCCTCTGACGGGTCCCGCAGGGTCAGCACAAGACGCGATTGCCGGGTGAGAAGATGCTGCGGGTTCCAGGCCACGACGCTGACCCCTTCGCAGGTAGTTACATTGGACTCGGGGTAGGTATAGTAATTTTTTGCCCCCTCCGGCACACGCCTTGAACTCCCTTCTGGAAACAAACACGGCCCGCGAAAGCGTTTTGACCTTCACGAAAGAGTGCGCGTCGGGAGGGGGATAGGGTTACTCGGGGGTCGATTCCGTCTCGGGGAGGATCTGTCTCACTGATTGTTCGACGGTGCCCAACGCTTTGCCGAGCGTCGCACCCACGGTCTCGCCGGTCCTGACCGCTGCTTCACGCGCAGTTCTCTTGGGTTTGCTTCTTGGCCGCTTCAGGCGCTTGACGGTCCCAGCGGCTTTTTGGGCCGCAGTCCGTGTTTTCTGGCCCGCTCGTTTGGCCGCCCTCACGGTTTTGCGGGCGCGCAATTTGGCCTTTTTGGCCATCCGGGATACCTTCTTTCTCGCTTTGGGCAGTCTCCTTGCCGTCGCCATGGGGGCCTCCTTTCGATGAAAAAACGCATCTTCATCGCCAAATCGTAGAGCCAGAATACTGAGAATGCCCCGCCATGGCAACAGCAAAACAGAAAAGAAAGTCCAGCGAGAGGTCGTATGGATAACCATAACTGCCTCGCGAATGGGACTTTACCTAAGAATCCAAGAGACCCACTAAGGATGGAACAGTGGAGAAGGAAATTCGGAAAGATGTTGAGAATTGTGTGTCCTTTCCTCGTTGTTTTTGGCATGCTTCAGCTTGTTGGTGTCATGTAGGGCTCAGGGACGGTGGTCAAGAAAAGGGGTAAAGTCTACCTTTGACAATCCGGGATGAGCATCGCCCGCGGCCTCCTTCGGCACCATCGACAGTGGACTCGCAATCGAGGCGCCCTGTCGGGTATAGTATGACCCGAGAAGGCGCTTTGGTTTTCTTGGAAACAGGAAACTCTCGGTCCTGCACGGGTATCTCAAGCGCTGAGAGGGCCCTTTCGGCTCGATGAAGACTCATCTTCCTTGTCTGCTTGAGGCATAGAGAGATAACGTATCCCCTTTTCGGGAACAGGATGAAATATCCGAAGATTCTAATCACAGGAGCACAAGGCCGAATCGGGAGAATATTGACCCGATCTTTGGCAGATTCTTTCGATGTGTATGGTCTTGATGTTGTCGGAGGACAGAGCGAGAAAGATTACACGGTAGACATCTCTGATTATGGAACATTGAATCGTACGGTCACAACAATAAGCGATATCAAGTATGTTATTCATCTCGCGGCCGATCCGGAAGTCAACGCCGACTGGGAATCAGTGCTCAAGAACAATATTATCGGAACGCGGAACGTGTACGAGGCCGTACGACAACACGGGATCAAAAAATTCATTTTTGCAAGTACAGCGTACGTCACGGCCGGCTACGAGCGGGTACCTTTAGGGGCTGATAAACAAGAACATTCGAGGACGATATCCCCTCAAAATCCTATCAGGCCAGATACCGACTACGGGACGAGTAAAGCATTTGGAGAGGCGGTTGCAAGGCAGTACTTTGAACGTTTTGGCATTGCATCAATCTGTCTGAGAATCGGATGGGTTGTCAAGGATGATAATCCGACTGCCAATGCTGAATTGATGCGAAGATGGCTGAGCCACAGGGACTTAGTGCAGTTGTTCAAGAAAAGCCTTCTGTCAGACGTGAAGTTTGGTATTTATTATGGTGTTTCGAATAACAAGGGAAGGATTTGGGACATTTCTAATGCGGAGCAAGAGCTTGGTTATGAACCACAGGACGACTCTTCATTAACCAAGTGATATTTGTATGCCAGGAAAAGTGAAAAAGGGGAAAAAGGGGGACAAAAAAGGGGGACATTCTACTTTTTGGCGACGCGGGGCAGCGCTCTGGGTTGTCGCATGGGTTATTCCGGAACGAGCCCTCAGCTCTCAACCCTCAACTCTCAGCAGGTAGTTGATGTGGACCCGGGGTAGGCAGATTCGTTCCTCGCCCCCTCCGGCATAAGCCTTGCACCGCCTTCTCGGAGCCGAGTCGGCCGAAAGGGCACTTTGATTTTTTGAAAGATAGGAGAGATGATCAAGATCTACACCGAATCGGACTTTGACGAGCTGTCATGGCACGACTGTCGCATCTGGGGCTTCGAGCTTCGTGCCGGCGACCCTGACGGAGGCGATTGGACGAGTGACCTTGCCCTTGACATTGATTTCATTGTCGAGTGGCTCTGCCGCGTCGGCGGAGAAGCACAGTTCCGCGTCGCCCCAGCAGTACTCATCTTCCATGGCGTCACGGATCTGAGTATCAATATCGACTGGGGTGACAGCGGGTTCCGGTCCGCGCTTCACGAGGTATCCATCGATCGGATCGAGCGGGAGAGGGTCCGAGAACAGAAAGTGTACCTTGACAGGCCCTACTACAGCTGGCGGATTCTGCTCAACTGGCCCAAGTCCGGAGAGATCACCTTCGGAGCCTTCGGCTTTACCCAGACACTGCGCACGGAAGCGGTACTGACGGACCAGCAGAGTCTTTCGCGCCGCGAAAGGCGCCGCCTAACAGGGCAATGAAGCGTGTGATCGGATGAGTGACAGAGAAACTGTCATTAACCACATCAGCGAAGTGTTCGCCCAAGTCGAGCATCCAGGGGATGAATTCCTCCAGGGCAGCTTCGACGGATGCGAGCCGTATGAGGTCGTGAGCCTCTTCAAGGGCAGGCATGATTGGCAAGCCGTCGGCTCGGAGTTTCTTGATGCCCATTATGACGCGCTGAGTTTTTTCTCGGAAGGAGGGTTCCGATTCTTCCTTCCGGCCTATCTGATCGCCGATCTGGAGGACAACCTGCAGACCGCCGATCCCGTGTTCCATTTGACGCACGGATTTTCCGACGGATCGGTCGAGATTCCCGGGAGGACACGGACCGTTGTTCGTAGATTCGGGAAGTCTGTTTTTGTCAATCCAAGGAGATACGGCGCGATGACCTCATACGATTATGCGCGATACCGCCTGTCTGTCTTCACCACAGAGGAGGCGCAAGCCATTGTTGCGTACCTCAGATATAAGCGAGATGCAGATCCCCACAAGTTGAATCACGGTCAGATTGATGCAGCGCTAAATCTGTATTGGCTGGAAAGGGCAGCGAATGCTCCTTCGGCGGACAATCTCAAGCACCATGTTGAAGAAGAGGCAAAATTTGTAGCAGAAATGGATCCAAATGTTGAATAGTCCCCAACCATAGCCTTCTGGTACACCTCCGTCAGAGCCGACCGCACATCAGAAATTTCGACCCCTTCTCGGAAATATTATGGCCCGGGAAGGTGTTGTGTTTTTCAGGAAGAGTAGACTTAGGCGGCGTGTCGCCTTTACAATACAGGGGTTGATCCGGATCCCGATCCGGGGTCCCAAAAATAGCCTACAGTATCCACAAGGCGAATCTTTCCTCATTTTGAAAGGAGTGTATTGATGCAATCCAAAGAACTACTCAAAATGACGCTGGATCTGAGCAGGGGCATGGTTCTTCAGCTAATTGAGGATATGAAGGATGCGCCCTTGACCTTTCCCACGGCAAACGGCGGATGCCACCCGCTGTGGGTTCTGGGAAACGTGACGCTTTCCGAAGCCACGTTTGTTCGAGAATGGATAGTGGGTGAATCGAATCCGTTCGCCGAGTGGAAGGACATCTTCGGCGCTGGAACCGAACCGGTCGCCGACGCCGCCAAGTATCCACCGTTTAGTGAGGTGATGGCGAAAAGCCACGAAGTACGTAAGGGAACGATGGAGATCCTCGATTCGGTCAGCGAAGAAGACCTCGACAAGCCGAGCAAGGCTCCTGCGCAGCGTCAGGCATACTTCGGGACGGTCCGTCAGTGTTTCCTGATGACGGCGCTCCACTGGATGATGCACCGTGGACAGGTCGCCGATGCTCGCCGTGCAGCGGGACGAAAGCGCATTGGTCCCTGAGGCAGAAGTCCAGTTACGAGCGTACGCTGAGGATCAGACCTGTCATTTGCTATTTGACTATGCTTAGGGATGTTAGCCGAGGATTGGGCTTGACAGGGGGTGCTATAAAGAAAGCAGGTAGCCGGTAGCACCTGCCTCGTGACAGCGTTGTGGTCAAAAGCTCCAGTGGTAACGATGAAGGGATCGTACATAAAACTGATACCGTGGGTAGCCGTCGCCTTGGGTCTGTTGACATGGACCTCCTATCGAGTCGCGGCGCAACAACACTCGCAAGGGCAGAGGCTGGGTCGCGCGGCCCAGCACAAGAACATGCGCTTGCTGGGCCACCACGATCTGCAGGCCCGCTCCGCCTACCAACCTCTCCCCCATAAACAGGGCGGTAAGTGGATCGCATATGTCGGCCATCACAATGGCAGTGCCGTCAACCCGCTCACCGGCATGGTGGAAACGAACGGCACGTCGATCGTGGATGTGACCGACCCCAGAAACCCCGTCTACGTGCACCACCTCCCGGGCGTCGCGGGTTCGCAGATGGTGCAGGTCTGCGATGGGAGCACGCTTCCTCGTGCGGATCCCAATAAGACCTATCTGCTTCGGAGCAACGGGAATCTGGAGCATCAGGTCTGGGATGTGACCACCCCTCAGAATCCGCTGCTGGTGAGTACGCCCGTCACTGGCCTCAATGGAACGCACAAGAACTGGTGGGATTGCAAGACTGGCACTGCCTATCTCGTGTCGGACGGCCGACCCGTTGGCTGGCGTACGAGCCGGATGTTGCAGGTCTTCGACCTGAGCACACCGGCGAGTCCTGTCCATATCAGGAACTTCGGGCTCGTCGGCCAGGAGCCGAGGTCAACCGGGCCCGTGCCGCCTGGGCTTCACGAGCCCACGGTCCTGGGCAACCGAGTCTACCTCGCCTACGGGACGAGTTCCAACGGTGTCCTACAGATCGTCGATCGGGAGAAACTGCTGACCGGGGCCCCGGCCCCGACTCCAGCAAATCTCCTCTCCCCGCAGGTCGGCCGCCTCGACATGCCTTCGTTCTGGGGGGGGCACACCGCCTGGCCCCTTCTCGGGGTCGAAATTCCAGATTATGCGGATAACCGCGTTAACACGGTTCGCGACTTCGTCGTGCTGGTATCCGAATCGGTTGCCAACGAGTGCTGGGAGACCCGACACACGGCCTTTATGGTGGACATCACGGATGAATCAAAGCCTTTCCCCGTCTCGAGCTTCCAGGTTCAGGAATCGAGTGGGGACTTCTGCAGCCGGGGGGGTCGCTTCGGCGCGCACTCCACCAACTGGGTGTTCACCGACATCTTCTACAAGAGGATCCAGTTCTTCTCCTGGTTCAATGCGGGCGTTCGGGCGGTCGATGTCCGCGACCCGTTCAACCCTGAGGAGGTGGCTTTCTTCATCCCGGCGACCACGGAGAACACCCATTCACGCGGTAGCAAGGTAGCCATACAGACCAACAACGTGGAGGTCGACGGCCGTGGGTACATCTACCTCGCGGACCGGGCGAACACCGGCCTTCACATCGTGGAGCTGACCGGCGTGGCGCGGCAGATCGCGAATTTCCCGTAAGGCTTGCGAGCAGTAAGGGATTGTGGTTGAACTTCTGTTTCTTGACAATCCTTTGGTGCATGCGGAGTTAGAGCATGACCGGGGGTGCCATATCGGAGGCATGTAGCGCATAGTGCTTGGCTCGTAACAGGGTAGTGGTCAAAAGCTAAGGTGCCCATAGGGCACCCCCCCCGTCCGCCACATTTAACGTCAGACCAGTGATTCACATGCCCTCTCAAGCATAACCCGGGAGGACATTTTCATTTGCCGATCTGCGTCATATGAATACCTAACTACCGTCATTGCAACGCAGCCTCCACGCGATATTAGTAGACATAGGTAGACAACCATACTTACGACTAGAAAGGAGTTTCTCATGGACAAGACAACATTGATTAGTCACCTGAACGATGATCTCGCCGGCGAGCTCGGGGCGATCATTCAATACATTACCTATGCTGCGAAGGCCACCGGGCCGTACCGCCCCCAACTTTCCCAGTTCTTTTTGGCTGAGGTGGCCGACGAGCAAGGGCACGCTCAGTTCTTGGCAAATAAGATTGTGGCGCTTGGGGGCGAACCGGCAACACAGCCACGTCCAGTCCCTACCGCGAAAACGAACCGCGAGATGCTGGAAGCTGTATTGACCGCCGAACGTCAGGCAACCCAAGACTATACTCAACGAGCCAGGGAGGCGGAGGAGTATGGAGATAAGGGATTGGTCGTCCAACTGGAAGAGATGGTAAGAGACGAAAGCGGTCATTCCGAAGAGACCGAGCGAATCTTGCGTGATTGGCCGCTCTGACAGCTTCGGAATCCTTGCCGCCGACCCCCCTTCGGCACAATCGACGGCACGTCATGGACACCGCCCTCTCGGGTATAATTCGGTCCGGGAGGGCGATTACATTTTGGGAGATTGAAGGTTGGCGAGAGATGGTGAAAATCGACCATCATTAGAGAATCTTCTGGAAAGCCAGGATCTGGGTCTGGAGGTTCTCCACCCGGGCGGATTGGACATCACGAGAGAGCTCGCGGAACGATGCCATATTGAGAAGGACGCGAGAGTGCTTGACGTTGCTTCAGGAACGGGAGAGAGTGCGTGCTATCTGGCAGAGCACGTCAGTTGTCAAGTTGTTGGCGTCGATACCTCCGATTATTTGATCCACAGGGCGACGCATAAGGCCAGGGAAAGACATCTCAATGTGGAATTCATAAAGGGCGATGCGCACCGTCTACCCTTTGCCGATAATACGTTTGATGTGGTTTTTTCAGAGTGTACTATTTGTCTACTGGACAAGGAGAGCGCTATTCGCGAAATGGTACGTGTTGCAAAACCAGGTGGGCATGTGGGCATTCACGACGTGTGCTGGAAGGAAAGCACTCCAGAGCATTTCAAACAAAGACTTGCCGAGCGAGAAGGTGAGAGGCCTGAAACCCTGAGGGGATGGAAGAGTTTCTTTGAAAAGGCAGGACTTACAAATGTGGAGATTGTCGATAAGTCGTACCTCGTCTCCCTATGGGTTCAAAATATCAAGAAGCGGCTGGGAGTGATCGGCCAGTTCAATATCTTTTTTAAAGTCATCACAAAGTGGGGGATAAAGGGTTACAGAACTGTGAGGGAGTCAGTGGAGTTTTTTCAGAGTGAGCATACGGGCTACGGGATTACTGTCGGGAGAAAGCAGGGTCAGGCCTAGGGGGCACCTTCGAGAAAGTACGCCAAGGGGGAGGCACAATGAAGCATCGGCAGCTAGGGAAAAGTGGAGTCACCGTGTCGGCTTTGGGGCTAGGCTGCATGAGCATGTCCGAGTTCTATGGTCCACGCGACGAAAAGGAATCAATCGCGACCATCCACCGGGCCCTCGACCTCGGGGTGAATTTCCTCGACACGGCCGACATCTACGGGGTCGGCCACAATGAAGAACTCGTCGGGAAGGCGATCCGGGATCGCCGTGAGAAAGTGGTCCTGGCGACCAAGTTCGCCGTGGTCCGCGGATCGGACGGTAGCTGGCTCGGCGTGAGTGGAAAACCCGAATATGTCCGGTCCGCGTGCGAGGCCAGCCTTCGCCGTCTCGGCGTGGATGTGATCGACCTCTATTACCAGCACCGTGTAGATGCTACCACGCCCATCGAGGAGACCGTGAGGGCGATGGCCGACCTGGTGGGGCAGGGCAAGGTGCGGTTTCTCGGACTGTCGGAGGCGGCAGCCCAGACGATCCGCCGGGCCCACGTCGTTCACCCCATCGCAGCGCTGCAGACCGAGTATTCGCTTTGGACCCGCGATGTGGAGGACGAGATCCTGCCGACCTGCCGCGAACTGGGCATCGGTTTCGTGGCCTACAGCCCCCTCGGGCGCGGTGCTCTCACCGGTAAGATCAAGAAAGTGACGGACCTGGCAGAGAACGACTGGCGGCGACAGGCACCGCGCTTCCTGGGGGAGAACTTTACGCGGAACCTCGAGCTGGTGCAACGGATCGAGTCGATCGCGGCAGAAAAGGGCTGTCACCCGTCGCAGCTTGCCCTGGCCTGGGTGGTCGCCCAGGGCGACGACATCGTTCCAATTCCAGGCACCAAGCGGCGGGCTTACCTTGAGGAGAACCTGGGGGCGCTGGAGGTGGAGCTCACGGCGGATGACCTGGGGCGTCTGAACGCCGCGGCGCCTCTGGGAGTTACGCAGGGGACGCGCTATCCGGAAGAGGGCATGCGGACCGTCAACCTGTAGGAGAAAAAGCAAAGAGGAAATTGCAGCGGGGGGTAGTGCTATACTAGCGATGGATGAATGCGCGAAGGTCAGTGGGCTGAGCGGCGAGAGGGCACAAGCTATGCGGCGAGGCAAGATGGTGTCTGAAACAGTCGAAGTCAGTGGACACATTATCGATTCGCTGATCCTGCCGAAGATTCTCGATCAGATCATTGATCTCGATGGGACCTTCGAGATCCTCGAGATTGCCGTCGGCAAACGCAAGACTGATCCTTCGACTGCACGCTTGAAGGTCAGTGCAGCCTCCGAGCAAAAGCTTCAAGCTATCCTGAAACACCTGGCCAGATTGGGAGCCACGCCCGTGGGCCTGCAAGAGGTCCAGCTGGTCCCGGCGCGTCAGAATGGGATCTTCCCCTCGGATTTCTACTCCACGACGAATCTCCCCACCCTTGTGCGGTATCAGGGACGCTGGCGGCCGGTGAAAAACATGGAAATGGACTGCGGTATTGTGATTAATCCCGGGAGCGCTCGCGCCTCCTGTATGCCAATACCGCATGTCAAAAAAGGGGATCTTGTGGTCTGTGGTACATCCGGAGTTCGCGTCACCCCGCTCGAGCGATCAAGGCAGAAGGATGTCTTCCAGTTCATGGGAAGCGCCGTTTCCTCAGAGAAGCCGAAGGCCCTCCTCATCGAAGGCGTGGCCAAGGCGATGCGTATCACAAAGCGTGCGGGGAGGAAGATCCTCGTCGTCGGGGGCCCAGCCATCGTGCATACCGGAGGTGGACGGTACCTCGAGCGGCTTATCCAGGCCGAGTATGTCGATGTGTTGTTCAGCGGAAACGGCCTCGCGGTCCACGATATCGAGTTGGCGCTTTTTGGCACCTCGCTCGGTGTCTCGCTCGATCGAAAGGTGGCGACAAGGGACACCCATGACCATCACATGCGCGCGATCAACACAATTCGCACCTGCGGAGGCATCCGTCAGGCGGTGCGCCAAGGCGTTCTGAAGCGGGGCATCATGCAGGCGTGCATCACGCACCGCGTCCCGTACGTGTTGGCCGGGTCCATCAGAGACGATGGCCCGCTCCCGGATGTGATCACGGATGTTTTGAAAGCCCAGGACGAAATGCGGGAGCACCTGAAAGGGGTGGACCTCGCCCTTATGATCGGCTCGACCCTGCATGCGATCGCTACAGGGAACCTCCTTCCGGCTACAGTCAAAACTATCTGCGTGGATATCAATCCGGCCGTCGTGACCAAGCTCGCTGATCGGGGAACCTTTCAGGGGATTGGTATCGTTTCGGATGCGGCTTCTTTCCTGCGGGAACTCTGTCACGCCCTCAACCTCTCCGCACGGTAAGCATCCCATGTCTCGTCCAACAGAAACGTTCCTCATGTGCCGCCCCAGCTACTACACGATCGCGTACGAGATCAATCCGTGGATGCGAATTACTAGACAAGTGGTCCAGGCAGTCGCTGCTCGACAGTGGCAAGCCCTGTATCACCTTTTGACCCGGACGCTCGACGTGCACGTCCGTTTACTTCGGCCGGTCAAGGCGTTACCCGATCTGGTCTTCACGGCGAATGCAGGGCTGCCGACAGAACGTACGTTTATTCGCACGAATTTCCGTCATCCTGAACGCCGAGGCGAAGAGGCAATTTTCCAGCGCTACTTTCGGAAACGAGGCTATCGCGTGGTGACGCTGCCGCGAGAGTTCAACTTTGAAGGCGAAGGCGATGCGTTATGGATGGGCGAGACGTTGTTCCTTGGCTTTCGGTTTCGCTCTGATGCCATCGTGCATACACACCTGGCGAAGATCCTGGATCGTCAGATCCTGCCCCTCGAGCTCGTCGACAAGCGTTTTTATCATCTCGATACATGCTTCTGTCCGCTCGACGCCACGTCGGCGCTGTGGTATCCCGGGGCGTTTGACCGCTACGGCCGCAAGGTGATCACAACGCATGTCCAGGATCCCGTGCCCGTGTCCAAGGCCGATGCGCTGAAATTTTGCTGCAACGCCATTGTGATCGATCGCAAGGTGATCCTGCAGGTCGGTGTGTCAAAGTCATTGCGGAAGGAGCTCGAGCGGCGGGGCTTTGAGTTCTACGAGCTTGATCTGTCCGAGTTCCTCAAGGCAGGAGGGGGTGCGAAGTGCCTGGTTCTTCGGATGAGTCAATAGATTTGGGGCTATGAAGCATCTGGCTGGGGAGGCGCGAAGCCGCGCCGAAGGGTATTTTCCGTTATGGTCCGGGGCTCCATGAACTGGAGGAGATAGTCGGGACCGCCAGCTTTCGAGCCGATTCCCGACATCCGAAAGCCTCCGAAGGGCTGGCGACCGACTAGGGCTCCGGTGATCTTTCTGTTGATGTAGAGGTTCCCCACGCGAAAACCTTCCTTGGCCCGCTGGATGTGGGCGGGGCTTCGCGAGTAGAGGCCTCCCGTCAAGGCGTACTCGGTCTTGTTGGCGATCTCTAGGGCCTCTTCAAAATCGTTGGCACGGATCACCGCCAAGACAGGACCAAAGATCTCTTCCTGGGCAATGGATGCCGAAGGGGCGACATCGGCAAAGACCGTCGGTCCAACGAAATAGCCAGCTGTGAGGGGGGGGACGTTCGCCTCCAACACGAGCTTCGCCTCCCCACGGCCCGCTTGAATATACGAGAGAACTTTTCGGTATGCCTCTTCGTCGATCACGGGGCCGACGACGGTAGCAGGGTCCTCTGCGGTACCGACTTTAAGACTCCTGGCTGCTTCGATAAGGCGCTCTAACAGAGGCTCGTAGGCCGACCCCACTCCAATGGCCCGGGAGCAAGCAGAGCACTTCTGCCCGGCGTACCCAAAAGCTGAATCGACCAGGCCCCGGATCGCTTCGTCGAGATCGGCGTCTTCGTCCACGATGATGGCATTCTTCCCCCCCATTTCCGCGATGACCTTCTTCGGCCCCCGCTGCCCCAGGGTGGTCTTCGCCGCCGCCTCGTAAATCCACAGGCCCACCGCCTTCGAGCCTGTGAACGCCACGACGTCGACGTGGGGACTTGTCACCAGGTATGAGCCGACCTCTTCCCCGAGGCCGGGCAGATAATTCACCACCCCTGGTGGAAAACCTGCCTCCTGAAGGATTCCCATGAGATGCGCCGCAACGACCGGTGCTTGCTCGGCCGGCTTCATAATGGCGGTATTGCCGGTGACCAGGGCGGCAGAGGTCATGCCTGTCAGGATGGCCAGGGGAAAGTTCCAGGGAGCGATCACGATGGCAATCCCCCGGGGCTGGTAAAGGTATTCATTGACCTCTCCCGGCGCCTCCCCCAATTGCACTACCTCGCCCAGCCGGTTCATCTCGCGCCCGTAATATTCGAGATAGTCGATGGCCTCCACGACCTCCGCATCGGCCTCTCGCCATGTCTTGCCGACTTCATATACCTCCCATGCCGCCAGCTCGGTCCGGCGCTCCCGCATGAGCCGCGCGGCGGCAAAGAGCAGCTCGGCGCGATCTCTGGAGGGTGTAGACGACCACTGGGGAAAAGCCCTGCGGGCGGTCTCCAGGGCCTTCTCTGCAGTCTCGAGATCGGCGAGGCCCGAGCGGCCAACCACCTCCTCAGGCGACGAGGGGTTACGCGAGGGCAGTTCTCGACTTGTCTGAATCTCTTCCCCTCCGATCACCAGCGGGTAGGAGCGGCCAAGTCGGCTTCGCACAGCCGCCAGAGCTTCCTGCATACGCTCGCGGGCCGCCTCTTGGGCGAAGTCCAGCTCCGGCTCATTGCGAAACGGTGGCGTCTCAGGGAAGGGATGCTCGGCAGGGCGGTCGTCTGGGACTGCAGGTCTCGGCGGCCTTAGCAACTCGTCCGGCGACCGGTGCTCAGTGAAGCTCAGCCTCAGGAACGACTCATTAGCGGTGTTCTCGAGCAAGCGCCTGACGAGGTATCCCATTCCCGGGATCAGCTCGCCGAAGGGGGTATAGACCCTTACTCGCTGCCCCATCTGCACGAGAGCCGCCTTCACCGGATCGCCCATCCCATAGAGCATCTGGAACTCCAGGGCCTTCTCGGGAACCCGGAGGCGTCGGGCAGATGCCAGGGTATAGGCGATGGAGCGGACGTTGTGGCTTCCGATGGCGGGACGCATCAGCTCCTGATGCTGCAGCATCACGAGAACAAGCCGCTCGAAGTTCGAGTCGGTCTCCCATTTCTCCTGAAAGACCGGCACCGGCCATCCGTGCTGTCTGGCGATGACGACCTCGTAGTCCCAATACGCACCCTTGACGAGGCGGAGCAGAATTGAGGCCCCTCGCCGCCGAACCCAATCGAGCAGATCGTGCAGATCCCGTTCGGCGTCCTTCAGGTAGGCCTGAAGTACGATGCCGACGTCTTCATAGGTGCGAAACTCCTTATCTTCCAGCAACTCTTTGAAGATGCGGAGGGTAAGGTCCTTCAGATGGTACTGCTCCAGATCGACGTGGATGAAAGCTCCTACCTCTTTTGCCTTGCGCAAGATGGGCCTCAGGCGGGTTTTGATCAACTCGGCATTCCCCTCGGGGTCGACAGGGTCGAAGCGCGAGGAGAGAGAACTGAGTTTGAGGGAGAGATTCACGCGGGGCAGCTCCCCGCGGTGATCCCGGTCGATGAGATCGAGACGTTCCCACCGTCTAGCCTCCGGGGCTAACGCGTCAAGAAGATCCAGATACCTGCGGAGGTATGTCTCTGCTTCAACCTCGCTAACCGTTGCCTCACCGAGGAGGTCGAGGGCGACGGCCATCTTCTGTTGCCTGAGGCTCCGCGTGACCGCCAGGGCCTCCTTGAACGTGGCGCCCGCGATGAGGCGCCGGGCGAGACGCAGCACGTTCCGCCGAACTGTGAAGCCGAGCGTCCGTACCCCGAGCGAATTGGATCCGGCGAGCCGCAGGCCCCAGCTGATGGGGACCGGCAAGGCCTTCTGGTGGGGGAGGGTGTACTCCAGAAGATGCTTGGCCAACTGCTCGTCTGTCGTGAGCGTGGGGAGCACATCGATGAAGCGGAAGAGCCCGACCTTCAATGGTTCATCCCGCATGCACCACTCGAGGACTCGGGCGTCCCACCAATCCCGGGAAAATCTCCATAAGGATTCCGCCTTGAGACGACCAAAAATTTGCCGGCCGATCTCCTGCGCGTCCTGTTCGACTTGGTCCAACAGCCGCTTTTTCATCGCCATAGTTGTGTCTTTGCCAGGGATCTTTCGTGTAGCAATGCTGCCTGACAACAATTGTAGACGGAGGGGCTCCCTTCTGCAACGACGGTGAGAAAGGGGGGCAATCGCTAGCGCCCTAGCAATCGCGACGCCCTGTCGGGTATAGTATGGCCCGGCAGGGCGTTTCGCTTTTTGGCGCGAGCAGGGGAGTTGGACCGGGAGCTGACCGCGGTCGGGGAGGCCGGCTCCTGACCGTACGAGAGGACTAACCCAAATGGAATTTGAGCGTGCACGCGAGAGCGACAAGACCCCAATAAGGCAGTTGCTCGCAGAGTGCGAGTTACCCAATGAGGACATCACACTGTCGCCCCCCCAACACTTCTTGGTTCTCCGAGACGGTGTCGAGCTGGCTGGCGTCATTGGGCTGGAAGTACTGGGTCGGTTTGCCTTGCTTCGTTCCTTAGCAGTTTCGTTACGGCATCGTGAGAAAGGCATTGCGATGCAGCTAACGAGGAAAGCCGAAGAATACGCGCGCTCCTACGAGGTTGAGACGTTATACTTGCTGACCACCACTGCTGAGGGGTTCTTTGCGAAGCGTGGCTACCACAGGGTAGACCGCAACTCCGTTCCACCAGCCATACAAGAGACGGCTGAGTTTCGAAGTCTGTGTCCTTCCAGTGCCGTGTGTATGGTGAAGCATCTGTGAAAGGATACAGGCCACAGTCTCCGCCCGGCCCCCCTCCGGCATAAGCTTTGCAGCGCCTTCTCGAGAGAAGAACCGCTCGGGAGGGCGTTTCTCTTTGGTGAGGAAGCGGACGTTCGGAGGCAGCCCAGGCAGGTGACATGGCGATACTCACGATCATCTCTTTTGTCCTGATCGGTGGACTCCTCATTTTCATTCACCGGGGCGGCCATTTTGTGGTTCGGCGGGCTATCTACGGCGCGGAACAGCCCGTGGATCCTGCTCTCTCGGTTGACCGTAGATCGGTCTGTGCCCGGATCGCCATTGTGCTGGCCGGGCCTGCGGCCAACTTCTTGCTTGCCGTGCTCCTCTTTTGGGGAGTCCTTGCCCTCGTGGGCCGTCCGGGCTTTCTGCCAACGGTCGGTAAGCCGGAACCAGGATCGGCGGCTGCTATCTCGGGGCTTCAGGCAGGAGACCGGATCGTGACGGTCGTGGGGAGGCCCGTTCGCACGTGGGGAGATGTGGATGCGGCAATCCAGGCAACGAAGGGGAAACCGGTAAGTTTCAAAATCGAGCGCGACGAGGGACGCTGGGAGGTCACGATTACCCCGCGACTGAAGATCTTCACCGATGGGTTCGGCGTCAAGCAGTACGTGTGGACGATCGGGGTCGGACCGTTTGTCTCAACGACCGTGGGCAATGTGCTGGAGGGATTTCCGGCGGGTGACGCGGGCATCAGGGTCGGGGACCGCATTGTCGCCGTCAACGGAGCACCGATCGAGACCTGGGAGGAGTTGACCGAACGAATTCACCCTCGGGCTGGACAGAGGGTACGGCTGAGGGTCGAGCGGGATGGGAAGCGCTTCGACGTGACTTTAGAGCCAAAGGCATCCGCCCGGCAGGAGATCCGGGGCCGGACCGTAACGAGGGGTGTTATCGGGGCCACGCCCAAACAAGGCGTCGCGTACCGCCGGTTAGCTCCAGTCACCGCTCTGGTCGAAGCAGCGCGACGCACCTCTGCTCAGATTACCCTTATCTTTCAGTCGGTTTGGCACACTGTGGCCGCGGTCGTTTCCGGTCAGTCGAAGGACGATCCGATCCTCTTGGCACAGTTGGCCGACGAGCAGCACCGGCGGGGATTCGTCGACCAGATCATCTTTACCGCGATCCTCTCCATCAACCTCGGGGTGCTCAATCTGCTCCCCCTTCCGTTCCTGGACGGCGAACGTCTTTGTTTTCTCCTGGTCGAGCTCGTTCAACGCAGGCCGGTGAGTCTGGGACTGCGGCGATTCGTCCAATGGGCGGTAGTCCTGTTGCTGGTCGTGTTGTTGGTGCAGTCCTTCGCTCACAACATCCTTCAAATCTTTAAGAAACTATAAGACGGATCGGACAGCATCAGGTAGCGCGCAGCAAGTCGGACGAATGAAACCAGGGTGACGATGGGCTCCCTGGTGGCCGCTGGCTGACCCTGACTCCAGCGACTGGATGAGCTGGTTCAGCTCAATCGGCAAATAGTCGCGGCTTCGGCGGGCACGACCCCAGAGGCGGTCGAGAATCCCGAGGCGGGAACGCCGAGTGCGCCTCCAGATCAGAGATGCAGCTGCCACTAGTGCCTTGCGGCCTTGGGGAGATCGTACGAGCGGACCGAGGATACCGCTCATGTCACCGCGATGTACCGAGCGACCTCTCTGGGGTACATTTCAACGCACTGAACCTGACGCACAGGGCGCTGGTGCCCACTGGGCGCAGGTTGCTGGAGTGACATAACGATCCACCAAGCTCAGGCGGATGTGGATACTCCTCGGGAGAAATCTCACAGGGAAGGAGGCGGTTATGGCTGAAAAGGTTTTAATCTTAGGAACAGACACCTGTCCCTATACCACGGCGGCCCGTGAGGACCATGCCAAAAAGGGCTACGAGGTAGCGTACGTAAACGTAGCGAAGGATCCCGAAGAGATATCCAGGCTGCTCGAGCACTCCGGCGGGGGGTGCGACAACCCGTTATAGTGTCTGGTGGCAAGGTCACCCTCGGCTTCGGCGGCACGTGAGGGGTCTCATATGCGACCGGCAGGTTGCCGGTCGAGAATAAGAGTCGTTGGCGCGCGAGACAAACCAGGAGAATGCAAGGCGGGTCATAGGCCAGGAGGGCGGAGCGTGGCCCGGGCCCGTACAGACGAGAAGGAGGATACCCAGTGAAAAGAGAAGACTTCCTTAAAGCGTTCGCGGAGATGACCCCGGAGGACCAGGACGCCATTCGGGCGGAACTCATCGGGAAAGGGGCGTCCCAAGAGACGGGAGAGCCATTGGCGATGTGCCACGCGATGATGGAGAACATCATGGCCAGTAAGGATCCTATGGCGATGTGCAAGGAAATGATGGAGAAGATGAAGGCGGGCGGGAGTCCGATGGCGATGTGGCAGGAAATGATCCAGAAGATGAAGGGAAAATGCTGCTAGCGCCGTATGGTCCAGGGATCAAGTCTGCATTGACTCATTAGGAATCAACCCGGGGTCACCATAGCCCCCGGCCCGTTTCAGGCACAACGAAGAGGCCCTCTTGGACAGGGTATGGCCCAGGAGGGCGCTTTGCTTTCTCACCGATGGTGAACTTAGTTAAAGATCTCCGGACAGTCGGGCTCCCTTGACACAGATGGGTGCCCAGGCGACTCCGGTGGTAAGATGCGGTTGACCACAACCCACTCACCACAGAGGAGGGAGCCATGAGCACCCGGGAACAGCTTATCAAAGCCCGCCTCAGCATGCTAGCGCTCGCTGACGAACTCAAAAACATTGCCCGGGCCTGTCGCTTAGCGGGCGTCAGCCGGTCCCACTTTTACGAGATCAAGCAGGCCTACGAGACCTTTGGGCGGGAGGGGCTCGGCCCCAAGATCCGCCGCAGGCCGCGGATGCCGAACCAAACCCCGCCCGAGCTCGAACGGCAGATCCTGGCCATGACGGAGCAGTACCCGACCTACAGCTATGTCCGCCTGGCTGATCAGCTCAAGCTGGTGGGGATTGGGGTCTCCGCGGCCGCCGTCCGCTACGTCTGGCAGCGGCAGGGGCTGACGACCCGCTTCGCCCGACTGCTGTGGCTGGAGCGCCGGAGCGCCGAGGGTGGAATCATTCTCACCGAGCGCCTCAAACGCCTCCTGCAGCGGGCGCAGGCCCGCAGCCAGGACCCCGAGGCCCATGTGGAGAGCCCGCGGCCCGGCTACCTCCTCTGCCAGGATACGTACTACGTCGGGACCATCAAGGGGGTGGGGCGGATCTACCTGCAGAGCGTGGTGGATGCCTTCTGCTCGCTGGCCTTCGCCAAACTGTACCTGTCGAAGCTCCCGATGACGGCGGTGGACCTCCTCAACGACCGCGTCCTGCCCTTCTATGACGAGCGGGGGGTACGCATCGAACATCTGCTCACCGACAATGGCCGGGAGTTCTGTGGCCGGCCAGTGCAGCATCCCTACGAGCTCTTCCTGGCGATCCATCAGATTGCCCATCGGAACACCAAGGTCCACGCGCCGTACACTAACGGCTTCTGCGAGCGGTTCCACCGGACCGTGAGCGACGAGTTCTTCAAGGTCGCTTTTCGGAAGAAGTTTTATCTGAGCCTGGCCGAGCTGCAGGACGATCTCGATGCCTGGCTCGAGACGTACAACACGGCCCGGCCCCACCACGGCTATCGGACTCGGGGACGGACGCCGCATCAGGCCTTCGTAGACGGCCTGCAAGCCCAGCAAGAGGAGGTAGCAGAAGCGGCGTAGGGAGATATCCTCATCACCACCGGGGTGTCCGGAGATCTCTACCTAAGTACAATTTAGGCTCAAAAATTGCATTTTCACCACAATAAGTCGTCACGCCACGATATGCGCTCGATGATTCAGGATCAACGCTTCACGTAGAAGAAAGGACTAGCTACCAGGCAATGAATTTAAGTATTTGCCTCGAGTGACCGGTGTCTGGGAATTTTGAAGGGTATAGATTGTTTAATGTAATGTATAATAGTCGTCGTTGAGGAGGAACGACCGTCCCGATAAACGGGATACGAAACTCGCTCCTTGGTTAAAACTATGGACCGCACAGACAGACTGCTTCTCATTGCCATCACGATCCTGCACATCCTTGCGCAGGCCTATGTGTATGTTACTGTTCCAGCACGTCTCATGCCATCGGAGGATAAAATTAAGCGGATTGCGGCTTCGCTCGGCGTCGATCCTGTTGCCTATCGAGAAAGCTTCCGCTACACCACCGGCCTCTACCCCTTCCTGCCACCTGATACTGTCTGGCTCAGGCGGTCAGACTGAACTGGTTGCAACCCCCTTTTTGGTCCTGTTGTTCGGTCTTCGGGGCTGTTTACGCTCATCCAGGCGCAGATTGGCCTTGACAGGAGGTATTCCCTCCAGGGTACAAAGGACCAATTCCAGGGGACGCTTCGGTTTCTCTCGCACCACGATCGGGGGGGTGTGTGTGATAGGCGAGTCGACATGGATCGTAACGAGGTGGGTGTGTAAATTGGAAACCGGAGATAAGAGAGGAAGGTTGGCATTAGCGGGCGTTTTACTATCAGCCAGTGTGGCTTTCAGCGGTTGTGTCGATAATCGTGGTAATTATAGTAGACGTAGTCCCAATACATCTGCCGGGCCATTAAGTTCTTCAACAAGAGAACCGAACATGTCAGATGTCGCTGCCGGAATCCTTGATTCAATAATACCTGAAAATACATGTGAGTCAGAAGGACTCCAAAAGATCGTTGACCTCATGCGGAGGTCTCACTTCGAAGTCATGTTGGTATATATACCTGATGATCAGTCTCCTGATCAGTGTCAATGGGTTGAAATCGGGAGAGGCGAATATGTAGTTCGCACTGAAGATGTAATTGTCAATGTGGATAGGGAATACTTGTCACGACTAATGACTGAACGCGAGAGATTACATCTCTATCATTTTCATCCGTTGGTATACTTTGAACAGTGCACAGATGAAATCATCTGTAATTGGACATCTGTTCCAGTGCTAAGAGGTAACCTTTCTGAAAAAGCATTGATTTCTAATCTAAGATTTTCTATGCCAAGCCCGATTGACATTGCATTTATGATGGAAGTTTCTCGGGAGTTTGACCAACACGGTTATGAACGAGGGAGAATAAGAAACAGGGTTGTTACGCCGTACGGAATCGTGGAGTATTCTTTAAGGAAAGAAGGGAAAACGCGATTGGAGATGTACGGAATGGAGGGGGAAGCAGGACGATTTGGCTTTGATACATTTATGAAAACCCTGGTATCGTATGCATTGTCAGAGATAGACAGCATAGTCAAGAAATACCCAAATGACATAAAAAGAGCGATGGAGCAACTTGTTAAAAACCTGAATAACGAGTATCTCCGCGTCACCTACACTCCTTTCGGGAAGCGGATTCGCGTGCCAAGGCAAGAGATCCCGGAGACAGGAGTCAAGTCATTTGTGAAGTAATAAGTAGCCAGGTCTCACCGCGGAGGGCTTCACAGGTAATCGAAATGACATTTGGATACCCATAGCCCGCTGGCCCTCCTCGGAGACGATCGGCGGCGCACCATGCATTCAGAGCCCTCTCTGGTGTGGCAGGACCCGAGAGGGCATTTTGATTTGGTATCGTTCACGTCCACCATGTTCTCCGAAATCGTGTGAACCCTGGATGAGTACTGAGCGTCCTGAAGGAGCATCGACCAGGCTCCGCCGCAAGCGCCTTGCGGCGTGTTCGCTCGTCGGTCTCGGATTGGTCACTGGCGCAGTGTGGGTCTTCGCGCTTTGGGACATGGTTCCTGCCCTGCCAGGATTTGAGTTGTCCGTAAAGGCTATCGAGGATCGGATTCACTCCTGGGGTGTCTGGGGGGCTGCCGGATCGATCTTTTTGATGATCCTGCACAGTTTCATTCCGTTCCCGGCGGAATTCCTCGCCATGGCCAACGGCATGGTGTACGGTCCACTTTGGGGAACTGTGATAACCTGGACCGGGGCCATGCTCGGTGCTTATGTCGCTTTCGGGCTTGCCCGCTGGCTCGGCAGGCCGTTCGTGCTGGTGATGGTGGCGGAGCGGCATCGCGTGATGGTCGACCGATGGACGGCACAGCAGGGCGGCGGGGTGCTACTCTTCAGCCGCCTCGTGCCGGTGATCTCGTTCAACCTGATCAACTACGCGGCGGGACTCACTACGATTTCCTGGTGGACCTTCACCTGGGCCACAGGGTTGGGCATTCTGCCGCTCACTTTTCTGATGGTGCTGATGGGCGACGGTATCTGGTCTGGTGAGACGAAGGCGTGGCTCTGGCTCCTTGGCGCCGCGGTTGCGGGCTGGCTCCTCTGGCGAGTCGTGATTGAAAAAAGCCGTCGCAGCGAGGAATAAAGCGAACACTCAGCCCCGAACGGTTAGATCTTAGCAGCCAGTAGGGATGAATCCGGCGTAACCACCGCTCCCGGTGCCGCTATGGCACACGCGTTGCACCGCCCTCCCGGAGACAGCACGGTCCGGGAGGGCGTTTCGCTTTGGCGAGGGGGACACGACAAGGCGACCCGGTTGAGGTTACCCTGGAAACCAGGATGTTATACTTGAAAAAAGGTGCATTTTGTCATTTGACGGCGATTGCGGTCGTCGTCTGTCTCGTCGCGAGCGCGCACAGTTCAAATAGCAATTCGCTGGCATGTCTCCGAAGGGCGCACTCCACATCTGTCTCCGTCCAACGACAGTTCCAAAAAGATCTACAGCGATTGGTTGAACGGCAACGTCCAGATCTCAAGGGCGTAGTTGATGCTGGCGTCGATACCCAAATGGCATATTTTGACGTGATGGAAGCACGATTTACGCATCTGCTCAAAACACAACCGACGAGAATCGAGGGAATCATAAAGCCTAACGGGGCTGCAGTTGTCTTTGACTGGTCGGACGAGGATACAACAGCTTTCTTGCGTGCGGATCCAAGATATGAACGGCTTGAGGTGAGGTGGTTGAACCTCAAAACGAGGATGGAAAGACATCCTAATCGGTCAAAACTCCTAAAGTATATCCAGTCAAGTAAGGAACTCCGTGCACTCTCCATGCAATTTGCCAAAGAGCACCAGGTGGTCAAAGAAATTCTGGAGCAATGCCGTGCGGATTAGTAACCGAATTGTGTGCCTTTTGGGCGTTCTCATTCTTTTCTTGTGTGCCGCGGCAACTTGCGAAGCAAACGAAGAGAAATGGATTAAAAGGTACCCGCGTCGTCGTAATAACGATGCCTGACCAATCGCTCCATTGTTGCGGGCAGGTCGGCACAATCTCATCGGTGAGGTCGGAGGGTATCCAGCAGGCGATGTTTGATCACGGCAGGTCTGCGACATACAAGGTCAAGATGGACAAAAGCCATCATGATGTTGCCTTCGGCTTCGGCATTATTGATGCCCCGAGCATTTTGTCAGCCAAAGCGGGCAAAGTAGTAGCAGATTTAAATAGGGACGGCGTTTTTGAAACCTTCAGGGATTGCACGAGCCGCGAGGGGGCACATCTGACGATCTGTTCAGGGCAACCACTGAAAGGTTCGAGACTATGGCATGCATACTTTTATCTCGGATATGATACAGAGCCGTCCTGTGTAGAAAGAGATTTCGAGTAAGTAGGGGTCTCATCGCTCTGCGCTTCTCAAAACCCTCTGTCGAGATTTTTGTACTGCATGTAGAGCAGGTAAGCTCCCCAGAGGAACGAGAGGAGCATCAGGGTCACGCCGATGGCATTTACGATTCCGGCTATCGTGTGATCGTATTGCATCCATCCCAGATCCCTGAGAATGTTTTCCCAATCGTGGTAACCAGGGGCGTCACGACCTGTCACGCCACCCAGCAGGATCAGCTGACCGGCACGGGCGTCATTGATGTACGGTGCAATGTCCATGAAACTCTGGCCTAGCCACCAGAGGCCTATCGTGGCGCCAAAGGTATCCCGCGTTTTCAGTAAGAACGCGCACAGCACGATGAAAGGTATCAGCCATTGACCCAGGGTGCCACCGAGGATGGTGAGGAAGCGTCCAAAAGGGGTGAAGATGACGTGACCAGCCTCGTGGAATACCAGGTTTACGTTATGCATGAAGGACTGGTTGATCGGTGGGTAACCGCCCACAACCTTATCATACTCCATGGAAATGAACTGCCATCCCCAGATGAGACAGATGACGTATAAAGCCGCTCGGCCGTAAAAGAGAAGGGGATTGATGCTTGGCTCCACATGGAATAACAATTCCTTTGCCCACGGCCACCATCCGCCGTCATGCCATTCTGTTTTTTCTTGCGCTTGAAAAAAAAATCGTACAGAAGAGGAGGGCGCAGTGGAACCGGTCGTTTGCAGTGAGGCCCCACAGCGTTTACAGTGAGGCTGCGGCATTTGGATCAATCCGCATTCTGCACAGCGCATGAGATAATCCGTTGACGTGTGACTTCCCTCTGCAACCAAAAGTAGCAATCTCCGTGCCACTGCCAACCCTTATCCCCCAGTGACTTACACGAGACTTCATATCCCCCCACCTCCGACACGATCGACGCCAGGTCAACGCCAAAGGTTGATCTGTTTGCGATCGAATGGGGAGTTCTGTGTCTTTTTGTCATCACTCCGGTCGTGAACGGAGTCGTATGGCGACTGATGGGTCTGATTTCCTGGACAAGCTCATGGCAGGGGAGTTATAACCCAGAACCCACCTCGGGCACAGACGACCATACACCAAAGCGGTCCTCCGAGACAAATGACGGTCCGGGAGGGCCTTTTGCTTTTTTGGAGGGGACCGGGCCCCGAAAAGGGTGGTGGGGACAAGTCGCCGGTTGAAAGGAGTGGCTGGACATGATACCTTTTCACGATGTTTCGCCGGCTACCTATAAGTTCCGTGAGAAGTTCTCGCGCCAAGAATTGACAGCAATCAGATTGACCCATTTTGCCCCCGAGATACACAAAACCAAGGAGGCCACATCATGCGCATCGTTGATTCGATTCTGGTGGAGCTCGATCAGGAAGCTGGGACAACCAAAAGAGTTCTCGAGCGCGTCCCGAACGACAAGCTGACTTGGAAGCCGCACGCGAAGTCGATGTCGCTCGGTCAACTGGCATTACATGTGGCAACGACTCCTGGTCAGGTTGCATCCCTTGTGTCCCAAAGCGAACAGGAGTTGCCCGAGTCCTTCGAGTTCCCGGCAGCCACAACAACCGCCGACCTCCTCCCCGCGCTCGATGAGAGCATCGCGAGCGCCAAGAAGACCCTGAACGGCCTGGACGACCAGGCGGCCATGTCAACGGTGAGATTTACCAGGAAAGGTAAGGAGTTGTTCTCCCTTCCCAAGATCGGGGTTGTCCGTTCCATCATGCTGAATCACTGGTACCACCATCGTGGCCAGCTGTCGGTCTACCTGCGACTCCTGAACATTCCCGTTCCGTCGATCTACGGGCCGAGTGCAGACGAGAACCCGTTCAGTTAGGCTCTCGGTGAGGTGAGCAAAAATGGGGACCAGATCGTCCGCGGTCCATACGAGAATTTTGAATTCAAGCGTTGCCGCATGTGGACACTGATCCTAGGAGTTTCGGTGGTCTCGATTGTGGGGAGGTTGCTCCTTCGCGCCGAGAGGCGCTGTCGAGAGTGTCTCGCCTACAGTGCAGGTCTTCCGACTGGGGGGGGCCACGGACCCATTACCATCATCAAACCGGTAAAGGGAGCCGATGAATTCACCCGAGCGAATTTTACGTCGTGGGTGCGGCAGCAATGCCCTGTGCCAATCCAGCTCGTGTTCTCTTTTGAGGATCCGGCTGATCCAGCAATCCCAATCGCCGAACAGCTCGAAACGGTCGTGCGGCCGGAAGTCATCGTCAATCCGAGGCGGGAGGGCTTCTCAGGAAAAATGTCAAATCTCTTCTATGGGGTCCGGCTCGCCCGCCATGATTTTCTCCTCTTCAGCGACGCTGACATCGCGGCTGCGCCTGATACGTGCAACCGGATTATGGAGCAGGTGAGACATGGTGTGGACCTGATCACGTGCCTTCCCGTTCACGATCGGGCGCGGAACATTTGGGGACGGATCTATGCATCCTTCTGGAATTTCGAAATCCTCGGGTTTGTCGCTCCATCTGTGTTGCGAGAAGGATCGGTTGCCATGGGAGGGACGCTGGGGATGAAACGCCAGACCCTTGAGGCGTTGGGAGGCATCGAGACCTTCAAAGCCTTTGTGGCAGAGGACATCGCCATGGGCCGAAAGGCGAAGGAAAAAGGGCTTCGGGTGGGGTTGGGTCCGATCGTTCGCTCTCCCGTTGGACGGAAAAGCTTTGGAGAACTCATGGAAAAGTTTTCGAGGGCCGCAATGCTCGGGCATACGTTAATCCCTCCCCAAGAAAGGCTACAGCATATAGTCCTCTTAAGTTACCTGTTCCTCTTTATGCTGTCGGCAATCTTGAAGCACATTCCATTGTTGGCCCTCGGGATTGGCCTTTTGTGCATCAGGCTTGTCTTTGCCAGGAGGTTTTGGGTGATTGCCACAGGGGAAAGACGGATTCCTTTCGAGTCTCTGCTGGGCGACGCGCTCCTTCTGTTTGCTTTCGTACGAGGCCTCTTTGTTAGACGAATGACGTGGGGTGGAGTCGAATATGGTGTAACCCGGGATGGTGCATTGGTCCCGCCCCGGCAGCCCTTCGGATAGCTCCACGCGCATCTCCAGAACAATCTTCACCGTACCAGGCACTCAGACGCCTTCGCGGCCAGAGCACGGCCCGGGGGGTTGGATTTCCGTCATGACAATGACTGACCAGCGTCATTGCGGGAGTACGACATAGATCCTAGGTTAATACTATATCTTGGAGAGCCAACGACTGCACCGGGGTGGGTCTCGCTTCGACCGTACCTCAGATTACAGCCGAAGGGAGACCACAAAAACGGCCGCGGGCGCGCTACGTCCCGGAGGGTGTCTTGCTTTGGAATGTCGCATAACCAAAGGATTTTCCTATGACCGGGAGGGGGTATGGGACATTGAGGTCTCACGGATTCCGCGGGCTGAGGATTCTTTGAGGAGGAACGATGGAGAAGCTTAAGGTTGGACTAGTGTATGAAGATCGGATGACTGTCGGGCCGGGGCAGGCCGCTTCACTCCTCAGTCCGGATCTCCCCGAGGTCTTGGCAACCGCTTCCCTCGTGTCCTTTCTTCAGCTCGCCGCGGCTAAGGCGGTCGGTCCGTATCTCGAGCCGGGCCAATTCACCGTGGGGACAAAGATCAGCCTTACGCAGCTCGCCTCCACTCCCGTCGGCATGGAGATCAAAGCCGTGGTCCGGTTCGAGCGGTCGGAGGGCCCGCGGCTCGGGTTTGCCCTGGAGGTTTACGACGAGTTTGAGAAAATCTGCGAGGGGACCCACGAGCGTTACGTCATCGATATGGACTGGTTCAAGAAGAAGGTGGTAGAAAAGGTAGCAATGAAAAAGGCCAGTTGACGGTGAATGTAGATGGCCCCCTCAACGCCACCGGAGTTTAGGGTTGACAGGGGGTATGCCGACTGAGGTACAAAAGGGACAAGTGCAGGTAACTTTCCGCGCGGTCGCATGGGTGGCCGAAGGATGAGGGGAGTGGCGGGCTCCCAAAGGGAGCACAGTGAAACCGGGGTAAGCATAGCCCCCGGGCCCACCTCGGGCACAATCGAAGGCGCACCAAGGAATCAGACGCTCTCTCGGGTACAGTATGGCCCAAGAGGGCGTTTTCATTTTGAAGGGAGAAAAGGAAGGGGATCCATGGTGGGCGAGATCGGCGTTGGTAAGGCAGGAGGGCGGCTATGGGCGTGACAGCGAAGATCACGAAGATTCTGGTCCCCACCGATTTCTCCGACAGCGCCGAGGATGCGTGCGGTCTCGCCGCACAGCTCGCGATGCGGGCAGAAGCCGAGCTCTTGCTCTTCCATGCCCTCCCCGGCGTAGAGCTCCTCGAGGAGGTGGGGCGGTCAAAGGAGCGCTCGCAGGTGGAAGTCCTGAACGACGTTCGCGACCGGCTCCGCGAATGGTTCGAGATGGCTGTGCCGGAGGAGGTGCGACGGTTTCTGACAGTCGAATTCCGAGTAAAGGTTGGGGAGCCCACGCCGGGGATCGCCTGGGCGGCCGAACGGGGCCGGGCCGACCTTATCCTGATGGCCACCCACGGGCGCACCGGCCTCAGCCATCTGTTGATGGGAAGCGTCACCGAGGCGGTCCTCCGGATGGTCCCCGTGCCTGTCCTCGCACTCCGCCTGGGTCAGGGCGATCGCCCCCTCACACCCGTCAGGCGCATCCTGTGGGCGACTGATCTGTCGCCCGTCTCAGAAGGCGCCTGGTGCTATGCCCTCACACTGGCGAACGTCTTTGGGGCTGAGCTTTTCCTGCTCCATGCGGTGCGTCGTGCTGAGTTGGACCGGGAAGGCGACCACATGATTGCCGCGATCAAGCGGGAACTGGAGAGTCGCGCGCAGGCAGCCGAGGCGATGGGGCTCCGGTCCCGTTGCAAGGTCGTTGGGGGGCCCCCTGCCGAGGTGATCGTGGCCGAAGCCCAACAGGAGGAGGCGGACTTGGTTGTTGTGGGGACGAGTGGGCGCACCGGTCTTCCCCATGTCCTCTTGGGAAGTGTTGCAGAAGCAGTAATCCGGAAGGCCCCGTGTCCGGTCCTGGCGGTTCAGATCGGTCGAATGGATGAGGCGAGCGGGCGTGACGACACCGGGACCGTGGCCTAGGGAAAGCGGATTCACACAATGAAGACAAGACTCCTCACTGAAGAATCGGTGATTTTCTTAACCATTGTCCGCTGGTTTATTCTGGCGACCATCATTGGCATCATCGTTGGACTGTCTACGACCCTCTTTTTGAAAGTTCTCGACTGGAGTATTCGACTCACCAGTCAGGTTCCATACTTTTTCGTGTTGTTACCGGTGGCATTGGTCGTCAGCATCCTCCTCACGCACAACCTCGCCCCGAGCGCGGAAGGGCACGGGACAGAGCGGGTGATTGAGGTCGTGCACAAACGGGCGGGCAAGATGGAGGTGATGGCCGTTCCAGTGAAATTCATCGCAACGATCATCACGATTGCGTTGGGTGGCTCGGTCGGGAAAGAAGGTCCGTGTGCGCAGATCGGCGGAGGCCTCGCCTCGATTGTGTCTGATCTCTTTCGCTTTGATGATCGTGACCGCAAAAAGTTGGTGATCTGTGGGATCAGTGCTGGTTTCGCTTCAGTGTTCGGGACACCGATTGCAGGGGCGATCTTTGGTGTCGAAGTCCTGTTTGTGGGCAGTATTGTGTACGATGTCCTTTTGCCCTCGTTTGTCGCGGGGATTATCAGCTATCAGGTTTCCTCGTGGATGGGGGTGACATACTTTTATCATCCCATCGAATTCGTCCCGGTCTTTACGCAATCCTTCTTCATCAAAGTGGTCCTGGCGGGAGTGTTCTTTGGTCTCTGTTCGGTCTTTCTCATTGAGGCATTGAATTGGGGAAAAAGGCTGGCAGGAGTGATCAAGATTCGGGCCGTGTGGAAGGGAGTTCTCGGGGGGGTGATGTTAATTGGCCTGGCCCTGCTGTTTTCACCACAGTATCTCGGCCTGGGACTCAACACGATTGAGGAATCATTACAAGGGCACAGCATCATCTGGTATGCATTTATTCTGAAGATTATTTTAACGAGTATCACGCTCAACTTTGGAGGGAGCGGCGGGATTGTGACACCGATGTTTTTTATTGGTGCCACGGCAGGGACGGTGGTGGCGCAAATTTTGCGTGAGGATGTGGCGACCTTTTCAGCGATTGGTCTGGTGAGTCTTTTGGCTGGAGCGGCTAATACACCGATAGCCGCAAGTATCATGGCTGTGGAGTATTTTGGGCCGAAGATCGCGCCCTATGCGGCCGTGGCTTGTGTGGTGAGCTTCGTGATGACGGGCCATCGGAGTGTATACCCATCTCAGGTGCTGGCCATCGAGAAATCGCCATCGCTCGAAGTGACGATCGGCGAGGAGATCGAAAAAATTGAGACACATTTGCGCCCAGCGACATGGGATCATCGCGTGAAGGTCGTCAGGTTTGTGTATGAGATGAAAGAGAGAGTCACCAGGAGAACAAAACTTCGTTACCACGGTTCGCAGGGAGCGGAACAGGACACCCAGTCTGATCGGGATGAGGCATGAGCCATGAAGCGAGTGACATTACGGAACAACGCAACGTTAGAATATCGCGGGGCCTTCGGGAACGGCGAGGTGCTGCAACGTGTGCTCGAGCAGCGTCCTGGGTTGAAGTACGGCGATTACCACGAATCGCGCAGAGTGGGAGATCGTTTCGAGGTAGAATTCGAGACGACGCGTGAGGGCGTGGTGATGATCGTGCTGTCCGAGATCCTTTCGAGCGGCGTGCTCTCAGACAAGCACCACTATATCTTGCCGAAATCGGATTTCGAGAAGCTGTTCTCACACTCACAGGTCTCTAACTGCTGCGAGGACTGATAAGAAACGACACGATCGACGGCGGACCAGCCACTCAGGCCCTCCCTTGGAAACGTCTTCTTCGGGGGGCCGTTTTCCTTTTGTGAGGGAAGGCGGTAGTTTGGCACCCTAGTTGCTTAGCCGGGTGTTTTCAGGGATACTAGTGTGGGCAGGCCGTGGAAAGGAGTGCGAGGGCTGGGTGGACTTTATTTGACGATTAGGCAAGGAGGCATCAGGCCGTGACAGCTTACAAGGGGACGATCGGGATTCTGACAGGCGGAGGTGATGTTCCAGGGCTCAATCCGGCCATCCGCGCCATCACCATTCGCGCGCTGCAAGAGGGGTATAGGGTCTTGGGCATTCGGCGCGGCTGGGCGGGGGTGGTCGACCTGGTCCCGGACAAGGCCGCCGACAATAGCGCGCACGTCCAGGTCCTGACCGAGGACGTCGTCAATCGGGCCGCACGGACGGGGGGAACCTTTCTCCATACCTCTCGAACCCGACCGAGCCGCCTTCCGAAAGTGCTCGTCCCCGAGCACCTCCAGAGCAAGTACACAGAAGAAAACAACGACGTCACCCCCGATGCGCTCAAGAACCTGGAGTTCCTGGGTGTTGACGTCCTCATTCCCATCGGGGGCGACGACACCCTCAGTTATGCCGAGCGCCTCCACGAAGAGGGGGTCAAGGTCGTGGCGATCCCCAAGACGATGGACAACGATGTTCCGGGGACCGACTACTGTATCGGCTTTAGCACCTGTGTCACCCGGACGATCGAGTTAACCCACAAACTGCGGACGACCGCCGGCTCGCACGAACGCTTCCTGGTCATCGAAGTCTTCGGGCGATACGCTGGGTACACGGCCTTGCTACCGACGATGGCGGGTGCGGCCGACCGGTGCGTGATTCCGGAGTGCCCTTTCAATATCGAGCACTTGACCGAGTTGCTCGTCAAGGACCGGAATCGCCATCCTAGCCGATATGCCGTTCTCCTGATATCCGAGGGCGCGCGGATGGCGCACGAGGACGAGATGTCTTTTGAGGGGGGTGAAGCGGATCAGTTTGGCCACCGCAAGCTGGGGGGAGTTGGCGACAAGGTGGCGGCATACCTCAAGGAACTCTCTCCGAAGTTCAACAACGGACGCCGCATTAACGTGGTCAGCCAGCGACTCGGCTATATGGTTCGATGCGGCGATCCCGATGCGCTCGATTCCATCGTCCCGATGGCGTTCGGCAATCTCGCGCTCGACCTGGTGATGTCGCGCACTTCGGGACGTCTCGTCAGCGTGCGCAACGGAGTCTACGACAGCGTTCCCATCGATGCCGTGACGGGTCGGAAAAAGGTCGTCGATGTTCACAAGTACTATAACCCCGACCGGCTCCGGCCCAAGTACGAACCGTTCATCCGTCAGCCCCTTTTTATCATGACCAGCAACGTCTAGCCTGGCTTCTTCCTGCCCGCCGATTCCAACGAGGATCGGGTCGCATCAAGCATTCAGACGCCCTCTCGGGCAAGGTCAAGCCCGCGTGGCGTCTTTGTCTTGACCTCGGTAAAGTTAAATCAGTCAATTAAACGGTCTCGGTCATAGTGATAATTGACGCGTATCATTGCATGCATTCATGATGCAACGTAACTTTTCATTGTATTTGGCGGAGGCAACGATGGAAACGGGGTAGGAACCATTCCTGGCCTGCCTCCTGCAAAGGGAATGGAATGTCAGGAGGATCGAGGCCCCCCGGGGGTGTATACACCCCGGGGGGTGTCTTGATTTTTGTTCCAACATATCTGAAATAAAAGGCCGCTTCACCGAACCCTCTGAGGAGCAGAGATGGGAAAGCTGCCTGCTCCCGACTAAAGAGGGAGGGGTGTGCAAAGAGCATACCGGGCTGGTTTGGATGGCCGTGTCTGCAGGCGCTTGACACGGCTCCCACATTGAGGAATACTGAAGTCCCCTGCAGGAGCGATACGAATGGAACCGGGGTCAGAGTTGGAATCCTCACTCCCCGCCGACACAATCGTTGGCGCACGGCAACAGCAGGCGCCTTCTCAGGCAATCCACGGCTTTGCGGGCCTCTTCATTTTGAGTCCGGGATTCCCGGTTACTCAGACGGCGGTGCCGTTTGATGTATTTTCATTTCATTGATTCAGGGGAGGAGAAATCATGAAAAGAATCGATAGACGGACTTTGTCCGCACTGGGCATTACATTCGGGTTGGTCTTCGCTGCGTTCGGCTGCCAGCCAGCAGAGACGATCAAGATCGGCGCCATCTACATCATGTCCGGTCCCTTCGCAACGTATGGTGAGTTCGCCCGCGACGGGATCCAGCTGGCGGTGGATGAGATCAACGCCGCCGGCGGGGTGCTGGGCCGTCAGCTCGAATTTCGGATCGAGGATTCCACGGGCAAGGCCGACGTGGCGATCCAAGCCGCCCGCAAGCTGGTCTTCCAGGACAAGGTGGATGTACTGCTGGGTATCGACAGCAGCGGCGTGGCTCGCGGCGTGGCTCCCACGATTCCGGAATTGAAGCGGCCATTGTTGATCACCCATGCTGCGACACCGGATGTGACTGGGAAACTGTGTAACAAATGGGTCTTTCGCGACAGCGTCAACATCAACCAGAACCTCAAGGCCGCGGCCCTGTTGGCCAAGGACACCGGAGCCAAGCGCTGGACGACCATCGGGCCGGACTACGCCTTCGGTCACCAGTCCTGGGAATTCTTCCAGAAGTACCTGAAAGAGCTGAATCCAGATGCGGAGTTCGTGGATCCTGCCTTCCCCAAATTCGGTGCCGAGGATCACACACCATTCATCAACAAGGTCATCGCAGCCAAGCCGGATGGCGTCATCATCTCGCTGTGGGGCGGGCAATTGGTAAACTTCGTGCGCCAGGCAAACAACTTGGGGTTCTTCAACCAGGAATTTAAGGTCCTGATGACGCTTGGCGGGGCGACGGAGGTGCTCTCCGCCTTGGGCGACCAGATGCCAGAGGGCCTGTGGGTGGGCACCCGCTACTGGTTCCTGGCCAAGGACACCGACATCAACAAGAAATTCGTCAAGGCGTACAAGGACCGCTTTGACAGGTATCCCAGCTATAACGCCCAGAACGCTTACACCGGCGTCTACGTCTATAAGGCCGCCATCGAGAAGGCCGGCAGCACCGAGCCTGAGAAGATCGCGGCGGCGCTGGGCAACCTGACGGTCAACGCGCCGACCGGCGAGTTCACCATTCGGGCCGAGGACCATCAGGCCACGGTCGATGGCTACTGGGGGATGACGAAGGCCGATCCCGAGTACCCGATCCGCATTCTCAAGCCGGTCCGGGTGTTTCCGGGAGGCGAGATCACCCCAGCGCCGGCCGAGACTGGCTGCACGCTATAGGATTATCCGCAGACGATTGGCACACGTTTGCCCTCCGGGGGACACTGTGCTCCCGGAGGGCGAACCCCGTGTTCTCGCCGCCAGTATGACACGCCGATGACATCTTTCGTCTCTGCCCTCCTCAACAGCCTCGATATCGGCCTGCTGCTCTTCATTATCGCCTCAGGATTGACGATCATCTTTGGTGTACTGGGTATTCTCAATTTCGCGCATGGAGCGCTCTACATGGTAGGGGCGTACTTGGCGTTTACCGCAGTGCGGTATCTCAGCCTACCGTTCTGGATCAGCATGCTCGTGGCGCCGCTCGTGGTCGCCGCCCTTGCGATCCTGCTCGAGCGACTCGTAGTGCAATGGATTTACGATCGACACCCCACTTTTGGGCTCCTGCTCACCTTTGCCCTGCTGCTGATCCTGGACGATGCGGTCCGATTGATCTGGGGGGCAGGTTACCAGATCGTCGATCCGCCGGAGGCCCTCCGAGGCGCCTTCACCCTCCTCGGCGCTACCTATCCCGTCTACAGCCTGTTTGTCATCTTCTCTGGCACCACCATCGGTCTCCTTGTGTGGCTGCTGTTCACCCGCACCCTCATCGGAAAGGCGGTGCGGGCGGCGGCCATCGACCGCGAAATGGCCGCGGCCATCGGTATCGACGTGGCACGTGTGTTTACTATCGTATTTGCGTTCGGCGCCTTGCTGGCGGGCCTGGCCGGGGTCCTCGCGGCACCCATGCGAGCGCTCGGTCCCTCGATGGGAGACCGGATCATCATCGAGTCCTTCATCGTCGTGGTCATTGGGGGCCTCGGGAGCTTTCCAGGCGCACTGGCTGGAGCGCTGATTCTCGGTTTCCTCCATGGCTTCGGCGGGCGCTGGCTGCCTGAGCTCGACATCGTCCTGCCTTACGTGGGCATGGCGCTGGTGTTGCTACTCAGGCCCCAGGGCCTGCTGGGAAGGTCGAAATAATGCGCGTGAGGATCGGGCTGTTGTTAATGGGGGTGCTCCTGGTGGGCCTGGTGGTACTGCCGGTGTACGGGTCGTATTTCATGGTGTTCGTGGCGACCGAGATTCTGATCATGGGGCTGTTCGCCACGAGCTTCAACCTGCTCTTTGGTTACACGGGGTTGTTGTCGTTCGGCCACGCCGCTTACTTCGGGACCGGGGCCTACGTGGCCGCCCTGCTGCTGCGGGACGTTCAGCCGGATTTCATCTGGGTCCTGGTAGCAGGCCCGGTTGGGGGGGGCCTCCTGGCTCTACTGATCGGCTACCTCTGCGTACGGTTGGACGAGGTCTATTTCGCCATGCTCACGCTGGCCTTTGGCATGATGGTGTTCGCCGTCTCCCACGAGTGGCGGAGTCTCACCGAAGGCAGCGATGGCGTCGCTGGCTTCCGCATTACCGACCTCGGCCTGGGCTTCCACACTCAATTGGCAAACCCGGTCCACTATTACTACCTGACCCTGGTTGTGGCCGCGGTCAGCATGTTCCTTCTATACCGGATAACGGTCTCGCCCTTTGGTCTCATCCTTCGGGCGATGCGTGAAAATACCGAGCGCGTGGCCTTCGCCGGGATTCCCGTTTACCGCTACCGGCTCTACGCCTTCGCGCTATCGGGGTTCTTCTCGGGCCTCGCGGGAGCGCTGTTCTCCCCCTTCAGCCGCATTGCCGTCCCCGGCATGGTGCACTGGACCCAGTCCGCGGCACCCGTGCTGATGACCATCCTTGGCGGTGCTCAGTACTTCTTCGGCCCCCTGTTCGGCTCAGCCGTGTTCCTGATCCTGAGGCAATGGATCACCACGTACTCGGAGGAATGGATGATCTACCTTGGCATCATCCTCGCGTTCATGGTCATCGTCATGCCGCGGGGGGCTCTGGGCCTTTTCGACCGGTGGCTCGGGGAGCGGTGATGACGGCACCGCTCCTGGAAGTGCAGCACCTCACGAAGGCATTCGGCCACTTCGTGGCAGTCAACGATGTTTCGCTGGCGATTCCGGAGGGTGAGATCACCGCGCTCATCGGGCCGAACGGCGCGGGCAAGACGACCTTGTACAACATGGTGTCGGGACGGCTGAAGCCAACCAAGGGCACGGTTTGGTTTCGTGGGAACAACATTACCGGCCTCCCTCCAGACCGCATCTCACGGCTGGGGATTTCACGGTCGTTCCAGATTACGAACATTTTCGACGAGCTCACCGTGCTCGAGAACATCCAGGTAGCCGTCGTTGCCCACCACAACATGGGGCTCAATCTGTGGCAGGTCAGCGCTCGCGATAAGAAATTGGAACAGGAAGGGCTTGATCTCCTCACCCGGCTCGGGCTCGAGTCGGTCGCCCGGGCTCGGGCCGGCACGCTGAGCCACGGTGACAAGCGGCGGGTGGAACTGGCGATCGTGTTGACCACCGAGCCTCAACTGGTCCTGCTGGACGAGCCGACCGCAGGGATGACGCCCGAAGAGACCCACGCGGTCATGGGCCTCATTAAAAGCCTCGCGGACTCCGGCCCTTACACCTTCTTCCTCACGGAGCACGACATGGACGTGGTCTTTGGGCTGGCCGAGAAGATCTTTGTTATGCATCGGGGTGAGCTCTTGGCCGAGGGGACACCCGAGGAGATCAGGAACGATGCGAAAGTTCGGGCAGCCTACCTGGGGGAGGAACTGGTCTGATGCTCCAGCTCGCGGATGTGCACAGCTACTACGGTGAAAGTCACGTGCTTCAGGGGATCAGCTTGGAGGTTAGTGCCGGCGAGGTGGTGTGCCTGTTGGGACGGAACGGCGCTGGCAAGACTACGACTCTACGCTCGATTATCGGCCTGACCCCACCCCGTGAGGGGAGGGTTCTGTTCAAGGGCGAACCGATCGAGGGACATGCGGCCGACCGGATCGCCCGTATGGGTATCGGCTTTGTACCCGAGGATCGCCGCGTCTTTCCAGGCCTCACCGTGCACGAAAACCTGGAGGTGGCCCAAAAGCGCAAGGTCGACCGTGAGCGCCGCTGGCCGCTCGAGAAGGTCTACGACGAGTTTCCCATGCTCTCCGAGATCCGCGACCGGCCCGGGGACTATCTGAGTGGTGGAGAGCAACAGATGTTGGCGATCGCCCGTGCCCTCGTCGGTGAGCCCGAGCTGTTGCTGCTCGACGAGCCGTGCGAGGGGCTGGCACCAGTGATCGTCGAGCAGATCGGAAGGCTGATCGACGGACTGGCCAAGACGACCACCATCCTATTTACCGAGCAGAACATTCGGTTTGCCCTCAAGCACGCCCAGCGGGGCTACGTCATCGAGAAGGGGCGCATCCGCCATCACGCGAGTGCTGGAGAGTTCCGGTCGGACCCCGACATCCTGGAAAGGTTGTTGAGCGTCTGATCCTCCACCGACTCGGCGTGGGGGGACCGAAGTAAGATCGTGAGGTTAGAGGGTAGATTCAGCGTTGGAGACAGGCAGACTTCTTCTGGCTATGCCGTTGCTTCCGGATTGGCTGGCTGGAATGTTGGAAGTTTGAAGTTCGCCAGGATATTCTCGACCTCCCGGTGGTTCCGCCCGATTCCCTCTAAGGCCTGCAGGATTTCCCCATTCGACCCCGCTCTGATCTTCAATTGGAGAGTCGCGATCTCTTTGGCGGCCAGAGCCTGTTGCTCCTTGATCGCTAGCAGGGTCGAGGCGATTGTTTTGAAGGTAGCATCGAGAAGCTGCACAAACTCCTGGAGGTCGTCACTCCGTCGAATCCGCACGGAGATGGGGATATCGCCATCCTTGGTCTTCCGGAGGATCTGCTCGATCCGGTACAGGGGGCCGGCGAACTTATGCGTGATGAAAAAGCTCAGGATGCTACAGGCGAGCATACTGATGAGAAAAGCAGGCCAGATGCCGACGCCCAAGCCATACATCTGCTCCAGGATGGCCGCCTTTTCTAAATCGGGGGCCGGTCCCCGGAGGCTCACGTTCAGGGGAATGAAAAGCAGGAAGATCACGAGGAACGCACAGATGGTCAGCGGAACCAGGGAGAGGAAGAAATACTTCCGCTGGATCGGGTGCACGTAGAACTTTCGGCGCCAGAAGGGTAATGGTTTATATTGGGCCATCTTCATCTCCTTGTTCATGCGGTGAGTTTTTGAGGGGATATGAGTGCAACGTTCATGCCAAGTTACGCATTTTTCTCTCCAAACCAACATTATGAATCTCGGGTAGCGGATCATTTCGAAAGACTGTCTCTTGGGAGCAGTTTGGAGCAGTCCAGGGTGTGTCGATCGCGCTGGTGGTGGGTGGGGTGGGGCTCGGGACGGTTTCGTGGGAGAGGCCGCTGACCGGCGAGGCTCAAGAGGGGTTACCGCGCGTTCGTTGACAGGTCCCACCTCGTGTGTTACGGTTTTCCGACATGGATCCCTCACATTCAATGGACCGGATCGAGATCACGCTTTATTCACGACGCGGTTGCTGCCTCTGTGAGGAGATGAAGGAAGTGCTTCTCGAGGTGAGCCGCGCGTATCCTGTGGCTCTTGTCGAAGTGGATATTGATCAGGATCCGGGCCTCAAAGGGCGATTTGATCAAGAGGTTCCGGTTCTTCTCATCGAAGGCCGGAAGGCCTTCAAGTATCGAACCACGGAGGCAGAGCTTCGAAAGCGGTTGGAGCAGGTTCTGTTAAGAAAGGAAACCATCGGTCATCCGCCATCAGGGTGAGGGTGTCGAGTGGAGTCCCAGTCTTCGAAAATCGAGGCCCAGTATCTGGGTGCCCATCCCACGTCCCATAAGCTCTTCGAGCGGGCACGCCAGCTCATCCCCGGCGGCATCACCCATGACATCCGGTACTTCACTCCCTTCCCGGTGTACATCGAGCGGGCCAAGGGGACCCGGAAGTGGACGGTCGACGGCCAGGAGCTGATCGACTACTGGATGGGGCACGGGGCGCTCTTGCTCGGGCATCTGCATCCCGAGGTGGTGCGAGCCATGAGGGCCCAGCTAGAGAAGGGAACCCATCTGGGGGCAAGCCATACGGTAGAGGTGCGGTGGGCCGAACTCGTGCACCAGATGGTCCCGTCGGCCGAGCGGGTCCGATTCACCGGTTCCGGGACTGAGGCGACCCAGCTGGCCCTTCGGCTTGCGCGCGCGTATGCGCGAAAAAATAAGGTCTTGAAGTTCGAAGGGCACTTCCACGGCTGGCACGACTTTGCGACGGTCGGGGTCAAGCCTCCATACCAGGCGCCGGTGTCTCGTGGAGTTCCGGAGGAAGCCCTGGGGCAGATCCTCCTTTGCCCCCCCAACGATATTGGTGCGCTAGAGAAAGCGCTGGATGATGGGATCGGATCGGTCATCCTCGAGCCGGCGGGGGGGAGCTCGGGCACCATTCCCACCGATCGGACGTTTCTCCATGAGATCCGGGAGCTGACCCGAAAAAAGGGTGTCGTCCTCATCTTTGATGAGGTCATCTCCGGTTTCCGCTATGCGCCAGGCGGCGCTCAAGAATACTTCGGGGTGACGCCAGATATAACGGCGCTGGCAAAGATCCTGGCCGGGGGGATGCCGGGAGGCGGAGTGGCGGGCCGGGCCGAGATCATGGACCTGATCGCGTTCCGGGGGGACCGGGATTGGGACCGACACCAACGGGTGGCCCATGCGGGGACCTTTAACGCGAACCCGCTGGCGGCGGCCGCAGGGATTGCCACCTTGGAGCGAATCAAGGATGGAGAGGCGCAGCGGCGGGCCAGCCGGATGGGGGAGCTGTTACGCCAGGGTATGAAGGAAGCAGTTACCAGGACCGGTGCAGATCTTCTGGTCTACGGGGAGGCGTCAGTCTTCAACTATCTTGTCGGTCCAGCCCGGCTTGGCTTGACCGAGGCCGAACTCTCGTCTCGGACGGATCATCGGATCCTCCAAGCACATAACGTGAGGCTCCACCATAGTCTGCGCGCAGCCATGATCCTCAACGGGGTGGACATCCCTCCGTTTCACGGGTGGGTCTCGGCTATCCACAGCGAAGAGGACATTGCGTTTACGGTTCAGGCCTTTGAGAAAGCCCTTCAGATGCTTCAGGCAGACGGTCTCGCCTAACCCCCCCCATCCACGATTCCACGCCTCCGTTGCCACCGCCGGCCCGAAGGCCACTTCCTGTGGTCCTCATATGGCGGGCTTTCACGTTGCCTGGGGGCGTACGCTCTGGTAAAGTGCTCCACGTCGAGGAATCACGATGGTCACTTTTGTCACGGGTGTCACGGGATTTATTGGCAGTGCAGTTCTCGATCGGCTGCTCCAGGAAGAGGGGCAGGTGCTGACCCTGGTTCGCCGGGACGAGGCGGCGCGTCACATGGCGGCCAAGGGAGTGCGACCGGTCCTCGGAGACCTCCTGAGCCCTGCCACCTATCAAGACGCCCTGCGGGAATCTGATCTCGTCATCCACACGGCCGGGCTCAATGCCTTTTGCCTGGCTGACCCCCAACCTCTGTATCGGATCAACGTTGGGGGGACTCGTGCCCTCCTCCAGGCGGCGGGAGACGTGGGCGTCAGGCGAATTGTCTACACGAGCTCTGCCGTGACGATCGGTGAGGAGCGCGACGATGTGGCAGAGGAGCAGACGCCACACCGCGGTTACTTTCTCTCCCACTACGAGCGGTCAAAATACGAGGCCGAACAGGTGGCCCTGGATCTTGCGCGGCAGGGACTCCCCGTCGTAATCCTCAATCCTTCCTCTGTCCAAGGACCGGGTCGCCTGCACGGTACCGCCCGGATCTTTCTGGATTACCTGAACGGGCGGTTGCCTTTCCTCTGTGGGGACCGGTTCAGCTTCTGCTATATCGAAGATTGTGTCGAGGCTCATCTCAGCGCGCGGGAGAGTGGGCGGATCGGGGAACGATACCTGCTGAGCGGCCCATCAGTGACGACCGGCGAACTCCTCGGAACGCTGAAGGAGGTGACGGGATCTCAGGGACGACCGTGGCAGTTAGGTTCCACGGTTGCTTTGGCCCTCGGCACGGGGATGGAATGGGGCGATCGCCTCAGTGGGCGGCGGCCAAGGATCTGCCGGGAACTCGTCCGCACCATTCTTCACGGGGGAAGGTACGACAGTTCCAAGGCAGAGCGAGAGCTTAAGATTTCATTTACCCCCTTGCGCGAGATGGTGGTCCGGACCGTGGCCTGGTATGCGGACGCGGGGCATGTAAAGCGGCCGCTGCCGCATCTCGCCTCGAGGAAGGGTTAAGATGCCCGACGTTCAGGATCTGAGCCTTATCTTTATCGCGTACTTGATTGGATCCATCCCCGTTGGCCTGCTGGTCTCCCAGGCGCTCGGGCAGGTCGACATCCGGCGGCATGGAAGCGGCAATATTGGAACCGCCAATGTCTTGCGAATCGTGGGGAAGCGGGCGGCGGCCCTGACCCTGCTGGGCGACCTTCTCAAGGGGTTAATCCCCACGTGGGCAGCTATTGGTATAGGGGGATCAGCTCTCTTGGTGGCCGCGGTGGCCATGGCGGCAGTGCTAGGGCACAACTGGTCTGTCTTCCTCGGGTTTGCCGGTGGAAAGGGGGTGGCAACCAGCTTTGGAGCACTCCTGGTCATGACGCCGGGTCCTGCCCTGCTGGGACTGGTGGTTTGGCTTGGCGTTCTCCTGTTCTTCCGTTATACCTCGCTGGCCGCCATGGTCTCGAGCGTCTGCATCCCTCCCGTCATCCTCATCTCCACCGGGGCCGGTCCGTATTTCGGTTTCTCGGTCGTGGCCGCTCTCTTTATCTTCGTTCGCCACCGAGGGAATATTAGGCGCCTGCTGGACGGGACGGAGCATCGGGTGGGCGAGCCAGGGCGCTAAAGCAAACGCACAAGGTGCGTTTACTTTGGAGCAATGGACCAGTGGTTCGACAGGCTCACCACCCCGAGGAAGATCGAGGGGCGGTTCGACCATGCTCACCGCCGTGAGCGGCTCGACTGAGCTCGCCGAAGTCCTGTCGAAGGGTGGAACAATAGAGTGATCTTGGAGAGAAAATCCCCCATCGTGGTTCGACACGCTCACCATCCCGAGGAAGATCGAGGGGCGGTCTAATGTTCTATTGTTCGATTGTCACAAGATGAAATGCGTTTGTATTAGTACCGTTCCAACTTATTGCCCCGAACACGTACCAGAAAGCCGGTAAGCCGGGTCTTCGCATCACACACCTCTACATTGGGTGAGAAAAGGTGGGACGGCACTAGTCCTGCTTCAACTCACCTCTGCGTAGAGTACCGAGGGACCCGACGGGGCCTGCCACAACCCTCCTCTCCACATGAGAGGATCAAAAGACGAAGTCTTGGCGCGGGCGAGATCAGCGGCACCCTTTCTCAACAAGGCGCTTTGTCCACAAGAGGCCGATGAGACTTTGAGCGTCCACGATCTGGTTTCGCAGGGCCATCCGGTACGCATGGTGGAAAGGAAAGCGGACCGGCTTGACAAATTCGGCGCCATTGGTCGTCTTGCGCTTCACCCGAATAAGCCCCGTAGCCAGGAAGATATGGACGCATCCGGTGGAGAAGCCAGTGGCATGGTAGGTGACGCAGAGCTTCTTGAGGCGCTTCGGGCGCATCCCGATCTCCTCCTCGCATTCCCGCCGGGCGGTCTGCACGGGGGGCTCGCCATCGCCGATAATCCCGGCGGGAAGCTCGTAGAGGATCCGGCCGACTGCGGGTCGGTACTGGCGTACCAGATAGATGTTGCCCGCGTCATCGAGGGGGACCACCGCCGCCGCGTCGGGCGGTCGAACGATGTCCCGTGTGGCCCTCCTCCCGTTCGGTAGGCGGACCAGATATTGGTGTGTGCTGAGGTAGTTCCCCGCATACACCACCCGTCGCTTGAGGACCTGTTCTCGAAGTCGCATCTCGGCCTCCCGTCTTATTGAGGGTCAGCCGATTGTACCCGAGCGGAGCGGCTTAGGCTATCGCCTTCCTCTCTTGGAGGAACAATGGTGGAGAAGCGGATCCGGTTCGGATTGATCGGGGTCGGCCGACATGGGTCTCGGTACGCCCGTCATCTTCTCGAGGATCTGCCCGAGGCGGAGCTGGTGGCGATTTGTCGGCGGGATGGGGGGGCGGGGGAGGAGTTCGCCAAAATGAAGGGGATGACCTTTTATGCCGATTATCGTGAGCTCCTGTCGGATAAACGACTGGATGCGGTGGCGGTTGTGGTTCCTCCCGACCTCAATGCGGAAATCTGCACGGCTGCGGCGCGACGGGGATTGCACTTTCTGGTGGAGAAGCCCTTGGCCCATACCCTCGCCGACGCTCAGAGGATCGTGCAGGAGGCCCAAAGCGGGGGTAGCAAAGGACTGGTGGCCCAGACCCTTCGCTTTGATAGTCTGGTTCAGACCGTCAAAGCACACTTGCCTATGCTCGGGCCGCCACATGCAGTCTTCCTTCAGCAGCATTTTGAGCCCTCGCCCCTTCCCTGGCTGGACGATGCGGGTCGGGGAGGCATCATCCTTCACACCGGTGTGCACAGTTTTGACCTCCTGCGTTTTTTGACGGGGCGAGAAGTCGTTCGGGTGTATTGCGAGTCAGTCAGCCGCCTAACCGAGCGGACGGAGGATGGGTTCACCGCCATTCTTCAGGCGGAACCCGGCTCGCTGCGGGCTGTCGTTGCCCAACTTCGGACAACGTTGGGAAGGATCGGTCGGATCGAGGTGATTGGGGAAAAAGGAATCTTGGTCGGGGATCATGTGCACCACTGTCTCGACGTGATTCAGGGGCGCAACAGACGCACCCTGCCGCTCCCGCCGCCAGTGCCTACGGTCCGCGAGTGTCTGAAAGCTTTTATCACATGGGTGACGCACGACATGCCACCGCCGGTCTCCTTGACCGATGGGATCAAGGCCCTGGCGGTGGTCGATGCATGCCAACGGTCTGCCTCGAGTGGCATCCCCGTGCATGTCATTGATCGATGACGAATGGCCCTGGAACGGATCTTGCTTTTAGGAATGATGCCTGCCCGGGACATGAGACGGGTCAATCCCGCGACTGACGTCAGAATCCGCAACATTACTCTATGGAGGATGCTTCACAGCACGGGCCTGCTATATATCACACTTCTAAAGGTCAGGCGGACTTGGATCCGGCGATGCGTACGCTGTATAATGGGTAGGGGAGGACTGGATCCGACGGAGGGTAAGCATGCGATACCCAAGCTGGAAGGTAAAGGTATTAGGATTGGCCCTGTTAGTTGCGCTTCCGACTCTTCGGTGCGCCGCGCCGAGAGAAGCCCCTACCGTCGAGAAGCCACGTGTCGTAGAGGTGGAAGGGGCGAGCCCGTTAACCGTCAAAGTGACCGAGCTGGAGAAGCGCCGCTTGACCGCTGAGGAACTCACCGTCCAAATGCGGGATGGCTTCCGCTGGGAATTCCGGGTCAAGATCGCCAATCCGAGCGATATGGGGGTGAGCTTGGACCGGTTGCGTCTCACGGTCCAAAACCTGTGGGGGAGGAGTTGGCCTGGGGATCAACCCTTGAAACTCAAGATAGAGAGGGGGGGCGAGGCAGAGGTTTCGGTCCACGCGCGCCTCGCCTCGTCAGATCCCAATGATCTCGCGAGCCTCACAGGTGTCCAGACTTTGACTTTCTTGGGTCGGCGGGACGATGGCAAATCCATGAGCATCACCGTCCGCGTTCCCCTCAACTAGTAAACGATCACCGGCGACCGTTAACCGCTGGGGAGCCCACAGCTGTAAAAGCGATCACCGTACACCGATGACCGTCTTGATTCGGTTATCTGTCATCGGGGGTCGGTCATCGGTTTTTAGCTTTTGGTGCGTACTTGGACCGCGGCAAGATCCTCCAGCAGAGTGATAACGGCCGAGTGGTCCAGAGAGCCCCGGCCTTTGACCCGGAGGGCCGAGAAGAGTTCTTGGACGACGGCGGTGGTCGGCAGCGGGACCTGTAAGGCTCGGGACGCCTCTGTGATAAGGCCCAGGTCCTTGTAATGCAGGTCGACCTTGAATCCCGGTTGGAAATTTCCCTTGACGATCAGGGGGCTTTTCATATCCAAGCATCGACTCCCCGCCATGCCGCCACTGAGCGCTTGGATGAGACGTTCAGGGTCAAGGCCGGCCTTGGCCCCGAGCGTCAAGGCCTCCCCGATGGCGACGAGGTTTATGGCCACGATCACCTGATTGGCGAGCTTCGTAAACCCGCCCGCTCCGGCCGACCCCATGTGAGTGATCGTCTTTCCCATGGCCTGGAAGATGGGCTGGACTGCCTCGAAGACCTCCTGATCTCCGCCGACCATGATAGAAAGGATCCCCTCGATGGCCCCCTTCTCCCCCCCGCTGACCGGCGCGTCGAGCGCCTTGACGCCTTTCCTCTTCGCCGCCTCGTAAATCTTCTGAGAAACCAGGGGAGAGATCGTGCTCATGTCAACCAGGATCATGCCGGATTTGGCCCCCTCCAGGACGCCATTCGCCCCAAGAACAACCTCCTCCACATCAGGTGAGTTTGGAAGCATCGTGATGAGAACCTCAGAGGTTTGAGCGACCTCCTTGGGTGACGAGCCTGGAGTAGCGCCATCACGTTTCAGCTCGTCCATCGGTGGTCTGGAGCGGTTATAAACGGTTAGGGCATACCCTGCCTTCAGGAGATTCCGGGCCATGGGCTTTCCCATGATTCCGAGTCCGATAAAACCAATCTGTTGCGCCATGACATCCCCCCGGCTCACCGTTCGCAGTTCACGGTGCATGGTTCAGGGTTCATAGTTCAAGGTCCAGTTCTTCGGGCTCGTTCACGGTTCACCCATGACGGTTCAGCGTTCGTAGTCGAGGGTTCAGGGTCAAGACTTCAAGTACCCCGTTTTCGCCATGAACAATGGACTATGAACCATGAACGCTCAGCCAGGTCGTCGGTTAACGGTGGACGCTTAACGGGTCCTGCCGAGGACCTCGGGATTAACCAGATTGGGCGGCCGGTTCCCGGTTACCCCTGCCACACAATTTTCTGCGGCCATCATAGACATCTTGAGCCGTGTATCAACGGATGCGCTTGCCGCGTGGGGGGCGGTGATGACGTTCCTCAGGTTCGTCAGGCCCGGGGCCGGCTTTGGCTCTTTCTCGTACACATCGAGACCCGCCGCCGCAATCCACCGCTCCTTTAAGGCCCTGACCAGCGCCTTCTCGTCCACCACTGGACCTCGAGCGGCATTAATCAGGATGGCGGTCCTCTTCATTAACTTGAGTTCGGAGGCGGAAATGTAGTGGGTGGTTTCCGGGAAGAGGGGGACGTGCAGGGTGACGATGTCCGACTCCTTCAAGAGGGTCTTCTTATCGACAAACGTCGCCCCAAGCTCTTGTTCGACGACCGGATTGGCCCTCTGGACATCCGTATAGAGAATTCGCATATCAAAGCCCCGGGCCCGCTTAGCCACTCCCTTGCCGATGCGACCCAGGCCGCAGATTCCTAAGGTTTTATGGTGGACGTCGTGACCCAGAAACTGCATGACGCCCCAATACTTCCACTTGCCGGACCGGAAATATTTGTCGGCGTCTACGAGCCCCCGCGCGGTGGCGAGGATGAGGCACCAGGTAAAATCGGCGGTCGTGTCGTCCAGGACCCCTGGAGTATTAGTGACCATCACCCCCCGCTTCGTCGCAGCGGTGACGTCGATGTTGTTGTAGCCTACGGCCACGTTGCTGACGACCTTTAAATGGGGGTTTTTGGCCATGACCTTGTCGTCGATGATGTCGGTCAGAAGGCAAACGAGTCCGTCTTTGCCCCGGAGCTTTTTGAGAAGCTGAGGAGGGGGAAAGGGAACATCTCGCTGATTCGATTCGACCTGACAATGTTTACTCACCAGTTCGACGGCTTCGGGAAAAATCTGTCGCGTGACCAGCACCTTCGGTTTCACGGGCTTTCCTCCTTTTTCGGATGGTAAAAAACGATTTCGAGAACAAAGTCGGCCACAATCTAAGTGCTGACCTGGCTCTTGTCAAGGAGTTTGAGGTGCATCCTGCCGCCTTCCCCATTGACAGGTATGAGGGGGGATGGTAGAACCGGGCCGCGTGGCGGAGAAGTTTTCTCTGCACAACAGGAGGGCAACATGGGACCGGAAATTGGAGCGAGCTACACCGTCGAGCGGCGGGTCGGGCCGGAACATTCTGCCGACAAACATGGAAATCCCGGGGTCGATGTCTTTACCACCCCCGTTCTTTGCGAATGGAGCGAGGAGGCGGCGGTTTTTGCGGTGACCAAACAGCTTGACCCGGGGATGATCACCGTCGGGACGCGCATCGATTTGAAACATCTCGCCGCAACGCCCATTGGGATGATGGTGAAGGTGACGGCCACCCTCAAAGAGATCGATGGACGGAAACTGGTCTTTTTCATCGAGGGCTATGACGAGAAAGAAAAGATCAGCGAGTGCACTCATGAACGCTTCATTGTCAACGAGGAACGCTTCTTTGAGAAGATCGCCGCGAAGGCGGAAGGGTAGCGAGGAGCTCGCGTCTATGCGTCGGGCCCACGGCACGGATCGGCAAGCCAAGCGGTGAGGATAAATTTTCGTTTGTGGAAAGATGGTCACCATCGACGGCTCTTACGGGGAGGGAGGAGGGCAGATTCTCCGGACTGCCCTGGCCTTGAGTGCGGTGCTCGACCGGCCGGTGCTGGTCGAAAAAATCCGGGCTGGACGGAAGAATCCGGGACTTCAGGCGCAGCACCTGGCGGGCGTCAGCGCGTTAGCCGAGATCGCCACGGCTGAGGTTGAAGGCGCGACGGTCGGATCGATCTCCCTCCGGTTCGCTCCTAGGCGCATAGCTCACGGCGAGTACCAGTGGGACGTGGGCACGGCCGGGGCCATCTCGTTAGTCCTGCAGACGATCCTCGTTCCTCTCGCCCTTGCGTCATCTCGTTCTCGCATCTCCATCGCAGGCGGGAGCCACGTCCCCTGGAGCCCGCCCTTTCCTTATCTCGAGCAGGTTCTTCTTCCTATCCTTGAAGGCATGGGGCTTCGGGCGTCGCTTACCCTGAGGCGGTGGGGATTCTACCCGAAGGGGGGAGGTCTCGTGGAGGGAACAATCGATCCCTCTGTCCTGCACGCCTTGACGCTGACCGAGCGGGGGCCCCTTGGAGAAGTCGTGGGCCTCTCGGCGGCGGCGGGGCTTCCTTTGAGCGTGGCTGAGCGACAACGGGACCGCACCCTTGCACGCCTCAAGCGAGTCGGTGTTCCCAGTCAGATTGAACTTACGTCGGTGGAAGCACGAAACCCCGGGACGGTCGTCTTTTTGCTGGCGAGGTGTGAAGGAGGACGGGCGGGCTTTAGCAGCCTGGGGGAGAGGGGGAAGCCGGCCGAGCGGGTGGCAGATGAGGCCTGCGATCAGCTCTTTGCCTATCTTGAAAGGCCAGGGGTAGCTGATCCTTATCTGGCCGACCAGCTCTTACTCCCGATGGTGCTTGCCTCAGGATCTTCATCGCTTACCACAACGAAAGTGACCGAGCACCTGCTCAGCAATCGATGGGTAGTGGAGCATTTTCTTCCCGGCCGTGTGCAGGTCGAGGGGAGTGTGGGAGAGCCAGGTCTCGTGACTGTCGAGGGAACCGGTAGGCCTGGTTCATAGTTCATGGAAAAAACAAATCGTAGTGCTGCTTTGGGGCGTCAAACCCGGAACTGTGGACCCTGAACCCTAGCATGCTTTGGTCTTCGGTTGTCCGACTTGGACGGGCATGTTGAGGGGTACGTTCAATTAAATTTCTTGACTATGACCTCGTTCGAGCAAGTGGTAGTGCCTTCCTCACAGACCTGGTACGTGTAGGTTCCCTTCCCGCGCTTATTAATATGATCCGTGTACGAGCCGTCGTTGGCACTTGTTTCGATCTGAGAGCCGTTGCGGTAGATATCGACGTTGATCGCCGTGGAACCATTCCAACTCAGTTTTGCCTTTTGGCGACCCTTTACTTTGTACCCGATGGCAGAGAGCGTGATGGAACCGCCAGGCTCGGGCTCCGGTGCCGGCTCAGCAACGGGTACCGGCTCGGGTTCCGTCACCGGAACAGGCTCGGGCTCGACCACTTCGGGAATGGTCGTACTGACCTCGTTGGAGAAGGCGCTCTCGTTCCCAAAGATGTCGTAGGCGGTGACGGCGGCGTAGTAGGTTTGCCCATCTGACAAATCGGAAACCGTATAGCTGGTGACATGACCGACGTCGATCGTCTGAGAATACATTCGAGACGAGTTTCCGACATGGACTTTGTACCCGGATAGGTCCGCTTCGTTATTCGGGTCCCACGCGAGCGACACCGACCCTGCTGTTGCCGCGACCGGATGAAGCCCGAAGAGCAGTCCTGCCACGATCAAGCCGCCGAGCGTTTTTTGCCGTGGTCGCCTCAACCTCATGATGATTTCCTCCCTAAAAGGGGTGACATCGTTGCAAGAGGAAGGTGCGACAAGTGTGCCAGGAACGCAGGAGTACGGTGAGATGTGATGGCAAGCTTTTGAATTATTTCAGGTTGATTGAGCCGTAGTTTCTTCAAGGAACCGCGATACGGCTATTCAGGGGGGGCAAATATCTGTCATCATGGCGCTACCTCATTCTGGACTGGACAGTTTGTCACGGAGGGGAAGTTCCCTCCGTTTGAGCCGTGGGTGGTGGATCGGCCGAAGTGACATCACGCCCGGGACTAGGTCCGAGTCGGAGCCGCGTTGGCGCTTGACACCGATTGCAGGGAGCGGGATACTGAAGACCCCTTCAGGAGATGCAGGGATGGAACCGGGGTCATCCCCAGTCTACTACAGATACCATCCAATGCGCGCCAAAAAGCCCGACGCCTTGTGCAGGGCAGTGCGACTTGGGAGGGGGTCTTATTCTTGACAATCCTCTGACCGGGGGGTGGGGTGAGACCTCGGAGGCGGGTTGTTAATTCCGGGGCTCCTCCAACAAAACTCTTCACTGCCAACACGGGAACGGATCGAGCAATATCTTAGCGCACCTTTTGGTGCCTGTCCCCTTTTCGCTGGAAGTGTCTCTTTTTAGAGAGCATTGTGGTCGGAGTACTTACGAAAACTACCACGGCACGGGCGGAGCCAGCGGAAGTGGGGCGTAACAGCGCGTATGGAGCACCGGCGCGAACGCCGCGCCAAGCCCGAAGGCGGGCAAGGCGGCCGGGGCGGAGGGGCGCCCGGTCGCCACCCACGGGGAAAGAATTCCTTGAGTCTTTGGAGGGGATAGATCTCCCATTTCGACCGTCGTCAGCGGAACGCCCTGGCAAACGTGAGGGCCAATTTGGACAGCGTACCGATCCCACCAAGAATGAGGAGGGAATGAAGATGACGAGCAAGAAAATGGTCCTATTTTTTCCCCTGGTAATTTTGTCAGCTTTGATTGTCGCCTCGCCACTTTTCGCCGCTCAGAAGGAGGTCAAGATCGGGGTAATTCTCCCACTGTCTGGCGGTCTTGCTCCCATCGGGAAGAGCTTGAAGGAAGGAGCGGAACTCGCCGCCGATATCGTGAACAAGAAGCACCCCAAGCTCGATATCCTGATCGCGAAGTGGGAAGGCATCCCCAGCTTGGGCGGTGCCAAGATCAAGCTGGTTTTTGCCGACTCCAGGGGGGACCCGGGATGGGCAGCCGACCAGGCAAAGAGGCTCATTCAGGACGAGAAGGTGATCGGCCTTTTGGGCGCCTATCAGAGCTCCGTCACCAAGACGGCCTCTGTGGAAGCCGAACGGGCGGGGATCCCTTTCATTAACCCGGACTCAACTTCTCCGGCCCTCAGTAAGAGGGGTTTCAAGTGGTTCTGGAGAGTGACTCCACATGAAACCTGGTTCACCGCTGATCTCTTTGACTTCCTGGATGGCTTGGTCCAGGGAAAGGCGCGTGGCGTCAAGGCTGTCCCCAAAGAGAAGATCAACATGCTGGCGGTGGCCGCGGAGAACACCGAATGGGGCTCTGCGGCGCTCGCGGAGATCCAGAAGTTCGCTAGTGATCGGGGATACCGGGTTGTCGAGTCGTTCAAGTATCCGCATAAGGCCGCAGACTTGACCAGCGAGACGCGAAGACTGATCACCTCGAAGGCTTCTGTCTATCTCTTTGCCCCTTACATCGCGGACGCGATCCTTTTCGTGAGGACGATGAAGGAGATGCGTGCCGCGCCGATCCTGATTTGGGGGCAGGATGCCGGGTTCATCGAAGCGGACTTTTACAAGACACTGGGAGCGGATGTGAACGGGATCCTGACCCGTGACCTGTTCTCGCCCGAGCTGGGCAAGGTGAAGCCGGTCGCCGGGCAACTGAACAAGATGTACCGGGACCGGACAGGTTTTGACTTTTCCGGGAGTTCTGCGAGAGACTTCGTGGGTGTCCAGGTGTGGGCCCATGTCTTGGACAACGCCCGGTCCACCGCCCCGGAGGCGATCAGGAAAGCGCTGAACGAACTGTACATCCCGCCGGAGCAGCTGGTCATGCCCTGGAAGGGTGTGAAGTTTGGCTCTCCGTTCCCGGGTGACACCCAGCAGAATATGCTCGGAAGCGGGATCATCAATCAGTATCAGGGTTATCCCGGCGGAAAGCTACATATCGTCTATCCGTTTGAGGTTGCCACTGCCGACCTGATCTTCCCGTTCCGGGGCTGGAAGTAAAACGGGTGACGGTGTCGCGGGCAATGGTCGAGCGAGCAGCGCGGGGAGCGGACGCTGGCCGTGTTGCTCGCTCGAACTTTACCTGAGCCATGAAGATGCTCGCATTTCCCCCGCGATCCCCCTTCGCCGCCTCACTCGCAAATGCCAACGATCGCAGAGACGTCTACATTTGTGCCGGTTCGCACCGGAAGCGTTATGGCCCTGGTCAATCCACCTGGTACCGTTCCAACTATTCCTGCGAATTTTCCGTTGCATACGCTGACGACTGCTGGAGGAAGTCCCGCTCATCAAATTCGGCTTGTTAAGTTGGAACGGCACCGGTGAACCCGCAGGGGCGTAACGTTCGATTCCGAGCATCAGGGGGAGCATGGAGCTCGCTATCCATTTGCTGATATTCGGCATCCTGATGGGGTTCATCTTCGCCTTCATCTCGCTGGGCCTCTCTCTGATTTTTGGAGTTATGAACATTGTGAATTTCGCCCACGGTGAGTTCCTGATGGTGGGGATGTATGTGGCGCTATTGTTCTCGTCGTATCTAGCGGTGGATCCGCTGATCTCCTTGCCCGTGGCGGCGGCCATAGGATTTGTGCTGGGCATCCTCAGCTATCGGTTTCTCATTCAGCATATTCTTCGTGGCCCAATGGTGGCACAGCTCTTTGGAACGTTTGGGTTGATGTTATTTCTCCGGTACATGGCGATGTTTATCTTTGGCCCGGATGTGCGCTCCATTTCGGAAGGAATCCTAGTTGGAAGGAGACTGTCGCTTGGCTGGGTGAATCTGGATCTAAGCAAGGTGGTGGCGGCTGGGCTCTGCCTGGTTCTTTTTGCCCTGGTCTACTGGGTCATAACCTGGACAAGATTCGGCCTGGCCTTGAAGGCCACGTCCATTAACGCCGAGGCGGCTCGGTATATGGGGGTGGATACCGAGAAGATGAACGCCCTAGCGTGGGGCATTGGGGGAGCGACGGTCGGAATCGCCGGAGCGCTCATGGCGCATTTCTACTACATCACCCCGACGGTGGGGATGCTGTTCGTGCTGATCGCCTTCGCAACCGTGGCTCTCGGTGGCTTTGGAAGCGTGTCGGGTGCATTCGTGGCCGGTCTGATCATCGGCCTGATCCAGGTCGTGGGGGGGCATTATCTGAGCGAGCTGAAGATCACGTTCGTCTACCTCGCCTACTTCCTGGCTGTGGTGCTCAGACCTCGAGGGCTGTTCGGTTGGTGAGATGGGTCGGCTGGTAAGGGACATGTTTTCATTTGGGGACCGGCGCCGCTTCGAACGGATCGGTCTTGCCGCCTTTGTGGTCATCGTCCTCGCCTTCCCCTGGATTGTCGAACAGGCCTATGCCAGAGCCGTCATGATCAAGTTTCTCCTCTTCGCGCTGTTTGGCTTGGGCTGGAACCTCATTGGTGGCTACGGGGGGCAGGTGGACCTGGGACAGGCGAAGAATGTGGGATTTGGGGCCTATACGACGGCACTGATGATGCTGTGGTGGAAGACGCCGTTTTGGCTCACCCTTCCCATCGGGATGAGCCTTGCGGCGGCGGAGTCCTTTGGCGTCGCCTATGCCATGTTTCGCCTCAAGGGGCATTATTTTGCGATCGCCACTCTCTGCGTGGCCTTGGCCTGGAAGGAGCTGTTCGGTTTTTGGGACTGGACAGGCGGGGCGCGGGGGGTCGAGCTTCCCGTGATACCGGCGGCGGACTTCACGTACATGCAGTTTCCTTCTCCTGTGTACTATCACTACTTTGTGTTCGGGCTTCTGATGATCGAGCTCCTCTACATGAACTGGTTCAGAAAGTCGAAGCTCGGGTACGAGCTCCAAGCTGTGCGGGATAATGAGGAGGCGGCAGCCAGTGTAGGAATCCATGTCACCAGGACAAAGGTCACGGCATATACCATTACGGGGGGCCTTGGGGCGGTCGGTGGCAGTTTTCTGGCGGTCTACTATCTATACATTGACCCGGATCTGGTGATGCCGTTGGATCTCTCGATCTTGATTGCGATGACGGTGATGGTTGGGGGAGCCGGCTCGCTATGGGGGCCGATCATCGGTGCGGCAATCTTGATTCCCCTGGATATGTACCTCGGGGCGTGGCTGGCTCTGGCAGGGGGGCGGTATGGCATCGATTTCATGGTGTACGCCTTCATCATAATGGTTATTGCAGCTCGGGAGCCCAAAGGGATCTGGGGTATCGTGGAACGGATAACGAGACGTCGATGAAAGAGCCCAAACTGTTAGAGGTGACAGGTCTGGTCAAGAAGTTCGGGGGCCTTACGGCGTGCGCCGATATCTCTTTGGGGGTGGAGCGCGGTGGCATTGTGGGGCTCATTGGCCCAAACGGAGCCGGGAAGACGACGCTCTTCAACTGCATTGCGGGGTATTACAAGCCGACCGGCGGAAAGATCTATTTCGAGGGCGAGGATATTACGGGTTGGCCGACGCACCGTGTGGCCAAGATGGGAATCGGGCGGACGTTTCAACTCATGCAGACGATGCCAAACCTGACGGTAGAAGAGAACGTGATGGTTGGAGCGTTCTGCCGGACGAACGATCGGGAGGTGGTCAGGAGGGAGGCCCGGGAGATTTTGGAATTGGTGGATTTGGAGGCGGAGGCACAGGTCTGGCCCGCGGAGCTTCCAGTAGCAGCCCAGAAAAGGATTGAGCTGGCTCGAGCGCTGGCCACGAAGCCGAAGCTGTTGATGCTTGACGAGGTGGCCGCCGGTCTCAACCCGTTGGAGACCAGGGAGATGACTCAAACGTTACAGCGCATAAAACGGGAGAAGGACATGACCCTCTTGCTGACCGAGCATGTCATGGAGTTTGTCATGACGATCTCCGAGCGGATCATAGTCATGGCCGCTGGCAGGAAAATCGCGGAAGGGGCTCCTGAAAACGTGGCGCGGGAAAAAACGGTGATTGAGGCATACCTCGGGGAGAAATATGCTAAAGGTCAATAAGATCAAGGTTGAGTATGGAGGGGTCCCTGCACTCCATGAGGTCAGCTTTGACGTCGGAAAAGGGGAGCTGGTGGCAGTGATCGGCGCCAATGGTGCAGGGAAAACCACAGCGTTGAAAACAGTTGTGGGAGCCGTCCGGCCGGTTTCAGGAAGCATCGAGTTTAACGGGATCGACATCACCGGAAAGAATTGCGCTGAGATCGTCCGGTTAGGGATTACCTATGTGCCTGAAGGCCGGCAAATTTTCGGGCCCTTGACCGTCGAGGAGAACCTGTTTCTGGGGGCCTTTACGACGAGGTCCAAGGAGGAGGTCGAAAAGGGTCTCGAGTACGTCTACGGGCTCTTCCCGACCCTTAAGGAGCGCTACAGACAAAAAGGGGAGACGTTGAGTGGTGGGGAGCAGCAAATGCTGGCCCTCGGCCGAGGGCTCATGAGTCGGCCGAAGCTGCTGATGCTGGATGAACCCTCGCTGGGATTGATGCCAAAACTTGTTTCTGAAGTGTTCAGAGCAATCGCCTTGTTGAAAGAAGAGGGGCAGACTATCCTCCTGGTCGAGCAAAATGTGCAGGAAGCACTGGAGCTGGCGGAACGGGGATACGTGCTGCAGACCGGCCGAACCATCCACTCGGGGCGAGGCAGGGATCTCTTCGAGTCGGCGATCGTCAGGAAAGCCTTCCTGGGTGTGTAGGAACCTGTCGATCCGCGGTCGGGAGCGCGACGAGATCAGGTAGCGGGAGCGGGTCAGGCTTGCCATTTGCTATTTGAGCATCATTCGGGGTGAAGTTCAGCATAAGGCGTTGCAAGCGCATGCCGATCTACTCCTGTGATTGCTTTTCTTTACGGTAGGCGGAAATTGGGCTTGACACCGGGCACAACAAGTCGAAACTCACTGAAAACTGCGAGTCACCGCGGGAGACTCTCTGATGGACCGTGACCTCTTGGCCCGATGGGTGGGTGAAGGCATCGACGCTCTCACAACCCTTGATTTTCGCCACCACGGAGTTATCCGAGCTCTGTACCGGGCAGCCAGGGGGACTGGTGCCCCGTTAAGCATCCTTGCCGCCCAGCTTCTTCGGGATCGGGTGGGTCCGGGAGATGAGGTCATAATATGCGTGGGATTTCCGATTTACCCTCTATTTGTGGGGGAAACGGACGGAATCTGCGGGGCAGTCGTTCTCGCCTCTGTCCTGGGGATCGGTCTACAGGCACGTCCCGTCCTGGTCAGTGAGGAGGCGATCGTCCCCTTCCTGGCGGCCGCCTTGCAAGCGGCTGGGATGAACTATGTGAATGGACTCGGAGCCGGACACGTACCGGCGGGGTCGGCTCGAGTCGTCGGCTGTGCTCCTGGACCTGAGCCCGGCTACGAGTGTTCGGTCCGGCTGCTCAAGCGTCAGCCGAGGCTCGTCATGGCTGTCGAGAAAGCGGGAGTGAATCGGGTGGGGGTCCCGCATTCGTTGGGTGGGTTTAATATCGGGGAGGCTACAGCCTATCTTGAGGAACTTTTCCGGGGTTCGGAGCGGGCAGGCATACCGACAATTGCGGTTGGCGATCAGGGGAACGAATTAGGAATGGGAGCAGTGGCCGAGGCCGCGCTCTCCGAAACGCAATATGGGAGGATGTGTCGGTGTCCTTGCGGCGAGGGACACGTCTCAGGGGTGGCGGCTAACATCACCGTGGTCGGTGGCACTTCCGATTGGGGTGCTTGTGGAGTCGCCGCAGCCCTGGCCTTTCTCCTGGACCGGCAGGATCTGATTCCGGATGCGCACACCATGCGGTCAATCGTTGAGGCTGAAGTCGAGGCCGGGGCAATCGATGCGGCGACACGATCTCAGATTCCACAGATCGATGGGTATGCTTTAGATTTTCAAGTCCGGATTGTTGAGATGCTGAGGGACGCCGTCAGCTATCCCAGTCGCTTTGCCTCGATGGAATCAGAGCGTTTTCAGGCCGGAGTCAAGCGTCTGCAAGAACAGAAGTAGGCAGTGGGATGACACATAAAAAGTCGTTACAAAATAACAGCTTACAGTTAATGATTCATTAAAAGGATTAAGTTTTGATCTCAAGTTAAGCTCTCTCCATCGAACCCTTAACCAATGACCTGGCTGACCGTCCATGGTTCATAGTTCGTGGTGAAATGGTGAAAACGTGGTAGCTAAGCTCCTAACCCTGAACCGTCAACTATGAACGCTGAACCATCATAGAGGAACTCTGAACCATGAACGAACCCACGGTACGCGTTGGCATCTTTTATCATGAAAGCTTCAGCCGTCGCAGCTATCTCACCATTGGCCGCCGGCTCGCCGATTTCCCCGCCGCCCTCGATGAGCTTTTGGAAGAAGACGACCGGTTCCGCCTCTACCGGTGTCCGGAGGTCTCGGACGATCTCATCCTTAAGGTCCACACGGCCGAACTCATCCCGGAAGTCGAGGCAGATCCCCTTTGAAGCACCGCCAGGGCCTCCGTGGGAGGTGTGGTGGCGGCAGCGGAAAAAATATGTGTCGGGGAAGTTGACCGAGCCTTCGCCTTCATCGGAGCGGGGGGGCACCATGCCGGGCGGGACTTCTTCGGCGGTTACTGCTGCTTCAACGATGTGGCGATTGCCATTGCCCAGCTGCGGGAAAGATTTGGGGTTCGACGCTTTGCCATTCTCGATACCGACGCCCACCACGGCGATGGGACACGAGACATTTTTCAAGAGGACCCCGATGTCCTCCACGTCTGCATCTGCGGTACGCGCTATGTCTCTCCGGACGGGACCAAGGTGGATGTTCCGGCCCCCTGGGGGGGTCGTGACCCGGACGAGGCATATCTAGAAACCGCGGAATCGGCTTTTGCCCAGAGAGTCCGGGGGTATCGTCCTGATCTCACCATCTGGTATTTCGGCTTCGATGGCCACCAGGGGGATTACGGGGATATGGGGCTTTCTCTTCGCACATTCGTGGGTCTCGCGGATTTCATGGTTCAAGCGGCCCGGGAGGCTTCAGCGGGCAAGCTCCTCACGGTGCTCGGGGGAGGCTCCCGGACCGATCTCGCCACCCTCATCATCCCCCACGTGATCCACCGCCTTGGACAGGGTTGACCGCGGCGTGTCGGCGACGAAAGGGTAGGGAATCGTCGGTCGGAAAAAACTCGTGGTGTCTTAGCGACCCCGAGACACCCTTTGCTTGGAAGGGAAGTGTTGACGGCCCTGCGGCGACCGATGCTGTAGGTCACGCCGACGTTGTTTCTCCCACTTTTGGCGCAACCGCTGACGCTCCTCGGGTGGGAGATTCTCGAGACGCCGCCGCCGCTCCTTCCGTTCCCGTCGGAAGTGCCGGCGTTCTTCAGGGGAAAGCTGCTTGAGGTGCCGGCGCCGTTCCTGCCACTCCCGTCGGAGGCGTTGACGCTCGTCAGGGGGGAGCTGTCGGAACCGCCGCCACTTCTCCCGAATTCGTTGCCGCTCCTCCCGGGGGAGATTGCGGAAATACTGGAACCGCTCCCGCAGGGCCTGCCGCTTTTCCGGCGGAAGCTCCTTCCAGTGCTTGAACCGCTCCCTGATGCGCTCCCGCTGCTCCGGTGGAAGCTGCTGCCAGCGGTCGTATTTCTTGCGGATCCGCTCCTGCTCCTCTGGCGGAAGCCGTCGGAAGGTATTAAGCCGCTCTTGTATCGCCTGTCGCTGGTCCGGAGTCAAGGCCTGCCACCTTTGATGGAGTTTTCCCAGGTGCTGCTTTTCCTCGCGCGAGAGGCTGCGCCACCACCGTCGGAGCTCCTCTTTCCGAGCCCCCTGCTGTGAAAGGCGCCGCGATTGGGCGGGGGACTTCACCGGCGGTCCCTGGGGACCGGGCTGTTGGGCCCATGCCGAGGACACAGACGGCAGGAGGAGCAGACAACCCAGTAACGAGGCCGCGATTCTTCTCATCGCGCTCCCTCCTCACTCTGGGATCCGGGAGGCAGGGATGGATCCAGCTCTCTCAGGACCTCCATTTCTTGCAGTATTTCGAGCATCTGCAGCATCTCCAAGTCCTTTACGATCTCTAAGTCCTTCAAAATTGCTTCGTCTTCTTGCTGGTTCTTCTGGGGAACCGGTGTCGATTGTTCGCTCCATCCAGCCCCCCCTGTTACTGCTTCCAGGACACCCAGGAGAAACAGAAGCTTCCACCTCCAAGACATCTCACGTGGCCCTCGGAGGACCCTGAATGTCCCTGGAGCGGATCAGGTCCCAGTCTTCGAGCAGTTCGATCTCCTCCAGCAAATCGATCTCCCGGAGGAGGTCGAGGTCTTGGCTCACGGCCAGTTGCTGGGTCAAGTTGAGCGTCGTAAGCTCTGGCACTGGCGGCTGCTCGGGTCTCTCCTTCCCGGTAAGGAAAACCGCCAGAATCAGAACAATCCCCACCGCCAGCGCTGGAATTGGGCGAAGCGGAAGAGACGCAAACCAGTTCTGCAAACGAGATATGCGGGGGACCGGTGCGACTTTCTGGCGAAGCTCGCGAAGATACTGCTGCCAGAAGGCCTCAGGCGGCTCCGGGGTCGGCATCCTGGCAATGAGCGCCAATGTCTCATGCAGTTCGTGTAATTCTTCTCGACACCCAGGACACTGGTTCACATGGGCCTCGAGTTCCGCCTGTGCGGCGCCGGCCAGTTCGCCATCCAGGTATTCGAAAAGCTTGCTTCGGTAAGCCTCACACTCCATTGAAGTCCTCACGTGCTCTCGCGGAGACCTTTGAGCTGCGATTTCAACTTCGCCACGGCGTGGAAATAGTTCGCCCGCACCGTCCCCTCGGAGCTCTCCATGATCTCGGCGATCTCCCGGTAGGGGAGGTCATGGTGAACCCTCAGCAGCAGGGTGGCGCGTTGTTGCGGTGGGAGCTCCGTGACGGCCTCCGCCACGGCCTGGTGTAGCTCCCGCTCCTCTAGCTCATCCAAGGGCTTCGGAGACGCGTCCTGGTAAGCCGCGGGAAGGTTTCCTTCGTCAGTGGACCGCTGTTGCCTTAAGTGGCTCAGGCAGAGATTCACCGTGATCCGGTAGAGCCAGGTGGAAAGGCTCGACCGCCCATCGAAGCTCCCGAGACCTCGGTAGGCGCGGAGAAAGGCTTCCTGGGACAGATCCTTTGCATCTTCAGCGTTCCGCGTCATCCGGTAGGCCAACCGGAAAAGGTCCTTCTGGTGCTGGCGGACCAGGGTATCAAAGGCGGATTGGTCACCATGCCGGAGTCGGCTAACCAAAGCAAGATCCGCTTCCGTCACCTCTGGTCCCTCCGATCGCCTTTTCACCTCCTCCCCTGTCCATTTAGACGGCGGAGGAGGGAAAAAGTTAAACATGTCAGTATCTTTTTGCTTTGGCATCTACAATGCAAAAGATAATCCAAATCCCTTTCCCTCACCTTGACAGAGAGTGGTGGGATCGGTAGAGTGGGGCGATTTTGAAATCGTGGGGGGCGAAACAGTGGGAGATTTCGTAAGTTACAGCACTTGGAGACCGGCCTCTCTCCGTCGTGGATGGGGTGTGATCGCTTTCCTCCTTCTCGCGTCTTGCGCGGGTCCCCGGGTCCAACTGCCAGGGCCGGGGGGACAGGTAGGAATCGCCTCCTGGTATGGACCGAAGTTTCACGGGCGCCGAACAGCGAGCGGGGAGGTCTTTAACATGCACCAACTCACCGCTGCGCACCGGGCGCTTCCCCTCGGTACGTGGGTGCACGTCACCAACTTGCAGAACGGCCGATCGATCCAGGTCCGGGTGAATGACCGGGGCCCTTTCGTGAGGGGGAGAATTATCGACCTGTCTTATGCGGCAGCCCGGGCCATTGGCATGGTGAGGCAAGGGGTTGCCCGGGTGCATATTCGGCCTCTCGGCGGGGCGCCCCCACAACTCGCCCGAGGGCCCGGGACGTATACACTCCAAGTGGGGTCCTTTTCGGACGCGCGGAACGCGCTTCTCCTGAAGACCCGCCTCGACGCGCTGACGCGTGGGACATACATCAGCGAGATCACTGTGAACGGCGAGACCTTCTATCGGGTTCGCGTTGGATCCTTTGACAACCGGGAGCAGGCGAGACGCGCTGCCAGGCAGGTGGCCGCTCATGGCTTCACAATTATCTTGATGGATCGGGATTAAAGCCTAAAAAAAACTTGACATCCTTGCTTCTTCTATGCTACTTTCCTGCGACCTTTTCGTACCTAGACCCCGTAGCGTCCTTCCTTGTGGCGGACATTTCCGTTCCGGGCACCGCTCGGAAGCGAGCGGGCCCCAGGAGATAGACAGCAAGCTGAACGCGTCACCGGTCCTTCACCCTCTTGGCCAGGAGGAGCTTATGGTGTCCAGGTTCTTTACCATCCTCATCCTGACGGACCACACCGACCGTGCTCGCCAGCTTCGAGTCAGCCAGCGGATGGTGGCTGGAATCCTCTTTGGCGGGACCCTTGTCCTCTTCACGATCGCCTTCCTCGTCGTTCATTACATCGCCTTTCAAGTAGACTATGGTGAGCTCGAGCGACTGCGGCAGACTGTCAAGGCGCAGCAAGGGTTGGCCTCCCGGCTCGAGACGCTGACTGAGGAAGTTACACGCTTGCGCTCCGTGGACCACCAGATCCGCCGCCTGGCAGGGATGGAGGCCGGTCCGGCGGCAGAGAACACCTTGGGGATGGGGGGTGGAACGCTACAGATCCAGCAGGCCCTCACCGCGGAGGAGCAGGCAAAGCGACAGCGGCTCATTGAACGGCTCTATGAGGATCTGGAACGCCTTGAGCGCGAGGTGGCCCTTCGGGCCGAGAGCCTCGAGGCCCTCACCACCTACCTCGGCGAGCAGAGGGACCGATTGGCCGCCACACCGTCTATCTGGCCGGCCAAGGGCTACGTGAGTTCCAAGTTTGGCCCTCGCACCTCCCCCTTCACCGGGCGGCGGCAGCGGCACACGGGGATCGACATCGCAACCGCGCGCGGGACGCCGATCCTGGCGGCGGCCGACGGGGTGGTGACGTATTCAGGCAAGATGGCTGGCTACGGGCGGGTCATCGTCGTCACCCACGGCTTTGGCTTCAAAACCTTTTACGGTCACAATCACGAAAACAAGGTGAGAAAGGGACAGCGGGTGAAGCGCGGTCAGGTGATTGGGACGGTCGGAAGCTCTGGCTATAGCACGGGTTCCCATCTGCATTACGAAGTGCTTGTAAAAGAGAGACCTGTCAACCCCCTGAAGTACATCCTCGATGAAGACCGGCGGGTTGAAGTGATTCGCGGCCGATAGGCGCACGCACCCCTTCGAATTTCCCGGAAAATCCCCCGAGGCTTCGGGGGATTTTTTTTGGCCAATCCTTTGCATTTGATGGGGTGGGGGGAGTATGCTACCTTAAAACAAGGCACTTCCGAGTGTTTTTGATGGAAAGGAAAGGTATATGCAACTCTGGAACACCCTTGTCGGCAAGGTAATCGGGACCAAGAATCAGCGGGAGCTCAAAAGACTCCAGCCGCTTGTGGTTCGGGTCAACGAGCTGGAACCGGGGCTTGAGAAACTGCCGGATGCGGCCCTGAGAGCCAAGACGGCCGAATTCAAGGAAAAGCTAGGGCGTGGAGCGCCACTGGACGAGATCCTTCCCGAGGCGTTCGCGACCGTCCGGGAGGTGGCCCGCCGTGTGCTCAACATGCGCCATTTTGACGTGCAGCTTGTCGGTGGGGCGGTCCTGCATCAGGGAAAGATCGCCGAGATGGCCACTGGTGAAGGAAAAACCCTGGTGGCAACGTTGCCCGCCTATCTAAATGCCCTGCAGGGCCGCGGTGTCCATATTGTGACTGTAAACGATTACCTGGCGAAGCGGGATAGCCAGTGGATGGGAGGGGTCTTTCAGTTCCTGGGGCTGAACGTCGGTCTGATCCAACACGATATGAACGATGGAGACCGGCAGCGGGCTTACGCGGCCGACATTACGTATGGAACCAACAACGAATTCGGCTTCGACTATCTCCGGGACAATATGAAGTTTTCCCGAGAGGAGATGGTGCAATCAGAGCTGCACTACGCCATCGTGGACGAGGTCGACTCGATCCTCATCGATGAGGCCCGCACCCCCCTGATCATCTCCGGGCCCACCGAGGAATCGACGGACCTCTATTACCAAGTTGACCGGATCATCCCCCGCCTTAAGCGCGCGGCCACCATCACGGAGGGCAAGCTGGCGGAGATCGAGGCGGTGCGGGAAGGGGATTACATCGTCGATGAAAAAGCCAAGACCGTGGCCATTACCGAACAGGGAGTGGCGAGAGTCGAGCATCTGTTGGGGATTTCGAATCTGTACGACCCCAGCAACATCGACACCCTGCATCACGTCCAGCAGGCCCTGAGGGCCCACAACCTTTTCCAGCGGGACGTCGACTACGTCGTCAAAGATGGTCAGGTGATCATCGTGGATGAGTTTACGGGCCGCCTCATGCCCGGTCGCCGATGGTCTGACGGGCTTCACCAGGCAGTGGAGGCCAGGGAAAAGGTCAAGATAGAGCGGGAAAACCAAACCCTGGCGACCATCACCTTCCAGAACTATTTCCGCATGTACGAAAAACTGGCCGGGATGACAGGAACCGCCGACACCGAGGCGGCGGAGTTTGCCCAGATCTATAACTTGGACGTGGTCATCATCCCGACCAACAAGACACTTGTCCGGACCAACTACCCCGATGTCATCTATCGGACCGAGCGGGAGAAATACGATGCCGTCGTCGAGGAAATTTCTGAGCTTTACGAGAATGGGAGGCCGGTTTTGGTCGGGACCACTTCCATTGAGAAGTCGGAGAAGATCTCGATGCTCTTGAAGCGGCGTGGTGTTCCGCATCAGGTGCTGAACGCGAAATACCATGAGCGGGAGGCCGAGATCGTCGCTCAGGCTGGTCGATATAAATCGGTGACCATTGCGACCAATATGGCGGGTCGGGGGACAGACATCCTCTTGGGCGGGCATGCCCATTCGCTGGCGAGAGAGATGACCAGGCGGGGAGAGATTCCAGAGGACGGGGACTCCGCGGAAACGGCGTCCGAAGAAGCCAAACGGATGCAGCAGTACGGACTCTTAGAACACGCCATCAACCCGGAGGCCTATGCCAGATCCTTGGCCAAGGTCCGCCGTCTCTGCGACGCCGAACACGAACGGGTGGTGGAGCTCGGTGGGCTGCACATCCTGGGCACCGAACGCCATGAGGCCCGGCGGATCGATAACCAGCTGCGGGGCCGGTCGGGGCGGCAGGGCGACCCTGGCTCTTCCCGCTTTTACCTTTCCTTGGAAGACGATCTCCTTCGCATCTTTGGCGGCGAACGCCTCCAACGGATCATGGGGAAGCTTGGGATGGAGGAGGGGGAAGTCATTGAGCACGGCATGGTGACCAAGGCTATCGAGACGGCCCAGAAACGGGTCGAGGCACACAACTTCGAGATCCGCAAGCACCTCCTGGAATACGATGACGTGATGAATCGCCAGCGCCAGATTATCTATGGCGAACGGTGGAAGATCTTAGAAGGTGAGAATCTCAAGGAGACCATGCTCGAGATGGCCGAGGAAGTCTTGGAATCCCTGGTGAGCCTTTACGCTCAGGAGGATACATACCCAGAGGAGTGGGATTTCAGGGGCCTGTCGGAGGCGATGTACCGCCAGTTCGGTGTGGAGTTCGCGGTCCCGACCGACGGCATTCAGGAGATAACGCTCGGCACCCTGACGGGGGACCTCTGGGAGAAGGTGCAGGCCGTCTACGATCGAAAGGAGCGGGAGCTCGGAGCAGAACTTTACCGCTATCTCGAGCGGGTCATCATGCTCCAAGTGGTGGATGCCCAGTGGAAGGACCATCTGCTGGCCATGGACCATCTGAAGGAAGGGATCGGTCTCAGGGGATATGGTCAGCGGGACCCGCTAGTGGAGTATAAGCGAGAAGGATTCGAACTTTTTGACGCTATGGTCGAGCGGATCAAGGAACAAACGGTTCAGTATCTGTTCCGCCTTCAACCGACCATCTCGGACCTTGCCGCCGAGGTCTCTACCGAGGCGGAGGTTCCTTCCGGTGATGGCCGAACCGCTCCCCAGGTTCGCAGGCAACCTGTTCGTCCTGCCCCGAAGCAGTCCCTCAAGCCTTCCCCGGCCCCGGCTCCTGCGACTGCTGTCAAGGCCGGCGGGAAGATTGGACGCAACGAGCCATGCCCGTGCGGCAGCGGCAGGAAATACAAAAAATGTTGCGGTGCCTGACGCGCAGGGCCTTCTTGGATCACTGAGACAAATAGTCGAGATCTTTAACGGAAATCAGATGCACCGCAGAAGTACCCGTGCGTCAGAATGATGTGCCGTTTGCATGGTGCCTCACCCAGGAGGGATGTGGGTTTCGGCTGATGATGGTGGACGATTTACCGGCAACGCGAAGAAAAAGGTGCTTCCCTTCCCCTCTCCCCCTGACTCAGCCCAGATGCGCCCGCCGTGGAGCTCGACGAGCTTTTTGGAGAGAGCCAGACCAAGGCCGGTCCCGAATTGCCGACTTCCGTGCTTTCTCCCCACCTGACTGAACGCCTGAAAAAGCTTGTCCTGGTCATCCGGGCTGATGCCGATCCCCGTATCCTGCACCGCGATTTCCATCCAATCGCCGTGTGGTTCACGGTTCACGGCTAACGGTTCACGGCCAGAGACAGGCTCACTGTGAACCACTCGCGCAGTGACGTGTACCTGCCCTCCGTCACAGGTAAATTTGACGGCGTTGCTCAACAGATTGTACATGATCTGCTTGAAGCGCAGAGGATCAACAGTGATCGTCGAAATGCTCGATGCAATCTCACTCGTCAGCGAGATCTGCTTCTTCGAGGCCTGCGGTCTTACCATTGTGAGCGTGGTTTCCAGGGCGTCGGTGATGTCAAGGGTCTCCACCTCCAGTTCGATCTTTCTCGCGTCAACCTTCGAAAGGTCCAGTATGTCAATGATGAGCGCCAAGAGGTGTTGGCCGCTCACCAGGATATGGTTGACGTACTTCGCTTGCTTCTCGTTCAGCTCTCCAGGGACTCCATGGAGGAGGAGTTCGGAGAAGCCGATGATGGAGTTGAGTGGCGTTCTGAGTTCATGGGACACATTGGCGATGAACTCCGATTTGAAGCGGACGATGTCTTCCAGGCGCTCTCTTTGGTGTGCTTCCTCCTCCAGCCGTTTCCGCTCGCTGACGTCTAGCTTGATGGCGATGAAGTGGGAGATCTGGCCGCGCTCGTCCCGAACTGGGGTGATGGTTTGCTCCTCGGTATACAACCTTCCGTCCTTCCGCCGATTGATCATCTCACCGGTCCAAACCCGCCCTGACAAGATCGTCTCCCACAGATCGTGGTAAAATGACTCCGCGTGCCTCCCGGATTTGAGGATACGAGGAGTTTTACCAATGGCCTCCTCGGGTGTGTAGCCCGTCAAGCTGGTAAAGGCGGGGTTCACCCAGAGAATGGTGCCATCGCGATCCGTGATGGTGATGGCGTTCGCGGCGGATTCGAGTGCGGAAGCTTGCAGGCGAAGTTGTTCGCCTACCCGCTTGCGCTCGGTTATGTCCGCAACAACCCCCATGACGCCGATAATGTCGTCTCTGGCGTCGCGGAGCGGTGCAGTTGAGAGACTTAAATTGATCGTAGAACCGTCCCTCGTCTGGCGACGGATCTCGACTCCCGTCAAGGATTCGCCCTGGAGCACCCGGTTGTGCAGCGCACGAAATTCTTCTTGTTTGTCCTCGGGGACAAATGGCGGAGGGTGGTGAAGGACCTCTGATTCGCTCCAGCCGAAGATGTGCTCCGCGGCCAGGTTCCACATCGTGACGTTCCCATCGAGGTTGAGGGCAATGATACCTACTGGGGAGGCTTGAATCAGCGCGTGAAGAGCACGGTGAGCCTGTTGGAACGCCTCCTCCACCCGCTTGCGCTCGGTAATATCGCGGTCGATCCCCCGATATCCTACGAGGTTTCCACGCGCATCAAGGATTGGTACGCCACTTGTTTCAAGGATGACAGGTCGTCCATCCTTGTGCAGGTTGGTATTTTCAAAGTTTGTGAAGGGCTTCCGGGACTTTACGACGTCGTGAAAAAAGCGGGCTACCCGATCTGCTTCATCCAGGACCATGAGGTCGAATGGCGTTCTGCCGATGACCTCCTCTGGTTCGTAGCCTAAGAGGTCCCTGACTTTTGGGCTGGCGTACGTGTAGACGCCGTTTCGGTCGACTTCCCATACCCAATCGCTGGTCGTTTCGACCAGTGAGCGGAATCGTGCTTCGCTTTCCCGGAGCGCATCATCCGCCCGCCTCTTGCGCTCGCTGATGTCGGCGATGAAGCTCAGGACGAGGATGCCGTCCTCTGTTTCCATGAAACTGAGACCAATCTCGGCGGGGAACTCGGTGCCATCCTTGCGTCGGCCGACGAGATCGACGGCGAGGCCCATCGGCCGCATGTGGGGTTGGGAGAGATAGGCTACACGGTGTTCAAGGTGGGCCTTGCGCAAGCGCTCCGGCACCAAAATCTCGACGGTTTGTCCAAGCAGTTCTTCCCGGTGGTATCCGAAGAGCTTCTCGGTTTTAACGTTGACGAAGACGATGCGCCCATCCCTGTCGGTGACCACGATGGCCACCATTGCGCCTTCCAGGAGGGCATTGGCAACCCCGGCGTTTTCGAGCAGCGCCTCCGAGACCCGCGTATGCTCTGGGCGTTTCGAGGGTGAACCCCACATTGATATCATTTCCTTCCTGTCTTGAATCAGGCCTGCAGGGAGCGACGTTCGGTGTCAGGAGAATAGTTCTGTTCCTTGGCCTACAGCGACCTGGCTCAGGAAACGCCGGTAGCGGATGAGTCCGGAATCTTCGACAAAGCCGAGGAGCCGGACGCCGTGGCGGCAGTTCTGGTCGCCCCTTGGCTGGTGGCTTATCCAGGTCACCGCCCCATGTGCAGTGATTATCCCTTCGGGGAGATTCAGCCCGAGACGCAACAGCGTACCGGACATGAGCATTTCGGGTAAGTGGAGCAGAAGGCCGCCGAGGCTCACGTTGGCCGTTCGACCCACCACTTCTCGGGGTGATGCTACAATCCCCCCGACGAGACACCGGGCATGGACCGAAGCCTCGATACGGGGGTGGCGGCGGCGACGGTGGATGGAGAAGTCACGATAAGCTAATTGCACGGCCAACTCCACCAGACGGACCAGGCTTACTACTTGGAAGGGTTTCGGCAGGAAGAGCTCGGCTCCGGCACGAAAGGCCCTCTCGGTAAACTTCAGGTCGTCGGAACTGGTCATGCCGATTACAGGAATATCTCTGAGGACGGGATCCTGTTTCAGGCGCTGGCAGGTGGTAATCCCGTCAAGTCCGCGCATGACCATGTCCAGGAGGATGACGGCTGGTTGCGCCGAGCGAGCGGCCTCGATCCCTGACCATCCGTCGTGGGCCGAGACAACCTCGAAATCTGCGTGCGCGAGAATCCCTGTTACCAGGTCGCAAAACCGAGGATCGTCGTCGATGACCAGGATTGGCCGGTTGGGCATGGGCCTCCTCGTGAGCTACCGGTTTAGGGAGTTATCTTGAGCGACCCTGAATCCACCTGGGCCATCTTCGCCCCCTCGAGATGTAGAGCTGGAGCGGGGGTCCAACTCTTCGCTTTAGAGGTAATTTTGGGAGATGCCTTGTTTGTACTGTGATGCCAAAAGTGATGCAAATTCAGTGCCATAGAGGGTTTTGGGGCCTCCAAGGAAAGGGGACGGCGACGCATGGGTTCCTGAGGCCCGCTCCTTATGCGTCCATCGTCATAAACAGCGTGTTCAGCGACTCCGCCAATGTGGGGTGGGCGAAGATGCCATCTCGGAGAGCGGTATAAGGCACTTTGCCCATCATGGCGATCTCTACCATTGACATCAATTCCCCGCCTTCGACCCCCAAAGCGGTGTATCCCAGAACCTGTTTGGTCTCGGCGTCGACGATGGCCTTCATGAAGCCTCGCGACTCGTCCATCTCGAGGGCCCGGGCGACGTAGGTCATGGGTATTTTGGCTACACGGATGGAACGACCCTGTGCGCGCGCTTCTGTCTCGCTGAGCCCCACGCGGCCCAACTGCGGGTCGATGTAAACGGTGTACGGTACCAGCCGGCCGGTTGTCGTGGCGTTTCCCCCATCCAGAAGGTTGGTGCGGATGATGCGGAAGTCGTCATAGGAGATGTGGGTGAAGGCTGGGCCTCCCTTCACGTCGCCCAGGGCAAAGATGCCGGGGACATTGGTCTCAAGCCGTTCATTCACTCGCACAAACCCCCGTTTGTCTGTCTCCACACCGGCTGCCTCCAGGTTCAATCCCTCTGTGTTGGGGGCCCGGCCCGCTGCCACGAGCAGGTGTGTTCCGCTGAGCACACGTTCTTCCTTTGGCGTCCCTACCGTTAGTCGGATCGTGCCGTCAACCTGTTCGGCCCGCAAGGCCTGGGTTTCCAGCAGAACCTCCACTCCGTCTTCCCGCAGAATCTTCGCGACTTCTTCCGCGACGTCGGAATCTTCCCGGGCAAGCAACTGCTTGCCTCGCTGAACGACCGAGACGTGGCTCCCAAAGCGCCGAAACATTTGGCCAAACTCGAGGCCGATGTAGCCACCTCCCAGCACGAGCAGGTGTGCCGGCAAGACGTCCAGTTCCATGATCGATGTCGAGTCGAGGGTAGAGCACCTGTCGAGGCCGGTGACGGAGGGCGTTTCTGGACGGCCGCCGGTGTTGATGAAGATTTTTTCGGCGGTGAGGTGGCGGGTTTCGCCGCTGTGCATACTTACGGCGACCGATTTCGGGCCCGTAAAACTCGCTTCCCCGAAGAGCAGATCGATATTTTTGGTGTTCTCGAGCCGCCGCTGGCTACCACCGCGAAAGCTCTCCACGATGGCCTGTTTCCTCTGACGGACTTCGTTCATATCGACCCTGACCCCGTTGGGGTGGACGCCGTAGTCTCCACCGCGGCGTGCGAGATAGGCCACCCGAGCACTGGCCACCATGGTTTTCGTCGGCGTGCACCCCACATTGATGCAGGTGCCGCCGACGTGCTTCCGCTCGATTATTGCCGTCTTCCAACCCGCCTCGGCCAGGGCGAGAGAGAGCGGTTTCCCCCCCTGTCCGGTGCCGATAATGATCGCGTCGTACTGATCTGCTCTTTGTGTTGCCGCTGCCATGGCCTGACACCTCCTTGTATCTAAGAGCCTTTCTTCTTCAGCTTAGACTTCAAATAGCTCTTTAACGCCACTGCGTTGTTATGTTCAGGATCGCGAGCGCTATAGATTAGCGCAATGTTGCCCCGGCAAGCGGCCTCCAACAGGGGCCGCCAGACCTCCGGGTGACGGTTAAGTTCAGCCGCGTAGCGGCACTGGAATGCGTTCCAACGAGACGCGTCGTGGGCGAACCATCGGCGAAGGGCGTCACTAGGGGCGATATCCTTCAGCCAGCCATCCAGCGAGAGATCGTTCCGTTTCATTTCGCGCGGCCAGAGGCGGTCCACCAAGAAGCGACGGCCATCCCGTGAACTCGGCGGGTCGTAGACGCGTTTCACTCTGATCATATTCGGGGCTCCCTTCCCAACCTAGCGAATTCTGTTCCTCAGAGGAAAGTCAATGGAACCCAGAAGCGATTTCCGAATGGACAGGCGTAGCTCAACTGCATCCGGTGATACGTTTCTTCAGGAATGCCGATGTCAGCGAGATACAGTCCGCCGGTTTTTTCCGGCACAAGTCCGGTCTTGGGAAGCGCGAGGGTCATCGTCCACCGCGGCGTGATGAATTCTCCCGGGCTCTCCCCGGTCGTGGAATCCACTCCGGAGGGAACGTCGAGGGATAGAATAGGGGCCTTGGTTCCGTTAGCCCATCGGATCAATTCGGCGGCCACGCCTCGGGGGGCAGAGCGCAGGCTGTAACCAATCAGGGCATCCAGAATGAGATCAGGAACATCGTGTGCCAGGTCTGTCGGCTCTACTTCTCTCCCGGAGGTTCCTTGGAAAATCTTGCGTTGGAACGCTGGCACTTCTCCAAGGCGATCGGGCGCTGCGAGACACAAGGCGACATTTGCACGGTGGTTGGCAAGATGGCGGGCAGCACAAATGCCGCCGCCTCCGTTCCCCCCACTTCCTGCAAGGACCACAATCTTTGCCTGCGCCCAGTCCTTTTCGAGGATCTCCATCGCCAACAGAGCGAGGTTCCGCCCCGCGTTTTCCATCATCTGGAAGAGGTTGGGACCGGTCTCTTCCACAGCAATTCGGTCTATTTCCCGCATCTGGTCGGTCGTGACTGCTGGAACCTTAATCCCCGAGTCGGTAACGAAGCAGTTTGCCGACTTACGTATGGTCATCCCCATTTTTCGGTCCTTCCATTGGGCACTAACTTACCCTAGGCGCTCCAGCAGGTGATCGCCGACGCGCAGAGCATTGGCGATGATGGTGAGAGCGGGGTTGACTGCACCGCTCGAGGGAAAAAAGCTGCCACCCACGACGTAGAGATTGTCCAATTCGTAGGCCTTGCAATTTACATCCAGCGCCGAGCTCTTCGGGTCGCGTCCGAAGCGGATCGTGCCGTTCTGGTGTGCGACGCCCGCGAGCGGGATGCCTTGGCCGACAAAGAAATTCATGGGGATCAGGCCCTCGTGGCAGTCCGCATGCTTCAGCAGGCTCTTGAGCTTTTCCGTGAGGCGCAGGTGCCCTTCCAGATTGTTCGGCTCGTAGCTCAGCACGATCTCGCCGTTCCGGTTCAGCGTAACCCGGTTGTTCGGCTCCGGCAGATCCTCAGAGGTGAGCCAAAAATCGAGCGAATGCTTGGCCATGAGATCTAGCGTCCAGTTCGGCACGATGGCCGGTGCGCCTGAGGCCAGCGTGTTCGCATCGGTCTTCCCGACAAACGAGAAGTGTCCCATCGGGTATGGCCAATCCTTGGTCCCGAAGTAAAAGTCGTTTACCCCGAGCGTCTTCTGAAACACGGTTGGGTTGTCGCACCGGGAAAGAGCCAGCATGACCGCATTGACATGGCCCATGTAGTGGCGACCGACGACGTCGGAGCCTGTAGCCAGGCCGCGTGGGTGCTTTTCATTGGACGAGCGCAGCAGCAACGCCGCGGAGTTGATTGCGCCGCACGAAACGACGACGATATTTGCGGAATACTCCTCAGTCCCGCCGTTGCGCTGTACGATGAGTTTCGTGACCTCGCGGCCCGAGGTGCTGGTCTCTAGGCGCGAGACGTAGGCATTGGTCAGGAGGGTGACGTTCGGATGCTCCAGCGCCGGATCCACGCACACCACCTGGGCGTCCGACTTCGCGTCGACGAGACAGGGATGGCCGTCGCAAGTGTCGCAGCGGATACAACGGCTCTTTTGCTGGTTCGTCTCGTCCAGCATGACGCCGAGTGGGACATGAAATGGCTTCAATCCAAGGCGAGCGAAGTCGTCGCTTAACTGTTGGATGCGCGGCTCATGGCTGATCGGCGGATACGGACACGGCGCGCTGGCCGGCGGGTCGGTGGGATCCTCGCCGCGCAAGCCGTGCACTTGGTAGAGGTGTTCGGCCTGGGTGTAGTAGGGTTCCATGTCTTCGTAGGAGATGGGCCAAGCCGGGGAGATGCCACCGTAGTGCTTGATCTCACCGAAATCTTCCTTACGCAAGCGGAAGAGCGCGGCGCCGTAGAACTTGGTATTACCACCGACGTAGTAGTTGGTGTGCGGATGGAGTGGCTTGCCGTCCTTATCCCACCATACTTCTTTGGTCTGGTATTTGCCCTTGAGGTTGACGGCTTTGGTGTCCCAGTTGTCTTTCTCGCGTGGAACGTAGTCACCGCGTTCCAGCAGCAGGATACCCTTCCCGGAAGCCGCGAGCTTGTACGCGAGCGTCCCGCCACCCGCGCCTGTTCCGATGATGATCACGTCATAATGCGTTGCTTGTGCCATGGGGTCCCCCTACTTTTGTGGCGGTTTTAATGGTGCGGTGGGGAAGTTGAGGCCGAACCGGCGGCACCAGATTGAGACGGACCGGTATTTGGTAAGGTCGACATCCTCGGGGAGATTGTAGTTCTGATCACCCACATTGCCTTTAAGCCGGCCAAGCGAAACAAAGCCGGCTCGCTCCACGGTTGCATTGCCGTTGGCATCATCGGCGGCAAACAAATAGCATAGAGCGCTGGCCCGTTCACGGTCTTGAAATCGGTAAGGCGGAGTATGCGCTGGCTGCTTTGAAGCTGGTAGACTGTTGCCACTCCCTCGCCTTCGTGGGCCACGCCATGGAAGCGACCCTCCAGGAGCATTACCGGCGATGTGTCTTGGGAAGTTATTTGCGTCTGGGTCCCTCCAGGGAACTGTTCGTTAACAGGCTTGTCAATCAAGAGTAGCTCGGGGCGGAACAGATACCACGCAATACTGAGAATTACAAATCCCAGTGTGATGACCAGTGTGTGGCGTCGCATGAGGGATCTCTCCTAGAGCTATCTTGGTAGTTCTTTGTGGCATATCCCTTCTGTCTTGATTAGACGCCCGGAAAGGTAAAAGGGTGCGCATGGAGGCTGGCTCGTCCTAGGAATCGTGCTGCTTCTTATAGCCGCAATGGAAGATGCAGCGTTTGCTATTGTGATGGTGCAGCTTCGCACAAATGACTCTGTGGGCTCCACGAAACCGCAGATATGCCTCAGCCGCCAACAACATGCCCAAGGGCGGTCCCGTGAAGTAGATCCACAAGAACTTCCAGAATTGCGGTGGGACGGCTGAGCCGAATGATCGCGCCGGATTCATACTCATGCCTGAGAGCGGGGCTTCTATGCTGATGTATGTCGTGACCAGCGCACCGGCGAACAAGCCTGTATAGCGCGCCATTTTCTCCGTGTTCGACACGATGAGAACCATGGACATGAGAACAGAAGAAATGATGACTTCTGCGATGAATGCGATGGCGGGTCCACGGCTGCCTGGCACCGTGACAACGTAATTAACAGAGGGGTGGGCCAATAGGGTCCCAAGGATTGCCGCCACCAGAAGCACCCCGACCACTGCACCCACAAACTGTGCGACGGCATAAAAGAACGCATCCCACGGGGCGATTTTTCCGAGTCGGAAGAATGTCACCGTGATCGCTGGGTTGATATGCGCACCTGATTGCTTCCCCCACGGCGAAAAAATGATCGCAATGGCGGTGAGGCCCATTGCGATTCCCATTAAGATGCGGCGCACGAGCGGATCTGAGATGGCCTGACGAACGGGCGAGCCGGCGTATTCCAGTAGGGTGGCAAAAACGCAGGCCGAGATCATGAAGATGCCGAGCCCGGCAGCTTCCATCAGTTATTCGAGGGAGTGGCGTCTGACCGCATTGAGCATAGTCGGTTTTGAACTGGCTCCTCAGGAGTTAAGATCGAGATGCCGCCGGACCTCGTCTTCGGTCTGTGGCCAGCGGGACAAGTCAAAAAGTGCCTGCCGCTCTTCGATTTCGAAGCTCTCGCCCGGTTTCAGAGTGACGACCGGGCCGTGTATCTCCATCTCGAAGTAGGGATACCGATCAGAGTTGTAGACCTCGGCGATGCAGCCATGACCGTAAGACTTATCGGCATAGACCGGTACCTGTTTCCGGTAACCAACCAGGCCCAGCCCGGCTACATCGAGGACCCCGAGCATCCATCCTTCCTGTGCGTCCACCCCAAACTTGAACGCCGCAGCGTCAGAACAGTGAATCACGGCTAGGTTTCCGAGCTCGTCAACAACCTTGTCTCGGACTTGAATCGAGTCGCCTTCATCGTCGAAGGCTTTCACACCTTTGGGGTGTCGAGAAGACACACCTCGCGGCAAATAGACCCTTCCGGGTTTGAGCACCATAGTGACATCCCACACACCCCAGTGGATTTTCGTTGATGAGCAATTGCGGAGTTGATGTGTGAGGATCCATTCTTGACTCCCCCATAACATCCGCACTGTCCGCGTGATTTGGATGCCGGTTTCTCGGCACACAGGGCTTGTCATGCGGACGACCGCAACTTCAGGTCCGTCTTGCTCGATGGCGAGTTCATAAGGGCCGCTGTCCAGATCGAGAAATGGGACCCCGTCGGTCCACCGAGTCTGCGGTGCCAGCCATGTCTTGTCGCCACCCCAGAGCGGAAACCCCATCTCCTGTTTCTTGGCATGCACATCCCGAACTTCAGAAAGATCTTCTATCCGACCCTCACCCTCTGGCTGAGTAAAGGAGAGATCATGACCCCGCCAGTTCATGCCCATGATCCGCCCACCCACCTGTGGGACGAGGACTAGTTCCAGCGGACCGCGTTGGATATACCAGGCATTCCACCCCTTATGTTTTGTCTGACTGAGCGTTACCTTGGCGGACGTCACTGGGCTAGCCCCTGGCGCCGAGGGCCCTATCGAGATTGAAGGCAGCACTGATGAGGGCCAGATGCGTGAACGCCTGGGGAAAATTGCCTAATCCCTCACCCCGGCTCCCCGTCTCCTCGGCATAGAGTCCCAGGTGGTTCGCGTACCCGAGCATCTGCTCAAACATCAGTCGCGCTTCCTCCAGCTTAGCCGGATTGTCCCGCCCCGCCCGCGTCAGAGCCTCGACCAGCCAAAAGGTGCAGATGTTAAACGTCCCCTCTTCCCCCTGGAGCCCGTCGGCCGTCTCTTCGACGTTGTAGCGGTAGACCAAGCTGTTAGAGACCAAGCCCCCCTTCTCTGGAGCAGCGTTTGTGGCATTCAGGGTACTGAGCATTCTTGGGTCGGTCGGGGAGAGGAAAAACACCAGCGGCATCATCAGGTTTGCCGCATCCAGGGAATCACTGCCATAATGCTGCACAAACGCCTCGCGTTTGGGATTCCATCCTTTGGTCATGATCTCTTCGTAGATTTGGTCGCGGACCTTCAGCCAGCGGTCGCGGTCCGCGGGGAACGACCGCTTGTCAGCCAAACGCAAGCCGCGGTCGACGGCAACCCAACACATGAGCTTTGAGTAGATGAAGTGTTGTTGTCCGCCCCGGACTTCCCACACCCCCTCGTCTTTCCGCTGCCAGTTGTCACAGACCCAGTTGATAAGCTGTCTCAGGTTGATCCAGAGGTCATACGAGATGGGACTCCCGTACTTGTTGTAGAGGTACACCGAGTCCATCAGTTCCCCGTAGATGTCCAACTGAAGCTGGTTGTACGCCCCGTTGCCGACCCGGACCGGGCGGGAGCCCTTGTAGCCGTCCAGGTGGTCCAAGATTTCCTCGGTCAGGGTGTGGCGTCCGTCGATCCCGTACATGATCTGCAAGGACCCGTCCGGATTCAACTCCTGGCACCGGGCCTCGATCCAATGCATGAACTGGGCGGCCTCTTGCGTGAATCCGATGCGCATCAGACCGTAGAGCGTGAACGCCGCATCCCGGATCCAGGTAAACCGATAGTCCCAATTGCGCTCGCCGCCTACTCCTTCAGGGAGGCTGCACGTCGGAGCCGCGACGATCGCTCCCGTGGGGGCATACGTGAGGAGCTTCAACGCCAATGCCGAGCGGTGGACCACCTCACGCCACCGACCCGTGTAAGTGCACTTGGATATCCAGCGGCGCCAGTACTCCACGGTCTGCTTGAAGCTTTCCATCGCTTCCTGCTCAGAAAGGGAAATGCCGCACCCGCTTCCATGGGGAATGCATTGAAGCAAGAAGATCGCCGTTTGTCCTTCCTCGAGCCGAAACTCACCGCTGACCCCCGTGCCGTCCTGCTTCAAAGGGACACGCGTAGCGAGTCCCAGGCTGAGCGCTGGAGAATAAAAGCACACCCCCTCGGGGGTGATTTTCATCTGATGGTCATCCCGGGCATAGTTGAAGGCCGGATAGCATTCCGTCCGGAAGGCCATCGTTCCGCGAACCACGCTGACACGCCGGATGAGCTGGTGTTGTCCGATCCCCTTTGGCGTCCCGGCGATCGGCATGTAGTCGGTGATCTCGCCGACGCCGTCAGCTGAAAGAAAACGTGTGATCAGCACATTCGTCTCGGGCCAGTAGAATTGCTTATGCGTCACGCCCTCGACGGTGGGGGCGATCTTGAAATGTCCGCCCTTCTTGTCATCAAGAATGGCGGCAAAGACACTGGGCGAGTCAAAATTCGGACAACAGAGCCAGTCGATGGAACCGTTCATCCCCACCAAGGCCACGGTGTGTAGATCGCCGATGATCCCGTAGTTTTCAATCGGTTGATATGCCATAACGCTACTCCTTGGCCACGTTAACGAAGACTTTGATGGCGTTCTTCTCTTCCGTGAGGAGCTGCATCATCTTCTGGTAATTGTCGAGGCCTTGGACAGGATGTGTCAACAACTTCGAAAGCCATCCAGGGTATTGCAGCTCTGCCTGCGAAAGGTCTTTGGCCCCGAGCTCGAAATACTCGCGGTTGGCATTCACGCTGCCGACGGCCACCTTGTTCCCGAGGACGAACCCGAGGTTGATCTTGTCCGCCGGAACCTCGATCTTTCGGTCGCCACCCGTAACGCTGACCAATACCAGCACGCCATTTTTCGCCAGCACTTCCATGGCTTCAAAGACCAGAGGTGAAAAACCTGTTCCTTCAAGGATAAGATCGAAGGGGCCATACTCTGCGGATGCTCGCTCAAGTGTGAGATCCTGTGTGCTCACATAGCGGGCCCCGATTTCCTCAATTAACTCTGCGTTCATGAAGGGAGGACGCGTGCGGGCCATCGCCACGACGTCTAGCCCGCGCAACCGAAGCACGAGAGTGGCCAGCAGGCCTAGCGTGCTCGCTCCCAAGACGGCCGCCCGGCGGGGCTGCCAGACACGCAGGCGTTGCTGAATCTCATAGGCCTGCACGATCCCTTTTTCGACCACACTGGTCGGCTCCATCAGCACGCCGACGTGCTTTAGTCCCTCAGGCACCCGGATGATGTATTCCGGTTCGTCCACGTAGTACTCGGTGAGGAAGCCGTGACGCAGATTGATGCCGCGCTCAAAGTATGTATCGTTGGTGGTCATGTCGTAGGTGCCGATCTGGTCGTAGATACTCGAGCCCGGTCGCCGTACGGTGGCCGCGACGTAGTCTCCGGGTTTCAGCTCGGTGACGTTGGGTCCAATGGCCTCGACGCGACCAAAACTTTCGTGGCCGATGATCAAAAAATTGGCCCCGGGCGGGGCCTGGCCGTATTCTGCGGCGTTAATTTCCTTGTCCGTCCCATCGACGCCCACGCGCAGCACTTTCACGAGGACACCACGTCCATTCGGGATGTCTTGGACCGAGGGTTTTGGCACTTCCGCAAGATGAATGCTTCCGGCTTTCCCAGGGATAACAGCAACCGCTTTCACAGTAGCCCTCCTTTTACTATGCGACGACTGACGAACCATTGCGCTTGGACTAACCCAGGGTTTACCATTCTTGTTAGCAACACAGCTTCTTTCTAAGCTTCCTGTCTTGCTTAGGAGTTAGACGCCGTATGAACAAAAGAGGTGCAGGAAATCGACTGTTAATGGGGTGATTAGGAAGCGGGATGGCGCGGATCATGACGAAGGCTCAACGGCGCCGGCGGCCTTTTGGGGTCCGCTCCTGAAGGAACCGACGCACCCGCTTTTCCATCTCCGGGGGGATGTTTTCATAACGCAGGGATCGCGTCGCCTGGATCGTCTTCGTATACGTATTCAAAAAGCCGTCACAGTCCGGGCACAGGCGCAGATGCTCTTCAAAGGCCGAGATGGTCTCAGGATCGAGTTCCCCCGTCATATAGTCGAGAATCAGGTCCGTAATCTCTTCACAAATCGCGGACCGTTCTCGCCCGACTATCCTGCGTTTGGCCATGGAACTCTCCCTAATACGGTGAGTGACCTAAAGTGACGGCTAACTTCCCCCGCAAGAAGAGCCGGGCCCGATGGAGGCGCGTCTTGACCGCAGGGACGGTTAGTCCAAGGGCTTCGCCAATTTCCCGATTTGAGATTCCTTCCAGATCACTCAACACCACGACGGACTTATCCACTGGGCTGAGCTGATCGAGCGCCTGGTGGAGAATCCGGCGAAGCTCTTTGGTGCCCAGGCGTTTTTCGAGATCGTTGGACCAATCCACTACCGGCTGGACAAGATGATGGCCATCCGGTTGATACTTGGGGAGATAGTCGTCAAAAGGGACCTCTCTGTTTCGTCTCCGGCGTCGGAGCCTCGTCAGTGCAGCGTTCACGGTGAGTCGGAAAAACCACGTGGAGAACGCCGCGTCCCCACGAAACGTGTTTGCTTTTTCGTAGAGCGTTAGGAAAACGTCTTGCATGATTTCTTCTGCTTCCGCCTCATTGCCGACCAGTGCGATCGCCTGTCGGTAGACCCGGGAGCCGAAGCGACGGTACAGGATTTCAAGCGCCTGCTGGTCTCCGGCTTTGACCCGTTGGACGAGTAATCGCTCGTCTTGAACAGACGGCTGGGCCGGGTCGGTGGGTGCCAACCTTTCCTTCGTTGTTTGCTGTCTCTGCTTTGGCACCCTTGCTTTTCTTTTCAATTCAACGGCCATCGGAAGCCTCCCGAAGATCCCTCAACCGATGTGCCGAGGATCGGGTATATGCCAAAGTACGGCTGCGAAGAACTTGAACGTCGTCCAAAGGAAAGAAAAAGGATCAACCCAGAGGGGGAAATTCCCCTGGAAGCCCCGGAGTGCGTCATAATTGGTCCGGAGAAGGCGCGAAGTGCCCTCGGGAACCCAACTACCACTATTAGGGCTCGGTGGGAGCGCGTGTCAAGACAAAATGTCGCGATTCCACGGCTTCACGCCGATCCATGCTCCGTGGGCCACCCCCGCTTGATCCCCCGCACCTCCTAACGGTTTGGGTTAACCAAGATTCACCACTGGGTTCGTCGTCCAAAACCTGCGCTACCTGGCACGGGAGAACCCAGTTGCTTAGACGTCGGAGAAACCGCAAAGGAAGCAGAAAAAGATGACGGGAGCTGTAAGAGCCATCGGGTAGGGCTTCAGATACCGGCGTGTATGGGCTTACCGAGCGACCCCGTAAGGCGAGGCAGATTTGGATTCCCGGAGAAGGAGTGAGAGGAGGGCAGCCCCCATGGCCATCGCTGCGATGGCCATAAGGGTCGTGGCCAGCCCCGTGGCATCGCTCAAGAGACCATAGAGGAAAGGGGACAGCGCCCCGGTTGCCATGACGACGGTATAATACAGGGCGTAGCCGCGGGAGCGCCCCTCAGGCATGACCAGTTCCGGCACGGTGCCGTAGAGGACGGAAGAGGTCCCGTTGAGAACCAGCCCAAGGAAGGGGACGATTGCGTAGATTGCGGACGAGGAAATCGGGAGGACAGCGAGGATCAAAAGACCAGTCAGCACCTCTGTCCCGAAAATCATAGGAACAATTCCTCCCCGTTCGGCCAAGACGCCACAGACAAACTTGCCGGCGGCTCCCCCGGCAAAGAGAAGGGTGAGGACAAGCCCGATCTTTTCCGGTCCCATCCCTTTCTGAACGAGAAGGAATGGGAGGAAGGTGAGCAGAGAGGTCCGGGTGGAATCGTCCAGCATTCCGATGATCATCAGTCGGCGAAATCGGCGATGGTCCAGAATGCCCCACCCCTTTGGCCGGGACGTTCCCGTCTTCGTCGTTCGTTCGACCGCGGATGTTACCCGCTGCATCCTGGGCTGAAGTCCCAGGAGTCCTCCGGCCATCAGGCTGACAAGGCCCAGCGCCACGAGGCCCCATCGCCATCCTAAAGCGGCGGCCAGCATCCCGATCATCACAGGAATGACCACCTTTCCGAGATCCCCGGAAAAGTTATACGTCCCCAAGGCAGTTCGACGATGGGTAACCTCGTAAGCTTTTGAGACGATGGAGGAGGCCAGGGGGTGTTGAACGCCCGAAGCACCACCTGAGACGGCAAGCAAGCCAAGGAGGAAAGGATAGGCCACGACAAAAGCGGCAGCGACGAAGCCCAGTCCGAGGAGGGCTGTTCCGCCGCCGAGGATCAAAATCTCGCCTGCCCGTTCCGCCATCAGAGAAGCTGGAATCTGCGTAGCACTCAACGTCCAGGAGTAGGCGGTCTTCAGAAATCCCACCTGAGCGAACGAGAGGTGTAGATCAACGGCGATCAGAGGAAAGAGGACATAGAGCGCGTTGGAGCAGCCGTCGTGAAGAAAGTGGATGCTACAGCATAGCCCAAGAGTTTTGAAGCGACTTGAGTCGTCTGTTGACTGCCGAGAGTAAGATGGATGGTTGGTCATGGCAGGGGTAGGATGCGGGAAAAGACGATGGAGGTCAAGGGTGAAGTGCCGCGGTGGAGGCGGCTGATACCCGACGCAGGAGCTAGTTGGAGTCCTTGCTGTTGATGGGTAGTTAGTTGCTTGCCTGGCATGCTTCTTGCCTCCCTCTTATCAGCCAGTTAACACGTGGGGGAACGAATGCCTCTCTATACAACAGTCCGTCGCTGGCCGCGCTTTGTCGCTTACCTTCCCGTCCAGTGCACCCCCTTCGACGGCGGGGAACACCATAAGAGATGGCTTGCGGGCGAGACGCTAAACGTCGGTGCCGGCGGAGTCGCCCTTTTGCTGGACGAGGCACTTCCACTGGGGAGTGGGGTATGGGTCAAGATATGTGAGGAAGAACCCGTGCGCGGACACATCGTCTGGACGGACCAACGTACGCGGACGCTGCTCGGGACCACGATTGCCCATGGAGTGGCTTTCGAGCAACCTGTTGACTCGGCCCGGGTCCGTGAATGGGTGCGATACGGCGAACGGCGATCAAACATCCGGGTTCCGGTCAAATTCGATGTCGAGTACACGCAAGCAGGGATGAAGGCTCAAGGAACATGTCACAACGTGAGCCAGGGAGGGATGTTTATTACGACCGAAGGCCCAGCAGCACCAGGGACGGAGGTTATCATCCGCTTCACACTGCCGAACGTGTTTGATTCTCTCTCGGTGCCTGCGCGCGTCGTTTGGATCTCCGGGGACAAGACGGACGCAAGTGCCATTACGGGGATGGGAGTGCAGTTCCTTTATCTCAAACCTTATGAGGCTGCCGTGATCGGCAGTCTCGTTGATCGCCACTGAGCAGAGGCATCCAACCCAGGTTCGTCCTAGCCCCCCGTATTGTCTCAGTTTTTCGGCTCCTCTCTCCTCCCAATTGTTCGGAAACCGGCCTTCACGCCTTCCCTCATCATGGGGACGGCAACCAATGCCCCTCCAGTCACTCGAATTCCTGCTGTATTTTCCCGGGAGGATCCTCCAGGGACAGGTCGACGCGTCTTTTGATGTGTAAATCCTGGTATCGCCTCCATGGCTTTAAATCCAGATCTTGGCGGCGCAGGATATGCTGGGTAGAGGCGAGGTTTGGTCTCAGTGGGGCCTCTGCCCGGCACGATTCTTGCTCAAACATGGCGAAGGACCGACAGTGGATGTGCCCCGATCCGGGCAGGAGGCTCATGATGAGTGGTGGTATCAGGAATCCTTGGCGCGGCATGTTGACGGCTTTCGTGGTCGTCTCCCTTCTCTTTTCGTCCGGCTGTGCCCTTCTCTTGGTAGGTGCGGGCGGGGCGGGTGGCTACATGATCAGGAAGGGTGAGGAGGGAGGTAAGCCAGCGAAGAAAGAAAGCTTGCGACGTGAAGAAAAATCCCCGGTGGATGACAAAGTCGGACCTATGGCGGTAACCACCTCCAAAGGGAAAGCTTTGCAGGAAGTAGCGCTGCGGCTGGGAGACACACCATGAGAAAAAAATTGATCTGCATTCTCGGGCTGCTGCTCGTGGTTGTTTTGGCAGGATGCGCAACTGCTCGGGGGATCGCGCAGGATTCAGAAAATCTCGCGAGAGGGATAAAGAAGACAATATCTGAATCGAAATAGACCCCCCTCGCCCACTACTTCCCTACACCTGGATCGGAACCTCTTTCAGCACGACCTTTCCATCGTACAGGTTCTCTTTCCACGGCCTGAATCGACTTCACCCTCCCGTTTCGAAACGGGAGCGGTGCCGCTGACCGATAGCCGTTCGCTGGGGGGCCCAAATTTTCCTGGCTGACTGTGTGTGTCAGAATGGCAGAAAGGGACGGCAGACCGCACTATTTTGCGCGACTATTTGCCCCCAAGTGTGATAACTTACGGTCACGGTGAAGCTCAAGCCTCGTAGTACCGAGAAAGTCGTTCCAACGTCTGGAGTTGGGAAGGGAGGTGACAAGATAACTGGATAAGTCGGTTGGAGACTTCGGGGGTGATACTTCGTCACGGAGGGGTATCCCTGTGAAGAGCAGGGACGATCCGGCAGTGGATCAAAGGAGGGGGAGATGGCGGATACCATTCGGCGCGTCGAGTACTACTACATCCGTGTTCCTGACAAACCTGGGGAGGGGGCACGGGTTTTGGACGTGCTCAAGAAGGCAAGGATCAATCTGCTGGCCTTCTCGGGGTTTCCCAGAGGGGGACGAGCGCAACTCGATTTCATCCCGAGGAACCCGGCGGCCTTTCTCAAAGCCGCCCGCAAAGCGAAGTGGAAGCTCAGTCCGAAAAAGACCGGGTTCCTCGTCCAGGGCAGGGACCGGGTTGGTGCCTGTGCCGATTTCCTGAGTAAGCTGGCCAAGGCCAAGATCAACGTGACGGCCGTCGAAGCTGTTTCGGCGGGAAGGGGTCGTTACGGCGCAATATTCTGGGTGAAGCAGCGCGACGTCAACCGCGCCGCAAAAGCCCTGCGCAGTTGAGCGCCAGGCAGCCCTCGATAGTTCATGGTTCAGAGTTGAAAGTCGAGACACGTAACAACCAAAAGCTAACAGCGGTCGCGGGTTGTCGGTCATCGGACTTTGGCGAGGCCCTCGACTGAGCTCGGTCGAATGTCCTCAGTCGAGCCATGGTCGGTCGTCAATACACGGGAGGGTAGGATGGGGAGCGAAGGAAGACTCGAGAAGGAGGAGTTCGTAGTCCGGGCCATCAAAAATCTGAGGGGGAAGTACCGGGGAATTCATAGCGTTTTTTCAGGCTTTAACGAGGCCTTCCGTCAGTACTTTGGCGGGGACCCGAGACCGGTCACGCAAGAGCTGGCGGCGAAAGGGATCATCGAGATCCGTCCCGTCAAGGGAGGGGTGATGTTGTACCTGAAAGGAGAGGCGCCCCAGGCGGGAAACGATGTCCTGAAAAAAATCCTGAAAGAAGACTAACTCCCTCAGGGAGAGAGTGGAACTGGGAGGCGGGATCGTTTTCGAAGGGCTGCACGGACCGGAGTATGGCCCAGCCACTGCACAAGTTTGCGCTACGAGAGACCCCGGAAGAGAGGAGGCGACGGGTCCAGGATATCATCCGCAAACTGGATCGGACATATCCGGATACCACGCTGGCCCTGAACTTCAAGACCCCCCTCGAGCTTCTGATCGCGTTGATCCTGGCGGCTCAGTGTACCGATGAGCGGGTAAACCAGGTTACCGCCAGCCTTTTCAAGAAATACCGGACCCCGCAAGACTGGGCGGGCGCGAACCGACCCACGCTGGAAGCGGAGATCCGTCCGACCGGCTTTTTCCGCAACAAGGCCAAGGCAATCCAGGAGTGTTGTCAAAAAATTGTAGCTCAGTTCGGGGGTCAGGTCCCCCGACGACTCGAGGAGCTGGTAACCCTGCCAGGCGTAGGCCGAAAGACTGCGAATATCCTGAGGGGCAACGCCTTTGGCCGACCCGCCATCGGGGTCGATACTCACGTGGCTCGTCTCGCCCAGCGGCTGGGTTTCAGTGCTGGAACGGATCCGGACAAAATCGAGTTTGACTTGAATCCACTGGTTCCCGACAAGGTAAAGGTCCAGTTCTGCCATCTGCTGCAGGCCCACGGTCGGAAGATCTGCCTGGCGCGGAAGCCGAACTGTTCGGCCTGTAGTGTAAATCAATTGTGCCCCTATCCCACACAAGCAGGGATCCCGATAGCTACCAGGGGGTAACGACGCCACGCCTCTTATTGGCGCGGATCCCCTTGTGAGGTATCCTGTCAGGAAAATAAATGTTCCCGCTATCTCGTCTAACTCATGGGAGTCGGCCTCATGGAGGACCACCAGCTGGTGGAGCGCTCCCGCGCGGGAGATATGGCCGCTTTCGAAGAGCTGGTCAAGCGTCACCAGGGTCGGGCTTATGCGGTTGCGTACCGCCTATTGGGTAACAGAGAGGATGCCCAGGAGGTCGCACAAGAGGCGTTTGCCCGCGTCTATTTTCGCCTCGCTGAGTTTCGTGGGGCCGCACAGTTTCGAACCTGGCTCTACCGGATCCTGGTGAATCTGGCGACGGATCTACTCCGGCGCCGAAAACCGCAAGCTTCTGAGGAGGAGGCGGCGTTCCAGTCAATCATCACCGGAGACAATCCGGAGAAGAACTTAGATCGACGGGAGCTCAGACAGAGTATCGGAAAGGCCATCGAGGCACTTCCCGCGGATCTCAAGGCCGTGGTCCTGCTTAGGGAACTCGAGGGACTTTCCTACACAGAGATTGGCCGGGTGATCCGCCGGCCGGCGGGGACGGTGATGTCGCGTCTCTTCCACGCGCGACGCCGACTGCAACAGAGCTTGGCCCAGTACTGGGAGGAGAGGAACCCGCGTGACTAGGCACAACCGACATCAACGCTCTCTGAGCGCCTACGTTGACGGGGAGCTGAGAGTTGCCGAGGTCCGGCGACTGGAAGATCATCTGGCTGCGTGTGGTGACTGCCGCGCGGAACTCGAGAATCTTCAAAAGTTACACGGGCTTGTGCATCACTACTTCGAGGACGCTAGACCAGAGGTTCCGCCCGTCATGTGGCCTGGGGTTCGGGCCCGAATCGAAGGGGGTCGTCCACCCGGGCTTGTCAAGCCATGGGTGCGCCGGATTTGGGAGACAGGTTGGGAACGCCCCCGCCTCTCTCTCGCCGGTGCTACGCTCATGGCTTTATTGGTCCTGTCGGTTGCGTATCTCAATTGGCAAGCACCCCTCGGAGGACCACCGGGACCAACCCCCTCGGTGGGGCTAGGACAGAATGGGGTGGTGGTAGAGGCTGTGGAGCCTGAGCCTGGGTTTCGGGCGATGGTGCTTACCACATCTGAGCGAGGCCTAAAGGTGATATGGGTGGTTCCTTGGGGGCAGACATGAACCGAATTCTAGTGGCGGCTTTCTTGTTCCTGTTGTTTCCTCTTTCTTCAGTGTATGCCCAAGCGGTACCAATCGAGGTCTGGGTTATTGGAGCCTCCCGTAAGCCTGCTGGGCGCATTGATCCGGAAATCAAGTCACTCGTCCAGGAGCTGAAGCGCGACTTTGCCTACACGAGTTTCGAATTGCTCCAGAAGGAAACAGGGCAGGTGGACAAGCAGCGTCCTTTCAGGGCTGCCATTCCCGGAGGTCGGGAGCTCAACATCGCCTTGGTCGGGGCGGATCAGAAGAGCGTGGAACTCCAAGTCACGACAGAAGGGGTAAAGACCCGCGTGCGCGTTCATCGGAGGGGATCACCCTTCGTCGTCGGCGGTCCGGCCTATCGCGACGGCGTCCTGATCATCGCCATCTTCGCCCGCTAACCTTTCATATTTGTCCTGCTTCACAAGCACATTCCGACGATTCTTGCAGCTTGCTACTGATACCGGACGGCCATATCGTCTGCGAGCCTTTAAGCATGCAGCAGATCGGGTCGCCATATCCTAAGGCATTCGCTTGCCACGCAATTGCTTGACAATGGCTATGACATTCGGACGGTCCAGGAACTGCTCGACCATAAGGATGTGAGCACCACCATGATCTATGCGTACGTCTTGAACCGAGGTGGACGGGGTGTCTGCAGCCCTGCTGATAGGCCGGGGTTGGGCGGACGTTGATGGTGGTTTGGGCAGAAATAGGCTGCGGGCCAGTAGGGCAATAGGCCGCCAGCGTGGCAGTCTTTTTCGGAGAGGACCAGCTTGACAACGTCTCGCTGTGTGACGGATAATCCAGCAGATTTTCATCATACGGGAGCCGGAGCCGTACGAGATAGACAGCCAGAATGCGCAGTGCTTTTGCAGCTCCCTTAATAGTTGGGCGACCTATAGGTCTCATGCCTCCGTGGCGGGTTTCCCCCGTTTTGCCTTGCCAAGTCCTCCCCTGACTGCGTAACCTCGAAAGCATGGCCAAAGAAAATCTACACCCGGAGCATTCGCTGCTCAAGTTGCGGGAACGGTGCGTCGAGGAGTTTACGCTGGAAGTTGACGCGTGGCCCGGTCGGTTTGTCGGCCAGGCAGAGTTTGTCTTGTTTCTGAGGGGTACCGGCGGGGAGAGATCGGACCGTCCGGTAGTCGAAGGACTCTACGGTCGCACGAAGATCCCGGGAGGCCGGGCAGAGATCGAACGGGGCATATTGGATATGGTCGTCGCGAGCGCCGCGGGGTTCGAGTCAAGGCGAGTTCCCTTACAGGGCAGTGAACTGCAGCAGAGGATTATAGGTGCGGTGTGCGAGACCATCGAGGATGCGTGGAGCGCCATGATGTATCTTGCCTACGGCTGGAAAACCCTGAAGCAGATTCAGGAGCTCCACTATCCGGTTCAGGTGACCGATGAGGGCTATCTCCTCTTCATGCACGGTTTCCGGGGAGGCTGGAAGGATTATTACTATTCCGAAGGGTGGTGGGAGGGACCAATCAAACTCAAGGCGGAACGGCCCCCCACCACTGCCTACCGCTCCGCGTGGGACGCTGAGAATTCCCGAGTCCTTCTCGATTTTCTCAAACGCCCTCCTGCGGAGGGGCGCCTGCAGTTCCGCGAAGAAGGATCCCGCGAGATGGTCATTCTTCCTATCATAGCCCTTGAGCAGACCGCTCGTTCTCGCGCGGTCCGCATGCTTCGGGAGCTTGATCTGGTGGATGCGGACCTGATCAATGAGAGGGACCGCATGCTCACCATCTACCCTTCGCCTGAGGGAGTTGGGGGGCTCGGCTCGGACGATCTACGACGTTTGGTTGTGAAAGCGGCCGAGGCGCGGTAAGGCTCGGATCGACGGGATGCCTGGTGGCTGTAATCCTGGGGGGAGTCGCTGGGCCCCGATGCGGTATCATGGTTTTTCAGGCCCGCAATTGATGCAGACCTGCTCACCTTCTGCCACGCTCTGAAAGACATCTTCCGGCACCTCGACTAGGGCCATCCCGTCTTTGGTTTTCACCCAGAGGAAATAGTGAGCCTCATGCTGCTCCGAGCCCTCTGACGGGTTTCCTTTTGGACGGGTCTGATGTTTACCAGTGACCACACCCTCCACGGGGATCGGACCAGGGCTGCTGCAACCCCCAAAGAGAGCCATCGTGACCAGGACGATTACCGAAAGAACCTGGCAATGTTTCCACAGTCTTCTGAAAGGTCTCATCATGCTTCGTCCCTGCCGCATGAAAAACTAGTAGAAATACCAGGCGGGGTCAATGATTTTGTTCGATGTCCCCGATGAGAAAGCAGATTCTGCCTGGAAATCCCGGTCGAAAGAGACTATCATCACCTGCGATGTGCATTCCATAGGGACGATGCATCGATCATGAAGCTCTTTTATTCCGCAAAGTATGAAGTGGACTTGGGAGAGCATATCCTTCCAACGGTCAAGTTTCGGTTGATCAAAGAGAGGCTCATCGAGATTGGCGCTGCCCGGGCTCAGGATTTCGAGGAGCCGTCCCCGGCTCACGATGAGGACGTCCTGTTAGTTCACACGTCGACCTATCTCGAGAAATTGAGACGGGGAGGGCTGACCCCCGACGAGTTGGAGGTTTTGGATCTTCCCTTTTCACAGGAGTTGGTAGAGGCCGCCTGGATCGGCGTGGAGGGAACGATCCGCGCCGCACGATATGCTTTGGAGAGTGGCTTGGGTATCCATATCGGCGGCGGTGGCCACCATGCGTATCCGGATTACGGCGCGGGCTACTGTCTCCTTAATGACGGGGCCATTGCCATCCGCAAACTGAAACAGGAGGGACGAATCGTCAAGGCAATGGTGATCGATTGCGATGTACACCAGGGAGACGGAACGGCCTTCATTTTCCGAGAGGACCCTACCGTCTTTACGTGTTCCATTCATCAGGAGGATCTCTATCCTGAGGTCAAGCAGAGAAGTGACCTGGACATTGGCCTCCCGGCTGGGGTGGGGGATGATCGTTACGTGGAAGAGCTTTCGCGGTATTTCCTGCCGGCCCTCGAAGTATTTCGACCTCAACTCCTGGTCTATGTCGCGGGGGCAGACCCGTATCAGGATGATCAGGAAGGGGGACTCAGGCTCACGTTTAAAGGACTTGGGCAACGTGATTCGATTGTCTTCCAAGAGGCAAAGCGGAGGAGGATTCCGGTGGTTGTAGTGTTGGCAGGGGGCTACGCCCGGAGGACCGACGACACTGTGGCGATCCACGTGACTACCATTCGGACTGGTCTTGAAACGATCGGCTGATGGAAAAAATCAAGCCCAACCGGTGATTCCGGCGTACGGGATGGCTGGGTGAGGGAAACACGATCTCAATGAGATGCTGAGGAAACGGCCAAAACCTCTCCGCCAGGGTGATGTTGTCGCGGTCGTGGCCCCCTCGAGCCCGGTGGATCTGAATCGCCTCAAGCGTGGTCTCCGGGCCTTGCACCGAATGGGGCTTCAAGTCCTGGAGGCCCCGCATCTCTACGACCGTTGGGGATTCCTCGCCGGTCGGGATGAGAACCGGGCGGCAGCTTTTCAAGAGATGTTTCTCCGGGATGAGGTCAAGGGGATCTTTTGCGCCCGCGGCGGATATGGTGCGGGGCGGATCCTGCCCCATCTCGATCTCAAACTCATCCGCCGCCATCCGAAGGTCTTCCTCGGATCGAGCGATGTGACCATACTCCATTTGGCCCTCACTCAGCGGGCAGGACTCGTGACGTTTCACGGTCCGATGGTGGAACCGGACTTCAGCCGCCGGAATAATCCTCTGACCCGTCAGAGTCTACGAACGCTGGTTTTTCATGGCACGGCCTTTGCGGGAACGATTCCAGGCCGTTTCCTCTCCGGACGGAAAAGAATCACAGGGGAGCTGACCGGTGGGAACCTCAGCCTGGTTACCTTCTCTCTCGGGACCCCCTATGCCGTCGAGACAATGGGGAAAGTCCTTTTTCTGGAAGAGGTGAACGAAGAACCATATCGAATTGACCGGATGCTCACCCAGTTGAGGTTGGCAGGAAAGCTGGAAGGACTGAAAGGGATCGTCTTTGGGGATATGGTGGCCTGTAATCCCCGCAAGCCTCGGGGCAGCTTGTCGCTTACGGACGTCCTGGCCCGATTCGCTCAGGAGACGAATATCCCCTGCTTTGCGACTTTCCCAAGCGGGCATGGACGCGAGAACGTGGTCCTTCCTATGGGAGGACGGATTGCCCTCGAGGGGCAGGGGAGACGATCCGCCAGATTTCGGCTTTCGTACTGAGGGGATGTCTCCCGTGACTTTCCTTCACGCCACCGATCTCCGGCAGGTGCCCCTCATTCTTGCATACGGTCTCTTCTCTGGGACGGGTCGGGCTCCCCCGGCGATGTATGAAGAGAGGGGCAAAGCCTACACCCGCCAAATTGTCGTCCATCAGCCCCGGAAGGGTTGGGAGATCGTGGTCCTGGTCTTCGACATCCCCACTGCATGGAGGACGGCTGCTGAGGAGCCTGCAGGAGTGGGATTCGATCTTGTGCCTTCCCTCCCGCCCCCGAAGTTTCCCCTTCCCTTTTAGAGGAGCTTGCCGCCATACTCCCTCAAGGGCGGGGGATTGTGCGAGCCTTTTCGGAGTGGCACAGAGAGGGGAAGCTCGTCTGGCTTCCGCCGGCCTATCTGGACCGATCAGCTACCCTCAGGATGAACGAGGCACTGATGGAGGAGCAACTGCTTCCCGTATCCACCCTGGCTGGGCGGAAGGGAATTTTTTGCCCGTCCCGCATCCAGGAGGGACAGGAGTGAATTGCACTTCGGTGGTTGGTCCTTGCCTTTCCCCCGGTGTTTGTCTATGCTTCATCGAGCGGTTTACGGTTCACAGCGGATAGTTCACGGTTCAGAGTTGAGGGTTCAGAGACGGTTCAGCGGTCAGGGTTGATGGTTTAGAGATAAGACCTCAAGGACCACGTCTTTACCATGAACCGTGAACCACGAACTACGAACCATCAATCGGTTATGGCCTTTATGAGGAGGATTGAGCGTGGCCCGGGTCCTTCCCTTTCGGGGTTATCGCTACAATCTGGAGAAAATTGGAGATCTGGCGGCGGTCGTTACTCCTCCCTATGACGTGATCTCCGACGAACTCCGACGCGAGCTTCACCTTCGCCATCCCTATAATTTTGTTCGTTTGATTCTCGGGGAAGACCGGGTGGGGGATGGTGCGGTGGAGAATCGGTATGTGCGGGCCCGGAGGCATTTTCAGGAGTGGGAGGCAACTGGGGTTCTTCTCCAAGAGCCAGATCCTGCCTTTTACGTTTATGAGCAGGATTTTCCGTGGGGGCAGGGAGAACGGCAGGTCCGGAGAGGTCTCATCGGGATTGTAGGCCTGGAAGAGTACAACGCGGGCGTCGTCTTTCCCCATGAGGGGACCATGCCCGGTCCCAAAGCGGATCGCCTGCGGCTCATGCACGCCCTCCCGGTGAATTTGGAACAGGTCTTCTGCTTTTACCCAGGTCCCTCGCAACCGATTCGCGGTCTGCTCGAGCGCGCGCTTCAGGGCCGACCCCTGTGTGACTTCTGGGAGCGTGAAGCGGTTCGGCACCGGCTTTGGGCGTTGAAGGATCCGAGGACCCTGGCTGAGGTCCATGACGCGTTCAGAGACCGTCAGATTATTATTGCCGACGGTCATCATCGGTATGAGACCGCTCTCACCTTCCGGAAGGAAATGCTGGAGGTCGATTCCAGTCGGAGGCCGACCCACGCGTATGACTATGTGATGATGACCCTGGTGAGCGTCGAGGATGAAGGGCTCACAGTTCTGCCTACCCATCGGCTCGTCACCCCACCACGCCATCAGCAGGCGATCGAGATCCTTCAAGCCCTCGAGCCCTATTTTCACGTTCAACGGCGGATAATTGCTTCAACAGAGGCCGGAATCCAAAAATATCTGGAGGAAATGGAGGATTGGGGGAAAGAAGATCATGTCTTCGGCCTCTATGTTGGAGGAGCTGAATTTTACCTCCTTACCTTGAAGGATAAGCGTCTGAGCACAGAGCTTCTAGAGCCAGGGCGGTCGCAAGCCTTTCAAGGGCTGGATCTGGTTATTCTCCATCGTCTGGTCTTCCAAAGGCTACTCGGCCTCCACGATGAGGCGATGATTGGTTATACCCCTGATCAAGAGTTTGCCCTCGAGCAGGTCCAGGCCGGTCGTTACGCAGGCGCTTTTTTTGTGAATCCCACTCCTGTTAGCCAAGTCGTCAAGGTGGCGATCGCCGGTGAGCGGCTTCCGACGAAAGCGACCTACTTTTATCCAAAGCTCGGCTCTGGTTTGGTGTGCTTCAAGGTAGACCCGGATGAAGTCCTCGATATGCCGGAGGAGTTTCTTTAGGTGACCATGAAGAGAGCGTTCTGTCCTAGTCATCCTGCCCGTCGAGCAGACCGGCGATGCTTCCGCTGTGGGAGCTGGATCTGTCAGGACTGCTGTATCCGGACTGGGTTTAGATCCTTCTGCGACATGGGGTGTAGCGTCATCCACGCAATGCAACAGAACGTGGAGGCCGAGTTGTGGGTACACGGGAGGATCATTCGAGAGGCACCTGTCCCCCGTCGGTTACGACGGCGCCTCGGTCGTCGTCGCCGCGCCCTGGAGGCTCAGCGGAAGGCTCTGCGGACGCGAGGGTCTCCTTCCATCCGCGCATCGTGGCGACTGACGCCCCGTCCCAGGTGGGTTCCGCTCTTTCTGGCTCCACTACTCTTGTTCTTGTTGTACTATGCCGCTCTCCTCCCCTCTCTTTCTCCAGCATCGCGGCTGCCCGGGAGGCCGACGATTTCCCTCCTCGCCATCCAGCCGGTGGTGCCCCCTGTCCCGGTCATTCTTCCTGAGCTGGCTGACCTCATCCCACCGAAGATCCCGGAGCTTCCCCCTCTTCCTCCAGAGACAAATCTCGCCCGGGGTCCGATGCGGGATCGGATGATCGCCTTAACCTTCGACGGGGGCGCCGAGGCGAATACCACCGAAGAGATCCTAGATGCCCTCAAGTCCCTGGGGGTCAAGGCGACGATGTTTCTGACGGGGGGGTATATCGTCCGATATCCGGATCTGGTCCGCCGCATGGTGCGCGAGGGTCACGAAATTGGCAATCATACCTTCAGCCATCCGCATCTCACGACCTACGCTCTGGACCGCCGGCAGGATACCCTTGCGGGCATCACAAAGGGATTTGTCCAAAGCGAACTCCACCAAGCGGCCCGCACCTTTGAAGAGATCACCGGGGTTCCAATGAGCCCTTACTGGCGGGCTCCATACGGAGAGCATAATCCGGAGATCCGGCGATGGGCCGCAGAGATCGGGTACCTTCATGTGGAATGGACTCGAGACTTGGCAGCAGGCGAGAATTTGGATAGCCGAGATTGGGTGGCGGACCCTCACTCACCTCTTTATCATCGGGCGGAGGAGGTGCGGGACCGAATTCTCAACTTTGGGAAGGGAAGCACGGCTCAGGCAAACGGAGGAATCATCCTCCTGCATCTCGGGACACGGCGGAGACAGGATCGGATCCATGGTGAACTACCGGCTATTGTCGACGGCCTCCGCGCACAGGGGTACCGCCTGGTGCCTATTTCGGAGTTTCACCGTGCCCTGGCGTTGGAGGAGGGGGGGAAAGGATCAGTCGTCGCGGCGGACCGATGATGAAATATCGACCAGAGCGTCTTGCGGGAGACGGCCTTTCAACTGTTCGAGTTCCCTCTCGAGTTCGACCATCCGATCGAGGAGACATTGCAGTCCTTGAGCTACCGGATCTGGGAGGTTTGTCCAGTCGAAGTCCATGCCGGTGACCTTCTTCCCGTCGCGGTAGATCACCCGTCCTGGGACGCCGACCACCACCGAGTTGGCTGGAACCTCATTGACCACCACCGAGCCGGAGCCAATCTTGCTATTATCCCCGACCCTGAAGGGTCCCAGGATTTTGGCCCCCGTTCCGATGACGACGTTGTTGCCCACCGTGGGGTGCCGTTTTTTGCGTTCGAGGCTGGTGCCGCCCAACGTCACCCCCTGATAGATAGTCACATCCTCTCCGACTTCGGTCGTTTCGCCGATCACCACCCCCATGCCATGGTCGATGAAGAGACCCGGACCAAGACGGGCAGCGGGGTGGATCTCGATCCCGGTTAGGAAGCGGTTCAGGTGAGAGATAAACCGACCAATGAACAGGAACCCTTGCTTCCAGAACCAGTGGGCGATGCGGTGTAGCCACACCGCGTGAAGCCCGGGGTAGCAAAAGAGGATCTCCAGAGAGCTTCGAGCAGCGGGGTCACGATCTCGCGCAGCCTGGATATCCCGTCGGAGCACTTCGAACATCGCGATTCCTCTCCCGAAAGTGAAACAGCCCCGCATGGTCCACAAGCGATCACCAAGCGAAGGTTGGACCGATCAATTTCGTGAAGCGATCGTGGCATTCAGGTCGGCCAGGAGCTGGTCGACATCGATGCCGTGGATTTTCGCCCCGACCTCGATATTGTCGTAACTAGCCCCAGAACAGCCGAGACATGCCACCCCGTACTGGGTAAAGACCGAGATGGTTTCTGGGTAAGTCTGGATGACATCTTCGATCTTCATCTTCTTATCGATATGCATCCCCCTTTTCCTCCTGATGGCCCTTTACCATCCACGGCCTGAACTTACATTGAGGGTAAATCCGGGAGATGCCACCAGTCAAGGAATTTTCGAGCCGCCTCGGTCTTTCCTGGGGAGTGGGAGACTCCTCTCGGGGGTCCGGAAGGCCTGTTGACATTCTTTCCAGCCTCTCTTAGGGTGAGGAGGTGAACCGCAGTATTGCAGCCATCCTCAGGACTGTTCAGGATTACGCCCTGTTGCGCCAGATGGGTTTGGTGGCGTCAGAACAAGGTTTGCTGCCGGTTTACCTGGTTGGAGGCTTCATCCGCGATGCCTTCCTGAATCGTCCACAGTCGCCCGACATCGACCTGGTGTCTGCCGATCCCCTTTCCCTGGGGCTGGCCCTCCAGCAACGCTTCGGTGGCAAAGTAATCTCCCTCGGCGAGGGGGTCTGTCGCGTGGTTTTCTCCCACAGAGGGGAGGAAGTGCAGGTGGATATCTCTCCTTTGCGCGGCAGCAATATTCTCGAGGACCTCGGGCGCCGAGACTTCACGATCAATGCATTGGCGATCTCTTTAGGGGAAATGTCACCCTCCATTATCGATCCTGTAGGTGGCCTGCAGGACCTTCAACAGAAGCGAATCCGCATGGGCGATCCGCAGGTGCTGACCGAAGACCCCCTGCGGCTTTTGCGGAGTGTTCGTTTGGCTGCTCATCTTGGATTTGAGATCGACGCGACCACGACCCGGGCGATCCGTCGTCAGGCTTCGCTTCTGTCCCAAGTGGCTCCGGAGCGGGTCCGAGAGGAATTCTTTGAGATCCTGCATTGTGCGGAAGCCGGCCACTGGCTTGCTGTATTGGATGAGCACGGTCTGCTCGAGGTTTTGCTCCCGGAGACCCGAGCGATGCGAGGATGCCTGCAGGGGCCCCCGCATCGTTTTGATGTCTTCACCCATTCCCTGGAGACCGTCCGGTCCCTGGACCGTATCCTCATTTCGCTTTCGAAACTGTTGCCCCATGAGGTTGTATCGCTCATTGGGCCCATCCAAGGGGAGGTAGAAGGGGGGATCAGTAAACAGGCCCTTCTCCGCTTTACGGCCCTCCTGCATGACGCGGGAAAGCCACAGACGCGGTCGACGGTAGACGGGCAGATCCGGTTCTTGGGACATGCCGAGCGAGGGGCAGACATCGTTCACGAGGTCAATCACCGGCTGCGCCTGGGGTCCCGGGCCTCCGCGATGACGGTGACCCTGGTCCGGCAACATCTCCGTCCCCTCTTGCTGCGGCAGGCCAAGACCATCACCTCCCGGGCTCGTTATCGATTTTGGCGAGACCTCGGTTCTTTAGCTGCTGATCTCCTTCTCCTCTCCCTGGCCGATTTGCGAGCAACCGAGGGGGGAGAGGGAAGGGCCTTTCGAGGGCACCTCCGATTCGTGCGAGACATGTTCACTTTCTACCGTGAAAGGATGCAAGCAAGCGTAGACGCTGGCGAGCCAACTAGCCTATTGGATGGTCATGAGCTGATGGCCCAGATGGACCTGCCTCCCGGACCTTTTGTTGGATTTCTATTGGAGCGGCTTCGGGAGGAGGTCAGTATCGGCTCTGTCACGACTAAGGAAGAGGCCTTACAGTTCCTCAAACGACACTTGAACACGCTGATGGACGAGTTCACAAAGGGTGAAGCGCCTTGATCTCTCACGGAAAGGGTGATATGAGTGCCTCCGAATGATGCGACGCATGGATGAGAATAGTGAGGGCCAAGGGAGAGAGGTCCTGCCAGAGGAAGCACGGAGGGTGGGAACTCGGCACATGGTCTTGGGATTCCTGGTTCTCCTCATCCTTCTTTTCCTTATCTCGTGGTGTTCTTTACCCGGAGGGTAATTGGTGTGACAAACGCGTGCAGGGCGATTGGACTTTTCATGGCGACATCCTTGGCCTTTGCCGCTTGCTCTCCGGCTGAGGGCCCTGAGTCGATCGCCCAAAGCTTCGTCGAGCGGTATTACGTTCACCCTGATCTTTCCAGGGCAAAGGCCTTGGCGCACGGCCTGGCCCGCCACAAGATCGATAAGGAGGAACAGCTCCTTCAGGCGGTGACGCGAGGGACGGGGGCGGGGGACCGGGAGGTTTCCTACAGCCTATATACGTCGCGGAAAATGGGAGAGGACAGGATCTTCTTTGTCTACGATCTTGCTATCTCGGTGGATCGCCGGGTGATGAAGAAGCGGGCCTACATCTCGACCTCCCGTGTAAAGGAGGGTTGGCGAGTGACCAATTATCAGGAGGAAGATCGCTGAGCCATGTGGCCACTTGCCCGTTGACAGCCGGCGTGCTCTTTGCTATAGGTAAATTCCCCTGAGCGGGAGTAATTCAGAGGTAGAATGCCAGCTTCCCAAGCTGGACGTCGCGGGTTCGATTCCCGTCTCCCGCTCCACCTGAACAGCCCGAATCCTGCCGGTTTATCAACTTCCTTGGCTTTCCCCAATCCACCCTTGTGACGGGCCTCAACCCCGAGACATCGTATGGCCTACCGTTCGCCGCGTCTTGGTGATTTCATTGCACCGACTCGGGTGTTGACACGGTCCGGCTTCTGGGGGAGAATGTTTTTGTGTGCGTGGCAGATTCGCCGATGTATATTTCGGGTGAGCAGGGGCTCCCCATTTCTTTTTGACCTCTCAGGAGGAGAGGCGTGCACCAGCGGCGGCGAAAGATTCCGTCAGAGGCATGCGGAGACACCTTCGTGCAGGGCCTCATCCGGGACCTGCTGAAGGAGTTGGGTGAAGACCCGCATCGTGAGGGGCTTTGGCAGACTCCGGAGCGCATGGCGAAGGCCTTCCGATATCTCACCAGCGGCTACGGAAAGGATCTGTCAGAGGTGCTCAACAGCGCCATTTTTACCGAGGCGTACGACGAAATGGTCTTGGTAAAAGACATCGACGTCTTCAGTTTGTGTGAACATCATCTCCTTCCGTTCTTTGGGAAGTGTCATGTGGCGTACATCCCGAAGAGGAAGATCCTTGGTCTGAGCAAAATCGTCCGATTGGTCGAGATGTATAGCAGGCGCCTTCAGGTCCAAGAGCGACTGACACAACAGATTGCTCAAACCCTCAAGCAGGCCGTACAGCCACGGGGGGTGGGGGTCGTGATCGAAGCTTATCATTTTTGCATGATGATGCGGGGGGTGGAGCAGCAGAACTCCAAAGCGGTCACGAGCGCCATGTTGGGGGTTTTCCAGTCGAACCCTGGGACGCGGAACGAGTTCGTACAGCTCATCAACAACAAGGCTTGAATCCTGGGTAGGGGTGTTTGGGTCTCTTCGGAGCAGCACGTTTTTGAACTGCCTATGATTGAGGCAGAGTTTCCGTGGGATGTGGGGGCAATAAGTTCCGGTTGAGGACGTTGGGTCTAAAATGAAAGGATTTTCTAGGAAAGTGCCTGTAGTGGTATGGGAGTTGCAGTTTCCGTCCGCGTTACCCCTCTACGTGGCAGGATGGTCCGTCGAAGAGTCAAAGACGTCAGGGGCATCCCAGGAGGGCAACGTAGTGCCGGAGACAGCAGGAAGGACCGAACATGCGGGATAAGGAAAGGTACCACACGGAGGTTGAGGCCTTACAGGGGCAGGTAAAGGGGCTGGAGGAAGAGGTGTA
>CAYGBT010000007.1:0-76367 GCA_964348275.1 uncultured bacterium
ACCCGACCGACAGGGACAGTCTTTTCACTTGACGTGCTTTTTCATAGGTGACCCTAGCCGCGGGAAATAGCGTCGCTAGCAACATTTCAAGTGAATTTTCTCCGTGACTTCCCGGCAAATTTGCCACGGGTCCCCACCTACCTTCAATTTGGCCTTCATTGCGTTGAGCAAGGCAGCACAGGCAATTGTGCGCTCCATCTGTTCGGTCCGAATGGCTTCATGGTCCCTGCAAGGTATCTGGGCGGTCGCTTCATGCTGATCTTCTTTTATCATTTTGTCGCCTCTATCCAGCGTGATTATCCGAACTCAATATCGAGTTTTACGGATTATGTGTTTCACACATGTTGAAAAGCAATGACGGCTGACAGCTATTTGTATGATTTGATACGGTGAGGTTTGGCATGCTGGTTTCGTGCGGATCTCAAAAATTGCAATAGCTCCATTTGAAAAGAAAACGCCCTTCCGGCCAGTTTCATTTCAGGTGGGCATCTACTTGATCATTCTCGAAAAAATTTTGCCGAAGGTGGGTGAGGGACTCTGTTTCCCTCGGTTCCATCCGCGCGTGTCCTGCAGGGGGCCTAAGTATCTTTCACTGGTATAAGGGGTGTCAAGGGCGACGAAGGCGGGGGTGAGATCGCGGGAGAACCTGGGTCCTTATGATACAGGCACAAGGAGGTGACGGGAACAACATAGCCGAAAGCACATGCCTGATACCGTTCCCGCTCTAGGCACGGCGGCGCTCGAGCACTTGCGGGTTGACAAGATTCTTGGGACGGCCGTCGAGGAAGGACATGACGTTGTCAATGGCCGGAGCGATAAGGCCTTCGTAGCCCTCGTCCGTGAAGGCCCCCAGGTGCGGTTGCAACAACACGTTCTCCTGGCGGCGTAACCAGTGGTCGCCCGGTAAGGGTTCTTCCCAGTAAACGTCCAGGCCCGCGCCGGCAATGGCGCCGCTCTCCAGTGCCCGTCGGAGAGCCTGTTCATCGACAAGGGCAGCCCGTGCCGTGTTCACCAGCAACGCATGAGGTCGCATCAACCGGAGTTCGGCTTCCCCAACCATGTTGTGGTTGTTCGGCAGCAAGGGGGCGTGGATCGAGAGGATGTCTGCGTCGGTAAAGAGCTGCTCGAAAAGAACATATTCGGCCGAGTTCTCGCGGGCACGCTCAGGCGTCAGGTGGGGACTCCAGGCAATCACTCGCATGCGCATGGCCTGGCCGATCTCGGCGACTTGCTTGCCGATCGTTCCTAATCCTAGGAGACCCAACGTCTTGCCGCATACTCCCCGAGACGGGTGGGTCTGCCAGCGTCCTGCACGCATGGCTCGATCGTTCATCGTCGTGTCCTTGACCAGGCCGAGGATCAGATTCCAGGTCTGCTCGGCTGCACCCGCCTTGCCGATGAACGATTCGTCGCGCGGCGGGGCACAGATCAGCACCCCATGTCGGGTCGCGGCGTCGAGGTCGATATGAGTGAGTCGGGCTCCACACACCGAAAGGAGTTGTAAGTGCCCAAGTTGTGCCAGCAGACTGGTCGTGTAGCGCACTCGATCGCGGATCGTCACCACGATCTGGGCATCACGAGTTCGCTGAACAGTTTCGGCTTCTGAAGCGGCCTTGGTGGTGTAGATCTGCAGCTCGACCCGTTCTGCCAACTGCTGCACGCAGGAGAGCTGGCGAGCGTAATCGAGGTAATCCTCGAGCAATACCACACGCATCATCCACGCACCCTTTCTTGCAGCATCAGGAGATGATCCGAGTCCAACGCGGTCCGATTAGTCTGGGTGTGGCAGTATGTAAGATAGACGTAGCACGACACACGCCAGATCTCTGCCACAGCCTTGATTGGTCCCGAGGGGGGCGAAAGGCTAAACCTACCCCCGTTCCACCCTTACCTCTCTGCAGAATTCATGAGTATCACTGATCGGAGCTAGGGCTGTCAAGGGCGCCAAAGCGAGGGGAAAATCAATCATGACGAGGCCTGTCGATTGTCCCGGAGGGGGCCCAGGAGCTGTGACTACTCCGTTTGCATCCGTACTTATCCCGATAGGGGCCTAAGAATCCCCCACTGAGATCGGGGAGTGTCAAACACATCGAGTGTGTTATTGTAAGAGGTGACCCCACAACTCTACATTGATCTGAGGTGCACCCATTGGCGAAAAGGCCACGCTCACACAAGCTAATCGAGCGACACGAAACGGTGCGGTCGGCGCTCAGGCAGGTACTGAGGGAGTGCCCGCTCACTGCTCGTGAACTCTCGGCGCGGGTCAGGATCAGCGAGAAAGAAGTCTTCGGACACCTCGAGCACTTAGCGCGTTCGCTCAGGCAGACGAGCGAGCGCTTGCGTGTCGAACCGGCACAATGCCTCGCCTGCGAATTCGTCTTCAAGGAGCGCTCTCGACTAAGCAAGCCGTCCAAGTGTCCGGTATGCAGGAGTCAGCGCTTGGACCCACCGCGCTTCATCATCCTCACAGGAGGGCCACACGACCGTCGCTGATTGCGCCGAAGTGGAGAGAGGGGCTATGATCCCTTGCGAAAATTGGCCTTAACAGTTGGACGGATGAAATAACAGAAACCGGAGACGCCGTATAGAGTTCCAACGATAGCGGTCAGCAATTCGACGGGGCGCATGCTTCGCTGGATCAGCCCGCCAAGGAGAGTAAAGGGGAGAAGAAAGGTATAAATCAGGAACGCTGTCCGGGCTACCTTGATGCGTTTGAGCAGACCCACACCGATAAGCAACATAACGACCGCTCCTACCCCCAATGCCAGGATCTTAGGCGGCGGAATAGGCCTGCGTGTTCCACTGAACTCACCCACGAGAAGAAGAAAGGGCATCAGAACCGTTAACCAACCAAAGATTTGTATACCCTTCATAACGTGTGTGTTTGGTCTTCTCTGGGCGGGAATGTGGTCAGCATTTTCTTCATAGATGCAATAAGCTGTTCAAGCCCGCAGATTTGGTCAGCTATGTCCCCAGCAAAACGCCCCCTAGACTCTGCTACGTCTGAGACGGCGTCTAGCATTGTGGGGCGCCGGCGATTGTGCCGAAGGGGAGCTACGAGCTACGCGCTATAAGCCATGTGCCTTCCTGGGGATGTCAAGATTCAAGACCTGACCCCATTCCGCTGACTTTTGGAGTTCCGCAACCGTGGCCTGCGCTGCTTCGGGGACGAAGCGCTCCGCCTCCGCCGCGGTGAGGCCGGCCTTTGACGTGAGTGTCGAGATGAGCTGCGGCGCCTGTTCCTTGAGCATCGACGCAATGAAATCCATTGCTTCCTCCTTTCGCTTCAAATGGTTATAAAGTTTTGAGGCGCGCGACGCCGTCCTGGTGCTTTCACACTTACTACCGCGATTGGAAAGCCCGAACGGTCGTCCACAAAGCTGTCAAAGGCAACTGGAAGCCCCGATCAGGTTTCGTTAAAAAGCGCGCTCTGCGATCCCGTCTGTCGACACGGACCAGGGCGTCCATACGAGTGAGACCGTTTTCACCTCGATGTCTGACTTGCGCGGGCGTACCAAGTACTCTTCGATCTCCAGGGCTTCGGGGTCGGCTTGTGACCCGAGTCCCTCTCTCGCCTTCTCGAACTCTGCGTCGAACTCCTCAAGCTGGTCACGGAGCTCCTCGAGGCGCTTTTCCGCGCGAGCCACATCGCCCCGCTCCCTCCCGATGCGCCCCGCGCGGTGCATCGTGGTTGCCGCGCGCCCGATGGTGCCGACGCTTGCGGCCTTGCGCCCAAATAACGCCCCCAGCACGGTCGCACCAAGCGAAACAACCGTCTGGAGCGTCTGGTCTCTCTGCTGTCCCTGCTCGCGCGCAACGCGCTCTTCAGCACTCCGGATGCGGTCCTGCAGGCGCGTTAGCTTCGGGGCATACTTCTTGCGCAGCTTTTCGATCTCGAGATCCCGCTCCTCGCGCGCCACGTGTCGCAGCCTCGCGCGGAACGCCCCCTCGTCTTCTGCCGGAGTTGAGTACCGATCGAGCTGAGGAGATCGAAGCAGGCGCAGCGACAGCTCACGGTAGAGGTACTCCTTAAGCCGCTTGCCCCACTCAGGGTAGCTTCGAGCGCGCGCAGCCTCCGGCGGCAGCGCCGAGAACTTCCCGGCCGGATCGGCGCCCTCCGCGATCGCCGGGGATTCACGGAGCGCCTCCCCCTCTTCCCAGGGGTCCTTGGAAACCTCGTCGCGGACCGGCACGACCAGGTGGACGGCCTCCCAGCGGTCTATGCCGGCACGCTGGTCGACGTAGTGCAGTCGCGCGGAGCCGAGCAGCGCGGGACGATAAACAAGACTTCCGCCGGCACCGATGGGCGTTCGGTGCGCCAAGACGAGTTGGGGGACGTCCGGAGCTAAAAGTGGCCGATCGGCCGCGTCCCGACCGGCGAGGGCCTGGCGCGCCGGTGTCGGCCCGGCGATAGTGGCCTCGGGCACCGCCGGCGCTGCAGACGCGCCGCTCCGCGAAAGGCTACGGATCTGGTCGCGTGTCAAGGGCCCGCGGAGGTACGAGAGCGCCCACCGCGTCTGGAACAGCTCCGGCCGGTCGTCGTGCACGTTGTTCATGAGGAAGAGACGGCTCTTCAGGCCCGACAGGATGCGGTCCATCGTCCCTCGGTCAAAGGTGGCACCCGCAGCCGCGGTGGCGCCTTCCAAACCATCAAGCACTCGCTCCTTGTCTCGCTCGGTCTGCAGGCGACCGAGAAACCAGGTGCCCGCGTTGGCGAGGCCCTTGTAATCCAGATCGACGGGGTTCTGCGTCGCGAGCACAATCCCCAAACCATAGGCGCGGGCCTGCTTCAGCAGCGTGAGCATCGGCGTCTTCGAGGGGGGATTTGCCGTCGGGGGAAAGTATCCGAACACCTCGTCCATATACAGGAGGGCGCGGAGACTCGATGTGCCAGGTTGCGCCCGCATCCACGAGATTACCTCGTTCAGTAGCAGCGTGACGAAGAACATCCTCTCGCGATCTGCGAGATGAGCGATCGACAGGATCGAGAGCCGCGGCCGACCTTCCCGGGTGTAGAGTAACCGGCCCACATCGAGTGGCTCTCCCTCCATCCACGCACCGAATCCTGGGGAGGCCAGCAGGTTGTTCAGGCTCATCGCCAAAGCGAATCGCTCCTTGGAGGGAAAGAAGGACTCCAGCTCCAGGACGCCGACGCGCTCAACCGGTGGTGACTGAATCTCCGCGATCAGGGAAGCGATCTCGAGGTCCCGTCCCTCGCGCCACGCACGGTCTACTAGGGTTGACAGCAGGATATGTTCACGACTGCGGATGGGGTCGGCTTCGATGTCGAGGAGTGACAGCAGACCCGACACGGCCGCCTGGACGCGGCCGCGGAGCGCATCGCCGTCGGCCGCGAGCTCGCGTGAGGGCGCGGTGAGGGACCGCAACGCGCGGAGCGGACGACCGGCGCTACTGCCGGGCGTGTAGATCGCCAGGTCGACCGCATCTCGAAAGCGGGCGATGCGGGCACCGTCCTGCCCCCAATCCGCAAGGCCGTTCTTCCAAAGTTGTGCCGTTTGGGTTGCGTGCTCCTCGAGGCTAAGGCCCTTGCGACCAGCCTCTGCGGGATCGACCCAAGGCTGGAAATCGGTCGGGCGCACCTCTGGAAAGGTGAGCAACAAGTTTCCAAGATCTCCCTTGGGGTCGATAATGACCGCTGGGATCCCGTCTATTCCCGCTTCCTCGAGGAGCGCGATACACAGACCGGTCTTTCCACTCCCGGTCATCCCGACGCAGAGTGCGTGCGTCGTCAAGTCCTTCGAATCGTACAATAGCAGTTCGTCTTTGACCTGCCCTCTCTCCCCGTCGTAGACCCGGCCCAGATAGAAGGCCCCGAGCTTTTCAAAATCGCTCACGTTCCGATCCTCCCCCTCTTCTCACAATAACAGACGCTCCCCAGAGTTACGAGATGACGTAGGTCCGAGAGAACAATAGGCAGTGCCCACCCTCTGTTTTTTTCGCAGGGATGACGTAGTATCCAAGGCCGCGCCCGGGATGTCAACAACGCAAGAGGAGTTGCCGAAGCCGAGGGGCTGTGGGCATGGCGACGTGGTATCGCAAGATCGACTCAATGCTTCCCGCGCCGCGTCTAAGGGCCCTAAGCGACGCCAAGCCACCGGTGCAAGCGCATAGCTCCTTTGCACACCGACACGCAACGAGCCGGGCGCTCGCGTGCCAGCTCAGGCAGGGGAGCCCGGAACGAGCGGTTCCCCGGCCTCCCCGTACCACTCGCAGATACTGTCCCAGATCTCCTCGGCGGTCTCGGCATACCAGAAGAGCTCGACATCCTCGCGGTCGATCACTCCCTCGGCGGCGAGAAACTCGGCATCGAAGGCGCGGCGCCAGTACTGCTCGCCCACCAGCACCACCGGCAGCGGCTTCACCTTTCGCGTCTGGACCAGGCACAGCACCTCGAACAGCTCGTCGAGGGTGCCGTAGCCCCCGGGAAACGCCACGAGCGCCCTCGCGCGCAGCATAAAGTGCATCTTGCGAAGTGCGTAGTAGCGGAGTTGGAAGCAGAGCTCGGGCGTAATGTAGGGATTCGGAAACTGTTCGTGGGGCAGTGCGATGTTGAGGCCGACGGACTTGGCGCCGACATCGAAGGCGCCGCGGTTCGCCGCCTCCATGATGCCCGGACCGCCACCCGTCACCACGACGAGTCGGGAGTCGAGCGGTCCTTCGCCGGACCGACCGACGATCCGGCCGAACTCCCGAGCCACGTCGTAATAGTGACTCTTGGCCAGGACCCGCTTAGCCCGAGCCAGCCGATGCCCGAGATCGGGGTCGTCGGGACGTTGCGCCAGCGCGTTCCCGGCGAGCTCGACCTGCCGCTTTGCAGATGCGGGCTCGATCAGCCGGGTGCTCCCGAAGACGACAATCGTGGCACGGACCCCGGTCTCCTGCAAGGTCAGCTCCGGCTTGAGAAATTCGAGCTGCAGGCGGGAGGGCCGGAGTTCGTCTCGGTCGAGGAACTCGATGTCCCGGTCGGCCTGCCGGTACGTGGCGCTGGCCATAATCTCGCGCACCCGCTCCACGACACCGGGATCGTCCTCGGCCGCTTTCGGCGCGCTCCACGGCAGCGGTTGCCGCCGGGCTCCTGGCGGACTCGGGCGGGGATCACGAGGGTCCGAGGCAGACGACTTTTTATTGGACATCACGTCCCTCGCGTGTGCGCGAGCATTGACAGAAGATCGTACTCGTCGCCAAGGCCGGGAATCCGCGTCGCCATCTTGAAGCGGCGCTGCAACAGCCGGGAAAGCGACCCGGCGGCGTCCGCTTCTCCGTGGACAATGAAGGCCACGCGTGGTGGCGTCGGCGCGCTCTCGACCCAACGCAACAGCTCGTCCCGGTCGGCGTGCCCGGATAACCCATCGATCGCCATCACGCGTGCCCGGATGCGGACCTGCTGTCCGTGGATCTTCACGGTCGACGCGCCGCCCAGAAGCGCCCGGGCCCGCGTGCCCGCAGCCTGGTAGCCAACCAGCACCAGCAGGTTGCGCGGGTCGTCGGCCAGCCGCTTAAGGTGATGTAACACGCGACCCCCCGTCAGCATGCCACTCGACGAGACAATAATGCGCGGCCCCCGCAAGGTGTTGAGCCGCTTCGACTCCGCGACAGTCGAATGAAAGCAGACCTCCTTCGGAAAGAGTCGCAGTCGCCCGTCCTCGAACACGTCCGGATCGACATTCCGAGAATCGAGGAAGCGGCTGTAGATGCGAGTTGCATTGACTGCCATGGGACTGTCGATGTGGATCGGGACCTCGGGAAGCTCTCCCGTGCGCATCAGCCGGCGGAGGATCAGGGTCACCAGCTGGGACCGTCCCACGGCGAAGGCCGGAATCAACACCGTGCCGCCCTGCGCGAAAGTGTCCTGAAACGGCCGCCGGACCTGCTCGAGGACCGAGACGCGGGGGTGGCGGCGGTTCCCATACGTCGATTCGATTATGAGCACGTCGCAAGGCGGGAGTCCCTCGGGGTCCGGGTGCAGCGGCATTGCGAAGCGGCCGACGTCGCCGCTGTAAACGATGCGGATGTCCCGCCCGTCAACGGTGACCCGCACCTCGACAAAGGAGGAGCCGAGGATGTGACCGGCGTTGAGGAAGCGGGCGCGGACTTTCCCGCGGCGATCAAGGGACACCCACTCGTCATAGCGCCGTCGCTTTCGCAGGCTCAACGCCTTGCGCGCATCGCCGGTCGTGTAGAGCGGCAGCGCCGGCTTGTGCTTGCTGAAGCCCTTCTTGTTCGCGTAGCGCGCATCCTGCTCCTGAATCTTGGCCGCGTCGAGGAGCATCAGCTCGGCCAACACATAGGCGGCGGGTGTACAGTGGACCGGGGCCCGGAGCCCTAACTTCGCAAGCCGCGGCAGGTAGCCGATGTGATCAATATGCGTGTGGGTCAACAGGACCTGGTCGATCGACCGGACGTCGAACGTCGGCCCCTCCCAATTGAGGAGCCGCAGTTCCTTCTGCCCCTGGAATATGCCCGCGTCCAAGAGCAGGCGCGTCTCACCGACCGTCAGCAGGTGCTTCGATCCCGTGACGGTACCCGCCGCACCGTGAAATGTGAGCGTCACGCGCTCTGACACCGCTCGCGTCTCCCTTTCCCTCCTCGGTCTAATGAGGGGCCTAGTATCCTTGAAGAGGCAGAGGGTGTCAAGGGTACCAAAGGCGGGCGAAATCAATAATGGCGAGACGATGGAACGCTTGTGCCCGCGGGCTATGATCACCCCGGTGGTATCTTAGTACCTGCTTAGAGTCGAGGGTTGAGGGTTAAGTGTCGCACGACTGCGGAAAGGGTCACGGCGGTGCTATGGTGTATCCCGGTCCCGCCACCCCCTGTGACGCCCAAACTGAGAATTCGATGCGCCGGCGATTGTGCCGGAGGGGAGCACCGGGCTATGCGCTATAAGCCATGTACCTTCCTGGGGGATGTCAAGATTCGAGACCTAACCCTGAACCCGCGCGATGTAGCGATTCAACGAATGATTCGGATGCGGTAGCGTACAACGCGGTCATTGTAGGTGTCTGAGAACCAAATATCGCTACCGCGGATCTCCACGCCCTCCGGCCGATCGAAGACGCCTTCGCCCTTACCCGAAGTAGCCTTGCCCAACACACCGATCAAGTCCCCGCTGGGCGCGATGACCTTGATCCGATTGGAGTACTTGTCGGCGACGTACATCCGACCCGCGGCGTCGAAGTCCATGTAGCGCGGGCCGTTGAATGCATAGGGGCTTTCAGCCAGGATCTTCGTGATCTCGAGTTTATCGTTTAGGCGGACCATGCGATCGTTGGCCGCATCGGCAACCCAGATGTTTCCGGCCGGATCGAATTCCACGTCGTGCGGCGCAGCAAAGCCGCCCACTTCGCCGATGACCTTGCCGTTGCGGTAGACAACAAGGTTGTTCGAGGCGGCGCCCGTCGCGAAGACGCGTCCGTCCTTACGGACCGCAACGCCTTCGGGTCGCCGAATACGTCCTTGCAACGATCCCACAAGCCTTCCGCTCGCCCGATCAACCTCATAAATCGCGATGCGGCTATTGCCCGTGTCAGCCACCAGCAAGCGCCCCTGGGAATCGAAAGCGACGTCGTGGGGCGCAGATACCTCGCCCTGTGCGAAGACGCCGAGCTCTTTCAAGGTTCGCGCGTCCAGCACGGCTATTCGATCATTGTCGTTGTCGGCGACATAGAGGAGGCTGCCATCAGGCGAGAGGACGATGTCGTGGGGCTTCGCGTAGGTCTCGGCGCTCGCAGCGAGCATCTCGAACGCGAGATTACTGGCGCTTGCAACGGGGGGCATGCTCCACGCGATCAGCACGGAGAGCAACACTATTGAAAGCGATGCCATGATATTCACCATCATCCTTTTTGCTCGCCTATAGTACTAGTCGAACAAGACCGTGGTCAATCTAAACTAAACGCAAACGATGGACAAGAGTCCTCCCGTGGAGATCGATCGGGCAAAGCGGGTGTTGGCGCTCCACGCCGCGAGGGATCATTTTTCCAGCGGTCTGCTTTCATCGCCCCGCATGTTCTCCGTGATGGCTTGACTTTGGAACGGGGCAAATGAAAGGTCAATATCGACCTTGCCCACGGGTTGGTGTACCGGCAGTTTCTCGCCCGTCTTTAAGATTACGGCCTCGGGCTCATTCCCGTAATACGCCCAATGCCTCAGGAATTTGCTACTGGAATAGGTGGGACCCACCTGGGCCGACCAGTGGACCGTCACGCTGTCTTCGTCTCCCTGGAGTGCAGCGATGGGATACGTCAAGATCCCCGAGACCGACCAGACAATGTGCGTGGCAAGGGCGAGGGGCCCGTTCACGAGAGTTCCGATGACATCGCCAGCACCGGTAGATCCCTCTTGGTGGGCCGAAGCCTGTTCTGAACTACTGGGGGAAGTTGCCTTGGTCGTCGCGCTTCCAACGACCACGAGTCCAATCAAAGCAGCACACATGAATTTTTTCATCTCACACCTCCGTGTTTTCTGTTACCAATGGCCTGATGATCTCGGCCGGCTCGACCAGAAGATCCCATGGTTTCTCAACATAAATTACAATGTTCTTCATCGGCTCCTTTGCGTCTTGTGTTGTGTCGGCACCAATCACGCCTTCGATCTTCCCCTGTGGGCGGCGGACTCAGGTACCTGATGTGAAAACGAAAATGCCTTCCCGGGCCGAGCTACGTCCGCGAAGGCGTCAGAGTTTTCTGATCGCTAATGGCGGTGCCGAGGGTGAGCTTCTGCGTATCGTCACCTCAGTTTCATTGAACTATTGGCTCGGGGGGCTTGCCGTCCCTCAGTAATGCATCACTCACGGACAACCCGAAGGGTCACCTGGTGGGTCATTGTTACCCTGTTAGACGCACTTCCTGTCAAGCCCAAACTGCGATGATGGCGGAGGGGGGCAAAGGGTGATGCCGATCCCCGTTCCATCCCGGGGCGATGGAAGTTCGGCCAACAATCGACTTGACCCCTTTCCCTCACATAACCCCATTTCTATTAGAAGGATATGTCAGATTGCTGAGTGGAAAGGACTATGAAAGACCACGATAATAGTCGACAACATTGGATTTAAAATAGAAATACCACACGGCAATCCCGACAATGATCACCATCTCTCCAAAGAAAAAGATCTTGTCTATAGGAGGGGCATGGGCGGTCATCGCAAGCATAAGAAGTCCCGTGAGGAACCAGAACACCATCACGAGGTGTCTCGACCAGGGCCTTTCTGTCCAAAACCCATATCCAATGGCGAGGAGGATGCCGCCACCGAGAACGATCAGCGGAAGGGCGTGCGAGGTAAAATATTCTCGCGTTACCTCTCGGTCATTGATATAAAATGTCATCGAAGACCCGCCCATGAAAACGAGAAGCGTCATCAAGAGGCAAAAGGCACCAGCCAAAAAAGAAAAAAGCATCCCAAGTGTAATGCAAAAGGGTTTCTCCCCTGTCGGCATAAAACCATATGAAGCTTCGCGTTCTATGCTTCCACCAATTCCTCTCCGGCCTCCCCTGCCGCCTGCACCCACATTCTGCCGTGGGGCAGATCGCTGGGAACCGGCCGTGTGCACCAACCTGCCCATTTGAGCCCCACAGACTTTACAGGTGGCGTGCGCGATTTGCAGCAGCCTGCAACTAGGGCATTCCGCCATCATCGCCATCAATCCGTGCTCCTTATACAAACCCCGTCAGCGACCGTGAAAAACAAAACGTCTTCCTAGGCCGTACAGCACCCAAGAAGACGTCATACCGGTTTTAACAGAATAAAAGCGCCCTCCCGGGCCTATGGTACCCAAGAAGGCGGTGCAACTCTTATGCCAGCGATCGGCTAGGGCCTATCCCTCCCCCGGTTCTTCAGTACGGTCTGCTACGGGCTACCCGCTAGAAGCCATATGCCTCTTCTTTCTGGGGACCTTCGTCTTGTCCCGGGGTACGTGCCTGCCAGGTGCTCGGGGCAACCGCACTCTCCAAATCTTCTTTCTTGGCTTCTGTAGCTTTCCCACGGAAACTATACACCTCTCTCTAAGGCAGAGGGGTCGCAGCGGCGCCTATTTCCTACTCCGATCCCTCTACGCCCTGTCAAGCCCAAACTGCGTGGGCACAGGGGTGTCAAGCTATCGGTTCTGAAGGACCTGAGGCCAGCTTGGCCCCGGCTAGCACGCCATCTGCCTATGGCAAAAGCAAAGGTGCTGATTACCGCAACGACAAAACTCAATCCCGCCAAAAGCCCAGACAATCCGTAGAACATTATTGTCGAAGGTTCGGAGGTGATCCCGATAATCTTCGGGTCGGGTAGGTATGCTAAACCCAAGAAGACCAATGCCGCCACGTAAATTACTATCATTACAATTTTAGTCATAGGGTTTCCAGAAGGAATAAGGGTTTTTTTCTGCACCCGCTCCTCGCGCGCGCGATCGATACTCCTCCAAAAAGTAAAACGCCTTCACGGCTGTGCTTCACCGCAAAGGCGCTGCAATCAGTGTGCCGGAGGGGAGCTACGAGCTATGCGCTATAAGCCATAAGCCTTCCTTGGCACTGTCAAGATTCAAGAGCTGACCCTCAACCCCCTGGAATACCTATCGAAACCTATCGCAACCGTCCTGTTGCGGATCACGATCCATAATGCGATGTCTTTGGTCGGAGGAAGTGACCGCCGCACTACGGAAACCGAGGTTCCGGTGCCGTGGCGGTAGGTGACACGAATCGATGAGCCTTTCGGAGGGACTTTCCCTCTCCGCCCATCACCGAAAACAATCTGTGCCTTACCGTCTGGAGCGTGGTGGAGCATATACACACAGGCCTTGGGTCCATACGAGCGCAGGTCTCTTACGCGCCTCCACTTCTGCGAGCCTATCGTCACTTCGAGAGCGGATGGCGGGCGGCGACGAATTCGTCCACGAATTCGGACTTTTCGCAAGTCTTTTCCCCCTCACAAAAGCACGTAGATGCTTTGGGGTGGCCTTGATTGGGCCGGAGGGGGGTGAAGCGCTATGCCTCCCATGGTTCGATCATTGCTTATCCTAAGTAGCAAATCGCAAACCTGCCCCCAATTCCCCTCCGCCTCTATTTTCCTCATGTCTCGCGTCAGCTGTCAGCTAGCTCTCGCAGTCGGTCGTACACCGGGCCACCGGTATCCGTGACGAGTCCGACCTCGGGGTGATACTGAAGACCCGAATGCGTCTCCAAAGCCGCCCGAAGTGCAGCCTGTGCGTTCCTCTTTGCCTGCTCCGTGTGGCCCCACGCGGCATTGATCAACGCGACAATCGCGTTAAACACATACCGTTCATTCGCGAGGGCCAGTGAAGTGCCGTAGTGCTCCAGCGCCGTTAACGCCTCTTCATACAACGTCTCTAGACGTCTCTCTACTACGGTCCAACCAAATCGGAGCGCCGCACCTGTCCTCACGTTGGGGAACTCCCGTTCGACGGCCAACGCTTGGCGGTAGGATTCCAAGGCGTCTCCTACATTGCCAAGTGTCAGCAAACACTCCGCCCTCTCATACTGAGCCCTGGCGAGAAAGATTTTTTCCGGATAGTCCCGCAGCATGAGTTCTACGAGCTCAAGTGCCGCGCGAACCAGTTGCTCATCTTTGGTTTTCCGCAAGCATTTCGCTTGAATGAGCAGGTACTGCGCCCGGTTCCCGGTGCTCCGGGTTCTTTTGAGTCTCGCAAGAAATGCCTCGCGGTCTGCGGCGGACCAAGTTGCCCGCCTATACCAGTCGTCTCTTCCCATGTCGAAACCCTCGCGGGGCGCGGAAATATTGTCCAACCGTCACTCGCCCACCACTCGTCACGCTGCATTTTGAACCATTATACACACCAACGCCCTCCCAGGTCATCCCCGCCCGAGAGGGCGTCTGAATGTTTGATGTGCCTTGGATCGTGCCGGAGGGGGGCAAAGGGCTATGCCAGTCCCGGTTCCATCCCGAAGACTGCCCGAAGCGTCACATGTAAAGCTTTGACCCCTTACCTCCGTTCAATGGGAATGTCAAAATGCAAGGATCGACCCAGACCCCACCTACTACGAGGGTTTATAGGGTGGGACCGCTAGGGTTCGGATGTAACTCACCAGATTCCAGATCTCCTCATCTTTAAGTTGCCCACCCCACGGTGCCATCAGAGCGGATTTCCCCACGCTGGCGCCCCCCTCCTTGATGATTCTGAAAAGGAACTGATCCGACTTGGCGTTGAGATCTTTCCCATCGGTGAGGTTCGTGACCTTCACCGGAAGCGCGGCCGCCGCTGGGCCATCTCCCTTGCCGGTGTTCCCATGGCACGAGGTGCAGAGGACAGCATACGTCCTCTTCCCTTCCTCGGGATCCCCCGCTTCTTCGACTTTCTTACTAACCTTTTCGGTTGCCTCCTCGACTTTCTTGACACCTTCACTTGCTTTGTCGACCTTCTGAACGGTTTGTTCCGGCGGCCTCTCCTCTCCACAACCGCTAAGCGCGATCACCACCAATCCTGTGCAAAACATAAAAAACAGTTTCTTGTAAATCGCCATACTGATCTCCTTGTGTCGTGATCGACGATACGGGGGCGCGTGACGTGAATGATTCGTCCGTCGGTGAAGAGTACCAGTCACATCACGAAGATGGACGTTTACCGAACGACCTCAGACAGTTGTCGGCATCCTCGACAAACTTCCTGCTTCATCTTTACATTGTAACCAGACCGAGAGGACGTCAAGGCCCCTGTCACGACAAATGTGTATACCGGACAATCTCCTTGCGGGACCTGATGTATGTCAAACGTGAGGCTGTCCGACATCAGGAAAGGGGAAAATTCGATTCTGGGAAGGCGGCCAGAATGTATCTCAGGCCGTGGTTCGGCTGTCAAGGAGTGTTAATGATTGGTGTGCCGTCGGTTTCGCCGGAGCGGGGCGCAGGGCTATGCCGATCCTGGTTCCATCGGTACTACCCGCCACGGGCTATGCGCTATAAGCCATGCGCCTTCCTTGGGAATGTCAAAATTCAAGACCTGACCCCATCGCATGACCCCATCGCAGGGACCCCATCGCAGGTTCCATCCACGCGCGTAGGAAGGCTGGGCACGAACTGGACGGCGAGACGGCAGCGCGGGAACGGAGGTATTAGTCAACCAAGGACTTGACCCCACCCACTTACGAGCGCCGGGGCGCGGGACCTTCGGGTGCTAGCAGCATTTCACCCCCATTTGCTCAGTCATTTCCCGGCAAGTTGCCCACGGGTCCCCACCACCTTCGATCTTCGCCATCATTGCATTGAGCAAGCCGACATAGGCGGTCGTGTTGACCAGGAGTCCGTCGCGGATGGCTTCCTGTTCCTCTGGCGACACCTCGGTGAACGCTTTGAGGAAATCTTCTCCCTTCACCTAGTTTCCTCCTTGGCGTCCACATGGGTTGGGGAACGCTTGAAGCTTACTTGCCTCGCCTACCCGTCGTACGAAATATGGCGCAGCAGGTGCGAGATTTCAACCCCTTCAAGTCAAAACGCCGCTGCGGGGTGTACATCGCCCGAGAAGGCGTCGCGTGTGTCAGAGGTGGGCGCAGGGCTATACCGATCCTGGTTCCATTACATCGATCCCCGACACTCTGAAGCCTGCCGGCCCCTATTCCTTCACAACGATGACGCGGCCTTTCTCGTTGACGTACACCCGATACGTATCGCCGGACGAACAACGGGCGAGGTAGTCGTTGTCGCCGAGCTTCTCGAAACTGACAACCTGCCCACAGGGCTTCCCCTGCAGGGCGATGACCGTGCTCAGGTCCTTGGCGATGTCTACGGGTTTGGCCTGCGCCATCAGGACCGTGGTAAATAGCACGGCTCCGAGCCAACATCCTCCGTTCTTCGTGACCCCCATGGATCTCTCCTTTTCGGTGGCCGCTTATAGCCGAGTAAATTCCCTAGGATCGGCGAGCTTCGCCCATAAGATCTGCCGGGCCCTGGCGATTTCCTGGCCCAGCGGGGGATCCCCATCTTGCAACAAGGTGATGACCTTCATAAAGAGGAGATTGTAATGGTCGCGCAACTTCTCTAACGGCGTGTTCCCATCGCCGGCATGAAATCGGCGGAACCGATCCATGAGATCATCAATCTCATTTTTGAGCGCCAGCTTTGTGAAAAACCCGATCGCTTTGGTGGCCCGAAGGCGGGCCACGAGCTCATCAATGTTGTATTGCCCCGCGGCGGTGTCCGCAGGCGCCTCCTTCTCGGCCAGCTCCCGTACCGTGTCGTCGGCAGGAGTGCCATCGCAATCTTGTCCGGCGAAAGTCGCGGTGGCCGTCACCGTCACCACGAGAGTGGCAAGCGCAAGGAGGGTCAGATCTCGTAACGCCATGTTTTTTCCCATTACTTACCGGACGAAGTTCGATGGGTAAAAATTCTCCTCTGGCCCCAAATTCCGATTCTAGACGGACTAAGTATTCCCTGTCGGGCGAGGGGTGTCAAGGGCGCTGAAGGCGGGGGCGAGATCGCGGGAGAACCTGGGGCCTTATGATGCAGGGCACAAGGAGGTGACGCGGACCCCATAGCCGAAATCACATGCCTGAAACCGTTCCTCGTTTCGGCCTCTCACCCTCGCCGAACGCCAAACAATTGCGATCAAACCATTTCTCATCTGCTAGAACCACGGAGATTTCGATTTGCCGGTCAGGGACCGTCCAGTATTTTCTCAACAATCGATCCTTCTCCTGCGGGGAAACCAATCGAAATCCATGTTTTTCGTAGAAACGAATCGCCCAACCGGCATCTGCCCACGTGCCAAGTAAGATGGGGCGCGTCGTCTGCTTCCGAAGGAAGGAGAGCAATCTTTGCCCGATGCCCTGTCTGCGTTTGACCGTGCGCACATAGGCATGTCTGATCAGCGTGACATCCTGAACGTGTTGAATGCCCATCACCCCAACGAGTTCCCCGTCTTCCTCATATCCCCAGAACAGGACATCCTCGTCTTTCTCAGTCCGAAGCTCATCTTCAGACATGTACGGCTCTTTCCAACAGTCGGCAGGAATCACGCCTTTGTACGCCTCGGCGGAATCATTGATGATCGCGTGAATCGTGGCAAAGTCGCTGTCGTCACACTCACGAATCATACCGATGGGCTCTTGCGAGAAGGCCACCCACGACAATCGCTAGGAGCTAAGTGTGCCGTCGATTGTGCCGGAGGGGGGCAAAGGGCTATGCGCTATAAGCCATAAGCCTTCCTTGGCAATGTCAAGATTCAAGACCTGAGCCCCACCCCTTGCCCCCAATCTCTCTTTCTGATGTTTTACACTGAACAACGTCCAGAGCTGCTTCGTGTTTTTGATCTGGGAAGCGATCTTTTTTCTAAATTTCGTAGCACATTGATTGTGAAGCCTTGCGCTGAAGAGAAAAAGCTAGAAAGCAACTCACGGGGAGGAACGTCCTTGAGCCTGCGTTCCACCTCACCTCTATTTCTTCGAGATAAAAGGCTATCGCTAGATAGAGGGCAAGGGGTCACAGGGGCAAGGGGTCAAGTCTTTTCTTGACTCACCTCCGCTGCTCACCCAAGCTGTTCCAGAATCGCCTTGACCTTCCGTTTGAGGTTCGGCAGTTCTCGGTCTATCACACGCCATACGATGTCCAGGTCGATCCCGAAATACTCATGCACCAAGACGTTCCGCATATCCATAATGTCCAACCATGGAACCTCCGGGTGACGGTCCCGCAATTCCGGCGACAGGGCCCGAGCAGCCTCGCCAATGATTTGGATATGCCAGACCATCCAGTTTTGGATGAGTTCATCGCTCCGAAATGCTTTCTCCCCACGAACCGCGTAGCGCTCGATATGTGATATGGCTTGGAAGATATGTTCAAGGCGCCGGCGATCATCCCTCATAGGGGCACGGCCTCTCTCAGGACCTCCTCACGAATAGATTCCCGCAACCCCTTTTCCGTAACCACGTCGACCCTTCTCCCCAGCAATTGATTGAGTTCCCGCCACAGGCCAGCCAGGTCGAAGAGGCTCCGCCCTTGATCCATTTCCACGAGCAAGTCGATGTCGCTGTCTCCGTCTGCCTCGCCGCGAGCCACTGAGCCAAAGATGCGCACGTTCCGCGCCCCACGTTTCGCAGCGATGCGGAGGATTTCATCCCGCTTAGACTTTAATAGCTCTTCAACCGTCACCGTCCAACTCCCTAGCGCCTTCTGTCATTGTATGGACGTTCACGCACATTGTAAGTGCTCGGGGCAAGGCCTTTCCGACACGGGCCCAGTGCCGGCTATTCGTCCTCGATATGGGCCTTGATCATTTCGATAAGCTCGGGCGTGACCTCGACGATGCCGTGCTCTTTCGCATGGGCCTTGGCATTCTTCAACAGCTCTTCTTGCGTTTCGCCCCGGACGACGTGGCCGCAACCGCTGGCTGGGTTCACCTTGCTGCAGTCAATGATTTTCCCCATGAGGGTCCCTCCTGGTGTGAGACGACTTCGGATTGCGATTTGCAGATTGCGAATTTCTCGCCCCACCGATTCCGAAATCCGAAATTCCCCTTTTCCCTGACCGAATTCGCCCTTCGGCCCACTCGATGACCGCCTCGGCGATCGCGAGGGCCTTTTAGTACTCCTCCTGTGTAACCGGTTCAGCAAGGTCCGGGTAGCGCGTGACGATCGCAAAGCGAGTCAGGCGGCGGAGAAAGCGATCAAGGCTGTTCTCCTGCACCTGAGGATTTCGTTCCCGTACACTCACGATCTGAGAGCGCTGCTCCGACTCCTGAAGAATGCAGGGGAAGCTGTCCCTGCGGAAGTGGAGGAGGCGGCATATACCACCTTTCCTTCCGTCAGGGCGGGATGAATCACTAATGCCGGATCATCACGATGCTTCCCAACATCTTCAGAGGTGACCACGACGACATCGACTCCCCTGCGCACGCCTTTCAGATTCATGAAGTTCATGTAAATCTCTTCTGTCAGGCGGCCCCGGTGAAAGTTTCCACTTTTGATCACCAGTAAGTCCACATCGCTGTTTAGCCCCATCTTGCCCCGGGCCGCTGAGCCAAAGAGGACGATTTTGTCCGACTTTGCCACCTCGACGATCCGCTGGATGATCTCGCCCAGCGTCTCCTGAGTGACTTTTTGATTGGCAATTGTTTTCTTCACCCTTCGGACCTCGCTGAATCTTTTGTGCAGAAAGTCGAGACCCCGGACCGAGGGGGTCAAATCTTTTGTTGACAATTGTTCTCCGAAACGAAAAAACACCGGGGAGTGTGACAAGCGCTCGCCCGGTGCCCCCTCTTCGGCTCGTAGCTCGTCGCCAGAATCTTGCCAATAAATTAGGGGGTTTGGGGCTGATTGTCAATGGAGCAATAGTCGAGAGTTGAGAGGTGTGAGGTAACAGTTTAGAGTTCTGGTTTTGCCGGTGAGGGAAGCCCGGCCGGTCGTTCTCGGATCAACGCGACACTGACGAGGGCCGCACCCACCAGTAACAGACAGACGCGAAAAGCCCAGGCGAAGGCATGGGGCGGGTACAGCCGCGCCCCCTCCCGCATCGCGTCCTGCCAGTGGAAATCGAGGACGAACCCCAACAGGACTTGAAGGACCGCCGCGCCCAGGAATCCCCCCGTATTCACTATGGCTAATGCGACGCCGACCCGCTCGGGCTGCTGCTCTTTGATGCAGGAGAGGCAAAGCAGGAGGCTGCTCGCGAAAAAGCCGAAGACGAACAGGTAGGAGCCCAGACGCGACGCCGGGACGAGGTTCGCGGCAGGACCGATCCAGAACAAGGCGTAACAGCCGCCGCCCAACAGGAGGGGAAGCTTGCGCTGCTGGAAGAGCCGGTCCGAGAGATACCCGATCACGGTCCCCCCCGCGATAAAGCCGAGCACCCCCACGCCGATGAGGTCCCCGGCCTCGGAACGCGTCAGCCCGTGCACCTGCATGAGGTACGGGGGACCCCACAAGGCAAAGAAGGCGAGATAGGTCCCGGTGATCCCGACCTTGGCGAAAAAGACCGGCCAGGTCTCCGGGGTCTTGAGCACCGCCCAGAGAGGGCGGAGAAATGGCGTGTGCGTCGCCGCGGGAAGAGCGGCCCAATCTTGAATCATCCAGAAGCAGCCGAGCGCGATAACGACCGTGATGAACCCGACGCTGTGAAATCCCCACCGCCAGCCCACGACCTCAACCACGCGGGCAAAGGGGCCGCTCGCCACGAAGCCGCCGAGGAAGCCGACGGTCGTGGTGAGGCCGGTCATCGTCGCGAAGTACTGAGGGGGAAACCAGTCGGCAATCAGCTTCAGGATGTTCACGAACACGGCCGCCACCCCGACGCCGACCAGGAATCGCCCCAGGTAGGCTGTGGTCAGGTCCGGGGCAGCCCCGAAGATGAACGCGCCGGCTGTCATGATCAGGGCGCTGGCGGTGATCGTCCGGCGGGGTCCCCATGTGTCCGCCAAAATGCCCGCGGGCATCTGAAGCACGGCGTAGAGGTAGAAATAGAGGGAGGAGAGCCCACCCAGTCCCACCGCGGCGATCTTGAACGCGGCCATGAGTTGGTCCGAGATGATGCCGAGGGCGAAACGGTGGAAGTTCACGAAAAGGTAGAGGGCCGTCGCCGTCACCCAGATGATCCATTTTCGCATAGGGCCTCTCATGCGAGATGACACAAGCGGGGATTATAGCAGGGAGGGGGATGTTGTTGAGAGCAGATAGTTGAGAGGGGAGGGTGGAGAGCCCACAGATAGTTCAGAGTTTAGGGTTCAGACCGGGGGGTTGGGTCCAGTCAGCGGCCCTCTCCGGAGGGGGTGTGCAAAATTTTCGCACTTGACAGATGATTCCTTATGAATATATTCACCGTGAGCCCCAAGAGGTTCGATCTGATCTCCACAACCGGGTCTTACGGCCTGGCGGGATCGGCGGAACCTGATGCTCCCTCCCAATCATTGATAATCAGGGGGGGAAAGAACAGGGACCGACCGCCTAAGGTGAAAGATCAGAACGGGTCACTTGGGGCTTTTTTTGTTGATAGCGGACCGAGGGAAGGTCAGTAACAGTGCCGCTGCCAGGCGCCCGGCACCAAGACCTGATAATAGGTCGTAAAGCCGTTTTCCTGGCGGGACCGCGTCTCCCAGCGTCCCGCCACCCAAACGTCCCGGCAAACCGGCACCTGGGGATAGGCCGGCTGATAGACTACGGGGGGGCCATAGACGACCGGGGGCGGTTCGACGGGGCTCACCACAGGCGCGTAGGTGACCGGCGGAGCATAGACCACGCGGGGAGTGGCGAGGGCGTCGAGGACCAGGAATGTCGCCGCCCCGGCCAGAAATCCCCCGAGGAAGTGGCCATGGCCGTCGTGGTGGTCGTGGTGCCTGAAGTGGCTGTAATGGCGGTGATGCCCGTGGCGCCAGCCTCTCGCTTGGGCCGGCAGACTCATCACGCCCAGCACGAGACTCCCGATGACGAGGCCCACTGCAACGCGTTTCATTGTTTTCGCCCCCTTTGCCCACCTGGGAGCCGAGAGGCGGCCCCCGCATGCCGGGTCTGCCAGCCCTCTCATCTTAAGACGACGCCCCACTCAATTTTATTTCATCGCCGACCCAGCGTCAAGAAGCTCCGCGCCGGGGAACCGAAAACGGATCAGTCCTTGTGGTGACCCTTTACCTTGTAGGCCCCAGGTCCCAGGTCGAGGTCGATTTCCGCCCAGATCGTCAGTTGCACCCGTTCTTTCTGTGGGGGATCCGTCTTGATTATGATGGTCCGAAAGAACTTCCCGGATGGCTCTTCGTGCAAGTTCGGGTCAAACTCCACCAGCAGCACCGCTTCATCCCCGGGCTGAAGCCGCTTCTTACTCACGCGGGCTTCTGTGCATCGGCAGCTCGTCGGTGTGCTCGTAATGGTGATCAGCTGCTCCCCGGCATAGAGAAACGGAAACTCGTGTTTGACGATCCCCCCACTCTGTTTGACCACGCCGAAGTCGTATTCCGTCTCGGCGAAACGGAAATTGCCGATTCCATTGTTGTATTTTGCGTCCCTGCTGACTTTCATGAAATCCTCTTCCGACAGCACGTTCCCCCGAACCCGGAGTTCAGCGACCGTGCCGTTTCTGATCGTTCGCATCGTTCTGGACAACCGGCCTTCCGGAGGAGCACTTGTTACCAGATACACCGCTCTCATGATCCGTCCCACATCGTCCGGTCCGTGGAAGAGCGGATCGAACTCTACATTGACTGTGAAACGTTCCCCGGGCTTGACGGCGCGATGCCAATTTTTCGGGACGTCCATCCCGAAAGCGGGAGAGACATCGCCATCGGCAAGCGCGATGGTTGCTTTGGTGCAGCCGCACGAGGTAAACGCGCCCTTGAGGATCAGATCCTCGCTTCCGCCGTTTTGCAAGGTAAAGGTGTGCCGGACGTTTCCGCCTCGGATGTTGACATTCCCCCAGTCATGCTCCAATGTCTCGGCGGACGTGACCCGTCCCGAATTGGCAACCTGTGTTATTTCATCGCCTCCAGAGAATACGCCGCTCACAACGAATGCAACGACGATCAATCCCATCGCAATAAGCAGAAAGAGGTTTCCCTTTGACATGGACCGTTTCTTTCCCTTGGATGTTTTCATACCGACGCGATCCCTCCTCGAGTGAGACCATTCATGAATCTACTCCCAGGCCGAACCGTGACAAGGCGTGCGTCGCGTATTCTGATTCATGGCCATCTCACCACTATTTGTTGTCAAATAGTATATGCCAGTCGCGAGCTAAATGCCACCCCCGTCAAGAACCCTTCGACCCAGCGTGCCCCGAGCTTAGTCGAGGGGCTCAAGGCAGGCTGAGAGTCCAAAGACGGTTCAAGGTTCACGGTCGAGACATGCAAAATTTTCTCTCTTGACACGTCAGGGCACAGAAATATATTCAAGGTAAGCCCCAAGAGGTTCGATCTGATCTCCACAACCGGGTCTTACGGCCTGGCGGGATCGGCGGAACCTGATGCTCCCTCCCAATCATTGATAATCAGGGGGGGAAAGAACAGGGACCGACCGCCTGAGGTGAAAGATCAGAACGGGTCACTTGGGGCCCTTTTTTGGTTCATGGTTCATAGTTCATGGTTCATAGCCGACAGTTCATGGTGGATGGTTCATGGTGGAGCTTGGAGTATAAGCCTATGGACCCTGAACCATGAGCCGTGAACCATGAACCAAGACGGTCATCGGTCGCCGCCTGAGCGGCTGGGTCTGTGAACTCACTGTTGACTGCCCACTCGACGGGCAAGAACTCCCATCCAGGTGTAGCTCCCTGACGGCGGTACTTCAAAAAAAGTCAAATCTTCACTTAACCAATAGTGCGCCGTGAGGCCAAGTCGAGCGATTTCCTCCTCCACAAGGGGTTTGTCCACATCCTGAAATCCAGACAGCACTAGTGAGGTCTCGTCTCCACTCAACCGAACGAGGTCAGCCATTTTGTCGTTCAGTATGGGCATAGGTAAATTCGCCAGCACCAAGTCAAAAGGGCCAGCCACCGCCTCTACTGACCCTCGAATGAGCAGCAACCGGTCCTTCAAGTGGTTAAGCTCAGCATTCGCCCGGCTGGAGACGCAAGCCTGGGGACTGATATCGATAGCCACGGCACGGTCCACCCCAAGTTTCAATCCTGCGAGCGCCAGGACCCCACTACCGCAGCCCACGTCCACCAGGGTTCGACACCGTCGTCGTTTGAGGTCTTGGAGCATGAGGCGGAGGCACAACTTCGTGGTGGGATGGCTGGGCGGGAAGGTTCTGCTGGTTTTCAGAAGAATCCCGACCGGGGCCCTAGAAACCAGAAAGCGCCACCAGGGAGAACCTACAGCGAAAGAGCCATCGATGCGGTAGCAAGTAAGCACGACGTGACGTCATCGCGCACGGAAGGCATCGCGCGAGAAAAAAAGGGACCAGAATCTTGCCAATACCTTAGGGACTCGTGGCCTCCGTGTCAACCCTTCGACGGAGCCTGCGCCGAGCTTAGTCGAGGAGCTCAGGGCTTGAAGCAAAAGCACCGGGGGGCTTTTTAGCCCGCCCGGTGCTCCATTTGCTGCCGGACTCTCTCCTTTTAGCGCTTCGCCCGCCGGTCGGCCCGGGTTCACTCGGCCATCAGTACCTATCCCGGCGGCCGCCGCGGCGGCCGAAGCCGCCACGGTCAGATCCGCGTCCCCGGGGCTGCTGCTCGCGGGCCATGTTGACCGTGAGGGTGCGCCCACCGACCTCGAAACCGTTCAGAGCATTGATCGCCGCCTGCGCCTCTTCTTGGCTGGCCATGTTCACAAAGGCGAAGCCGCGGGGGCGGCCGGTATCTCGATCGGTGACGATCTTGATTTCAAGCACCTCGCGGCCACCTTCCTCAAAGAGCGTGCGGAGTTGGTGCTCATCCACGCTGAAGGGGAGATTGCCCACGTACACTTTTGATCTCATGCCTCTTTCTCCTTTTCCCGATACCGATCCTCGGTGCTGCTCTTGGCCGGACCGCGCTCTTACGGTCGGTCATCGTTACGCTTGAGGGCACGGTTCTGTTGTTTACGACGCCGGCGAGCAGCCTCGCGAATCTTACGGCGCTTCCGCTCTCCTGGCTTCTCATAGCTCTTTTTCCGTTTTACATCCCGGAGGATCCCGTCACGTAGCACGAGGCGCTTGAAGGCGCGGAGCGCCGATTCGACCCCGCGTTCGTCCACGATGACCTCGAGGGGACGGCGATGCCTGGGGTGCGCACGCGCCTCTCTCTCCTGGTCATCACGCCGCCGATACTCTGCCATTCTCCCTCCCATCGCCTTCCATAGTCACAGGCTCGATCGCCCATAATTGGCACAAAAAAACCGCGGGACTTCAGTCCTCGCGGGCTCGTTAACGTAAAAAACCGGATCCGTGAGAATCTACAGTCAAATCTACAATAGATCTTTCTTCGGGTACTGTCAATTCCTTCTTTTTTCGCACGGGCGAGGCAGCCAAGACTAAGTTGCTGAAGAGCATATAGAGGTTTCACCCGAAGCTCGACGGGCGCAGAAGTGCAAAAGGGCTGAAATCTCTTGTTGACTAAGTCCTGCCTCGCCCCGGATCGGCGCAACCCGCGGACAGGGGAGGTCAGTAGCACTGCCGCTGCCAGGTGCCCGGCACCAGGACCTGATAATACGTGGTAAAGCCGTCCTGCTCTCGCGCCTGGACCTCCCACCGCTCCGCGACCCAGACATTGCGGCAGACCGGCGCGACGACCGGGGGAGCGTAGACCACGCGGGGAGTGGTGAGGGCGTCGAGGACCAGGAACGTGGCCGCCCCGGCCACGAATCCCCCGAAGAAATGGCCGTGCCCATTGTGGTGGCGGTGGTGCCTGACGTATGTGCGGTGGCCGTGGTGCCTGACGTGTGTGCGGTGGCCGTAGTGCCTGATGTGTCTCTGCGGGCGGTGTCGCCTGACGTGTCTCTGCGGGCGGTCTTGCCTGACGTGTCTCTCTGGGCGGCGGGCCCGGACGTGTCTCTCTGGGCGGTGTTGCCTGACGTGTCTCTGCTGGCGGTAGCGCCCGTGATGCCGGCTTCTCGCCTCGGCCGGCAGACTCATCCCGCCCAGCATGAGACTCCCGATGACGAGGCCCACTGCTACGCGTCTCATGATCCTCCTCTTTCGCTCATCCGGCGCCCGAGGGGGGGCCGGCGCAGGCCGGGGGTACATACCGCTCTACTTGCTTGGACGACGCCTCGTCGCATTTTATTTCATCTTCTTATCCCTACGCAAGCCCTTCGACGGAGCCTGCCCCGAGCTTAGTCGAGGGGCTCAGGGCAAGGGGGGAGTCGATAGATTGTTGAGAGTCAAGGGTTGAAAGCTGAAAGCCACTACATAGCGGTGAGGGGAGAGTTGAGGGCAGTGTGCAAAATTTTCGCACTTGACAGGTCAGGGCGCATAAATATATATAAGGTAAGCCCCGAGAGGTTCGATCTGGTCCCCATAACCGGGTCTCGTGATCCGGCGGGAACGGCGCTTCCTGGAACTCGGGAAACCGAGATCTCACCTGCGGTCCTGGAGGAGCGGAGGGGAGACAAAACAGGAACCGGCCGCCAGAAGGGAGAGATCAGAAGGAATCACTTGGGGCTCAGTTTTTGTTGAGAGTCTGGAGTCGAGAGATAACCGTTCGGAGTTCGGGCTTACGAGCAATTCGAAATCCGAAATTCGAAATCGGAAATCGGAAATCGGTCGTCGGTCGTCGGTTACCGCCAGGCGGGTTCACACTTCACGACTTAGAGTCCGAAGTCCAACGACAGAAGAGCAAGGGCTCGGTGGGACCTTCCTCGGCGGCGCCATTATTCTCCGATGACTTGATACGTAGAGGCCACGTTACGCACGTGTAGGCGTTGTCATTCGCCAGTGCGGGCCCCCCCACCCGCGCTGCGCTTCGGCGGCGGGACCCCGGCCGCACGCAAGCCAGATGTCGCCTGCCTCGGAAGGAACCCCCTCCTCGCCCTTCGTAACTTCGGTTGTCGGCCACTTGGTCCCGCCTTCAGAGTCGAGGGTTCAGCGTTACGAGCAATTCGAAATCCGAAATTCGATATCGGAAATCAGTGGTCGGCCATCGCTATTGCCCCCTTCGCGGCGGCGAGGGGAAGGCCGACCTCGGAGGAAGGCGAAACTCGCGCCTCCGTAGAAAAGTCTTGGATCACAAGACACTCACGAACAACATCCGAGGTGCCAGGCGCCACCAACCTTCTCGGTCACAACACCGGCTTCCGTCCCGGTGCGCCAGGCCCAGGTGAGACCAACGCGCTTGAGCTGTTTCGCCGACGATGAGGAGGGCTTTCCCGAGTTGCCTCCACCTACGTCGGACTTCGGCGAGCGGTTCGGCCGATCTCACCGTCGAGGCCTCAGTCGAGCCGTCACCGGACATCGCTTACCTGGTTTAGGGCTCACAGACGGTTCAGGGTTCAGAGTTTAATGATAGGGTCTTGGGTGTTAGGTCTTAGGTTCTGGGTGTTGAACCTGACATCTGAATGCCGAGATCTCCAAAACCCAACACCTAACACCCAAGACCTAATACCTAACAGTGGTCGGAAAATGCCTACCTGGCTCAGGGTTCAGTGTAGAAAGCTAAGAGCGGAGAGTGGAGGGCTCAGAGCCCAGTGTCAAGTGGCTCGGAGGGCCTAGAATTCGTCTGGGCTTAGACCTGCCTGTCGAATAATGCTGCGGAGGGCGCCAACGGCTATCTCGCGATGACGGGGGACGATGACTGTCCGGATGCCTTCACGCGTTTCCTTGCTGAACCTTACATCGCTGCCTTTCTGGCCCACTTCAACAAAACCCGCTGCTTGCAACCTGCGCTTGACCTCACGGTAAGGGAGCGGGCTAAGCGGCACTAATTTCCACCTCTACGTGCCGTACCTGGCGAGTCTCGGTCGCCTGGGGCTCTTCGAAGTACAGTTCCAGTGCCTCACCGAGGTTCGCCAACGCCTCCTCTTCGTCTCCCCTTGACTAGCGACATCTACTTCAAGGCACTGTGCTACATACCAGTCGCCTTCTCTCGACACGCTTGCGGTGAAAGTCCGCTTCATCTATTTTTCCTCCCATCCGTGGTCGGGCAACTAGCAGCAAAACACCTAGGAGCATTATACGCGTTGGGTATTGATCAGGAAAAGGGAAAAGCACCGGGGGGCCGAGTGCCCCGCCCGGTGCTTTATTGGTATAGGGACATTGGGGTCGGTCTCAACGTCGGATGATGATGACCTTTGGCCCGTGACGGAATTCACGGTGGCCAAAGCGATGGCCGTGACCAAAACCATGGAGGAAAAACCGATGGCGCGGGAAGAAACGGTGGCGATGGAGACCGTGCCGGAAATGGCCATGCCGGTGGCGGAAGACGAGCGGCCGGTGGGGGAGGTGAAGGTCATGGGTGGGACGGAACACTCCCCGGTGCCGATGCAAAAACGGCCGATGAAGATCTACGCCATGACGGTGGCCGAAGGGTTTATGGTGCCGATGGATCCCGAACCTGCCGTGGCCTGAACGGATAACAAAGAAACTTCCCCCTGCGTCCGCCGAAGCTGGCAGGGTCAAGAGCAGCACGGGTGCCAGAAAGCCCCCGACGACCATCCACCTCAGAAAGCCTCTCGTCCTCATCACATCCTCCAATCTTTAAACGACGGAACGTTGCGATAGGTTCCGCCAGATATCTGTAGGTCTCGCCCTCTCATAGACATAGACGACCCCGACAGGCCGATTATTTCACCCGAACCCTCCTCGCAGGGGAGTCTCAATATAACACGCCCCTCTTCGCCAGGCCACTGGACGTCATTATACCCGCCCTCTGAAGGGGCATCCGGCCCCCTTTGGCACCCATTTTGCTCGATATTTACGACGTCCTCGGGAAGGCCTCAAAAACTGAAGTCTTTCCCGCGGTCAGGAAACGGGGGTACGCGTGGCTAAATGTGAAGTAACACCGGACCAAACGCTGGTAGCGCCACGGGGGACACCGCCCGCTCCAGGCGTGAGTGAGACCGTGTCGAGAAATCGGGCACTTCTGCTTCTCCGCTACACCCTCATCATCGCGATGGCCTACCTGCTGTTCGTTGAGCACAATTTCTCATCCCTCCCGATCGGCGTGATCCTGCTGATCGGTCTCGCGGCGATTTCTAATGTGGCGATCATGTGGCTCCCCGTGTATATCACCGGCTCGACGGCCTTCAATGCCAGTATCATCGTTGGTGACACCGTGTGGATCACGGCAGCGTTGCTGTACAGCGGTCTCTTTCATCCCGAATTTTTTTATTTCTACTTCTTTGTGCTCTTCCTTGCGGCGATCGGCGAAAATCTGGGCCTGATCGCCGTGGGCGCGGTCCTCGTGTGCACCGGCTACATTGCCCTCCTCTCCGTCACCGGCCAGACCGCGTCGTTGTGGACTACGCCGGTACTCATCCGCATCCCGATTCTCTTTACGGCCGCACTTTTTTACGGCTACCTCGTCGATGGGACGCGTCGCGAGCGACACCGCGCGCGCGAGGAGGCGCAGAGAGTGGAGCAGTTAGAGGAGATTCGGCAGCAACTCGCTCATCACGCACAGCACGTGGAACGGGCCAATGAGGAGTTGGCCTGGGAAATCACCGACCGCAAGCGGGGGGAGGAGGCATTGCAGACCGCGAAGGATTATGCGGAAAACCTCATCAACAGCTCCCTCGACATGATTATTGCCGTCGACGCCAATCGGAACATCGTGGAGTTCAACCGTGCCGCAGAAGAGACCTTTGGATACCGCAAAGCCGAAGTCTTAGGCAAGCCCGCGGACTTCCTCTATGCCGATACCGCCGATTGCTCCCAGGTGAGTACCAGTATGTCGCAATACGGCAAATTTACCGGCGAGGTCACGAACAAGCGAAAAACCGGCGAGGTCTTTTACTCGTACGTCTCGTCGTCGGTGATGCGTGATTCCAACGGCGCGATCATGGGGCAGATGGGCATCTCACGCGACATCACCGACCGGAAGCGCGCGGAAGAAGCATTACGGTGGTTGGAAAAAGCTGTAGAAACGATGGAGCTGGGTGTCACGATCACCAACACCGAGGGAAAAATTGTGTATACCAATCCCGCCGACGCCAGCATGCACGGGTATACGGTCGAGGAATTGATCGGCAAAGATGCTCGCATCTTTGCCCCGCGTGATCTCTGGAAACCCATGGCACGTGCGCAGATGCAAGACATGGATACCTGGACGCGTGAAAGCATCAACGTCCGGAAAGACGGGAGTCCGTTCCCCGTCCAGTTGATGTCCGGTGCCGTCACCAACGCCGCGGGAGAGCCCATCGGCATGGTGACGCTCTGCGAGGACATCACCGAGCGCAAGCGAGTCGAGGATGAGTTGAAAATCACCCAACTGCAACTGATTCAGAGCGCAAAACTTGAATCGGTGGGCCAGTTGGCTGCGGGCATCGCGCATGAGGTCAAAAACCCGTTGCACATTATCCAGCAGGGCCTTGCATACCTCACCCGCGGTTCTGTGACCCCCGATGACGACAACGTACCGCTGATCTTAGAAAAAATGCAGAACGCAGTTAAGAGAGCGGACCGGGTGATCTTAGGATTGCTGGATTTTTCTGCGTCCAGTGCCATCGACTTGACCCCCCTCGCACTGAACGCGGTGGTGGAGGACTCGCTGCTTCTTGTCAAGCACGAGTTCGTCAAGGCGCACGTCACCGTAGTCAAAGAGCTGGACGAGGGTCTCCCGTTGATCAAACTGGATCGGCACAAGATCGAGCAGGTCTTTGTCAACCTCTTCATGAATGCCATCCAGGCCATGCCCGCAGCAGGGATGGTCACCATTCGAACATATGCGAAGCACCTCACCCGATTCGGGTCCCACGTCGGGAGACGAAAAACCGACCAGTTCCGCATTGGAGAGACCATCGTCGTGGCCGAAGTCGAAGACTCCGGCACCGGAATCCCCCCTGATAAGCTCAAGCGGGTGTTCGACCCTTTTTTTACAACGAAACCCGTTGGGCAGGGCACCGGATTAGGACTGAGCGTGACGCGTAAAATTATGGAGCTTCACGGGGGGATCATCGAGGTTCGGAATCGACCGGCGGGAGGCGCGCGGGTGACTCTCACCTTCAAAGCCGAGACAAGCGCCGAAGAAGACGAACGGAAATCACAACCCCAGAACGCACAGCACAACTCCGGTAGGGATCGCAAACGTCCCTGCACAGATTAAAGGAGGAACGAGACATGCCCAAGAAAAAGATCCTGATTATTGACGACGAGGAAGATTGCTGCACGATGCTGAAGTTCAATATCGAGGCGACCACTGACCACGAGGGTCTGGCAGCGACGAGTGGCGAGGCGGGCCTCGCGCTCGTCAAGACGCACAACCCGGATCTGGTCCTGCTCGATATCATGATGCCGGGCATGGACGGGATCGAAACCCTGAAGCGGATCAAGGCAATCGCGCCCGATCTTCCGGTTGCGATGGTCACCGCCATCTATAAGGAACCGGAGGCAAAAAAGTGCTTTGATGCCGGGGCATACGAGTACATCACAAAACCGGTCGACTTCGATTACCTCAACACCGCTCTGCTCGTGAAGCTCTTTTAGGATGACGCGGCTTCACGCGCGGTATGACGCGTGTGTGTGTGTGTGTCGTCACGGAGCATCCGGGGACACCTTCCCTACCCGCAGGCCATTCCCGAGCTGAGAGGGGCGAGCCGAGAGCGGAAATCGCCCCCGTCCGTACCGGACGAACGGGGAAGCACACCGAGTGTACTGTCGGTTCAGCTTCTTAGAATTCCTTGATTTTCTTAAAGGCGGTGAGGTGGAACTGATCAGCAATCCGAAGGCTTAGTACGAGTTACGGTTGTAGTTGCTGACACACCATCACGATCTACGCTGGGCGAAACAGTGCTGTCCCGTTACCTGTCCCGTATCCCGGCGAGGATGTATTCATTGATCAGGCGCACGCAGTTATCGGAAAGCACGAAAAACTCCAGGCCGCTCTGGTAGATGTGCTCGTGCTCCCCCGTGGGCCAGACCTCATAGCGCTGCTTAAGGGATCGGACCACCCGGCATTTCAGGGCTGCCTGCTGTCCGCCGGTCGGGAGGTTCAGGAAAAGTATCGTCCCAGGCCGGAGGGGATGCTCGTGTTCGATCAGCGCCCCACCCTCGCTGATATCGAGGAGTGAGACCTTGTGGTCGGGAGCAATCCGTCCTTGGACCCCCCAGACCCGCCACCGCAAGTGGCACCGCCTCTCTCTCTTTACCGCTTCAACTAACATGGCTGCACCTCCTCGCCCAAAATAAAACGGCCTTCCGGGCTATGCTCCGTCGGGGAGGGCGTCTGAGTATTCAGTGCGCCACCGAGACTGCCGCTGGTGGGCCCAGGAACTCTGGTCACCCCGGTTCCATTGGTACATCTCGCTTAGAGTTGCAAGTTGACAGCTGAGCGGTCTCCTTGTCTAGCAACGATCCGTGTGACAATGCTAAGGATCGCGAATGCTCTTTCTTAAAGTTTGTGGCGCGGAAAACAAACCGTCAAGATTCTTTACCCTCCGACTTCGTGTTCCTGAGGAAAAATTTCGCCTTGGTGTGACGAGCGTCAGGAGCAGGACTGTCCGAGATCAGCCATTGGCGTATACGAGCCTGGACGGGTTGGCGGGAGGCCTCAGGGGATAGGAGGGTCTCAGTAAAGCTCGCTGCGATGGCCGCCCTATTCTCGCGGGCCGACAGCAATGAAGCTAAAGCCGCGGTCTTCCGAGATTTCACTTTCCCCACCCGGACCCAGTCTTGACATGGTAATGACATGCATTTTATTCTTACTGTTGAAGTTGACAACTCGTATCATGCCCGATGGGGGGTCAGGATTGTCAATGCTTGCAACTGTTGAAGGGTAACCGCCAAATGGAGGCTCAAAAATAATTTCATAGCGGCCCACGCTTGTTTTATTGACGGAAAATCCTTCCGCTTGAAAGATTGTTCCGTCCTTTCTGACCACCCCCCTTACAATCCGAAGACTCTCGCGGCTGCTCGCTGCATATGACTTCCCATCCGAACCTAATTTGACATCTCCTCTTACGTCTAGCTTGGCCCCCGGCATCGACGTCCTGATGCCGACACCGCCGGATCTGTACACGGAAGCACTAGTATTGTTCGGTCCAGCCCACCGTGCGCACCCGAAAGGAGTTGCTGCAAAAAGAACGCAGGCCATTGTTTCTACGGCCTTCAGTTTCATCATATCCTATTCCTCTCTCTTTTCATCGACGTTGACTTCTTCTCGCTTTGGATCATGGACGGGTCCATGTGGTGACGGTCGTTTTCCGATTACACAGCGCATGTTCCCCGTGTACAGGAAGTCGTGCCGAGGAAAATTCACCCCAAGCCTGAAACGACGCTGGAACCCTTCACCTCCCTCCGTGGCTACCGGACGCAGACGCGGTCGATCCAAAATTCCTGGCCGCCGGTTTTTAGTGTCTGAACCGCCCCGGTGATAGTCACGAGGCCTCGCTTATCGTTGCCATCAACGGACACTGCGTTCACGACAAGAGTCGCGCCGCCGACTGGGAGTGGTCCTGGAATCTGTGTCAGCTCCAGAGGCAAGACCGGACTTTCATTAACAGAAACGTTCTCGTTGCCGCCCGTATCCAGAAATTCGAATTGGACCTGGGAAGGCTGAAAACCCAGTTGGCTGAAGTCGAACTGCAGGTTGATATTGTTGGTGCGGATGGTCTGCCCGCTGCCAAACCCTTGCCGGGCCAAATCGATGTACGCGCGATTGAAGGTTCCACCGCCACTCATCCAGGTAAAATCGTGGACCGAAACCGGGATGTCGTTCGCCGCAAAAATCACGTCCCCGCTGCTATGGCCGGCGGGTGCCCCATATTGCGTCCTGATCGTGAGAGGGAGCTCAAAGTCGATGCACACCACGGTATCCTTTGCAGGAGGACAGCAACATCCCGAGCACACCACTGATTGCGTCGGCGAAATACACCCGGCCAGGACGAGGCTCAGGCCGATGGCCACCCCGATCGATCGGCTGCTCTTTGTCATGCTTTTGCCCTCCTTTCTCGCATTCCCGAATGTGTCACTTCGCCGGATCATGCTTCACGACGCGCCTTCAGACCAGAGATCCTTTGAAGTCACCGGACACCAAGCAACTGAGAAAATTCCCGCCATTCAGTTCGACGCGGAAACAAAAACGCCCTCCGGGCCCTACAAGGCCCAAAAGGGCGTCTGAATCCTTCATGCGTCGCCCGATCCACCTGTGGTGGGCCGGGGATTACATTACCCTTATCCCGGTTCCATTGGCACATCTCGCTTACAGTGGCAAGTTGAGAGTTGAGTCGTCTCCCTGTCTAGCGACGATCTACGCGACAACCTGAAGGGCCGCCAAGAAGACTGGCGCTGTGTGCGCAAAATGTGCACTGAGGTAAAGAAAAGTCAATGCCATTACGCAACTGCTGAGATGATGTTGAACAGCAAATTCCCTGAATTTCGACATGGAAGAATGCTCCTGAAGGAATGGAGATAGGTCTTCTGTGGTTGTTCAGTCGGTGGCTGGGGAGAAAGGTGTCAATGCTTCGCGCGGCGCCTCACCGTCTCCCTGAAGCACTCGACGACCTCGTCGATGGGCGTGTCGGGCCCCAGTATGCCCTCGACCCCCATCGCCTTCAGGGCCTCAATGTCCTCCGGATCGATGATCGTCCCGCCGCCGAGGACCGGAATCTCCTCAACCCCCTTTTCTTTCAGGAGCTCCAGGATCCGGGGAAAGATCGTCATGTGGGCGCCCGAGAGGAGGCTGATCCCGATGACATCCACATCCTCCTGGATCGCCGCGTGGACCACCTGCTCGGGCGTCTGGTGGAGCCCAGTGTAGACCACCTCCATGCCCGCATCCCTGAGGGCTCGCGCGATCACCTTTACCCCCCGGTCGTGGCCATCCAGGCCGCATTTCGCCATCAGGACCCTGATCGGCTTCTCCATATGTGCCCCAAGACATCATGGGATCGAACTACGCGTGCCTCAGAAGACCGGGATCTCCGTATACGTCCCCCAGATCTCCTTCAAGACCTTCACGATCTCCCCCGCCGTAGCGAAGGCCTTGACACATTCGATGGTGATCGGCATGAGGTTCTCATCTGTCCGGGCCACATCCTGCAGGTCACGGAGGAGTTTGTGTACCCGGGTATTGTCCCGCTCGGACCGCACGCGCTTTAGGGTAGCGATCTGCCGCTCTTCCACATCCGGGCTCACCCGATGCAGGTGCAAGGGGGGCCCATCCTCTTTCTCCTTATATTTGTTGACGCCGACCACCACCCGCTCTCCCCGCTCCTTCTCGAGCTGGTAGGTGTACGCGGCATCGGCAATCTCTTGCTGGAAGAAGTTCTTTTCAACGGCCGCCAACGTCCCCCCCAGCGCGTCGACCCGGTCGAGATACGCTTGCACCTCGGCCTCGATGCGGTCCGTCAGGGCCTCCACCAGAAAGGAGCCGCCCAGCGGGTCGATGCTACTGGTCACCCCGGTCTCATCGGCGATGATCTGTTGCGTCCGGAGGGCAATCCGCATGGCCTCCTCCGAGGGGATCGCCAACGCCTCGTCCATCCCGTTGGTATGGAGCGACTGACATCCCCCGAGCACCGCCGCGAGCGCCTGGAGCGCCACACGGATCGTATTGTTATGCGGTTGGACGGCCGTCAGGGAGGCGCCGGACGTCTGGCAGTGAAAGCGCAAGCGCATCGACTCGGGCGCGCACGCCCCGAATCGCTCCTTCATAATTCGCGCCCAGGTCCTGCGGGCAGCGCGGAACTTGGCTACCTCTTCGAAGAAGTCGCTGTGGGAGATGAAGTAGAAGGAGAGGCGCGGCGCAAAGGCATCCACATCCATCCCGGTCTTCAGGACCTCATCCACATAGGCGATGCCGGCGGCTAACGTAAAGGCCACCTCCTGAACAGCGGTGGCGCCCGCCTCTCTAATGTGATAGCCGCTGATGTTCACGGGATTGTAGCGCGGGAGATGTGTCGCCCCGTAGATGATGGTGTCGCGGACGATACGCATAGAAGGCCGGATGGGAAAGCACCACTCCTTCTGGGCGATGTATTCTTTGAGGATATCGTTCTGAATGGTGCCCGAGAGGCGATCGAAGCGGATGCCCCGCTTCTCCGCCACGACCAGATACATCGCCAGGAGGATCCAGGCGGTCGGGTTAATCGTCATGGAGACGCTGATGCTCCCGAGATCGATCCCGTCGAGAAGCACCTCCATATCCGCGACGGTATCCACCGCCACGCCTTCCCGTCCTACCTCGCCGAGGCTCCGGGGATCATCGCTGTCGTACCCCATGAGGGTCGGCATGTCGAAGTCGATGCTGAGGCCGGTCTGCCCCTGCTCGATGAGGAACTTGAAGCGCCGGTTCGTTTCCGCAGGCGTGCCAAAGCCGGCGATCTGGCGCATGGTCCACGGTCTGGCGCGATACATGGTGGGATACGGTCCGCGGGTAAAGGGGTAGCGGCCGGGGAAGCTCAGCTTTTCCACGTAGGTGCTCGAGTCCGAAAGGTCTAACGGGGTGTACAGCCGTTCGATGGAGAGACCGGAAAGGGTCCGAAATTCTGACCCCTGCTCCGGGGCCCGTTCTTGAAAGGCCCGCAGCTCCTGCGCCTCCCACGACTGCAGGTCTCGCCGAATTTCATCCAGCCGGTCTCGGTCGAACATCGCTCTCCTCGCTGGGCCTACCGCTTTCGGTGAGGCCTTTATCCCGCCGGTTCACGGATATGAGTCACCGATCAATGTGTGTGTTTGAATTCCTCGAAGAGTTCACGATTATCCACGACTCGCCGCGCCTTGAACTCGGTCCGCGGCAGCTGTCCCGGGGCCGTCAATTGGACCACCGCCCTCACCCCGATGAGCGCCTTGAGCCGGTCTTCCATAAGCTGCTGGAGCTTTGGAAGACCCTCCGGATCGTGCCGGGCCTTCTCTGCCGTGTCCTGGTTGTACTCCGCCTGGACGACCAATCGATCCATGACCTCTTGCCGAGAGACGAGCATGCGAAATTCCTCGCCGAACCCCGGGATGGCGCGCAGGACCTCTTCGATTGCGGACGGGTACACGTTGTGTCCGCGGATGATTACCATGTCATCGACGCGGCCGTAAATCCCCCTGGGGAGGCGAGGATAGGTCCGACCGCACTCGCATGGCTTATCGGTCCAGGTCGCGAGGTCTCCTGACCAATACCGGATCATCGGTTGCGAGGTGCGTTCCAGGTGCGTGTAGACCGGGACCCCCTCACCACCGAATGGAACCGGTTCCTGCGTCTCGGGATGGAGCAGCTCGCAGTAAACAATATCCTGCCATAGATGCATCCCCTGGCGAAACTCGCACTCGCCGTTGGACATCCAGGGAGTCATTTCGCCCATAGACCCGGAGTCCAGACACTTTGCCCCCCCGTACGTCTGTTCGATCCGGCGCCTGGTGGACGGAATGCCTGCCCCGGGCTCCCCGGAGAAGAACATGATCCGGAAGGTGAAGTCCCTTGCCGGATCGATCCCCTCCTCTCTCGCGACCTCGGCCAGGTACAGCGCGTACGACGGGGTTCCGTAGAAGGCGGTCGCCTGAAAATCGCGCATGCACCGGACCGCCATGACCGTCTGACCGGGAACCCCCGCCCCGAATGGAAACGACGTCAGGCCGAGACGCTCGGCACCGACCAGCGCTCCCCAGCTGCCGATGTACAGGCTAAAGAACGATCCGATGAAGAGGCTGTCACCCGGCCGGAGCCCCATGCCCCACATCACTCGTGCGTGCGCATTGGCGATCCGTCGCCAGTCATCCCACCCGATCCCGTAGGCGGTGGGCTTGCCCGTCGTGCCTGAGGTTCCGTGGATCCGGAAGATGTCTTGGAGGGGAATGCAGAGATAGCTCCCGAAGGGCGGTTGGATCTTCTGATCGTCTAGAATCTCTTGCTTGGTCACGATGGGGATGCGGCGAAAGTCATCGAGGGACGTGATGTCCCCGGGCTCGAGGCCTGCCGCCTTCCACTTGCGCCTGTAAAGGGGAGCATGGGCGTACGCATATTCGATCTGCGCCCGGAGTCTCTTGAGGATAAAGCGTTGTCGCGCCTCCGGGTCCATGGTCTCCCGATCCCGGAACCAGTATCGCTCCCTGGGATCCGGCAGATAGCGCTCATCGTACACCGGGGGCCACCGTTCTGCCTCCATCGCTTTACCCTTGATGCTGGTCGAAACACGGCTTGTCGCGGAAAACAACGGAAGGAAAAAAGTAACCGCATGCTACCATGCGCCCGAGGGACTGTCAATTTTCCACCGGAAACGCTTGAGCAAGCCATCAGCCCGCAAAAGTGATCCCGAAGGCCGCTCCGGGAACCGCCTTAACGGCCGATGAAGAGTCGACTTCCCCGGTGATTGCACCCAAGGTGGGAAAGGGGGCGTCCGTGTTCAATCTGGCGGTGGGACAGTGAATGAGGCGTGAAGAAGGGGTCGGGATACGAATCGTGTGTTAGATCGCTAAATCGGTGCAGTGAGAAGATTGGGCGCCGATGGTGAAGGTCATGTCGAGGACGGACAGATCCACGGTGGTGGCGGAATCCGAATCCCTCATGTCGTGGTGCCTGATGGAGTCCAAAAAAGACGCCGCCCCGGGCGGCCACTGTGGCCGGAAGGGCAACCAGGAGCATTGCGACCAGGAACAGCCTGGCGACACTCTGTTGTAAGTTTCTCGGTCTCATCGACTCCTCCTGATCATATAACGGTGGACACCTCGAAAAAGTTCCCTATCAGAGGGAGGCCACGAGGTCATCGAAGCTTTTAACCACCAGATCCGGCTTGGGTCCCAGAGGGTCCAAGGGGGCCCCGGTGCGGTTGATCCAGCAGACCTTGAGGCCGAAAGCTTTGGCCCCGACCGCGTCGAAACCGTTCGACGAGACAAAGAGGATCTCGCGTTTCGGCCGTCTGAGGTGCTTCGGGGCGAGCTGGTAGACCTGGGACGCGGGTTTGTAGCGCCTGACCGCATCCGCGCTGAGCACCCACTGAAAGTGGGCGCTGAGCGCCGTGTGCTGAAGGCCCGTCCGGAGCATCTTCGGGGACCCGTTCGACAGGATGGCCAGGCGATACTTGGCCTTGAGTCGGGGCAGCGCCGCAGGAACCTCGGGGTAGGGGGTGGGACGGAGCCAGGCTTCCATCAGGCCCTGCCGCTCTGTCCCGCTAACCTGTATTGCGAAGCGGCGGATGGTAAACTCCAGCGCTTCTTCTGTCACTCGCCAGAAATCCCGGTACTGGCCCATCAGGGTCCGCAGGAAGGTGTACTCGAGCTGCTTGGCTCGCCACTGGGCCGTGAAGATGACCGGATCGGGCACAACGTCTTTGCAGGCCTCGGCCACGGACCAGATGTCCACCACCGTCCCGTACATATCAAAGGCGATCCCCTTCACCCGTACTCTCGCCATCGCCCCCTCCTCTTTTCCACGCGTGCTGCAAGAGACCAATCAGCACACCCTTCGTGAGATTTGTCTCCGCATAATACCAAAATTCCGCACGCGTATGCCTGCATTGCGTCAAAATTTTTCTCTCTCCCTTGACAGGTCAGCGCCTACCTCAATATTAAGGGCGAGTCCCAAGAGGTACGATCTGGTCCCCATCACCGGGTCTTGTGATCCGGGGGGAACGGTGGGACCTGGAACTCGGGAAACCGAGCTCCGAATTCCGGTCCGAACGGAGCGGGAGGAGGAGAAAACAGGGACCGGCCGCCTGGGTGGAAAGATCAGAACGGATCACTTGGGGCTCATTTTTTGGTTCAGGGTGCAAGGTTCAGAGTTCAGGGTTGACAGTTCAGAGACGGTTCAGCGTTCAGAGTTGAGCGCTCAGAGTCCATAGGCTTATACTCCGAGCTCCACCATGAACCATCCACCATGAACTGTCGGCCATGAACCATGAACTATGAACCATGAACCGACTCGGTCGTCACCCGTCGGTCGTTGGCCATTGCCCGGCGAGTTCAGAGTCCAAAGTCCAACGCACAAAGCCCGAAGCAGGTGGGGGCGGCTCGGGAAAGCCCTCCTCGTCGTTGGCGAAACAGCTCAAGTGGGTTGATCTCACCTGGGCTTAGGGCACCGGGACGGAAGCTGATTTTTTGATCCAGTAGTTTGGTGGACCCCGGTATCCCGAATGTTGCTCGCGAGTGTCTTGTGATCCAAGACTTTTCTACGGAGGCGCGAGTTTCGCCTTCCTCCGAGGTCGGCCTTCCCCTCGCCGCCGTGCACGGGGCAATAGCGATGGCCGACCACTGATTTCCGATTTCGAATTTCGGATTTCGAATTGGTCGTAACGCTGAACCGTCGACTCTGAAGGCTGGACCAAGTGCCCAACGATCGAACTTCCGAAAGGCGAGGAGGGGGTTCCTTCCGAGGCGGGCGACATCTGGCTTGCGTCGGCTCCGAAGGCATTCGGAAAGCGCAGCGCAGGTGGGGGTGGCCCGCACTGGCGAATGACAACGCCTATGCATGCGTAAAGTTGCCTCTGCGCGTCAAGTCCGCGGAGAATAATGGCGCCGCCGAGGAAGGTCCCTCCAAGCCCTTACTCTTCTGTCGTATGACTTCGCCTGACGCGTCCACGGCTCCCATACGCCTTCTTGTGAATCTGTGTATTTGTGGTGTAAGATTAGAAACTAGCGGCAAAGGATGGGAGTGGGGTTGTTTGATGCGGATCCTGGTGGTGGAAGACGAAAAGAAAGTCGCCAGCTTTATCAAGCAAGGCCTCGAAGAAGAGGGCTATGCGGTCGATGTCGCCCCCGATGGCGAGGAAGGCTTGGGGATGGCTTTGGATCGGGTGCATGACCTGGTCATCCTCGACATCCACCTACCCAGGATGGACGGGCTCCAGGTCCTCCAGGAGCTCCGGAAGGAAAAGGTGACGACGCCTGTCCTGCTCCTGACGGTGCGGGCAAACATCGAGGACAAGGTGTTGGGTCTGGATGCCGGAGCCGACGATTACCTGACCAAGCCCTTCGCATTCGAAGAGCTTCTCGCCAGGGTCCGAGCCTTGCTCCGACGACGCACCGAGGCAGAGCCGCCGGTCCTCCAGGTCGCCGATCTGTCGCTCGATCCCGCCCGGCATGCCGTCACGCGAGGTGGTAAGAAGGTCGACCTGTCCCCCAAGGAGTTCGCCCTGCTCGCGTACTTCATGCGCAACCCTGGCCGTGTGCTGACGCGCACGATGATTTCCGAACACGTGTGGGATTACGACTTCGACACAATGACCAACGTCATCGATGTTTACGTGAACTACCTGAGAAAGAAGATCGACACCGGTCATGAACCGAAGCTGATCCACACGATCCGTGGAGTCGGCTACGTGCTGAAAGCGGAGGCATGATGCGCATCCGGTCCATCCGCGCACGCCTTACCCTCTGGTACACCAGCCTCCTGACGGTGACCTTCCTGTTGTTGGGAGGGACGGCTTACGGGCTCTTGGCGTACAGCCTCTCCCGTGACCTCGATACCGCGCTTAAAGGCGTGGCCCAGGCCGTGGCCAAACAGGCCCCGCGAGGCATCAGTCCGTTTTTTGCCTCCCGCATCGACGAGGTCTTCCGGCGATTCTTCGGCAGATCGCCGTTTGACCGGTACTTCGAGATGCGTGATCCGTCGGGTGAGCATGACCCCCGGTTGCCTCGCTCCTCCTCCGGTAAGCTGCCGCTGAGCCCGAAGGCCCGGAAGAACGCCTTGAGGGGGCGTCCGACCTTTGAAACGCTCGGAGGCTTGGGGGAGTATCCGGTGCGGGTGCTCACCCTGCCCGTCGTCAAGGCGGGTCGCCTCACCAACGTGGTCCAGGTGGGGATGTCCCTCGAGCGCGTGTACGAAACGCGTCGTCGGTTCCTCGTGATCATGGCGGCGCTGCTCCCCCTCGGTTTGTTACTGGCAGGTGGAGGCGGATGGGTCTTGGCCCATCGTGCGCTCAAACCAGTGGACCGGATGACGGAGGCCGCCCGTCGTATCAGCGCGGAACACCTGGCCCAGCGCCTAGAAGAGACCGGAGCCGGCGATGAGCTGGATCGGCTGTCCAAAACCCTGAACGAGATGCTTGGCCGCCTGGACATTGCCTTTAGCCAGATCCGTCAATTCAGCGCTGACGCCTCCCACGAGCTGCAAACACCCCTCACCATCCTGAAGGGCGAACTCGAAGTCGCCCTGCGCGCGCCGCGGAGCTCGGACGAATATGAGCGCATCCTGAAGAGTGCCCTGGAGGAGATCGATCGGATCGCACATCTGGTGGAGGGCCTCCTGCTCCTCGCCCGCGCTGATGCCGGCGTGCTCCGGATGGATCGCCGACCGGTGGACCTGGCGCAACTGGTGGAAGATGTCTATGGACAGGCCAAGGTGCTCGCCGACGCCAAAACCCTCACCGTTGGCCTCGGGCCAGTGGAGCCTGTGTCGATCGAGGGCGATGCCGAGCGTCTCCGGCGACTCTTGTTGAATCTCGTGGACAATGGGATCAAATACACGCCGCCCGGCGGCCAGGTGACGCTTTCTCTCGAAAGCGACGGCGCATGGGCGTCGCTGAAGGTTGCGGACACTGGGTTTGGCTTATCTCGGGAAGCGCAAGAGCAGATCTTTCAACGGTTCTATCGCGCTGAGGAGACCCGGACGCGTGGCGAAGGGGGTGCCGGTCTCGGGCTCTGCATCGCCCGATCCATCGCCGAGGCCCATAGCGGAAGGATTCAGGTCGAGAGTACCCCGGGCCACGGGTCTGCCTTTACCGTTCTTCTGCCCCTTCACTCCTAAATCAACCACCCCTGACCGACCTCCCCCCTGCTGGATCTTCACTCCGATTCTCTCTTCGACAAAGGGATCGACGGCAGCCTCAGACCGAAGACAGGGCACCTCGGACTGCGGACTCCTAGATGAGAAACTTCTAATTCTCGGTTAATCCCTGTCTAATGTTGACCGACTACACTCAGCGGCGTAGGCAAACGCATGCTCCGTTATTACGATGGATCGCTCAAGACGTCCATCACAGCAGACATGGAGGATCACATATGGTGTCAAGGGTTAGGGAGCACCTGAACAACAAGCGATTTCGGGCGACGACCGTAGCGGTGGTCGCCATGTCCTTCTTCCTGGTCGGTTTCGGGGTGGCGTCGGATGTCCACCGAACCAGCGCCTCAGCGGCCGAAGGCCTCGGCAACGGAGTCCAGGAATCCGCGGCCGGACCGACGCATCCCCGTTCGTTCTCCGAGTTAGCCAAGACGCTGGGCCCGACGGTCGTCAATATCAAGGTGACCAGGGTGGAGAGGGTTGGCGCGATTCCTCGACCCGAGATTCCCGAGGGGCCCTTCGGGGATTTTTTCAAAGAATTTTTCAAGCAGATGCCGCAGCTCCCGAAGCATTTCCAGAGGGAGGGTGCGGGGTCAGGCGTCATCATCAGCCGTGACGGCTACGTGGTCACGAACAACCATGTGGTGGAAGGCGCAAAGGCATTGACTGTCACATTAGCGGACAAGCGAGAGTATGAGGCGCGCATCGTGGGGCGCGATCCCAAGACGGACCTGGCGCTACTCAAGATCGAGGCCCCGGAGCCTTTCCCCGTCGCGACCCTGGGCGACTCGGATCAGCTCAAGGTGGGCGACTGGGTCCTGGCCATCGGAAACCCGTTTGGCTTGAGCAACACCGTGACCGCTGGGATCGTGAGCGCCAAGGGGCGGGTGATCGGGGCCGGCCCCTATGATGACTTCATCCAGACCGACGCCTCCATCAATCCGGGCAACTCCGGCGGCCCGCTCTTCAACATGAGGGGGCAGGTGATCGGCATTAACACCGCGATCAATCCCGCCGGTCAGGGGATCGGATTTGCCATCCCGATCAACATGGTCAAGCCCCTGATTCCCCAATTGGTGGCGGCTGGCGAGGTGACCCGCGGCTACCTCGGGGTCAGCATTCAGTCGATCACGGCTGAGTTGGCACGGGCGCTCAAGCTGGAGGGGAAAAAGGGTGCCCTTGTCGCGGATGTCTTCTCGGGAAGTCCTGCCGAGAAGGCCGGGATCCAGCGTGGCGATGTGATCGTCGCCTTCAACGACGAGGCGGTCGAAGCTGCCCGCGACCTACCCGCCATGGTCGCCAAGATTCGCGAGGGCCAAGAGGCCACCGTCACGGTCCTGCGCAGTGGCGTGGAGCGCCAGATTCCTGTCACGGTCGGAAAGTTCCCATCCAAGACAGCCAAGACTGAAAAGGCCAGCGAACCCGCGCAGGGAAAGTGGGGACTCCAGCTCCAGGATGTGAATCCCCGGATGGCGGACCAGCTTGGCCTCGAGGCTGACCGCGGTGTCGTGGTCGTCGGGGTCGAGCCACGAAGCCCCGCAGCTCGGGCCGGCATCCGTCGGGGAGACGTCATCCTCGAGGTGAATCGTCAACCGGCCACCTCGGTCAAGGAGGTGACGGGAGCGATCGAAAAGGCCGAGGACGAAGACGCCCTCTTGCTGTTGGTGAAGCGGGATCGGGGAAGTTTCTTTGTTGCCCTTAGCAAGAAAACCTAAGCTCGAAAGGAGACCGCATGCGGAACAAGCGGGATTACAAACAAGAGCACCAGAAACTTTTACACCGGGCAAAGAGCGGGAACTCTTCGGCCAAGAAGAAGCTCCGGCATTTAGGGCTGCTCTACTGGGAGCATAAGGGGAGAGTGATTGTGAAGGAGGCTGACCACGCCGTCCTAAAGGGCTGAGGCCGTCACCGTATTTGCGAATCGAAGCACTAGTGCCGTTCCAACTCTTTTCGCCAAGTACAGAGGTATGCGGTGCTAAGTGCAGGCCAGCTAGCTTGCTCGGCCCGTTCCTTGACTGGAACGAGCCTTGCCCGTATTCGGGGTAATACTTTGGAACGGTACTAGTCCAGGTACCGCCGCAAGAACGTGCCGATCCGGGTGTAGACTTCACCGTCCGATGTCCGACGACAAAAGAAGAAGGACTCGGTGTGGGACCTTCCTCGGCGGCGAGGGGAAGGCCGACCTCGGAGGAAGGCGTAAACCGCTTTCCGGGCCGTCGAGCAGGACACGCACGCCCCTCGCCCCGGGCCTCCTGTTGTTTCAGCCGAGGGAGGACCGTTCCGCTCGTCGGCGGAAAATTCCACTGGTCAATACTTCGTCAAGTTGGGTGTTCCGCACGAACGCCCTTCGGCAAGGCAACAGGAGGGCCACCCCCACCTACGCTGCGCTTTCCGAATGCCTTCGGAACCGTCGAAAACCAGTTTCCGCCTTCCTCGCGCATCCGGCCCCCCTCGGCTTACCAACCTAAATCTTGACGTTTCTAACGCTAGGCCAGCGCGTGCATGCCCCGAGCGACATTGCCGAAAGTCCGAAAGCCTTCGGACCGACTCAGGGTCGCCGCGGGCCCGAAGGGTTCCGGGCTCTTGCGGAGAGGCCTGGAGCGAGGGGCCAAAGGTGTTGGTCCAACAGATTCAACAAGCCGAGGAGTTTTTCCGACGACGAGGAGGGGTTTCCCAAGTCGTCCACTCCTGCGTCGGACATCGCCTGGCGGGTTCAGTCAGTAGAGGCTCAAGACCCGGCGGGGGCCTTCTAGAGCCCTCCCGGTGTCCTAATCCTGCCAGGTCGTCCACCCTCCCGTGTCAATCTGACAAATGAGCACTCAACCAATATACGTAAGTCCTTAATTAATCGAATCTTTTCATTTATCCCGCCCAACCACCCCCCTCCCGTCGGCTGGCAGGAAAAATGCAGCTACCGTTGCCGGTGATGGAATCTGCTACATACGGAAGAGCCCAAAAAGTGTGGGGGGAGCACCCCGTACCCTCTGACCACCCCCAGCGCTACCCCGCCGGCCCCGGCCTGGTCTTCCTTCTGGTAGTCCTCGTCCTATCCTTAGTGCCAGAGGTGGTCCGCCGAGAAGCCGTTCGGCGCCTCGAGGTCCAGATTAATGCGCCCGTGGCCATCGCGGATGTCGACCTGAATTACCTGACGGGCAAAGCGCGGGTCTCGGGCCTCGTGATTGGCGGCGGGAGGCAGGCCGTCCTCCGGGTTCCGAGCCTCGAGCTGACCTTCTCCCGGCGCGCCCTCCTCCGGCGCGAGGTCATCGTCCACCGGGTGACGGCTCGTCAGCCAGAGCTCACCCTCGTGCGGACCGGACCGACCCGCTGGAACATCGACAAAATCCTTCACTCCCGGGCGGAGGGGGCCATGGACGTCGGCAGGCTGCCGATCGCGCGCCTGGAAGTCCAGGAAGGCCAGCTCACCGTCGTGGACCGCACGACGACCCCCGTAGTCAAGAGTGTGTTTCGAGACCTCGAGCTCTCGCTTCAGCCGGTGCCCTTGACACCCGAGGCGAAGCCCGGGCTGATGACGGGGCAGGCCCGCCTCGGCGAGGGCTCCGTCCGTATGAGCGGCACGCTTCACCTGCGGCCCTTTATCAGCCGCCTCAAGGTCACCGCCACACGCGTCCCCATTGCGACGTTTCAGGGTTATATCAACCAGCTCTTTCGAATTGTCGACTCCGTTGGAGGCGAACTTGACGGGCGTCTGGACGTCACCGCGGCCTTGCACGAGCAGGAGCATCTCGCCGTCGAGGCCCGTGGAGACATCGAGGGGCACAACGTCGCCTTTGGATTGCCCGGCGACCAGGAGCCCTTCTTTCACGCGACGCGGCTCACCGCCGACCTCACCCGGGGGCGCATGACGCCGGCCCTTGACGTCAAGGTCTCGGACGTCAACGTCTTTGAAGCCACCCTTCGAATCACGCGGGACCGCCAAGGAAACTTCCCCCTCCGACGGCTCTGGGTAGCGTCCCTTACGCAGGATTCGAAGGCAAACGCGAAGTCGCCGGCGCCGCCGGATGCCCCGTCATCACTCGCGATCCGACACCTCGCGGCCAGCGACAGCCGCATCGAGCTCGTGGACGCAACCGTCAGCCCGGCCTTCACCGGCGTCATGTCCGACGTGACAGCCGAGGTCCGCAACTCCTCCAAGACCGAGCGGGCCACGTTGAAACTCAAGGGAAACGTGGGAGGGTTAGCCCCCATCACGCTCAAGGGGTGGTTTGCGCCGGTCGCGCGGCCCCGCAAGATTTACATTGAGGGAACACTGTACGACTACGAGCTGTCACGGGTCAACCCATACGCAGAAAAGTACGTCCGGCAGCGGGTCCGTCGGGGTCGCGTGACCACCCAGATGAAGTATCAGTACGACGCCGGCAACCTCGCCGTCGGCAATGAGATTCGAATCCGGCGGATTAAGCTCGGTCACGCCCTGGGCACCGAGTTCGAGCAGCAGGTCGGCATCCCCCTCAAGCTCGCCCTGGCGCTCCTCGAAGGTATGAACGGCGAGATCCGCCTGCGCGTGCCCGTGCAGGGCAATCTGGACAATCCGAAGTTCCATCTCAATAGGGTTGTCTGGAAGGCGGTGCGAAACGCGGTATTAAAGACGATCGCGGGACCGTTCAAGCTCTTCGGCAGCATTATCACTGCGGGTGGAAAGATCACGGCGGTCAGGATCAAACCCGTTCACTTTGCACCGGGTTCGGTCGAGCCCGATCCTCAGGGGGGGGCGCGACTCAAGGGACTCATCTCTTACATGCGAAAGCGACCAAAGGTCGAATTGCAGCTACGGGGACGGGCGTCTCTTCAGGAGGCCAAAGCCCTGGCACCGGAGCGCCGCCGCGGCAAGGTTGCCACCAAAGGGGAGTTGCGGAGGCTTGCCGAAGACCGTGCGCGGCACGTCGAGCGGGCGCTTGTCGGGCGCGGGATCGCGCAAAAGCGGCTGTTCGTCGTCACTGGCGACCCGAAGGCCGTCAGGAAGAAAGGGTCGGGACGCGTCGAGTTTCGAATCCTCCACTAACGCGCAAAGCGCGCAGCAGTTCACGGTCCAAAGTTCACGGTTCACGGTTCACCGTTCAGAGTTGAGGGTCCAGAGTTCAGGGCTTAGGTGCCTCAGTCCGACGTCCTATGTCCGAAGTCGCCAAAAGGCGGGGAGGGGGTTCCTTCCGAGGCAGGCGGCATCTGGCTTGCGTCGGTTCCGAAGGCATTCGGAAAGCGGAGCGCAGGTGGGGGTGGCCCGCACTGGCGAAATACAACGCCTAAGCTTGCGTAAGGTTGCCCCTCTGCACCAAGTCCTCGGAGAATTATGGCGCCGCCGAGGAAGGTCCCTCCGAGCCTCTAGTCGACGGCCATCGCTATTGCCCCTTTCGCGGCGGCGAGGGGAAGGCCGACCTCGCAGGAAGGCAAAACTCGCGCCTCCGTAGAAAAGTCTTGGATCACAAGATACTCACGAACAACATCCGAGGTACCGGGGGCACCAAACTACTGAATCGCAAAATCGGCTTCCGTCCCGGTGCGCCAGGCCCAGATGAGATCAACCCGCTTGAGCTGTTTTGCCGACGACGAGGAGAGGTTTCCCGAGTCGCCCCCACCTACCTCGGACTTCGCCCGGCGGGCTCAGGGTTCACAGACGACGGAAATTCGAATTTCGCAATTCGAAATTGAAAACATCCTGGTTGACGTCCGCCTGGCTCCTGTGATAGGCAGAGAGCCGCACCCCGTCTGTGTTGTCCTTTCCACTCCCTCGGGACATAAGACGACATGCTGCCTCGAAAGCGACCACGGCGCCCTTCCTCTCCCGAATGGCAGCAATACTATAGCCTCAGTCGGAAAGGATCATTTACCCGGCGAGAGGAGGTCAAGATTACAACAGCCTTCCGTTCCCTGGCACTCACGATTGCCTCTCGTGTCAGGAAGGAACGGAACCTGACCCACTACCTGGAGCTCAGTGAGAAGGCGCCCGACCTGGCCCGACGTGCGCTCTACCTGCTGCGCGCTCTGGAGTTAGCGCAACAGGACGAGGACCCGGAGACGCGTCGGTGGGCCAGAGAACACCGCCGGGGGCTGCAAAGGCTCCTGGAGCTTCTCCAACGCAAGCGCCCCACCCGAAAAAAATAAAAACAGTTCTGCACAGTTCTGTACTTGTATTTATTTAAGGATATGTGGCGCGGGGATTTGTGCGGCTAGTGCCGTTCCAACTTGTTCGGCCTAGTCCGAGTCCCACAGTTCGGCCTGCTTGCTCGGTTCAGTAAGCGGCAGTTGGTCGGGGAAACTAGTTGGAACGGCACTAGCCGAGGAGCATTCGTAGGATGGAGCCGATGATGAAGAGCTCCTTGCCCACTTCGTCGGAGTGAACACGCAGGCCGTGGAAAACGCCGGTGCTCTCGGGGCCGACCCGGCTCCAGACGACCTCCGCCTCGACCTGCGGAAGGATGAGCCACTCTGGGCCTGTCACTTTGACCTGCGTCTGGGGCGGAACCGCCCAAGGGAGGACAACCAGTAGGCCGCCTTCGCTCAAATTCTCAGTCCGGCCCATGAGGCATGTATCCGGGGGAATCAGGCAACTGATCTCAAGATCGATAGGGATACGCAAGGAGGCCCGGGGAGTCGGGCCCCCCTGGAAAGCAAGGAGAGATTGCCAGGCGAGGCAATCGGCCTCGGTCATGTTAGTCAGCTTCAGTCCCATCCGGCCAGGGGACTTCTCGGCCGCCCAGACCACGATCGCCTCGGCACTGGTAATCTGGTCCCCCGTGAGCAGGCGGAGGGTCGTCGTGACACCACGGCCCACAACCCGCGGGGCCTCAACCATGAGCCCACCCCGGCTTACATTGTGGGTGAGGCCGAGGGTGCGGTAGCCGGGGACCGCTGCGCTCTCGCAGCGGACCGGTATACGAAGCGAAAGCCGAGGATCTTGCCGGTTTCCGGTCTGGTCCATAGTCGCCATATGTATATCATACCTTGGGGATATTCTTAGTTTTTTTTGTCCCTTGCTTTACGGGCTTTAACCCTGGGTGTCACGCGATGGGGCCGCCTCTTTGAGGTACCGGTGCATGACCGCCTCCGCCCTGAGCAGAGCCGAAGGGTTCAGCTCGACCAGTCCGGCCCCGTAGAGTTGCCTGAGATCGAGGTTCCCCACCATCTCGCCTGCGAATGGGCTTCCCCCAAGCCCCAGGAGGGCCGCATCCACTCCATCCGCCCCGGCGTCGACGGCCGACCGGGCGTTGTCCAGACCCGACCCCCCTTCGTGCAAGTGAACTCGCAGGTACAGATGAGAGAAGGCGTCCCGCACCGCCCGCACCCGACGATAGACCTCCGACGCTTTGGCCGCCCCGGTGGTGTCGGCCATGCCGAGCTCCGAAACCCCGAGGTTCGAAACCTGCTCGGACCAGTAGAGGAGGCTATCGATCGGCGTCTCTCCCTCATAGTAGCAGTACCAGGACGTGGACAGGACCACGGCGAGGTGGATTCCACCGGCGTTGGCTTCGGCGGCCATATTCTTAATCTCGGTCCACGTCTCTTCCCGAGAGCGACCGTTGTTCCTTTGGTTGTACGTCGGGCTGATCGCCAGGACCATTTCTAAGCGGTCCACCCCCGCCGCCCGGGCACGCTCGTAGCCCTTGTAATTCGCAATCAGGGCATCCTTGATCCCCGGAAGGGGCCTCAACGCCTCCCACAAGGCCTCGGCGTCGGCGACCTGCGGCACGAGCTTGGGCGACACAAAGGACGTGACTTGCGCCTCCTCGACCCCGGCCGCCAGGAGGTGTCGGTACACCTCCACTTTGGAGGCCGTGGGGAGGACCCTGGCAAGACTTTGGAGCCCGTCACGTAGGGTCACGTCGCGGACGCGAGCCATTAACCATGTCCCTTCTTGACCAGCGAGTATTCTTTAAGCCCCTGAGCCGGGGGCTCCATCCACAAAGGTCGTACTGAGCCCAACAATGTGACATCGACGAACGGGGATGTCAAGCGTGAAGGACGCGCGTGAGTTCGATGAGCAGGATGAGCGCGCCCAAGACGAGGCGGTAGACCACGAAGACCTTCAGCGTCCGTACTTGCAGGTAGCGTACGAGAAAGGCGATAGCGGCGAAACCGACGATCGCCGAGACCACAAAACCCACGGCGAAGTCCGTGCCGGACACGTTCGGCGGCAAGCCAAGCTTCCAGAGTTCCAGGCCCTTCCTAAGCGCGGCACCGGCGATAATCGGCGTGGCCAGCAGAAAAGAAAACCGCGCGGCCGCTTCCCGCGTCAAGTCGCGGGAGAGCGCGGCAGCAATCGTAATCCCCGCCCGGGACGTCCCCGGAATGATCGCGATGGCCTGCGCCATGCCGACGGTCAGTGCATCCTTGAATCCGACCGTCTCCATGGCGCGGATCAACGTCACCCGGCGGTCGGCCGCCCACATGAGCATGGCGACTCCGATCAACATGCCCGCAATCAGCACAGGATTCCGGAAGGCGGATTGGGCCAAGCGTTCCAGGAAGTAGCCGGCGAAGGCTGCCGGCAGCGTGGCCACGACCAACGCGCGCAAGAGGCCGAAGTTGAGCTCCATCTCCATGGGGACCGGCGGCGGGTTGGACAGGGCCGGTTGCGGCCAGCAAAGGTCTTTCAGGCGGGAGAGAAGCGCAGTGAGCAACGCCCTCCAGGTGCGGGAAAAGTAGGCAAGCACGGCGAGGAGCGTCCCGGCGTGCAAGACCACGTCATACGTCAGCCCGGGGTCCTGCCAGCCAAAGAACCACGGCACCAGGATCAGATGGGCCGTCGAGCTGATGGGCAGGAACTCGGTCAGGCCCTGTACCACCGCGAGACCAATGGCTTGAAGGAGCGTCATCAGAGCCACACCTCATCAGATTCCCCAGGCCCCGCTGAGCTGGATATTGGCGCCGTTGACGTACCGAGCTTCGTCCGAGAGGAGAAAGGCCGCCACGCCAACCGCATCGGTGAGCGAGCCCACGTATCCGGCGGGGATCTTTTTCTCCATCGCCGTGAGCTCCTCGGGCGGAGCACTGCCCGAGTCAATGAAGCCGGGCGAGACCGCGTTGGCGGTGATGCCATGGGGGGCCAGGACCCTGGCCAGCGTCCGGGTCAGGACGAGCACGCCGGCCTTGGCAATATAATGGGCGGTGATCTGAGGCTGCGCGACGAGCTGATCGGCACTCGCCATGCTGAACGTGATAATACGCCCCCACTTTCGCTCGATCATCCCGGGGGCGACCAGGCGGCTGAGGTAAAAGATCGGATGGAGATTATTGCTGAACATCGCATGCCAGCCCTCGAGGGTCTCTTCGAGCAAGGGCACCCGGTGGTAGGGCCCCGCACAATTGATCAGGGCATCGATTCGCCCCCAGGAGGTTTGCACCTCACGGACCAATCGTAAAGCCGCCTCGGGGTCAGAAACGTCGGCCTGAACTGCCAGGCCGCGACCCCCTCTCTTTTCGATCGCCGCGACGGTCTCCTGCGCCTGGTGCTCGCTGCTGCGAAAGCAGACGGCAACGGACCAACCGGTCTCTGCCAGATACAGAGCAATGGCTCGCCCGATGCCGCGGGCTCCCCCTGTGATCACGGCCACTCGTTCCTTCATCTTACATCCCCCACCGCGTTGTCGTGGCAGCCAGACTATAGGGGAATGACCTAGGGGAGTCAAACGCGAAGCTATCAGCAGATTTCGAATTGCGGATTTCGAGTTTCGGATTGAAAGGCAAGAGTATGCTTGGAAAATCCGAAATCCACAATCGTTCGACTGAGGGCTACGACGGTGAGCTCGGCCGAACCGCTCACGACTCGAAGTCCCAAATCCGAAATTATGGATGCGGGAGGAGAGGGGGGACTTCGGAGAGGTCCTTGACCTTCACGCAGTCCAGTACCGGCCAGGCACCCAGCGGATCGAGGAGAATGGCATCGAGTCCGGCGTTACGGGCTCCCACCACGTCGAGGCTGTAGAAATCCCCCACGTAGACCGCCTGCTCCGGAGCGACGCCGGTCCGCTCCAGGGCCAAATCAAATATCCCCGGATCGGGTTTCTCGATCCCCACAATGCGCGAGTCTACGATGACGGTCAGGTGCGCCGTGAGGTTTGCCTCGGTGAGATAGCTTTCGACTCGCCCATCGGAGTTCGAGATCACTCCGAGCAGGTAGCCCCGTGCTTTCAGGTCGTCCAGCACCTCCCGGGCCCCCGGCATGGCACTCCCCCGCCAGAGGCTCTGCTGTCGGTCAATCTCTTGCAGGCGCTCCATGGCCCGTATCGTCCTGTCCCCCCAGGCGATCCCGAGCTCCTCGCAGATGTGGCGCATATACCGCGCAAAGACGTTGTCGGATTGTCGACGCTGTACCTCAGCGAGAAAGGGATCGAGCGTGACTCGCGCCCGACACTCGGCCTGCCAGACCTCGTCCCGCCCGACCGCAAAGCCCTCCCGCGTGAGGGCATCCACGATGGCGGCGTAGTTGAGACTGAGGAGGGTGTTGCCCGCGTCGAAGAAGACGGCCTTGCACGTCATCTCGGTCTCCTCACGGTGACGTCGTATAGCCCGCGGGCAAGGGTGAGGATCGTATCCCGCCCCTCGACTGCTGCTTGCCAGCGCACGGGGATCCCTGCGAGTCCGACCCGGGCACCACTCCAGGCCCCCGTAATCGCTCCGGCCGTATCGGTATCCCCCCCCGCTCGCACTGCAGCCGTCACCGCCACCCCGAAGTCATCGGGCGCATGGAAAAAGCAGAAGGCGGACCGCGCCACGGTCTCGACCACGTAGCCGCCGACCCCCAAGGCTTCGCTCGCCTGGAGCGGATTGACCTTGCGTCTCAACAGCTCCGAGCTCCGACGCAGGTTTTCAGCCACGCGACTGCCAGCCACCACCTTGACCGTCTCCTGCAGCAGATCTCTTTCTGGCAACGCCCCTGCCACGAGGCGGGCGACGAGGAAGGCCACGGCCTGGCTTCCGGCAATTGCCTCGGCGTTTTTGTGCGTGATTTCGGCGTCGAGCGCGCACGCGTCCCGGAGCTTCTCCACGTCACCGTGATACAGAAGACCCAGCGGGGCAGCTCGCATGGCTGTCCCATTTCCCGCAGCTTGCTCACCCTCGATCCCGCTCTCCCGCCAGCTTGCTCCGGCCTCAAGGCGGTACAGCGCGTGAAAGGTGGTGGTGCCGATCCCCCGGACATCATCGGACTGAAACCAGCCGAGATACTCCCGCGCGATGTCTTCCGGGTCGGCCTGGCCCCGGTGAACGAGGCTGCGGGCGAGACAGAGACTCATCTGGGTATCGTCAGTCCACTGTCCGGCCGCGAGCCCCCGTTGGGTGCTCTCGTGAAACCCCTGCACTTGATCCAGCACGGGGCCCACCACCCAAGAGGGGAGTCCCTCGAAAGGCATCCCCAACGCATCACCGATGGCGAGACCCACGAGACAGCCCTGAAAGCGGTCCTCGAGGGACGGGGAGGTGGACATGAGACAGTTCCTTCATGCAGGACTTCAGTCCTCGGGTGGGGAAGTCAGGGCGGCCAGAACCTGGGGAAAAATCTCCTCGGTCCGTTTCCGCAAGTCCTCAGCCCGCAGGTTGGCAATCGGATGGGCAATGGCGATGATGGGGTACTTGGGCATCCCGAAGTTTTTGGCGTGATGACGGGCCACCTCGTTGAACTGCTCGGTCACGATGGTCGCGGTGACTACCCCCCGCTTCTCCAACTCGATGGCGTCGTGCAAACTGCCCGACGTGCAGGAGCCTCACCCGCCGACGGCAGTGACCACCAACTCGCACCCCTCTGCGAGTTCCTCGATCAGCTCGGGAGGCGCATTCTTCGCGTAGATCTCTTTCCGGCGCCGGATGACCGCCGCATACTCAAAGCGCTCGATGAGCATCTCTTCGATCACCTCGAGGATCTCATCGGCCCGCTCCTTGCTGTTGTCCAGAAACCCGATGCGCTGTCCGCTGAGTTCAAGGACCCGGGGGGCAAGGGGAGAGGTCTCCGGCTCCTCTTCCGCGACCGGTTCAAGAAGGATCAACCCGGTCCGGGTCTTCTCAAACGGCATCTTCATCCTCCCAACGTCTCGAGTGATTCTTTCCGGGACGGCGATCCACCGTGCCCGATCAGATCAGCGGACCGACGGCCCGCATCAGTTCTCTCAGCCTTCGTCGCTACACCCACCTGAGCCGTGAACGTGAACCACCTTGGTGACGGCCCGAGTTCCATGGGCACCCCACCCGGGAATGACCAGTGAGAACCGCCCCGCCGTCCCCCCGGCCACCATCACCAGGAGGTCTTCCGGCCTGTCCACGACGGGGATCCGAGCCGAGGGGTCATTCCGATCAACCCATCGCGGCCAGTATCGCTGCCAAGTAATGTCCCCATAATACTCACCAGCTCTGGTGAGCTCACCGACGGGTCTCCGCGCCTCCTGGTAGAGAAAGGCCTTCACGTCCTGCTTGTGCCATCCGTCAGCCGCGATGGTGGTGGCGTGCTCCGGACCGATCACCACTGCCATCTCGCCCCGCCTGTACATGGTGTTATTCCCCATGGTGGCCATGGTGTCCGCGACCGTGGTAAGGATCCCACGCGCGCTTCGGCTCGTATGGTCACTGACATTATGGGGCGCCTCGGCGGCAAAGACCGTCACGGTACTCTGCTCGGGATGGAACCCCCGTTCCACATGGAGCGGCTCCCAGGGGGAAATCTCCTCGTTTTCCGCGGTGCAATAGGTGTACTTCCCGGGATGACCGAAGGTAGATTCGTCGGTCAGCCCCGGAACCCCGCCGCCGATATTGATCATGCAGAGCCGGACCGCTCGTCCGATGGTCGCGTTGGCGCGATTGCCCTGCCCAAAGCAGTTCGGTCCGGCATTGATCTTCAGGGCGCGGCGGACCGGACCGTTGATGATCAAGAGGGGGGCGGCAACGTGCGTTGTCACTTGAACCCCGTTGAGATTAAACGCCTCATCCGTGATCGCCTCGATCGCCGCAACCACCACCGCAAAGTATGCAGGCTCACACCCCGCCATGACGGCGTTGATTGCGATCTTTTCCAGGGTCGCCTTCCCGTATCGTGGGGCCAGGATGCCGACGACTTCCCCCGGATCCCGATTGACCGCGGAGAGCATCGCCTCAACCCGCTCTTCGGTGGGAGGAACAACGGGGAGGCCATCGGTCCAGCCGCGGGCATAGAACAGCTCGATCGCCTCGGAGTGATCCGCCGCCTCGATGCGCCTCGATTGCAGGGTCACGGTCTGCATGTAATTTTCTCCTCTGCTGCGAAGATGGTGGCGGTGGAAACTCTTTTCAGGGTAGCCGCGAGACCATGGCATGTCAAGCCCCTGGCACAAGGTCCTTGACACTTTTTGATGCCCCTGCCTATATTCCACCAAAATTTTGATAAGGTAGGATCATGCGCTTTCCACGCATGGCAACCATCGAGGCACGCCGCCGTGGGCCCGCCCTGGCCCACGCCGCCCGTGCGACCGACCGCGCCATGACAGACCTGGATCTAGAGCAACGGATCCGTCCGGGACAGCGGGTGGCGATTACCGGCGGCAGTCGCGGCATCGCCGAGGTCGCCACGATCACCAGGACTGTCGTTACTGCGCTCCAAGCGCTCCAGGCCGAACCGTTCATCATCCCGGCTATGGGGAGCCACGGAGGAGCGACGTCTGAGGGGCAGCGTCAAGTCCTAGACACCTACGGGATCTCTGAAGAGACCATGGGCGCGCCGATTCTCTCGTCCATGGAGGTCACCGCGCTCGGTCTCACCCCGGAAGGGATCCCTCTCTACCTGGACAAGCAGGCCTCGGAGGCGGATTGGATTCTCCTGGTGAACCGTGTCAAGCCACATACCGCCTTCAGCGGTACAGTCGGCAGCGGCTTGCTCAAGATGATGGCCTTCGGGCTCGGCAAGCACCAGGGGGCTTTCACCTGTCACGAGGCGGTCATGCAGCACGGCTACGAGCGGGTCATCCGGTCGGTCAGTGCCGCGGTCGTCGATTCCGCCCGAATTCTCGGGGGGGTGGCCATCCTGGAAAACAGCGAGGGGGGCCTTGCCAAAGTGGTGACCCTGCCTGTCGCGTCGATGGTGGCCGGTGAAGAACGGCTCTTTCAACAGGCCCGGCGATGGGCGCCCCGGTTGCCCTTTGACGAGCTTGATCTGTTGATCGTCGATGAGATGGGAAAGGATATCGCCGGGACCGGCATGGATACCAATGTGATTGGCCGCCGGTTCAGCCTGATCGAAAAGCCCCCTCGAAAGCCTCGGATCGCTCGGATCTTTGTGCGGGGGCTCACTAAAGAGACCCAAGGCAACGCCAACGGCATCGGGCTGGCCGAGTTTACCACCGAACGTCTCCTGCGGGAGATGGACCGCTGGGTCACCTACACCAACTCTCTCACGGCGCGCACCCCGGAACACTCGCGCCTCCCGGTGGCCTTTGCCAGCGATCGGGAGGTCCTCGAGACCGCACTCAAGACCGTGCGGACGATAGCCCCCTGGAGCGCCCGGATTGTGCGGATCAAGAACACCCGGGAGCTCAAGACCATGCAGGTCTCCGAGACCCTCGTGCCCGAGGTCCGGGGACGCCGAGACCTCGTCCTCGCCTCGGAGCCTCAAGAGATCACGTTTGACCCAAACGGGAATCTTCCGCCATGGCTCGTCGCTTGACCTCTCACACAAAGATTCACTGCCATATCCGTCTCATGCTCCTTCTCGCATTTTCGGCCCTGTCTGCCTGCTCCGTCCTCCGGGGGACGTATCGCGTCACGAAGGGAACGGCGAAGGGAACCTGGTGGGCGGTCAAGGGAGGGTACGAACTCACGGCGGGCGCGGCGAGACTCACGTACAAGATCGGCAAATTTACGTTTACCGTGGTGCGGGCCCCCCTGGAGTGGCCGCTGACGCGTGATGATATCGAAAGCATCGACGGCTTACCCCCCAAGGAGGCTATACGCCAGGGACGGGTCAAAAATTCTCCTTACACCGTCAAGGGGAGAAAATATTATCCGATGACGGTGGCACAGGCGCAGGAGCATGAGGAGGAGGGGGTTGCCTCCTGGTACGGCTACGAGACCCTGAGGCAAAAAGGGGGGCGCATGACGGCCAACGGGGAAGCCTTCAACCCGAAAGCGTTGACCGCAGCGCATAAGCACCTCCCCCTGCCGACGAACGTCCGGGTCACCAATCTGGAAAACGGCCGGTCGATCATCGTCCGAGTGAACGACCGGGGCCCGTTCCCCAGCGCACACAATCCGAGGTCCGGCCGAAGGATCATCGACCTCAGCCAGGCCGCCGCCAAAAGGCTTGGCTTCTACAGAAAAGGCACGGCCCGGGTCCGGGTGCAGACCATCCGTGTCAAGAAGGTGTGATAAGGGCTTCAACGGGCCCCGCGGTGATCTGACCGAGGCTAATTTCCCTCTTGACCGCTGGTTCCAACATCGTTACATTTATTCGCACTTTGGTCCGTGTCATAGAAGCGCATGTCTGGGGGCATCTTCTCTCCTTTGGCCCCCCGATCCTCAGCCAATTGGTAACTGCGGAATAAGGAAGAAACTTCAATCATTTATTAGGGGGGGGTGAGAGTGCTGACCTTGTAAGCGCAGTCCATTTGGAGCTTTTTCGGAATGTCTTGGAGAGAGAGTCGAATGCGGATAGAGCCATAAGGAGGAAAAGAATGATGTTGAAAAGGGCCAAGCACGCTACCTGGTGGGTACTGGGTGGCTTTACAGTGGCACTTGCCACCGTTGCGCCTGCCAGCGCAAAGGTCGTGGGCGATACCATCGTATTCGGGGCCGCCCTGTCCTTCACCGGCAAGTACTCGACCAACGGCAAGCACACCAAGAACGGCTACGAGCTCGCCAAAAAGCGGATCAACGAGATGGGGGGCATCAAGGTCGGAGGCAAAAGTTACAAGGTCGACATCAAGTACTACGACGACGAGTCGACCCCGGCCCGCGGTGCGGAGGTCGCCGAACGTCTGATCAAGCAGGACGGCATCCAGTTCATGCTGGGACCGTACAGCTCGGGCATGACGAAAGCGATCGCGCCGGTGACCGAGCAATACGGGATCCCGCATGTCGAGGGGAACGGGGCGTCCCGTAGCCTGTTTAACAAGGGCTACAGGTACCTCTTTGCCGTACTCTCGACGTCCGATTTCTACCTCAGGGAAGCCATTAACCTGGCCGCCGAGGTGGCACAGGTGAAGGCCGGCAAGGATCCAAAGAGCGTGAAGGTGGCCCTCGCCATCGAAAACGATCCCTTCTCGCAGGACATCCGCGCCGGCGTGCTCGAGGACGCCAAGCGGTGGAAGATGAAGGTCGTCATCGACGACAAGCTCCCGCCCGAACTCAACGATATGGCGGCGACGCTGACCAAGGTGAGGGCCCTCCGTCCGGACGTCCTCGTAGTCTCGGGCCACTCCAAGGGCGCGACGTTAGCCATTAAACAGGTCTCGGAGATGAAGGTCGAGGTGCCGATGCTCGCCATTACCCACTGCGAGGCGGCGGATGTCATCGGAAACTTCGGCAAGGCGGCCGAATATACCCTCTGCGCGGCCCAGTGGGCGCCACAACTGACGTACAAGGACAAGTGGTTCGGCTCGGCCGGCGACTACGCCAAGAGGTTCGAAAAGGAATACGGCTATGTGCCGCCGTATCAGGCGGCAGAGTCGACAGCGGCAGTACTCGTCTACATCGACGCCCTGGAGCGTGCCGGCTCGTTCGACACCGAGAAGGTCCGCGAGGCGATTGCCGCCACCGACATCCAGACCTTCTACGGCAATGTCAATTTCGACGCAACAGGCAAGAACGTCGCCAAGCCCATGGTGCTCCGCCAGATTCAGAACGGAGAGTACAAGGTGGTGGCACCGACCAGGTGGGCAACCTCAAAGCTGATCTGGCCAAGGCCTAAGTGGAGCGAACGGTAACCCCTTGACTGATAGCGCCCGTCCCTGCATGAATGGTAGGGGCGGGCGCCTCTTTTGCATTCATGATAGATAATCTGCTTATCTTGTACGAAGCGCCGATCCTGTCGGCGCAACTGCTGGTTGATGGCATCCTGATCGGCGCCATTTTCGCCCTGGCCGCCTATGGCATGGCCCTGGTCTGGGGAGTGATGGATATTATCAACATCGCCCAGGGCGAGTTTGTCATGCTGGGCGGCTACGTCACCTTTTTGCTCGCCACCCGCGGCGGCATCCATCCATTGCTCACGGTGCCCGCCGCGGCGGCGGCGCTATTCATTCTTGGCTGGGTGCTCTACCGGCTCGTCGTGTTCCGGGTCGTGGATAAGGACATGTTCATCTCGATTCTGGCCACCTTCGGCATTAGCATCGTGTTGCAACAGCTCGGCAACGAGTTGTTTGGGGCCGACGTCCGGACGGCAGAATCCGGCCTCGGTACCCGGTTCTTCGCCGACGGCATGATAACGGTGGCAGAGATCAAGGTGATCGCATTCGCTCTTGCCCTGGTCACCGGTGGGGCCCTCTTCCTGTTTCTGAAGAACTCACGTCTGGGTCAGGCGATCCGGGCCACCGCACAAAACGCGCGCGCTGCCCGGATCATGGGGATCAACACCGACCGGGTCTATGCTACGACCTTTGCACTCAACGCCGCCATCTGCGGCGCGGCCGGTAGCCTGGTGGTGATGACCTGGCTGATCCACCCATATCTGGGACTCGCCTATACGCTCCGCTCCTTCATGATCGTGGTGGTTGCCGGTTTGGGCAATCTTCTCGGCGTGGTCTTTGCCAGCCTCGGCCTGGGCGCGGCTGAGAATTTCGCGGGCTTTCTGCTCGGAACGGAGTATCAGGCTGCTTTTGTCTTTTCGCTTCTGGTCGTGATCTTAGTATGGCGGAACTTCCGACTGAGTCAAAAGCGGAAACACCTGCAATGACGGAAAGAACCCGAACGATTCTTCCGTACGCACTGATCGGTCTGGCAGGGCTGCTCGCCCCATACCTCGCCCCCGCCTACCGGGTCCAGCTTGCCTTGCTCTGGATGATGATCCTGTTTGCCCTCACCTGGGATCTCTGTGGCGGGCAGATGGGTTATAACTCGTTCGGCAACATCCTGTTTTTTGGTATCGGGTGTTACGCCACGGCGGTAGTGCAGCGAGGATTGTATTTCGACATTGCGGAATACGCAACGGTAACCGGCCAGGCACCCAAGGCACTGACCTCCTCCGAATATTTCACGGGGTTCGCGTTAGGCTTAGCTCTTTCCGTGGTTGTGGCGGTGGCCGTAGGAGCGGTGCTCGGCTCGGGCATTTTGGGGATGCGGGGTCACTACTTCGCCATCTGTACCCTCGGTATCGGTGTTGCTGCAGGCGAGATCGCAAGCGGCTGGGAATTTGTCGGGGCCGGATCGGGTATGCTCGCCCCGATCTACCCTGGTGAAGCTGACGAACGCGGACTGTTCTTCTATTACGTGCTGTTTTTTCTCGCTGTCATTTGCTTCTTCATACTGAAATGGCTCTACGCCGGCCGTTTCGGGCTCGCCATCAATGCGATCCGCGACGACGAGGATAAGGCCGAGGCCATGGGGATCCACACCACCAGGTACAAGACCGTCGCGTGGTGCGTCTCGGCCTTCTTTTTAGCCCTGGCAGGCGGTGCCTTTGGCCACCTGAACAATTTCATTGACCGAGATGTCGCATTTCCCGGCGTCACGTTCGGCGTTTGGATGGTGCTGATGGCGATTTTGGGGGGTAAGGGCACCATCTGGGGGCCGGTAATTGGTGCGACGGCCTTCCATGCAACCCAGGAACTCACATGGACTTATCTGTTCGGCTGGCAGCGGGTCGCCCTCGGGATGCTTATCGTCATTATCGTGGTGTTCTTCCCGATCGGCATTATGGGATGGCTGCGCGAGCGCTGGCCCGAGAGATTCGGCGAGACCGTGGATATTGAGGCCCTTACAGCACAAGCATCTTTCGGAGAAGGCCGATGACCCCTATCCTTGACGTCAGGGGGGTTTCAAAATCCTTCGGTGGCGTCGTCGCCAACCACGACATCACCCTGGGTGTCCGCGACGGAAGCATCACCGGTCTCATCGGGCCCAACGGGTCAGGCAAGACCACGTTATTCAACTCGATTGTGGGCTACCATCCCATCGATAGTGGCTCGGTCACGTTCGAGGAGAGAGACATTTCTCGTCTCCGGGTGGCCGACGTCGCCCGTCTGGGCCTCTTGCGGACCTTTCAGCAAACCCGCGTCTATGGCAAGATGAGTTGCATGCAAAACATGGAGATCAGTGTGCCTCATACCCACGAAGGACTCCGGACCATGTTTTCAAAATACCCGGTGGCGGTGACCGAGCGGGCGGAAGAACTCCTCGAGTTCGTCGGCTTATACCCCAAACGCCATTTGCGCGCCGGTGAGCTTTCCTTTGGGCAGCAAAAGCTCCTCGAACTTGCTATGGCGCTGATGAACGAGCCGAAGATGCTCCTGCTGGACGAGCCAACGGCGGGCGTCAACCCCGTCTTGATTAATAGTCTGATCGATCGGCTCAAACGCATAAATTCCGAAATCGGGATTACGCTTTTCGTGATCGAGCACAACATGCGCGTGATCATGGATCTTGCCGAGCACATCTATTGCCTGGCCCACGGCCACTTGCTGGCCGAGGGCCCGCCCGATGAGATTCGCACCGATCAGCGGGTCATTGACGCATATCTGGGAGCGCGGTGATGGGAGAGAAGGAGACATTCACCGACGCGCCGGAAGAAGTGCGGGTCGTCAAAGAAGGGCCAACTCGGGAACGTCTGGCTGAACTGGCCGGCAAGGAGCCAGTGCTCCAGATCGACGGCCTGGTTGCCGGCTACGGCAAGATGGAAATCCTGCACGGCATCGATCTCCAGGTCGCCGCCGGACAGTCGCTCTGCCTTATCGGGCCGAACGGCGCCGGCAAGTCAACGGTGCTCCACTCGATCTACGGGTTTACCAACATCATGGGCGGGACCATCTCGGTCAAGGGAACAGATATCACCCGGCTTAACCCCAACGAAAAGCTCAAAAACGCCGGCATCGCGTACACCCTGCAGGATAATTCCGTGTTTCCAGACATGACGGTCGAGGAGAATCTCTGGATGGGTGGCTTCCTGATGGACACAACAGGTCACGCCAAGGAGGCGGCAGAACGGGTCTTCGAGAAATATCCGCGCCTGGCAGACCGCCGCCGCCAGCGGGCGGGCGTGCTGTCGGGGGGCGAGCGGCGGCTGCTCGAAATCGCGAGGGCCCTGGTCATGGAGCCTCAGATTCTGCTTATAGACGAGCCTTCGATCGGCCTGGAGCCCCGCTACATCGACATGGTCTTCGAGGTCCTCGACGACCTCGAGCACAAACAAGGCAAGACCATCCTGATGGTCGAGCAAAACGCCAAGAAGGGCCTGGATTTCGCGGATATCGGCTACGTCCTGGTCTCGGGCGAGATCGCCATGGCTGGCAAAGGCGACGACCTGCTCAAGGATCCCGAGGTCGGCCGCCTCTTCCTCGGGGGCTAACGATGAGCCCTGCGAATCGTTAGCCTCCCCTGATCTTCCTCGTTAACGCCGGCTCAATGCCCATCAGCCGCTGATAGACGGTTAATTGCCCCGTATGGTAACCCTCGTGGGCGATTCCATGATTGAGCCAGGCGAGACGAGTCCCCAACTCGCCATCAAAGCGCTTAATCCTTTGCAGCATGTGCAGCTCGCCGACATTGAGAAATTCCTTCTCCGCCCGCTTGAACTGTGACTTCAGTAATTTCACCAGATCGGCCTTGCTCCGTGCCAGATATGCCTCCCTGGCATACATGGCGAGGAGCTTGGGCCAGGACGCCCGACGGAAGTTGGTGTCGGGACGCGTGAGCTCACCCGTCATCATCATGGCTACTTCGAGAATATGAATCACGACTTCTTTTACACTCCGGGCCTCCCGCACGGGTCGAAACTCGAATTGTCCGGCGGGAATATTTGCAACTTCATCAATGAGACCCAGACGGGTGTCGGTCCAGGCCTCAAGCGCCTCTTCCAATAAGTTCGTGAATTGTTGCATCATCGAGCCTCCACTCACGATCGTCAACACACCACATAAGATTCTTATTTACTTCGCCTTCTCCTCACGCCTCCTGCCCTACCGCCTTTCAGGCCCACTGCGATGAGCCACGTATGCACGAACATCAGTTCATCGCCACGAAGGAACGGCCGCATGCCGGACCTCCGCAATCCATTGAGCTCCTGCGTGAGTTCCTGGACGATCGCCCGCCGCGCCTCGGGCTCGGTCTGGGTCAATTCGAACCATTGATTGACATTCACCTCGACTTCGCGGGAAACGGTATGAACGACGAGCAGGCCCGCATCGCCCAGCAGTCTCTGTATCCCGCTCGACGGGAGCGCGCACGTATGCGAGGGATCCCGCAGGCGTTCCAACCGGTTATACGATGTAGCCAACGTTTCGTCCTCGGGAGCCACAAGGTCAATGACGGCAACCCGTCCGCAGGGCCGGCAGACCCGCACCATTTCTATCATTGGCCCGCTGGCATTTTCGAAGTGGTGGATCGCAAAGCGACTGACGACCATATCAAAGGCATCGTTGGAATATGGTAAGTTCTCGGCAATGCCGTGCTCAAAGACGATGTTTCCAATGCCGTCCTTTTCAGCCTGATGCTTCCCCTCTTGGAGCATTTCAGGTGTGGCATCCAATGCGACGACTCGTCGCACATGTGGGGCAATCGCACGACCGAGGTGACCGGTGCCTGAGGCCACGTCCAGGACGTCGAAGTGCGGTTTCAGATCCAGATGGTCCACTATCCATTGCAGGTATTCAGGACTCGTCAGGGTGTGTCCCGTCATGTCAAAGCGGGGGGCCTGCTTGCGAAATTCTCTTCGGACTCTCTCGTGGTGGTTCTCTTTCATTCGTGAAGATCCCTCGCCTGCCGTCTCCGTGCGAGCGGTCGGGTTTTCAAGATTCCCGAATGCGAACCATCACAACATACAGGTGATGCGCCTCATGCAGCAGAAAGAACTTAACCCACATCGGAATGGTCATCTCGCCGAAGGTCGGATGAACGCCGATCCGGTCGAGCTGGCTCGGCGAAAGATTTCTGACCAGCTCGACGAGTTCACCCCTAAGCACCATGAGGCGCCTCAACACCTCATCGGTCGGCACGGCCGACCACTTTGGCCACTCCGGGTGCTCCTCGACCCGGTATCTGGGGAGGTGGGGCCTTTCATCGCTGGGGATACGCTTGATCCGTTGGATAAAGACCTCGTGGTGACGGGCAAGGTGGGCGAGGTTATCGTGCGCTGACCACTTGCCCGAGGCCGCCCGCCGTGTCATCGCGTCAGGACTTGCCTTGTCGAGCATGAGCGGGAGAGAATCCAGCTGCGTCTCGAGTCGGATGGAAGTTGAGCGGTCAATCACCGTCGACCTGACCGAGACCCACCGGGGCGATCTCCACATGCTTGCGCTCCCACCGGGTCGAGCGGCAACGCCTTTGTAAGAGAACCATGCGGGCCACCCAGTCCAGGAGGAAGGCCCACCAGACATAGGCCACGCTGAGGCCCAACCAAGCGGCGGCCGCGGCCAGAGGGACCCGGACTCCCCAGATGCCAAGAATCGTCACCCTCAGAATATACGGCGTATCCCCCGCCCCCCGTAGGGCTCCCTGAAGCACCAACGTCACCGCAAGCGGGATCTGACTGACTGCGGCGATTCGAAGGAAGATGACCCCTAACCGAATCACTTCCCCATCGGCCGTGAACAGTCTGACAAGGGGCTCGGGGAAGAGGAAGAAGAGGACCCCCATCCCCCCCATGAAGAGGATGCCAAGCCGGTTGGCTTCCGACATCCCCAGGCGGGCGCGGAGTATATCCCCTGCCCCCACGCTCTGTCCGACCAGGGTCGATGCGGCCACCCCCAGTGCCAACCCCGGCATAAAGGAGAACGATTCGATATTCACCCCTAACTGGTGCGTGGCAAACGCTGCGGTCCCGTACAGGAGCAGGATCTTGGCATAGACCGCCTGGCCCGCCTGCCACACCATCCGGTCAACGGCTACAGGCCACCCCACCCGCACAATGGGGCGGATATAGGATGTGTCCCAGCTCCCTCTCGCCAGATACCCCCTGGCCCATCCTCGCCACCAAAGAAGGAGGACCCCTAAGACCTCTGCAGATGCGACCGCGATGGCCGCCCCCTGGACCCCTAGAGCGGGAAGACCCAAGTAGCCGTAGATCAAAGGAACGGCCAGACTGATGTGGAACAGATTCAGGACCAGGACAATCAGCATCGGTGTCCGGGTATCGCCGGCGCCGTGCATCGTGGCCGTGAGAACATAGACCAAGGCGGTGGCGGGAAAGGCCAGAAACACCCAAAAACAGTATTCGTTCACCAGAATCTTCACCACATCGGAAGCTCCCAGGAAGCTCGCCGCTTCAGCGGCATATAGAACCCCGGCAACGGCGACGGGGAACGCCAGGACCAGCGTTACTATGAGACCGTGAATCGCTATCCGTCCCGCTTCTACCCGCCGGGTTGCTCCCCACCGCTGAGCCACCGTGACCAATGTCCCGGTGCTGACCCCCCACACCAAGGTCATGCTGATAAAGACGAGCAGTTGGCCAAGCCCAACGCCCGCAACCGCCGGAGCACCGAGTCCGCCGACCAGAAAGATATCTACGGCGGTCACCATCCGGTGGAGCAGGTTCGAGACGGCAACGGGGAGGGCCAAGCGGAGGACTTCCCGCCGGATCTCTGCTCTTTGGGGCCCCTTCTCCTCTGTCAACACATCCTCCGTTTATTTCGAAATTCGAATATCGAAATTCGGATTGAAATGCAGATTCAGGCTACGCATTCCGAAATCCGCAATCGTTCGACTGAGGCTCACGACTCGAAGTCCCAAATCCGAAATGCGTGAACCCGTTTACGCCGTGCTATTCGCCACGTGCTATACGCTACGTGCTCCCCTCCGCTGGAGGGCCAGCTGATAGAGCCGCTCATACTCTCTGGCGGAACGCTCCCAGGAAAAGTCGGCCGCCATGGCGTTCTGCACGATGCGGTTCCAAACAGCCTTCTGGTGGAAAAGGCCAATCGCCTGATGGACGGTTCGGAGGAGCTCCTCGTCGTCAGCCCGGGGGAACGTGAACCCGTTCCCCGTGCCCGCACCGGGATCAAAGGGGATGATCGTTTCATCCAATCCTCCTGTGGCTCGGACGATGGGGATGGTGCCATAGGCCAGGCTGTACATCTGACTGAGGCCGCTGGGCTCATACCGCGACGGCATAAGAAAAATATCGGCCCCCGCCTTGATCTTGTGACTCAGGACGACATCAAATCCGATCCGGACCGCTAGCTTGTCGGGATATTTTTGCTGTAAGTCCTTGAATCTCTGTTCCAGCCCCACGTCCCCCATTCCCAGCAGGACCATCTGGAGATCGAGACTCAGGAGATCTTCGGCAATCCCAGCGACGAGGTCGATTCCCTTCTGGTACGCGAGCCGAGAGATCACACCGAAGAGAGGAACGTCCGGTCGCGTCGGCAGTGCCATCACCTGCTGTACATTCCGCTTGCAGGCAGCTTTGCCTGTAAAGTCCTCGGAACAATAGGAAGCTACGAGGTAGGGATCGGTACGAGGATTCCACTCGTGGTAGTCCACGCCGTTCAGCACGCCGTACAGATCCGCCGCCCGCTGCCGCAGCAACCCGTCCAAGCCGAAGCCGAACTCCGGCGTCTGGATCTCTTGACTGTACCTCGGACTCACAGTGTTCAGGAGGTCAGCGTACACCAACCCAGCTTTCAGGAAATTTATCCTCCCCCAGAATTCCATTCCTTCGGGAGCAAATATCTCTTCTGACAGTCCGGTGAGGGCAAACCGCTCGGCGGAAAAAAGTCCCTGGTATCCCAGGTTGTGGATGGTGAGCAGGCTCGCGGTATCGTCATAAAACGGGTCGGTGCCGTACAGCGTTTTGAGGTATGCGGGGATCAGACTGGCCTGCCAATCGTGGCAATGAATCACGTCGGGCTTCCAGTTGAGCACCTTGAGGGCCTCAAGAACCCCCCGGGAGAACAAGATAAATCGCTCGGCGTTGTCGGGATAATCCTCGCCCTTGTCCTGGTAAAGACCCACGCGCCCGTAGAAACCCTCGTGATCGAGCAGGATGACACGGATTCCTCTCCTTTGTCCCTCCCAGAGGTGCGCACGCTCGCTTCGATCCGCCAGAGGAACTCGGATCTCTTCCCGGCGCCTGACTATGGCATGGCTTTCGACGTTGATGGTGCGGTACTTGGGGAGAATGGCCGTGACCTGATGGCCCAGGGCAGCCATGATAATGGGGAGGGCGCCGGTCACATCGGCCAATCCTCCCGTCTTGGCAAAGGGCGTCATCTCTGAAGCAGCCGACGCGATCCGCATCTTCGCTCTCCAAAATAAGGAGCGGGGATCAAACGCTTGATCCCCGCCCCCATTGCCAATTCTTTATAGCCCGCCCCCCCAATCGTGTCAAGGTGAAAGGCCGAATTGCCTGTAATGTTAGCACCCCATATTTGCCTGCGAGCTTTCTGCTCTCTTTTTAGGCGATTCCGATAGCCGCTCAGCCCACCCTCATCTGTGAATCCTCCTGTAATCTCGGGGAGTTACCACTCTTTGCCTCGACTGGCATGCCACGTGCTCGTCGACTTGTGAATCTTGTGCGTATGTTGTCACGAACGGGCTTTCTATTTCCGCCTCAAAAGGCCTCGGAAGGGAGGGACAAAACGTGATTTGGAGGAAAGGGTTGCTCAGCGTAAGCCTTGGAGGCCTCGTCGTGGTTCTCGCCCCCGGGATCGCCTTTGCTGAAGAAGCAGCATCGCAGGTGGCTCTGGACACGTTGTGGACCCTGTTGGCTGCGTTTCTCGTCATGTTCATGGCCGGGGGGTTCGCCCTGCTCGAATCCGGCTTTTGCCGAGCCAAGAACAGCGTCAACATCCTGGCGAAGAATTTTATGGTGTTCGCCCTTACCGCCATCGCCTTTTTGATCGTTGGCTGGGGCGTCATGTTTGGGGACGGCAACTGGTTCATGGGACTGAAAGGACTCTGGTTGCTGAGCGGCCCGGACAACAGCCCGACCACGGGAGACGCGTATCAGGGGGCTTACAGCTCCATCAACTGGACAGGGATTCCGCTCGAGGCCAAGTTCCTCTTCCAGATGGTCTTTGCGGCGACCGCCGCGACGATTGTCTCTGGCGCGGTGGCCGAGCGGATCAAGTTCGGCGCTTTCTTCCTCTTCTCCATTCTCATGGCCGGCCTCCTGTATCCGATCACCGGCCACTGGATTTGGGGAGGGGGCTGGCTGGCGGAGCGCGGGATGTGGGATTTCGCTGGCTCCACCGTCGTGCACTCGGTTGGCGGGTGGGCAGGGCTCGCCGGCGCCATCATGCTGGGGCCGCGCATCGGCAAGTATACAAAGGAGGGGCGAATCAATCCCATCCCCGGCCACAACATGACATCTGCGGCGCTTGGCGTCTTTATCCTGTGGTTTGGGTGGTTCGGGTTCAACACGGGCAGCACCATGGCGGCGGACTGGGGGGCTATCGGCCACATCGCGGCCACCACAAACACGGCTGCGGCCGCGGGAGTGATCACCGCCACCTTCACCGCCTGGGTCCTCCTGGGCAAGCCGGACCTCACCATGGCCCTAAACGGCGGGGTGGCCGGCCTGGTCGCGATCACGGCCCCCTGCGCTTTCGTGAGCCTCGGGAGCTCACTGATGATTGGCCTCGTCGCCGGGATCCTGGTGGTCCTTTCGGTCCTCTTCTTCGATCGCATCAAGGTGGATGATCCGGTGGGGGCGATCTCCGCCCACCTGACCTGTGGGGCATGGGGCACGCTCGCCGTCGGTCTGTTTGCGCAGGATAAATTCAGTCCTGGCACCACTGGGAACGGGCTTTTCTTTGGCGGCGGCTCGGAGCTTTTCCAGGCACAGCTGATCGGGGTCTTCGCTGTGGGCGCGTTCATCTTTCCGGTCTCCATGGTCGGCTGGGGGCTCCTCAAGGGACTCATGGGCATTCGGGTTTCCTCAGAGGAAGAGATGGAGGGCCTGGACATCAACGAGCACGGACTCCTGGCTTATCCGGACTTCCAGGTCGCTACCGCAGCTCGAATGCCCCGCGGCGCCCCGGCGCCTGCCCCCGCCCCCGCTGCCGCGGCGCCGGAGCCGGCAGAGACAGCACGGCGCCCTGCCGCGGCCTTCCTTCCTGCCGGTGGAGGGACGCGAACCCCACCTCGTCCTAGTGGGTTCCGCACCCCACCCAGCCCCGGTCGAGCCGAGCCGGTCCGCGCGGCTCCCGCCGTCATGGCGGGGCCAACCGCCACGGCGGAGCCACCAATCATGGAGCAGCCCTTCAAAATCTTTGTCCAGGGTGTGGACAAGAAGGCCTTACGGGACATGTGGCAGCGCCTCTGCCACGATTATCCCAACACGCCTCGGGACTTCAACGAGATGTATGAACACACCCCACGCTTTAGCGATGATTCCTTCTCTTTCAAGAGAGGTAACCCGGACCAGTTCCGGGAAACGGTGGAGAACCTACTTTACATGTACGGCATCGAAGGGGCCGTGGTCACGGCGGAGCGCTGATCCCGAGGGGGAAAGCGGGGAGGAGCGACAATGGGATGGATTATTTTACTATTGATCCTTGCAGGGATTGCCATTGCGGCGTTCACCGCGTGGTACGTGAAGACGCCGGTGAACAACGCCTTCATCCGGACGGGTCTGGGTGGCAAGAAGGTCGTTATTGACGGCGGCGCAGTGGTGTTGCCCTGGGTCCAAAGCATTCAGTGGATTTCTCTTGAGACCTTTAAGCTCCAGGTCTTCAAGGCCAAGAAGGAGGCCTTTATCACCAAGGATCGCCTGCGCGTGGACCTCGGGGCAGAGTTTTACGTGAAGATCGGGTCCAACGCCGAGAGCATCGAACGGGCATCGCGCAGCCTGGGAGATAAGTCCTTTAGCGCGGAAGGGATTCAATCGCTGGTCGAGGAGAAGCTGGTCTCGGCACTGCGGTCGGCGGCGGCCCAGATGGAGATGGTCCATATGCATGAGAACCGCCGCGGCTTCGCCCTCAGCGTCATGGAACACCTGCAGGAACAGTTGATGCTTAACGGGCTCGGCCTCGAGGACGTTTCGATCTTTCACCTGGACCAGACCGACCGGGCCCAGCTCGATCCCAACAACATCTTTGATGCCGAAGGGCTCCGCCAGATCGCCGCCCAGGTCTCCCAGCGCAACCGGGAGCGGAACGAGATTGAGCGGAACACCGAAGTGGCCATCAAGCGCAAGGATGTGGAGGCGGTCAAGCTCAAGCTCTCCCTGGACCAGGACCGGGAATTCGCCGAGGCCGAGCAGATACGCCAGGTGGACACCAACCGATCCCTCCAGAAGGCCGATACAGAACAATACAAGTTCGAGCAAGAGCGACGGACTCGGGAGGCGGAAATCGCCAAGCAGCGAGCCGTCCGCGAGGCGGAGATCGAACAGGAGAAGACCGTCCGTGAGGCCGAGATTCGCCGAGAGGCGTACCTGACCCAGCAGACGGAGCTCAGAGAGACTGCCGAGGTGGAAAAGGACCGGGTAGTCGAGGAGGCAAAGCGGGCCAAAGAGATCGCCATCCTGGTCAAGGAGCGGCAGCGGATCGACGAGGAAAAGCGGCGCTTGGAGGCCGAGGCCCTCAAGGAACTGGCAGCCCAGGAGGTAGTGACGGTGGCGGAGAGGGCTTCGGCGGAGCGGCAGAAAGCCATCGCCCTAATCCAGGCTCTCCGCGAAGTTGAGGTGGCCGAGCAAAAGGCCAGAGCCGTCGAACGACTTGCCCTCTCCAAGCAGCGGGAGGGAGAAGCGGATGCGGCCGCCCGCCTCAAGATGGTGCAGACCGAGAACCACCTCGATGAGAAGGTCATTCAACGAGATGTCCTGCTGCGCTTCATCGACCGGGCCCCCCAGATCCTGGGTGAGATGATGGCGCCGGCCAGACAGATCGACAGCATCAAGGTCTTAGACGTTCACGGCTGGGGCGGTAACGGCGAGGGCGGAGCTCAGGATGTCTCCGGGATCAGCCGCGTGGTCAACGCGTTTCTCAGCGCCGGCGCGGCCCTTCCCATGCTCCGCGAATTCCTCGACTTTGCCAAGGTGGATCCGGAAGGGATGCTCAAGAAGTTATCGGTCCCCGTCCCCGGTGCACCGGAGTCCGTCGAACAGCCACCGGCGAAGGAGACCGGAAAGCGAGGCGGGTAGCACTCGAGAACGGTTCAGGGTTCGGGGTTCAGGGAAGATCGTTCAGGGTTGAGGGTTCAGAGTCGATAGGCTTATACTCCAAGCTCCACAATGAACCATCCACCACGAATTGTTGGCTATGAACCATGAACCAAGTCGGACGTCGGACTTCGGCGAGCTCAGTCGAATCGTCGAGCCGTCGCCGCTGCTCGGTATGGCGTACTAAGACGAGAACCGAACCGCTCCTCCTTTTCGTTGCGTTCCGAGCAGCCGAAGAGCCGGGTCTTCCCGGCTCTTTTCGTTTTCTCACCGCTCAGGTGCTTCCCCGCTCCGTTTAGGCCTTGGCGTACCTCAGAACGGATCTCGCCGTAGTCGCAGTTCGGTCATGGGACAGGACCCGTCAATTGGGACCTTCATGTCCCAGGGAATTTTCTCCCCGAAGAATATGATTAGGCGGGTCCAGGAGCTACCACCGAGGCAGCGGTGTCCCACACCACTGTCCCGACCACTACCCCAGAGATTCCTCCCGTGATACGCCCGACTACTCAAATCTCTTCATTTTCAAGCATTTAGCTTCACGGTTCACAGCTAAACGATCCGATGGCATCTTGTATGCTGTCCTACAATCTTTGGGGTCGGGCACGACAAGATATCAGGCGAGCAAGCGCTACCATCCTCTTCATCCTGTCGGGGCATGAGTCTCAGGAGGGAGGACACCGTGACCGAAGGCATATCCGGAGAAGGAATTACGCTCGCCTGCTCCACCCTCTTTTTCAAAGATAAGCCGCTGATCGAGGCGCTCATCGGCATCAGCCAGACAGGGATCTCCCTGATTGAGATCATGTGGGAATCGGGCCATGGCAAATCTCCTCTCTGGGAGAATTCCGCTTCTGAGCTCGTGCGCGTGCTGGAGCGCCTGGGCTTGCGCGTGAACTCGATCCATGCGCCGTACACTGTGAGCTCCGAGGGGCACGATAGCAATCGCCAGCGCCAAGCGTGGCAGAGCGCCGTGACGGAGGCCGTGACTGCTGCAGCCCAGGTCGGGGCGGACTACATCGTGCTTCATCCCAATGTTTTCGGTGAGATCGTTCCGGATCCGTTTCGGCTGACCGCACTGAGGAAGAGCATCGGAATCTATCGGAACATCTGTGAAGAGGCAATGCGGATTGGGGTACGGGTGGCCATTGAAAACGTGGCCTCAAAACCGGTGCGCCGCCCAGGCTTCTTCATCGACGAAATAATGCAAATTCTCGATGCCGTCGGGACGGAGAACGCGGGCATCTGTTTCGATATATCGCATAGTGTGGCCAACGGGCACGATCCAGTAGGCGAGCTCGGGCGACTCGACAGCCGCACCCTGTACGCCTTGCACTGTAGTGACAACCGTTTCGAACTGAAACGGGATTGCCACTTGATACCTGGAGAGGGAAACATTGACTGGCAAGCCCTGATAGACCGACTCCACGAAATGGGTTTTCGTGGGCCGATGGTCCTCGAGCTGACCAGAGAAGAAAAAGCTCCAGATGCAATTCATCGGGCAGCAGATTTCCTCAGTGCCTTCCCGAGTATCCTCCCGATACGGAGGATGTAACCGCAAGACCCCCAGAGCCTGTTGGCCCAAACTGAAGGAGGTGAGGTTCTCGATGGCTACGCGATGGACGTAGAAGTAAAGGTTCAAAGGGGGCCCCTAGGCCGTGTCCGCTTCACTGAAGGAGGAAACAGCGATGAGAGGAAGGATGTTAGTTTTCGGAGTCGGTGCACTCCTTGCGGTGTCGCTCAGTTTGGGGATGCCCGGCCCCGATGCGCATGCCGGAAAGTATGTCCTCAAGTTCGGCCACGTCCTGCAGGCCGATCACCCTTACCACAAGATGGCCCTGCGGTTTAAAGAAGAGGTCGAACGCCTGAATCCTGATGTCGAAGTGCGGATTTTCCCAGCTCGCCAGCTTGGGAACGAACGTGACCTTGTGGAAGCGTTGCAGCTGGGTACGGTGGACATCTCGACCATTACATCTGCTGTCACGGCCAACTTCGTACCTGGGTTTAAGGTCTTCAGCCTCCCTTTCCTATTTCGAGACGCGGATCATCTCTTCAAGGTGATGGATAGCGACATCGGCAAGACGCTCTCTCGGGACATGGAAAAGGCCGGCTTGATCAAGCTGGGGTTTGTCTATGGAGGATGCCGCGATCTCTACGGTCGCCAGCCCATCCGCAATCTCGGCGAGCTCCAGGGGCGAAAGGTCCGCACCATGGAGAATGCCATTCTTTTGGATACGTGGAATACGCTCGGCGCCATCGCGACGCCGATCCCCTGGGGGGATGTGTACCTTAGCCTCAAGCAGGGCGTCGTGGATGCCGGGGAAGGGACAGGGATGAGCTACCGGTCTATGAAGTTCTTTGACAGCTCCCCTTATTACACCCGAGTCAGCTACGTGTTCAGCTGGCACAACTTCATGATATCGAAGAACCGCTGGGATAAGTTACCAGTGCAAGTCCAGGCCGATCTCAAACAGGCTGCAAAGATCGCCGAGGCCTATGAGCGGAAGCTTTTCGTTGACGAGGAGAAGAAGCTCTTTGACGATCTCCAAAAAACACACGGCGTGAAGGTCTACCAGCCCAAAGACCTTCCCCAGTGGGGCGAGCGCATTCAGAGCGTCTACGAGAAGAATGCCAAGGCCATGGGCGGGATGGACTATATCAACCGTATCCGCACCATCCGATAGCCGGGCGATGAATGGGCAGGGGGAGATGTTATCTCCCCCTGCCCCACACATAGAAGGTGCACAGGAGGCAACGAGATAAACCAGGAGCCAATGAGTCTTCGGACCCGCTTTCGGCAGCGCCTGCTGGCAATCGAATCGTTTCTGGCCGGAACTCTACTCTTGGTGATGGCCTTCACCGTCTTCCTTCAGGTCATCACCCGCTACGTATTCGCCCTGAGTCTCTCGTGGCCTGAGGAATTCGCCCGGTTTGTTTTCACGTGGGCCGCCTTACTCAGCGCCTGCGTGGCGGTGGAAAGAAAAAAGCTTCACGATATTGATTTCCTTCACAAGACCCTTCCACCCAGGGGCCAGCTTATCCTTTCACTGTGTATCGATTTCCTCGTGATCGCGGTTCTTTTGGTCCTCATAATCCATGGGAGCGAGCTGGCCCGATTTGTCTACTCACAAGCGTCCCCCGCCATGGAGATCTCAATGACATACGTCTACGCGGCGGTCCCGACCAGCGCCATCCTGATGCTCACGTCGACCGCGTTCAATGTGGTGGAACATCTGGAAGAGCTGTGGCGCCAGCACAAAGGAGCAACCACGTGACAGCCCTTTTGTTGTTTGGTGGCCTGTTCGTGTTCTTATTGCTAAGGGTCCCGGTACCATTCGCTCTAGCACTGGGTTGCCTGGCCGCACTCCTCTGGCAGGGGGACATCACCCTGATGCTCATCGCGCAGAGGACCGCCAATTCCCTCGACCACTTTGCGCTGCTGGCCGTCCCCCTCTTTATTCTCGTCGGGCAGATCCTCAGTCACGGGAGATGCGGACAAACACTCGTCTACTTTTCGCAAAGGTTGGTCGGGAGCGTGACCGGCGGCCTGGCACAGGCCAATGTATTAGCGAGTATGTTTTTCGGTGGCATCTCCGGCGCCGCCACGGCCGACACTGCCGCGATCGGGTCGGTGATGATTCCCATGATGGTGCGGGCCGGGTACGATGCTCCATTCTCGACGGTGGTGACGGTGACATCCTCAATCATTGGAATCATCGTCCCGCCCAGCATTGACCTGATCTTATTCGGCTGGATCTCGGGTACCTCAATCACCGAGCTGTTTGCCGGTGGACTCATACCGGGAACGCTCGTCGGGATTGCCCTGATGGGCCTGTCCTACGTGATATCACGGCGGCGGGGATACAGGAGTGAGGAGCTTTTCTCGTGGCGAGAGCTTGGCAAGAGCTTCCTGAGCGCCCTGCCAGTTCTTGTCATGCCGTTACTGATCCTTGGGGGTATCTTTGGAGGCATCTTTACCGCAACCGAGGCTGCCGCTATTGCCTTCGTCTACGGCGTGATCATCACTACCATTGTCTACAAGGACCTGTCACCTCGAGACGTTCCTGAGCTCCTGCAGAAGGCCGCAATTACGATCGGGTCAGTGATGTTTCTGATCGCACTCGTCTCGACCTTTGGGTGGATCCTCACCGCCGCGCAGATCCCGCTCGCATTATCAAATTTCTTTCTCACCTACCTGCCTTCACAGCAGCTCTTCTTGCTCAACACCATTATCATCTCCCTCATTGTCGGGACATTCCTGACCCCGGCCTCGGCCACGATCATTTTGACCCCCATCCTCTTTCCGGTATCCCGGTCCTTCGGGCTCGATCCAATACATTTCGGGTTAGTGCTCGTCGTCGCGCTCGCCATCGGGCATGTCACTCCTCCGGTCGGTTTAACTCTGTTTATCGGCTCAAGCATCAGTCAAGTTCCTATTCCTCAACTCATCAGACCGCTTTTACCATTCCTGGCAGTGCTCGTCGCAACGGTTCTCATCATTGCGTACGTACCCGAATTCACGCTGTTTATACCCAGGCTGCTCCGATAGTCGGCCATCTACATAGCACTTGGCGCGTGGCACCTCGCACGTAGCTTTCGGTACTTCCAATTTGGGATTGCGGATTTTTGAAGTTTTAAACAGATAGCTGCCTTTGATTTCGAAATTCGAAATCGCCAATCCGAAATCAGGGGACGGCGGACAGCTGCCTGCTGATTGCTCTATGGTTAGACTTGCTGACGGCTGACAGCTAGGTAGCGGAAGAGGTGGCGGGGTCGACGAGACTTGGACCCGTGATTTTCCCGACCTCGTCGGGACGTGTTCACCTCAGGTGTATGAGATATCCTTAATGGAACGAGGAGAATAGAAGGGAATGGCGGGGTCGACGGGACTTGAACCCGCGATTTCCGGCTTGACAGGCCGGCGTGTTAACC
>CAYGBT010000007.1:76467-95177 GCA_964348275.1 uncultured bacterium
GCAGCCATCAGTGTCAGATAGTCCGCCAGATGACGGGTGATGAGGAAATTGCGCCGGACGTGTTCCTTGGCGTCCGCGCCCATCTTCCGGGCGACCTCCGGGTTGTTCAAGAGATATCGGATCCGAAAGGCCGCCCCCTCTACCGAACTCACGGTGTAGCCGGTCTGATAGTATATGACCTGGACCGTGATCCCACCCGTGTCACCGCCGATGATCGGCTTTCCCTTCCACATGGCTTCCGCAACCGTGAGGCCGAATCCTTCCCTCATTGATTTTTGAAGGATAATGGTGGCCGCCCGCTGCAGGGCATTGATTTCGATGTTGGAATTCGGCGGTAGCTCTAGGATGTGAATGTCCGGGTCCTGGCCAGCGACCTCCTGCACCTCCTCCAGAACTGCCTTCCCTTCCGGGTCATCGGTCGCCGCACCCCCTGCCAATATCAGCCGACAATCATTGTGCTTCTTGACGATCCGGTAGGCCTGGATCACCCCCACGGGGTCCTTGAAATGATCGAAGCGTGAGACCTGTAAGAGGATCGGCTTGTCCTGGGGAACGCCCAATCGAATCAGGATCTTGTTCACTTCTCTGCGGCTCAGCTCCCGGTTCTTGTCGCTCAATGGATCGATCGACGGATAGATCAGAAACTGGGGGATCGGGACCTTCTGGGCAAAGGTTGGGAGGGAGAAGATGGCCGCATCATACTTCGTCACGTAGTTTCTCAGGAATCGCCACACCCGCCGCGCCGGGTGAGAAATATCGAGATGACACCGCCACGCCCACTTCCCGACCCGGGTGCCGTACTCGATGAGGGCAGCCGGTTGGGGATCATGGATCAGGACCATGTCGGCGTCAAACAGTAAGCGTTTGGCGTTCTCGCGATTACACTCGAGATAAACCTCGTACATCCGTTCGCTGATCGCCTGGTCTCGGCCTTGGAGGGCGTTGTGAAAGGTCTTAGTCACTGCGAAGAATTCGTCGCTTCCCTGGATCACCTCCCACGTGGTGTTGACCCCCAGCTCGTTGAGCATCGGGACGAGACGGTTCAATATCTCCGCCACGCCTCCACCGAAGCGGGTCGAATTGATGTTGAGGAGACTCCTCCCCTTGACCTTTTCACTCAGGCGGCAGAGGAGATCGATCGCCCCCGGAGGAGCAACCCCTCTATAGTCCTCGAGACAAACCGGCACCGACACTCCCTTCTGGGATCAGGAACGTATCGCAAATCTGCACGAGACGGTCCCGGAGCTGTTCCAGGCTGAACATGTACGGGTCAATGGTCCGGAGGCCTTGGGCCAGCTCAGGCATCTCCAATTCCCGTTCGACCCAGATGGGGAAATCTCCCTCCCGGCCGTTCCGCCGGATCCGAGCGGCGTGGAAGTGGTAATAGATAGCGCTGGCGTCCACGGTGGCGACTCCATCCCTGAATCCTTGAAGCGTTTCTGCGGTGATCCCGGTCGGAACCTCCACCAAGCGCGACTGCATGAAATAAAAGGGCTTTCCATCCTCAACCCGGGGGACAACACTCAGCTTCGAGAGGTGGTCTTCGATGACGGTCACGAGGGCATCTCGCAGATCTTCCATTGTTTCGAAATCGTAGGGATCGATGACCCCTAGCCGCTCTCCCAGTACCCTGTCTCGGACCTGCGTGGCCGCCCAGGTCGCGAAATCGTTCGGGTAAGGGCCGGTAAGGTACTGGTGCCGTAGGAAGTACTGATGGGTGTGGTGGTAAATGGAGGCGATGGGAACCTCCTCAAGCAAATCCATGAGTTGTAGCGCGTCTTCCGCCTTCGGTCCCAGGATCTCCCGAAGCTCGGTACATCCCACGAAAGCAAAGGGGGTTCGGGCGACCTTATGCATAACAGATCCTCACGAGCGGCGTTCCTCCTCCCCTCGATAACGAATGCAATTTTCGTGCGATGCGATAACGCACCGCAATAGCTTGTACATCACTTGCATCAGAAAGTCCACTTCCCGGGCAATCGGCCCAGCCGACACGTCTCATCCCCCACTACAAGAGGAACGAGGACGAGATTCGTTCCGTCCCTTCTCCTCTCTCGAGTTTCTTCTGTCGTAGCCGGCGGTTCCTGCCTCCCGCTACATGTAGTAATCAAAGTCCCGTTCGGTGCGGATCCGGTGGCGTACTCGGAAGATATGCGCGGGAACGACGTGGGGATTCAGCTCTACGTAATTCCGGCCGCCATGCCAGAGGTAGTGGGCATCGGTGAGCAGGTCATGGACCTGGTAGGGATGTTCCCGATCGAGGCCCAGTGCGTCCAGGTCAAGCTCGACCCAGCCTGAATGCGCGTAGTGGGGGCTCAGGTTTACTACGACCAGGATCACGTTCGACCCATCCTCGGCAGCCTTGCTGTAACAGATGAGTTGCTCGTTGTCTACCGGGTGAAAGTGGAGATTTTCATTGCCTTGTAGGGCAGGGTTTTCCCGTCGGATCCGATTCACCCGGGTGATGAACTCCCGCAAGCTGTCGGAACGCGTGATCTCCCAGTCCTTAATCTCATACTTCTCCGAGTTGAGATATTCTTCACTTCCCGGGACCCGGGCACGGTTCTCGCAGAGCTCGAATGCCGGACCGTAGATTCCGTAACTCGCCCCGAGGGTAGCCGCCAGGACCAGTCGTGTCATGAACGCCGGCCGCCCCCCGGATTGCAGGTACTCCGTCAAAATGTCGGGCGTATTCGGCCAGAGATTCGGCCGGAAATACTCCCGTACCTCCGTCTGCGTCAGCTCCGTGAAATACTGCGTCAGCTCCCACTTTACGTTACGCCACGCGAAATAGGTGTAAGACTGGGTGAAACCCAGCTTGGCCAGTTCGTACATGACCTTCGGGCGCGTAAAGGCCTCGGAGAGAAAGATCACGTCCCGATAATCGTTCTTGATGTCTCCGATCAGCCACTCCCAGAAGGCAAAGGGCTTGGTGTGGGGATTGTCGACCCGAAAGATACGCACGCCCTGATCGATCCAGAACATGAAGACGCTTTTGAGCTCTTCCCATAACTCAGGCCAATGCTCCGTCTCAAACTCTAAGGGGTAGATGTCTTCGTACTTCTTGGGAGGGTTCTCCGCATACTGGAGGGTGCCATCGGGGCGCCAGCGGAACCACTCCGGATGCTCCTTCACATAGGGGTGGTCGGGCGAGCACTGAAACGCGATGTCTAAGGCGATCTCGAGGCCGTTCTCCTTCGCCTTCGCCACTAAGCGCCGAAAATCCTCGAGGGTCCCGAGTTGCGGGTGGACTGCTTTGTGCCCCCCTTCCTGGGCGCCAATCCCCCAGGGGCTCCCCGGGTCATCAAGTCCGCACACGGGGGAGTTGTTTTTCCCTTTGCGGTGCGTGCGGCCGATGGGATGAATGGGCGGGAAATAGAGGACGTCGAACGCCATGTCCGCGACGTACGCCAACCGTCGTTCGCAGTCTTTGAAAGTTGCGTGGGCCCCTGGCTTGGAAGCGCATGAGCGGGGAAACATCTCGTACCACGTGCTGAACCGGGCTTTTTCTCGATCAACGACCACCGCCAGCTCTTTCCCGTATCTGGTGCCAAACCGTCTCTCGGGGTAGAGCGCCATCACCGCATCCAACTCCTGAGACAGCGCGAGCCGAATTCGCTCGGATTGATCTGCAGGTCGATCCATACCCAATGCGGAGGTCCACTCCTTCAGTTTTTGGACGTCGGCGCCCGAAGCCCGCCCACTGGCCTCCTCAACCAGTTTGGACCCCACCAGAAGTTCTACGGCCACGTCCTGTCCCGCATCGACCTTCTTCTCCAGGTTCCGGCGCCATGTTTTGAACCGATCGACCCAGGCCTCCAAGCTGTACAAGTAGCGCTCCAACCTGGTCACAACAAACACGCCCTGCCACCGGTCGTTGACCAAGAACTTAAGGGGAACCTCACTCCAATTCTTGTCCGACTCGTGCCGGTACAGAAGAACGCCTGAAAGGACATCATGCCCTTCGGCAAAAATATCGGCCTCTACCACGACCTTCTCGCCGACTATTCGCTTGATGGGAAAACGGCCTCCATCAATCTCGGGCTTCACGCCCTCAATAATCACCCGCCCTCTGCCTTGCTCGACACGCATGTCAGCGCCCCCCTCTTCCTGGACGCCTAGTGTCGTTCGGTGAGAGCATGGCCGAGATTCCAGAAAGCAGCGCAACCGGAAAACGCCGAAAGATGCTTTTCAGGGGCAAAACCTTTTTCCCGGACACGGACAAATCCTCGATGGTCTCCCCCGTCAGAATGTTCTGCCAACGCCCCGGTGCCCCCTTGGGCAGAACGAGACGATCGGCCCCCCACACCCGCTGTCCCAAAGGCGGCTTGCCGTCGGTGACAAGTCTGGTAAGGAGCCGGGGAACGGCCACCACAGCCCAGACGTCCTCCTTCCGCCTTGCGAAGACGCAGATGTGTTCTTTCTTTTGGCCCAAGGCCTTCAGAGGCACGTAATCTCCCTTTAGAAACAGCCCACGGCGCTGCCTGCGAAATTCCAGAGCCTTGGAGGTAACGAACAGCTTAATCCGACCATCTTCCCACCGCACAAGCAATTCCGAGACCAAGGCCGCGAGATCCTTGGCTTCCCGCCTTCTAAGATCTTCCAACAGCCGGATCCGCTTCTTGAAGTCCACGGGGCGACGGTTATCGGGATCGACAAGACTGAGGTCCCAAAGCTCCGTCCCCTGGTAGAAATCAGGCACTCCAGGAGCGGCGATCTTGAACAGAACCTGAGCCAAGGCATTCAATGCGCCGTAAAAGGCAATCTTTTTCTGAAAGCGAAGAAAGTCCGCTAAGAACTTGTTCTGATTCGTCGTATTCAGAACGGAGTCCACAAACCCCACAAGGGCATGCTCGTAGTCAGGGTGCGGATCGATCCAGCTCGTATGGACCTTTGCCTCCTTGGCCGCCTTGATCACGTACGCCTTGAGCCGCTCCTTGAATTCGGGCACGTCGTCCTTCCGAAGCGGCCAGGCCCCAACCAGGGTCTGATACAGAAAAATCTCCTCGTTGGGATCAGGGGCCGGCTGCCCGTTGAGTCTGCGTTTCTTCGCCCGATTCCATTGCCTCCACCGCCCCAGGCACTTCGCCCACGCCTCGGGAACCTCAGAGATCACATTGATTCGCGCCCGAACATCTTCGCTCCGCTTCGTGTCGTGCGTCGAGGTCGCATTCAGGGTGTAAGGCCAGCGCGCCCTGCTGGCACCGTTGTGACGGTGAAACGTCTCGACAGATACTCGCTCAGCCCCAGGGTCGCCCCCTACCTCGTTCAAGGAGACGAGACGGTTATAAACGTAAAGGGCGGTATCTTCAAGTCCCTTGGCCGTGACGGGGCCGGTGAACTGTTGCCATCGCCTGACGAACTGAAGCCACTCCGCTTTCTGCTCTGTTGTCATGGAGGGGGAGAAATTGAGCAGCAAAACGCGCCGCACGAAGTCGCAGATCGACGCCGCAATCGCAGGATTCCGCCTCCTGGCCGCACCAATGGCATACTCGATGTAACGGCGGTCGCGGCGTGGCACCTCAAAACTTCGGATGTAGGTCCGGTAGATGGGGAGACAGGCCGTTACCTCTACAAGGGCCTGCGACCGCTCCTGAGATGTGCTATCGCGCGCGTGCCGGTCTTGCTTTGCCAAGAGATCGAGTTGCTTGCCTAAAGTACGCATCTCGCCTATGAAGAGGTCCTCAATGACCCGCTTCTTTTGCCTGTATACCACATCCGGAAACGCCACCTTCGATCCGGTGAATCTCGTGTAAATTGCATCGAGGCGCCGGATTCCCTTGGGGTCTACAAAGACGCCGTTCACGGCATTGGCAAACTCATAGCCTGTTGTCCCGTTGACCGGCCATTCCTCAGGAAGCGTCTCGTCTCCAACTAGAATCTTCTCGACCAACACGTAAAAGGGCGACGGAATGCGACTCTGCAGGCCGTGGCAATACCCTGCTGGGTCGTAAAGGCCGTCCACGTGGTCGGCCCGCAAGCCCGTGACCTTCCCCTCTCTGATCAACTTGAGGATGAGGGCGTGGGTCCCATCGAACACGGGGGGATCTTCGACCCGGACGCTGACGAGGTCGCTAATGTCAAAAAAACGCCTGTAGTTCATCCTCTCCCTGGCCTCCCGCCAATAGTCTAGTCGGTAGGCCTGGTCGGCGAGGAGCTGATCCAAGAGATCAAAACTACTCGCATCTCCCTTTCTACCGTTGAATACCCTCACGTTTTCATCAACAACATTTTTGATCTCGAGATGGGCCACGTAGAGGTGCCAGAGCCTCTGCTTGATGCCTTCCTTTCCTTCGGCCTGCTCCGCAACGCTTTCTCGATTGGCGACCGTCTCCTCCGGCAGCCTCTGGATCACATCGATCAGATCGAGAAGCGCCCGAAAGGCGGGGTGGGCTGGCCCCAGAACTTTCTCAAGGGCGTTGATACGGTAGGCAAGGATTCTCCGGTAAGACTTTGGCGCGATCGGCAGTCTCTCCCCGTGGTAGTCAACGTAAAAGCCCTGCTCGTCAAGCGCTAAGACGAGCTCTTGGTTACCTAGGGCGCTGTCATAGGGAGCACCAAGAAGGGGAAGAAGAACTTTTCCCTTACCGGGCCCTCGATGGGATTTCCAATCGATGTCGAAAAAGGGAGCATACGAGGAACTCGGCCCGTTTTCGAGGACATCCATCCACCACGGGTTCTCGGGGCTCACGGCCATATGATTGGGGACAATATCGAGGAGCAGTCCCATCCCGTGGTGCTTGAGATCCTCGACCAGTTGTTGGAATTCTTCCTCCGTGCCGAGTTCCGGGTTCAGGCGCGTGGGGTCCGTCACATCATACCCATGCGTGCTTCCTCGTCGAGCCTTGAGGATGGGTGAAATATAAAGATCCGTAATACCAAGCATCCGAAGATATGGCAGGAGGCCCTGGGCATCTGCAAAGCGAAAGCCCCGGTTGAGCTGCAGCCGATACGTCGCGACTGGAACCCTGAAGCGTGCTATTTCACTCTCTGCACGCACAACTGTCCTTTATTCGCCGACTAGACGGAGCAACGCCAGCGAGCGCGGCTCCAAGTCATACGGTTGCCCCCCACGCGTCAGACGGTATCGACGCCTACCTGTCGCTTCGCGCGTATCGAGAACCAGGTCCCAGCGCAACTTGGATCGTTGGATCGGTAGGATAAACCGAACCGCCTCATGGTGGGCGTTCAGCAGAACGAGGAGAGTGTCGTCCACGATCCGATTCCCGCGAACGTCGACTTCCTCGATGGCGTCGCCGGCGAGCCGGAGCCCAAGGCCCCGTGTGTGAGGATTGTCCCAATCCTCGTCGCTCATCTCTTTGCCGTCGTGGCGGAACCAGGTCAGGTCTTTCACCTCGGAGCCCCGAATCCTCCGACCCTGGAAGAAGTTCCGACGTCGCAGGACCGGATGCCGATGGTAAAGCCGGATCAGGAGTCGAGTAAACTCGAGCAGCTCCAGGCGGATTCGATCGGGATTCCAATCGATCCAGGATATTTCGTTATCCTGGCAATACGCGTTGTTGTTCCCCTGCTGGGTGCGTCCCATCTCGTCGCCAGCCAAAAGCATCGGGACACCCTGGGAAAGGAAGAGGCTCGCCAGAAAGTTTCTTTTCTGTCTCTCTCGTAAGGAGAGGATCCCCGGGTCATCAGTTGGCCCTTCCACGCCACAATTCCAGCTCAGGTTTTCGTCAGTGCCATCCCGGTTTCCCTCACCGTTCGCCTCGTTATGCTTTTCGTTATAGCTCACCAGGTCGTGCAGAGTAAAACCATCATGGGCGGTCACGAAGTTGACACTGGCATAGGGCCGGCGGCCCCCGCGCTCATACAGGTCGCTGCTTCCTGTCAGGCGGTAGGCCAGCTCCCCAACCTCCCCCTGATCCCCTTTCCAGAAGCGCCTTACGTTGTCCCGATATTTCCCATTCCACTCGGCCCAGAGGACGGGGAAGTTTCCTACCTGATAGCCACCCTCGCCCAGGTCCCACGGCTCTGCGATCAGCTTCACCTGCGACAGCACCGGGTCCTGGTGGATTATGTCAAAAAACGCTCCGAGCCGGTCCACCTCGTGCAGTTCCCGCGCCAGCGCCGAAGCCAGGTCGAACCGAAACCCATCCACGTTCATCTCCAACACCCAGTACCGCAGGCTGTCCATGATGAGCTGAAGGACACGGGGGTGGGTCATGTCCAACGTGTTGCCACACCCAGTGTAATCCATGTAGAACCGGGGGTCATCGGCCACCAGCCGGTAGTAGGCCGCATTGTCGATACCACGGAAGCAGAGGGTCGGACCCAGGTGGTTCCCTTCACCTGTATGATTGTAGACCACGTCCAGGATCACCTCGATCCCCTCGCGGTGCAGCGTCTTGACCATGGTCTTGAATTCTGCCACCTGCTGGCCCAAAACCCCACTGCTCGCGTAGCGCGCGTCGGGTGCGAAGAAGCCGATCGAGTTATACCCCCAGTAGTTCGTAAGCCGCCGATCCACCAGAGGTCTGTCCGCCACGAATTGGTGAACCGGCATGAGTTCGACCGCCGTGATCCCCATTGAACGGAGATACTCGAGGACCGGCGGGCATGTCAGGCCAGCATAGGTCCCCCGCAGCTCAGGTGGCACGTCCGGGTGCCGGGCCGTAAACCCTTTCACGTGGACCTCGTAAATGATCGTTTGATGCCAGGGGATTCGGGGTGGACGGTCATCCCCCCAGGAGAAGGCAGGATCAACCACCACGCTCTTGGGAATATATGGACCGCTGTTTCGGTCGTCGCGAGACAGGTCTTCCACCGGGTCCCCAATCCGGTACGCAAACAATGCGTCGTCCCACCGGATCGTACCGGCGATGGCTTTGGCGTAGGGGTCGATGACGAGCTTAGCGGGGTTAAACCGATGTCCGGCCTCTGGCTCATACGGGCCGTGAACGCGGTATCCGTAGAGCAGCCCGGGACGCGCTTCGGGAAGGTAGACGTGCCAGACCTGATCGGTCTGTTCCTTCATCTGGATATGGGCTATTTCCTCGTGCTCGTCCGGCCCAGTAAATAGACACAGCTCTACGCCCGTCGCGTTCTCCGCAAAGAGAGCAAAGTTGACTCCTGCCCCATCCCAGGTTGCCCCCAACGGATACGGACTCCCCGGCCACACCTTCATGCTGTCCTCCTGCTAAGCCTCCTCGTGATGGACAAAAAGGGCGAATGCTTTCGGAGGCAGTGCGAGGGTTACTTCTCCTTGCGAGGTTACCTGCTCCGGTGCCGTAGAGCCTTTACCCTGCCACCGCTCGTCGGCCGAGTCCAACTGTTTCCTCCAACGACCTTCCCGGACCGGTAGAGAGATCGAGCATGCGCTATCCCCGAAATGATACACCACAAAGACTTCGCTTTCATCGCTCCAGCGCCGGACGAACAGCACCTTTTGACTCTCGTAGCCGTTGACCTCCAAGGTCTCTTTACTCAAGGAGGCCAGTGCAGGAATCGTTTGCCGATGCCGTACCAACTCCGTGTAAAACTCGAGTAGGACCTTGTGTTGCCCCTCATGACGCAGCTTGTGGTCCAGCTTGGCCTGGAGGAACGTAGCCTCGCCCTGGGGATCAGGCGGTTTCCCTTGCCACGCAAATGCAGCAAATTCTTCGCTGCGTCCTCGGCGAACGGCCTCGACCAACTCGGGATCGGAATGGCTGACAAAATACGGAAATGGCGCAGGCTCACCATACTCTTCGCCCATGAACAATAGTGGGATAAACGGCGAGAGCAGGACCACCCCGGCCGCCAGTTTCAGCGCTTCAAGGGAAACGAGACGGTTCAGGCGCTCACCGAACATCCGGTTCCCCACCTGGTCGTGGTTCTGCGAGCACACCACGAATTTCCGGGCAGCGAGGACCTTGGAGGAGTTGCCGTGCCGGCGCCTGCGGTATACCGAATACTGGCCCGAGTAGATGTAACCTTCGGCAAAGGCCTTGGCCAAGTGTGCCACTCTCCCGAAGTCCTGATAGTACCCGTTCCGCTCACCTGTGAGTAATGTATGGAGGGCATGGTGAAAATCATCGTTCCACTGGGCATCGAGCCCATACCCTCCAAGCTCTTGGGACCGGATCAGCTTCGTATCGTTGAGGTCACTTTCCGCAATAAGGTATACCCGACATCCGACCTGCTCCGCCTGGTGGCGCACGGCGGTGGCGAGTTGCTCGAGGAACGGATGGGCCGACATGTCCATGATGGCGTGGAGGGCGTCGAGTCGCAGGGCATCCATGTGAAATTCCGTGATCCAATATAAGGCATTCTCAAGAAAGAATCGGTGAACCCCATCGCTATACGGCCCGTCAAAGTTAATGGCCAACCCCCACGGGGTGCGATACCGCTCAGTGAAATAGGGTCCGAAGTCCCCGAGGTAGTTTCCCTCCGGCCCCAGGTGGTTATAGACAACGTCCAAGATCACCGCGAGACCTTTCTGGTGACAAGCGTTCACCAGCCTCTTCAGACCTCCAGGGCCACCGTACGAGTTTTGCACAGCAAAGGGATACACGCCGTCGTAGCCCCAGTTGCGATTTCCGGGAAATTGGGCGACCGGCATGAGCTCAACGGCTGTAATCCCCACATCCTTGAGCCGCTCGAGGTGAGGAATGATGGCCTCAAAGGTGCCTTCGTGCGTGAAGGTCCCGACATGAAGTTCATAAATAATGTAGTCTTCGAGACGCAGGCCAAACCAGTGCCGGTCCTCCCAGGCAAAATTCGAATCGACGACCTCGGAGGGGCCGTGGACCCCTTGCGGCTGGGATCGGGACGCAGGATCGGGTCGCTCCATCTTTTCGTCCAGGCGGCAGAGGTAGAGATTGCCGGGCTCGACGTTCTCGATGACCGCCTCGTGGTAACCCCAACGGTCCTTCTCCAGCGCCACGATGCGCTCGGCGGGTTTTACGATGCGCACCTCGACCTTCTGGATGCGCGGAGCCCAGACAGAGAACCGGCAACGGCCATGCCCCAGATATCTGGCGCCTAACCTCAGCCCGTGTGGGTCACTCACGATTGCTCCCCGTCGCTCTTGAAGAACACGGCTGCCAAGGGCGGAAGGGTCACTGTCAGGGAATACGGGCGGCCGTGCAGGCCGATCGGTACGGCTTCGATCCCGCCGAAGTTGCCCTGGCCGCTGCCCCGGTAGTGTGTGGCATCGCTATTCAAAACCTCTCGCCAAAATCCCCCGCGCGGGGCACCTACCCGGTAGTTCGGGCGCGGTATCGGAGTGAAGTTACAAGCGACGAGGATAATGCCATCCGTGGATCGTCCTTTCCGCATCAAGCTGATGACGCTCGACTCGGCATCGATACAATCGACCCACTCGAAGCCGGCCGGATTCAGATCGAACTCGTGAAGAGCCGGCTCACTTTGGTAGAGCCGATTGAGGTCCGCAACACACCGCTGAAGCCCTGCGTGCAGTGGATACTGCAACAAGTCCCATTCCAGGTTGCCGTCGTGGGCCCACTCACGCCACTGACCAAACTCTCCGCCCATGAAGAGCAGCTTCTTAGCTGGTTGGGCGTACATATAGGCGAAGAGCAACCGCAAATTGGCGAACTTCTGCCATTCGTCCCCCGGCATCTTGCCGAGGAGCGACCCCTTGCCGTAGACGACCTCATCATGAGAAAGCGGGAGGATGAAGTTCTCGTGAAAGGCGTAGAGCATCCGAAAGGTTAATTTGTTGTGATGGTACTTTCTGAAGATGGGATCCTGCGAGATATACTCCAGGGTGTCGTGCATCCAGCCCATGTCCCACTTGAGACCAAAACCGAGCCCCCCGACATAGTTCGGCCGGGAGACCATCGGCCATGCGGTGGACTCTTCGGCGATCGTTTGGACGCCGGGATAGCTCCTATAGACTTCTTCGTTGAATCGGCGGAGAAATCCGATTGCCTCAAGGTTCTCGCGGCCGCCGTACTGGTTGGGGATCCACTCCCCTTCCTTCCGGGAGTAGTCCAGATACAGCATGGAGGCCACTGCATCCACGCGGAGGCCGTCAGCATGGTACTTGTCCAGCCAGAAGAGCGCGCCGCTGATAAGAAAACTGCGCACTTCATTTCGCCCGTAGTTGAAGACAAAGGTGTTCCAGTCGGGATGAATGCCCTGCCGAGGATCTGCGTGTTCATAGAGGTGGCTCCCGTCGAAATAGCCGAGCCCGTGCTCGTCGGTGGGAAAGTGCGAGGGAACCCAGTCGAGGATTACTCCGATGCCACGCTGGTGCAGGTAATCGACCAGGTACATGAAGTCTTGGGGGGTACCGTAATTGCCCGAGGGGGCGAAGTACCCTGTCGTCTGATAGCCCCACGAACCGAAGAAGGGATGATCCATAATTGGGAGAAACTCCACATGGGTGAAACCCAACTGCGAGACATGCTCGGCCAGTTGGGGAGCGAGCTCCCGATAGCTGAGCGAGCGGTTCCCCTCGTCGGGCACCCGCCGCCATGAGCCGAGGTGCACCTCGTAGATAGCCATCGGAGCATCCAGGGCGCCGCGGCCGCGTCGGTTCGTCATCCATACCTGATCATCCCACGGATACTCCAAATCCCACACGATCGAGGCCGTCTTGGGCGGGATCTCGTTAAAAAACGCAAAGGGATCCGTCTTATCCACCCGATAACCCTTGTGCCGAGAGCGGATGTGGTACTTGTACAGCGTCCCTTTACCTGCGCCAGAGATGAAGCCTTGCCAAATCCCCGATTGACCCCGCGGCGCCAGGGGGTGGCTGGCGTTGTTCCAGTCATTGAAGGTCCCCGCCACAGACACCTGCTCGGCTTCGGGCGCCCAGACGGCAAAATACGTCCCCTCTATGCCGTCCACCGTCATCGGGTGAGCCCCCAGCTTCTCGTACAGCCGAAAATGGTTTCCCTCGTTGAAGAGGTAGACGTCATCATCCGTTATGAGCGACACTTCATACCAGACCGGCTGGCGCTGCGCCTTTGGCTGAGACTTCCCTTTTGTCTCTCTCTCCTTTTTTTTCTGGGCCATCGTCAGCCTCCCCTTTCCTGTCCGCTAGACCACCGCGCAGATTGAATTAAAGCCTCCGTGAGGATTTGGCACCCTGTTCGGGTTCAGGGGATCCTCCCTCCACTCCCCATCAACGATGAACATGTACTCATACCTGCCGGGCTTCAGGCGGAGGTTCACCTTCCACACCCCATCCTTCACCTTTTTCAGGGGGTGCCTTTGCGGATCCCAATTGTTGAAGTCCCCCGTCAGCGAGACCGTCGTTGCCTCCGTACCTGTCCATTGAATTGAGACCTGTTTGGTCTTCAGCTGGACGGGCTTTTTGGGCCCTCTTGTCTTCACGCTTTTTTTTGGCCCGCCCTTTCGAGTCATCATGGTGTTTTCCTCCTAGCTCTATCGGTTTCTGAAGCGCCGTCCTCGGGAAATCTTCGATTGCCTACGGAGAGCTTCGATATCGCGAAGCATCTCAATCACGACGGGCATCTCGGAAAATGCTTCGAAGCCGTGGCGCGCCTTCCGCTGCCAATTGGGACGTTCTTCAGACGTGGCCGGGACATTCTGCGGCTCTGTTTCAAGCCATAGATCCTCTACGTTGACAAGGACGACCCGAGCCGAGCTGGCACTCAAGAATCTCAAGCAGCCCTCGAGGAGGGCCCGTGGGCTCGTCGAGGCGGACCTGAGCGCCTCTTGGCGCCCAAGGAAGGTTTTCAAGTTTTGCTGAAGCGCCTGCCGGTTTTTTCTCTCGATCCGAGCCCCCGTCGCGTTCAGGAGGCCGAGCTCGAGTCGATCTTCGATATCAAGACCTTGCCAGTATGCGGCGAAAGGGGGCATATCGTGGGTGTTCAGGCCGGCCACCGCATCCCGTGGGACCGGTCGAAGGACCCGGCGCGCTCCTGGGACAAGCTCATACTGGACCACGTACATCCGTTGGAGATTGTGCCGAGCCATCGCCGAATTTACGTAGGCTGGGACCGTTCCGAGATTTTCCCCCACAATCGATACCTCGCATCGGTGAGATTCAGCACACACGATCGCATACAGCTCCTCGGCAGGATAGCGTACGTAGACTCCCTCGTGCGGCTCCAGGCCATTGGGAATCCAGAAGAGCCTATGGAGCGCCATCACATGATCGATTCGGAGGAGGCTGGTGTGTTTCAGCTGGTGGCGAAGATAGGCGATGACATAGCGATAGTCCTGCTCTCGGATTGCCTCAGGATGCAGGGGAGGGAAACCCCAGTTTTGACCCTTGGTGAAGACGACATCCGGAGGGGCACCGCCCGAGACCTCTAACGCAAATGCATTGCGCTCACGCCAGACATCGTAGCTATGGGGATGCACTCCCAGCGGCAAATCGAGATACAACCCGACACCCGTCGCCTTGCTCCTCTCCGAGAGCATCTTGACTTGCTCCTGGGCAACCCACTGGACGTAGAGGTGGTAGTTCCTGCCCGCCTCATCAAAATCACCTTCTTGGAGATCGCCACAGCGAAGTTGCTCTGGCCAAGCCGGCCACGGCGCACCCCGCTTCTCGCCCGTGGCCCGAAAACGGGCGTAATCTTCAACCTGGGGCTGGCCTTTGACGAAGCGCTGAAAGGCCGCCTGCCGCTCCGCTGACTCGACGGACAGGCATTGTGCGAGCTCCTCGAGCACTTTGCGCTTCAATGCCATCTGTCGCCGATAATCGACCCATGGCGAGGAACGCTGTGTTTCAAGCTCCCTCTGGACTTCACCCGACTCAAGGAGTGCGCGGGCTGCAGGACACGTCTTCAATTCCGGGATTCGGAGGACGTCAATGTAAAACTCGTTCCAGAAGAGGCGGCTGGCCGGGGCGTACGGGCTCGGGTCGCAGGGCTCGTCCAAAAAAGCGGCCAAGAGCGGCAACGTTGCCACAACGTTCCCGCCGAGGCCGGCAACCCAATGGACCAAGGTTTCAAGATCCGTAAAATCTCCGCCCCCCCAGCTCCGTTTCGAATGCAGTGCATAGAGCGGAAGGAATACCCCCCATCCCTGCGCGGCGGATGCTTCACTCGAGGAGTATGCCCGCATGGGAGCAGAAATGATCATGCTCTGGAACAGCCGGCCGTGGGATTCCAGCGTCAGCCGATGGTATCCCCAAGGCAACGGCCCGGGTAAGGACAACCTCTTGGCGACGTAGCGCACCCCCTCGACGTTGGCGGCGTGTTTTGTCGGAAGGCGTTCCAGCTTCCAAGTCCACTTTCGGACCTCGCCTGTGTCGAGCGCGAGGTGGCAGCTCAGGGATTCGCTGGTTCGATCGCGTGGCATGCGGAGCTCGAGTTCGGCTGGTTTGCCTTCCCATGCCACGATCACCGGTTCCCCGCCGCGTTCCCACTGAGCCTGCCGCCGCTCCCGCAGGGCGTCTGGGACGTCCTCCATGGATTCAACGGGCGCACCAAGCGCTCTGAGCGTGCACAAGAGTGCTTCGGGGGAGGCCTGTCTGGGGCGACGAGTCACGTCGACGTACGCGGTTTGGACTCCGTAATGGCGAGCCAGTTGCTGGATGGTATGGACCTGGACCGCTCCCATCGGGATTACCCTGCTGTCTCCAGGAGCTCCAACATGCCCTGCAGGGGGATTCTTACCCAGTCCGGCCTGTTATTGAGCTCGTAGCCCAGCTCGTACACGGCCTTTTCTAACAAATGGGCCTCCAGGAGCACTTGCAGCTCCTCGCGGGTGGTGGGGAGAAAGGGTGCCCGGGTAGCCACGGCGAGATAGGCCTTGAGGAAAGCAACACTCACCCACAGGTACCAGAACCGCGCCCACGGTTCCAGGACCACGAAGTCCGCAGGCCGCACCCCTGGTACTTTCCCGAGGAGGAGGGCCCCATAGGCCGCATAGTGAAATGACCGCAGCATTCCGGCAACATCCCGAAGCGGGGAGCCCTTGAGCCGACGCTCGCTCAGGGGTCGGGCAGGCTCTCCCTCAAAGTCGATGATGACGAAATCCGTGCCCGTGCACAGCACCTGACCGAGGTGATAGTCGCCGTGGCAGCGGATCCGCATGGCGGTGAACGGGAGGTCGCCTATGAGCTGGAATCGTCGGCGAACCTCCTCTTCAAGGCTCAAGACCTTCTCGGCACCGCCCTGGATCGCTGCCGGAAGATCCGCGAGATGCTGACGAAGCATCGCGAAAGCCTGATCGGCCAGACTCAACATGCCCAGATAGAGTACCTGTTTCGACGCTTCTGAGAAGGGTTCCGGGGCGAAGCTGGTCTCATCCTTTCCCTGGGCGAGGCTGACATGAAGCTCGCCGGTGCGCTGCCCGAGCAGCCGCCCCTCTTCGAGGTACGGACCGATGAGCTCGATGGCGTCTGGCGGAAAGCTCTCTTCGGCCAACGCGAGCAGGCCCTTGCGGGGAGGCGCCACAGCTTCTACCCTTGCCGCATTTTCCAGGACCCGCTGGAAGTAACGGCCCAGCGCGTCAAGGGTATGACGCCAGGCATCTCCCCGATTCACGACGAAGCCTTGCAGAATCGCCAGCGTGACCGGCTCGCCGCTTTGCCGCCGGTATTCCAAAGCGCCGGCCACGGGGGGGATATGCGCAAACCCTCTCTCGGTCAGAAAGCGCCCGATCTCTAGGTCAGGGTTGATCCCTTCTTCCATGCGCCGAAAGAGCTTGAGAATGAGCCGTGTCCCGTAGACCACTGACGTGTTGCTTTGCTCGGCCTGCATGATCGAAGGCTCCAAGGGCTCCTCAGATGCGGGAAGAAGTTGCTCAAGGGCCCGCGTGGGGGAAGCCACGACCTCGCCAAGCGTGCCCCGAAATTGGCTGCCGCGGGCGATGGCTTGGAGGAGCGCCGTCGAAATCCTTTTATCCCACAGGGCGTCAAAGAGGACCCCCTCTTCGTGCCCGTTCACGCGGAGGCGAGCAACGATCGTCTGAGGCAGTTCGCTCTCTACCCGTGCTGCTTGTTCGCCTGCTGCAAAGGTGAGGGGAAGAACATAGGTTTCGGGCTTTCCCTCACGGTATTCGACTTTGACCAACGCCAGAAAGGTCCTCATACCCCCGCTATCTGCGGTCATGGGGATGGCCTCAAGAATCCGGACCGACCCTATAGTCCGGGCCTTCCCCCCGAACCAGCGGCGCGCCCGAAGGAAGTTGGGCAGGATCGCCTCTAAGGCGGCCTTGGCTTTTCCCTGGAAGATGGTTTCCCACTCACCCGTCACGGTCAACACTGACAGACCTCTGAGATCGAGCTGGCTCCCTGTCACGCATCGTTTTACGGACCTTAGTATTGTGCGGATCCGGCGGCGTGTCCGAAGGATGTGGACCAGAGTGTAGCAGATAACGTCTATATTGTCGAACCGACAGCCACCTCTCCACCATAAGACAGCGCGGATAGCACGGCCTCTTTATGGGGATACCGCATGCAGCGTGGCATAGCGGGCGGCCCCGAACAGGGCGGTCTTATCGTTCAGGATCACCTGCACCGGCATGTTCTTCAGGACCGGTGAGAGTCGTCCCTTGTCGGTAAAGGCCGCCATGAAGGTGCCATCTTTGAGCAGATCGAGAATCTTCGGGGCGATTCCGCCCCCGACGTACAGGCCGCCGGTGGACAACGCCTTGAGCGCCAGGTTCCCCGCCTCCGCCCCGTACAGAGACACAAAGAGGTGGAGCGTCTTGACGCAGAGGTCGCTCTGCCTCGCCAGTGCCACCTGGGTAATGGCCGCGCTGGGGTCTCCCTCGCTAAGTTTCTCCGCCAGCCAGGGGGATTCCTCCGCATATCCCGCGCGCTTCAGAAAGGCATAGATGTTTAAAATACCGGGGCCGGAAACGACCCGCTCGTAGCTCACCCGGTGGAACTTGCTGAGCAGGTACTGGAGGAGCTCGATCTCCAGGGCGTTTCGCGGGGCCAGGTCCGCATGGCCTCCCTCGGAGGCCACACCACGGTATTTCTTGCCGTCCCAGAAGAGGACGGCCTCCCCGAGCCCCGTCCCCGCGGCGATCAAAGCCATATTTCCCTCTCGATGGGAATGTCCCTCGTTGAGAACACAGACCTCCTCAGATGTGAGGAGCGGGATGCCATAGGCTGTGGCCACGAGATCGTTGATCACCGAAACTCCCCTCAGGTTCAACGTGCGCTCAAGCGTCTTCGCATCGATCACCCAGGGCAGATTGGTCGCCTCGGATCGGCCTTCGACGACGGGGCCAGCGACACCGAAGCAGGCCGCGCGGAGTGCGGGGGAATGCTCGGCGCGCAGAAACCGATCGAGGATTTCCTCCAACCCCCCATGACTTTGGCTGGGGAACTTCTCCTCGCGCACGGCACGCAGGCACTCCCCCACTTCTTCGAACAGGCTGATGACCGTCTTGGTGCCTCCGATGTCGCCAGCGAGTATCATTTTATATTGTCCTCCATTGCCGGTCGTCACGCTCCAATAACACAACCGCTTCCCGCGGCCCCCACGTGCCCGCGGGATAGTTTGGAAAGTCGCTCATCAAAGGCGTCTCGCGTGGTGAAGTGTCCGTTCCACCAGAGTGAACACTCAGTCTTGGTATTTTGCTGACCTTGTGATAATTGAAGCCTCATACTCCTGGGAAGGTTTTGTGCGATTCCAGCGGTCTTGTGAGAATCAATGCCAAGATTTCTCATGCCTCCCAACGAGACCATCGTGAACAGGGAAATATTCGACCGGGAGTCAACGAGACGACTTGGGGTCTCGTTCATAGATTCTCGCAAGCTCTCTTAAGGTACTCCTTATGTTGGGAGTAAGCATGTCGGTGGTGAATCG
>CAYGBT010000008.1:0-94397 GCA_964348275.1 uncultured bacterium
TGGTGGCCCCAGCGGGATTCGAACCCGCGTTTCCGCCTTGAGAGGGCGGCGTCCTAGGCCGGGCTAGACGATGGGGCCAGCGATGGGAGGGATGGCTGCGGGGCGAGGACTCGAACCTCGACAACCTGATCCAGAGTCAGGCGGACTACCATTATCCGACCCCGCATTCGCTTTTGAGCAAGGAATAAAGAGGCCCGGATTCAGGGAATCCGGGCAGCGGACGGCCTCACTATAGCCGAGGGGTACCGCAAACTCAAGCCGAAAATGGCTCTTCCTGCTCGTGCAGGGTGATGATCTTGGTCACCTCGTAGGCCTTCGTGCCGCCGGGAGTCTCGATCCGGACCTCTTCCCCCTCCCGTCGACCCGCCAGGCCTCGTCCGATCGGAGACGCGATCGAGACCCACCCCTTTTCCCCGTTACTCTCTTCAGGCGCGACAAGCCTGACGACCCTTTCCCCGCCCTGGTTGGTGTCGCGTAGATGCACGATCGAGCCGAACCCGGCCCGATCTTGAGGAACGGATTTCAGATCGATCGCAGAAAGGGAAGCAATCCGTTGCTGCAAGGACACGATTCGGGCCTGGACAAAGCCCTGTCGCTCCTTGATCGCCTGGTAATCGGCATTCTCGGTGAGATCCCCTAGGCCGCGAGCGGCCTCGATCTTCTTCGGGATATCGACCTTCAGCTGCTTTTCAAGCACGCTGAGCTCTGCCCGAAGGTTGTTCAGCAGCTTTTGCAGGTCCACGCCATTCCTCCTCTTTCAAGAAAGCTGCCTCAGGTAGGTAGCCGATCTAAAGCCGCCTCGAGGCGCTCCAAAGTGATCTCGCGACCCAACAGCTCCATGACGTGAAACAGTGGCGGGCTCACCGTCCCACCGGTCAGCGCCACCCGGGTGGGCTGGGCGACGTCTCCGAGCTTCAGCCCTTTCTCCGCCGCAAAATTGCGGTACAGCTTTTCGAGGACCAGGGCATCAAAATTCTTGATCTCTTGAAGTCTTTCTCGTAGCGCGCGAAGGTGTCCCAACGTCTCGGCCCGCAGGTGCTTCTCCACGGCCTTGACATCGACATCGATCGCAACGCGGAAGAGGAAACGGGAGGACTGAGCGAGGTCCTGGAGCGTCTTGGCTCGCTCCCGAAACGCATGGATGACCGCCTCCCCGAAGGTCCCTGGTCTCCCCGCGTTTGACCAGCTCACCGCCTTGGCTTCGATCTCCTCCGCTGAAATCCCCACCCGTTGGTAGAAGGGCATCAACAGGTCCGCCAGGCGCTTGGGATCGGCTTCCCGGAGGTAATGGGCGTTCAGCCAATCGAACTTGGCCTGATCGAAGATGGCCGGGGTGTCACCCACCCGCGTGATATCGAAGTATCGAACAAGTTCCTCTCGACTGAAGATCTCCTGATCCCCGTGTGACCAACCCAGGCGGACGAGGTAATTCAGCATCGCCTCCGGGAGGTAGCCCAGCTCCCGAAAAGCCAGGACCGAGGTCGCCCCGTGTCGCTTGGAGAGGCGCGTACGGTCTGATCCAAGGATCATAGGCACGTGGGCAAATTGGGGCAAGGAAAAATCAAGCGCCCGGTATACCTGGATCTGTTTAGGGGCGTTGGATAGATGATCATCGCCCCGGATGACATGGGTCACCTGTAGCAACGCATCATCGACCACCACGGCGAAGTTGTATGTCGGGAGGCCGTCCGAGCGCATCAGGACGAAGTCATCCAGTTCCGCATTGTCAAAACGGACCTCTCCATGGATGAGGTCGTCAACAACCGTCACCCCTTCATCTGTCACCCGAAGGCGTAACGCCCAGGGCTTTCCACGCTCTGCCTGCCGCTCCCTGCACCGACCATCGTACCGGGGAGAGCGACCGGCCGCCACCGCAGCCTTCCGGCGCTCCTCAAGCTCCTCAGGGGTACAAACGCATCGATACGCCTTGCCCTCCTTCAGCAATCGTTCGGCGTGCTCACGATAGATCGAAATCCGGTCTGCCTGCCGCAGGGGGCCCTCATCCCACTCGAGCCCGAGCCACCGCAAGCTCTCGACGATTGCCTCGACCGATTCTTCCGTGGAGCGCTCCACGTCGGTATCTTCAATCCTCAGGATGAAGGTCCCGCCGTGATGTCGAGCGAAGAGCCAATTGTACAGGGCCGTCCGCGCTCCCCCCACGTGGAGATGCCCGGTGGGAGACGGCGCAAACCGCACCCGAACTCGCTCGTTCATCTCTGCCTCGTTCAGCCTCCTCCGAAAGGGGCCGACTGCGCCCTCGGCGAAACCTGCTATGGCCTCGGCGACAGCCGTCTATTATCCCCACGCGAAAACGAACCCGTCAACCCCTTTCCGGCAACCGCGGTTGGGATATCGCTCGCGCACGGCTCGCGGACCGAGATCCACTGGGTGAGACGGGACGGATGACAATCGGTGTGTGCCGGTTAGGGTCACGAGCCGGGGTCCGGCTTGACCTCCCGGAGCAGCTCGTGAACCAGTTGAAGAAGTGTATCCAGCCGGAAGGGCTTTTGGAGCATCTGATCGATCCCCGACGATTCCTGCTCCGTCTGATTCAAGGCCGCGCTCCACCCGGTGCACAGGACGATCCTGACATCCCGGTACAGTTCGCGGACCTTTCTGGCAACCTCGAGCCCAGTCAGATCTGTCATTCCCAGATCTGTGATTACCATGTCGAACGGCTCTGCCCGAAACACCTCCACGCCTTCGACCCCGGACCCGACTCCCACGGCAATGTGCCCCTCCAGCCTGAGGAGGTTAGTGATCACCTCTCTCAGATGCGCTTCGTCATCAATCACGAGGATGCGCCCGGTCCGGCGCCCCGTCGGCGTCGTCAGGGTTTCCGGGCCGCGCGGAGGGTCTGCCGGAACCGGAAAGGCGATGCAAAACCTGCTTCCCCGCCCCAGCTCGCTCTCCACCGTGATCGAGCCGCTGTGGCGCGCAACGATCCCATAGGAGGTGCTGAGACCGAGGCCGGTCCCCTTCACCCCCTTGGTGGTGAAGAAGGGATCGAAGATCTTCTGCCGTACCTCTTCGGTCATTCCGATCCCGGTGTCCTCGATGATCGTCTCCACCCACGGCCCGTCATCCCGGACCGGCTCGTAGCGGGTCCGCACCCTGAGGGATCCGCCATTCGGCATGGCGTCAAGGGCATTGAGGACCACGTTGGTAAAGACTTCCCTCAGCTCTGCCGCGTTGCCGGTAATCCGGGGAATCTCCGCAAGCTCCGTAGCCACCTCGATCCTGATCCCTCTGAGCTCGGCCTCGTCCTTCCATCGAGCCTGCGTAAACTGCAGGACCTCGGTGATGACCCGGTTGAGATTGACCGGGACCATGGAATCGGGTGCGCCAGTTCGGGCAAAGTCCTGAAGCCGGCGGACCGTGCTGGCGCCATCCAGGGCCGACTGCTGGATGCTGTTCAGCCACCGCTTCAGTTCGAGGTCTTGCACCTGCCGCAACAAGAGATCCGTCCGCGCCACGATGGCCGCCAGGACATTGTTGATATTGTGCGCCACGCCGGCCGCGAGCGTCCCCAGCGCCGCCAGCTTTTCCGAGCGCAAGACCTGCTGGTCCCACTGCTTTCGTTCGGTAATGTCCGTCACTAAGACGATCGTCCCGAGAAACTCCCCGCTGGGGCCCCGCCGTGGGGTGCTGCTCACCAGCGCGGAAAAGGGGCTGCCATCTTTTCGGATCATCCGGGTCTCAAAGACGCCAGCTCGGTCCCGTCGCGTGAGTCTCGAAAGATCGCTCGCGCGGAATCCCGGAGGCCGAAGAGGTTCCGGGCTTGCAAACTGCCCTGGGCCTTCCCAAGGCGCGTAACCCAGCATCTCGTAGATCTGGCGGTTTCCAAATGTCCACCGACCGTCGGCATCCAGCACCAGGATCCCCACATCCGTGGCATCGATGAGGGTCGTGTTCAATTCGCGTACCCGCCGAAACCCCTCCCCTTCCTCCCGGGACTGCGGCATGGGGTGAGACTGCACGTCACCCGGGGCCTCAAAATGCTGGATCGTCCGGCCCATGAGTTGACCCACCATTTGAAGAAACCGAAGATCGCGAGATGCAAAGTGGCCTCGCCGTCGGCTATAGAGCGCCAGAAATCCGGATCCTTCCCCCTCCGCCACCAGGGGCACACTCGCGAAGGAACGAATCTTTTGCTCGCCCGCCGGCAAGGGACAGTCAGGCGGGAGATCATCGAAGAGGAGAGTCTCGCGGCAGGGATCGAGATCGCCTCGACCGATCCCCTCCGGATGGGAAGGGCTCCAAGGGGCAGCCCAACTCCCCCGACCGCGAAACAGGGCGGGAATAAACGCAGCGGCGGACTCTTCCCAGAGCCAGAGAACCCCCGATTCTGCCTCCAAGAGCCCGATGATCTGCTCGAGCACGGGGCCGAAGACCGCCTCGAAATCGCGGCCCTCTTCTCGCGGCTTTGCGTCAAACTGCATCACAGCCTCGGCTCCGAGTGTTTAGCGGGTAAACTGCATGGCCCATGCCAAAAGACCCTTCCTGGCTCCGCCCGACCCTTGACCTTTTTACACTCCCTTACGTATAGTGGCGAACGGGGTGGATGGGTCCACCATTCTTCAAGGAGAAAGGTGGCCAGAATGGCACGGGTCCCCCTTGAGAACCTGACCAACCGATTCAACGACGTCATCGCGGTCCGGGATTTCACCCTGGAGATCGCCGATGGCGAGTTCCTGGTCCTGGTGGGTCCCTCTGACGGGATGCACTTCTTCGATCCCGAGACGGGCGAGGCCATTCGATGAGGCCTCCCTCCGATTCGGCCGCCGACCTTCATCTCCACTCGTCGTATTCGGATGGAACCTTCTCTCCGCAAGAGGTCGTCGCAGCAGCGGCTGCGCGGCACCTGAATCCGATCGCCATCACCGACCACGACACGGTCGCCGGCATTCCTGAAGCGCTCCGGGCTGGCACTGAGCTCAACATAGAGGTCATCCCGGGCATCGAAGTTTCGGCGCACGAGCCGGACCAAGAGTTCCATCTCCTCGGTTATTTTATCCGCTGGGAGGACCCCGCGCTCACGCGGACCCTGGAGAGCCTCGAAGCCCAGCGTCGAACCCGACTCGAGGAAATCGTCAGTCGGCTGGAGCAGCTCGGGGTCCATCTCACGCTGGCTGACGTACTGCGAATCGCCGGGCAGGGCACGGTGGGGCGGCTGCACGTCGCTCGGGCGCTTGTCATCCAACGGGTCGTGCGCACTCTGGATGAGGCTTTCGACCGTTTCCTCGCTCAGGGTCGTCCGGCCTATGTGCCGCGCCCACCCTTTACCGCCCTTCAGGCTATTGCGGCCATTCGAAAAGCGGAAGGGATAGCGGTCTTGGCCCATCCGGGCCGATCCGGATTGGACAACCTGGCCCACCTTATCGACGCAGGCTTGCAAGGGATCGAGGTCTTTCATCCTTCCCACTCCACGGAGGATGTCTACCTAGTCACCCGCGCAGCCACAGAACACGGCCTCCTCATCACCGGAGGCTCCGACTGTCACGGCCATGCCCAGGGCGAGCCACGCCTGGGCGAGATCCGCCTCTCCCTGAAGTACGTGGAGCGCCTCCGGCAGGCCGCTTCCCCCTAACACCCTAGACCTTCATGATCCTTCGCGGGAGGGCATCTCTGCCTCATCAATTAGCATGACAGGAATCCCATCGCGAATGGGATACCGACGGCCGCACGCCTGACAGATAATTCTCTGGCCTGGTTCATCGAGTCGGACCTCTCCCTTGCAGGCAGGACAGGCCAAGATTTCCAAAAACTCCTTGTCGATCATGTCCCCTCCTCATCCCACGACATTTTGCATCCGGTCTGCTCTCTCGACCTGATGAGCTTCTCCCCGGGGACCACCACAAGATCGTCCAAAATCCGGAAGGCGTACTCGCTGGATTTGGTCGTCCGTCCCCAGACGACATCCGTGACGACCTGATGGTCCTCCTTCCGGATGGTTTTGAATCCCTCCGGATCACGGTAGGTGATGCCCTCCAATCGCTTAACGATTTTTTCGGTGTCCAGAAAGCCCACCTCTTCGATGACCTTTTTCAGCAAATGGATGGCCGCATAGCTGGACAGGGCGACATCAGCCGGATACTCCCCGTATAGCGCCCGATACGCCTCCACAAAGACCCGGTTGTCCACCACATCCGGGTGGAGGAACCAGTAACGGGATGAAACCCAGAGCCCTCCGGGCATCTCCTTCCCCAGGGGGACCAGGACGCTCAACGAAGCTCCCTCCGGATTGAGGAAGAATTTCACCCGTTCAAAGAAGCCGACCGCCTGCGCCTGCTTGATAAAGGTCACGAGGTCATTGCCCCACAACGTGGACCAGACCGCATCCGGCTTGGCTTGCATCGCCGCATTGATGACATCCTTATAATCATACGTGAACCGTCCGGGCCAGGACTCTCCGACAAACACGGCCTTTGGCTTGACCTTTTGCAGGGCTTCGCGAAATGCGTCCCAGGAACCCCTGCCGTACTCGGAATCCGGCCCGATGCCATACCATCGCTCGGCCGGTTTATCCTTCATCACGAGCGCCGCCGCGCGGGCGTCCATCACGGCGTTGTTCACCACTCGGAAGGCGTAGGGATGACACGCTTCTCCCGTCAGCTGTCCTGCCGCCGCGTGCGTCAGGAGAATGATCTTCCGATGCTTCTTTGCCTCCGCGCTTACTGCCAAAGCGACGCTCGAAGAATCCAACCCCAACAAGAAGTCGACCTGATCCTCCAGGATGTACTTCCGGGCCTCTGCCACCCCAACGGCGGCGATCCCCTCGTGAGCCACGGACACGTGAAGTTTTCGCCCGAGGACACCCCCCCGCTCGTTGATCTCTTTCTCGGCCATCTTCGCCCCTTGGGAGCCGTGCCTCCCGTATTCCGCATCTGGACCCGTCAGTTGGAATAAGGCCCCGATCTTAATTGGGGGGCTGTCCTCAGCCCATCCAAGGCTTGGAAGGAGGGCACCCTCCAAACACAGGACCATCAGGACCAGGTGGAGCGTCCGCCTCCTTCCCACGAGCACCTCCCGCGCGGTAAGATTACGCACACCGGACGAAAATTAGCCCCATAACAGGGCGAAAGGCTGGCTCTTGTCAAGCCTTTTCGCTCTCCGACGTAGCGTTGACGGTTTGATCCAATTCATGGTGACTCATAATCAGGGCGTCTTCCACCGGCTCGGTATAGTATCGTCGTCTCCGCCCGACCACCGTAAAACCGAAGCGTCGGTAGAAAGCCTGGGCCGTCAGATTCGACACCCGAACTTCGAGCGAGGCGGTCTTCGCCCCTTGTCGCGAGGCCTGAGCGAGGGCGGAGAGCAGGAGCTTTGATCCTACCCCTTGGCGTCGTGCTTCCGGCTCTACCGCCACATTGCTGATGTGAAATTCCCTCGCCACAACCGATCCACAGAGGTAGCCCAAGATGGTATTCTCCTCGGACCGCGCCACCAGAGCCAGGGAGATGCCGGGAATCAGTTCCGCCAGAAACATCTCCCGGGACCAAGGTTCGGTGAAGGAGGCGGTTTCGATGCGCAGGACCGGCTCGAGGTCCTCCGGTTGCATCCGCTCGATTCTGAAATCCGTCGCTCCCACTCTTACTTCCCCTTCCTCCGCTTGAGCTCCGCCTCAGAGGGACGGATATATCGGGGGACCAACACCTCCACCGGGTCCTGCTCTCCTTTCAGCAGCCGCCGCCGCCCCAAATCTGCCACTGCCGCTGGGGACGCCCCCCGGGACGTGGGGGGCGGAATAGCGAGTTCCTGGAGCGCCCCCTGCAAAAACGCGCCGTACACGCGCCACCCATCACCGACAAAGAGGGTCGGCTGGTGAATTTGCTTTACCAGTTCCTCTGGCGGGAGAACACTCTCCTCCATCAGGGTAAGTAGCTCACTGTCCCGGTACTCGAAGAGGGCGGCGTAGACCTCCTTTTTCCGTGCATCCAAGATGGGACAGACGGGATAGCGGCAATACGGAAGGCCCCAGGCCAAGGCTTGTAACGTGGGGACACCCACAACGGGTATGCCGGTGGCCAGGGCCAGTCCCTTGACCGTGCTGAGCCCGATCCGGAGGCCGGTGAAGGAGCCCGGTCCCGTAGAGACCGCCAGCCCCTCCACCTCGGAAATGGTCAAACGGGCATCCTGAAGGACTCGATCAACCGCGGGCATGAGACGCTCGGCATAGGTCGCTTCCACGTTCAGGATATATTCGGCGATCAGCCCCTCCTTCCCCACCAGGGCCACCCCCCCTCGGAGACTCGCACTCTCGATTCCCAGGACAATCACTGCACTCCTCTCCCCCTGGGTTGAGACGCCAAAGCCGGAGTAAACTCCATCGATGGGGGGAGGTCTTCTTGCATCTCCCCTTTAAGATACCGGTCATAGGCACTGAGATCGAAGTGACCGTGCCCGGACAAATTGAAAAGCAGGGTTCGCTCCTCTCCCAATTCTCGGCATCGGACGGCCTCGTCCATGACGGCCTGGATTGCGTGGGCGGCTTCAGGGGCGGGGAGAATTCCTTCGATTCGGGCAAACGACACGGCCGCTTCAAAGACGGACCGTTGGGGATAGGCGGCTGCCTCAATGAGGCCCTGATCGACCAGGGCGCTGATCAGCGGAGCCATCCCGTGATACCGGAGCCCGCCGGCGTGGATGGGTGGTGGGACGAAGCTATGCCCGAGGCTATGCATTTTGAGGAGAGGGGTGAGCCCCGCCGTATCCCCGAAGTCATACGCATAGCGCCCCCGCGTTAACGTCGGGCAGGCCGTCGGCTCCACCGCGACCAGGCGGAGGCTGCGCCCGTCACGCTTCTCTTTCAGAAACGGAAAGGCAAGCCCGGCGAAATTACTCCCCCCACCGCAACACCCGAAGATGACGTCGGGAAAGGTGTCGTGGAGTTCCATCTGCTTGATCGCCTCGAGCCCGATCACCGTCTGGTGGAGCAGGACATGGTTCAAGACGCTCCCCAGGGCATATTTGGTATCTTCATGTTTTCTCGCCTCCTCGACCGCTTCGCTGATTGCGATTCCCAGGCTCCCAGGGGCATTTGGATCTTCGGCGAGCACCTGCCGGCCGGCTTCTGTTTGGATGCTCGGGCTCGGGTGAACCGTCGCTCCCCAGACCTCCATCATCGATCGACGATAGGGCTTTTGATCGTAACTGACCCGGACCATATACACAGTGCATTGCAAGTCTAAGAGGCGGCAGGCAAATGCCAAAGCACTCCCCCACTGCCCGGCCCCGGTTTCGGTGGTCAGCCGCCGCACGTTCTCTTCCCGGTTGTAATAGGCTTGGGCAACGGCGGTATTCGGCTTGTGGCTTCCTGCGGGACTGACTCCCTCATACTTATAGAAGATCTTCGCGGGTGTCTCTAAGGACTCCTCGAGCTGCTTCGCCCGGTAAAGGGGCGTCGGCCGCCATAGACTGTAGATCTCCCGGACCGGCGCTGGAATCGGGATCAGGGCATCTTGCGTGACTTCCTGTTCGATGAGGGCCTGAGGGAACAGAGGAGCGAGTGCACCGGGATCCAACGGCTCACCGCTCTCGGGATGGAGTAGCGGAGGGAGAGGATTCGGCAGGTCGGCCAAGACGTTATACCAATAGCGAGGAATCTCCCCCTCAGGCAGGAAAACCTTCGTCGCCTGCATCACTGTCTCCTTTGGAATTCGAATATTAACACCCTCGTATGCAGGCCGCAAGCGACCCCCTCTCCAACACCCCGCTACCCCCCCCTCTCCTCGGAGGGAAAACGGACGGTGGTAAAGAGGCCAAGGGCACCCACGAGGAGAAGGAGCAGCGTGATTATGCCGAAGCGGTATTGGTTAGCGCCGTACGCACGAAACAGATAGAGGGTGCCTGACCAGAGGAGAGGACCGACGACCGAAGCTGCCTTTCCCGTGACCCCGTAGAGGCCGAAGAACTCTCCGATTTTCTCCCGCGGCGCAAGGAGTAACAGACAAATCCGTGCAACCACCCAAACCCCTCCCAATCCCGCCCCTGCCAACATCCCCACTCCGTAGAACGGGACGGGAGAGGTAACCAAGAAGGCAAGGACGAGGGTCAGGACCCACAGGGAGAGGACCAGGATCATGACCGACTTGACCGGTCTTCGATCTGCAAGCCACCCGAAGAAATAGGAGCCCACGATGGCGGCAATGGCTGAGATCGCGACGAGGAGATTGATGGCTGCCTGAGTCGAAAAACCGACCGCCCGCTCCGCGTAGATGGCCATCACCAAAATTATGGTGTGCATCACATCGGCGTAAAGGAAATTGGCCACGAGAAACTTCAAGAGCTCGCGATGCCGCGGGAGAGCGCGAAGGGTCCGGAGGACTTCCCGGACGGTCCCTTCCTCCACGCGTGGTTGTCGGACGCCGCGAGGCTCATGCACCCAGAAAAACACTGGCAAGGAAAAGAGGAGAAAAAGGATCGCCGTCGGGAGAAACGCATTCACCCGCACCGGACCTGCCCCGTTCAGCGCTTCGACGCTGAAGAGATCAACCACCCCTTTGAGCGGTGACGGAAGCCATCCATACGCGACCGGATCGACGAAGGGGAGAACGAGGTACATCCCCAGGATCGCTCCCGCATAGCCAAGGGCGACCCCCATGCCCGAGACCCGACCGCGATTTCCCTCATCGCTCACCGTCGGGAGCAGGGCATTGTAAAAGACGAGACCCACTTGGTAGGAGAAATTGGCCAGGGCAAAAGTAATCAGGGCTGAACTCGCCTGTCGAGTCCAAGCCAGCAGGGCCGTGGCGGTGACACAGATAGCCGTGAAGGCGATTAGGTAAGGCTTTTGTCCCTGCCGATCAGCGAGATGACCGAGAAAAGGGGCCACCAGGGCAACCGCCAGCATCGAAACGGCAAAGGTCGGCGGGTAGAGATACTCCCCCCCGTGCAGGTCGGTGGAGATCCACAGGGCAAAGTACAGCGAGACAATATTGAGGGAGAAAATGGTGTTGGCAAAATCGTAGAGGGCCCACGAAAGGACCGGACGTGACCAGAGCTTCTCAGACATCGCGCGGGGTCTCCGCCACCTTATCGGCGGGTAAATCCCGCAAATTGAGGCTCACCGTCGCGATCGAAGACCACCTCCAGCACAAAAGGTCGCCTTCCCTCGATCTGACCAAACTGAAGATCAAAGTACTCCACGACCGTGACACCCTCATCCTGCCGGAGGGTGACGACCGGAAAGCGCGCGAACCAGCGGAACAGGGCGACCACGTCCTCTTCTTCGGCCCGTCGGATGAAGGGACTATTGTGTGCAGAGCGGTAGACGCGAAACGGCCGATCCTCCCGGTCCAGGAGGGAAAAAATGGTTTGATAGGTGGCCTCCTCCGTGGCGAGGACGCCAGACCAACGGAGGGGACCAAAGGGCATGGGGAAGGCGGCGAGATCTGCGACCGAAAACCCTTCCCGCCCCGCCCGACTCCGGAGGTGGGCCAGAGCCATTTGATGGTTCACTCCGGCGAGGAGGAAGTAGCTGGCGAGGAGTGCGAGCGCTGTTCGCCCGATCAGGATCGAACGGTGCCTAAGACAATAGGCCAGGAGAATGCCGCCAATGACGATTCCGGAGACGAAGACATCAACGATAAACAGGATATCCCACGAGAACCTGCGTGTACTGAAGGGAAAAAAGACTTGGGTCCCATAGCTCGTGGAGAGATCCGTTATGAGGTGCATCAAGATCGCAAGGTAGCACAGCCCCGCGAGCCGCAGATAATGCTTATACGTGCTGAATCGATAGAAGACAGCGGCGAGTAGCAACGCCAAAACAGCCCCACCAACGAAAGAGTGCGTGATTCCACGATGGTACGACAGGTAGAACGCGGTGTCCCCGAGACCCGCCAGGCCGTCCACGTCCGGGGCGGCAGCGCTCACCGTGAGGGCCACGGTTGCCACTCGTCCCATGCGCTGGCGGAATCCGGCTTGGGCCATCAAGGTTCCTGCCAGGGTGGTTGTCACGGTATCCATTACGCTCTCGTTTTAAATACTTGGGTCATCGGTTCTTCCACGTATTCCCTTCCTACCTTACAAAACGCGCTGTCCAGCAACAAGCGAAATCCTCCCCGCACACTTCATCGACACGGCATTCAGAATTTTTCCCTCGATGGAATTCGGTAGTTTCCCTCGTAGAATCCGGTATCGGAAAGCACTTACCCTGGCGCTCCGACGAGGCCGAGCTCCTCGGCAATGGCACGCATGGCGTCCAGGACAACCGCGATGTGCTCGTCGAGGGCGACGCCGAGCTCTTCGGCTCCTTGAACGATATCTTCCCGCCGGACATTTCGGGCGAAGGCTTTTTCCTTCATCCGTTTCTTGACCGACGCGACCTCCACATTGAGGAGACTTTTATCGGGGCGGATCAGGGCCGCTGCGGTGATGAAGCCGGTCAGCTCATCGCAGGCAAAGAGGGCCTTCTCCATCAGACATTCCCGGGAAACGCCCGTATGGTCGGCATGCGAGAGAATGGCCCGGACGATGTCCTCGGGCCACCCCCGCTCCCGCAAGATCTCGACCCCGCGAAAGGGATGATCCTTGAGATCGGGGAAACGCTCATAGTCAAAGTCGTGCACGAGACCCGTAATTGCCCATTTCTCCTCATCAGCGCCAAATTTCCTGGCATAAGCTCGCATAGCCGCCTCGACGGCTAGAGCATGCTTCCGCAGATTTTCGTTCTGCGTATGCTCGGTCACAATTTCCCATGCTGTCTCTCTGGTAAACGTCATTACCCCTCCGTCGGACGACGCAGGGTGGAAACGATCGCTTCTTCGATTCCTTTCACCACCGGATAGAGCGTTTCGCAAAGCGGCGTGTGGACGCCGAGCTGCTGCCCTGTCCTCACAACGTAACCGATCAAGTCGTCTATCTCGGTCCTGGACCCCCGCTCGATATCGGTCAAGGCAGAGGCCTTCAGGTGAACCATCCCCCGCTCTCTGAGGATCTTCCCCCGTTTGAAGACAAAGTCGAGTGCTTCCTCCAGCGGTCTCTTGACGAGTGTGTGCGCTTCCAGGGCAGGGAGATCCATGAGGGAGATCCCCTTTCGTTCCGCGAGCGCTCCAGTCTCCCGGGCGATCTTCACAAACAGGGTGGCGAGGGAGTGCGTCTCGTAAATTTGATAGTACGGAAGACGCGTCAGAACACCCATCGTCGAGCCCGCCACCACCTGGACCAGCTTTCCCCAAACTGCCGCGCGGATGTCGGAAACCGCCTCGATCTTGAGACCTGCGGCCTGGAACATCCCGACGAGAGTCCGGACACGATCCGAGGGCCGCCCGTCATACTCGCCCACGTACGTCACGCCGGGGCCGGTGTGATGGACCCAACGCGGGCCTTTCAGCGTTGCCCCCTCCATGGTCGTGGCCCCGACCACTGCCTCGTCCCCAAAGACGTCGGCGAGGATTTCATCTTTGCGCATCCCGTTCTGGAGAGAAAGTACCGCCTGAACTCTCCCCTTCAGGGCCGTGACACTCTTCAGGGCGCCAACCGTGTCGTAGCTCTTCACCGAAAGGATGAGAAGATCGACCGGGCCAACGGTGGAAGGATGCGTCGTCGCAGTCAGGTTCTGGATGAGCCGCTCCCCTTCTCGCGTCTCGACCCTGAGCCCGTGCATCGCGATCGCCTCGATGTGTGCGGCACGACCAACGAGCGTGACATCGAACCCCGCCGCCGCCAGGTATCCGCCAATGACACTTCCGAGCCCGCCGGCGCCCAAGATCACCGTCCGCACTTTCTTCTCCCCCCCGGTTTCCCCTTGACCTTCCCCGGGTGTCGCAATAGACTATTTGCCAACGCCAAACGCCAAGTGCCGTTCTAACTCATTGCCCCGCACCGGCAAGGCCCGTTCCAGTCAAGGAACGGGCCAGGGAGGGCTTCCGGCGCCGAGCACCATGGCGATCATGGCAGGCCTCGGAGGAACTCGAGCGCCGAGGAGCGGGATCCCGAAGCCGAGTCTGAAGACCCCGCGTCGACCCCCGAGACAACCGGATGTCTCGATCGCTGAGCAACATGTACGCGAAGTGCATCGCACACCCGTATTGGGTGAGAAATGTTGGAACGGTACAAGCCGCGTTGATCGCTTTCCATCCAGCTGCCAAGCGGAAACATCCTCGCCTCGTGTTGAGAGGCGAGGGTGTCTCCGAGGGCACGTCGTAACCTAGCAGGGAAAGGAGGAAAAGATGGCCTTCGAGTGGAAATTCACCGCACGTCCGTACTCCGATGAGGAGGCGAAGAAATTGCTGTCGAGCGTCATCAGCCCCGAGACCACCGATTGGCATTACAATACTCACCATAAGGGGTATGTGACGGCCCTCAATAACATCGAGAAAGGGCTTGAATCGGCAGATCGGGCCGCCGCCAATGGCAATTACAGCATCGTCGGAGAGCTCAAGCGACGCTTCACCTGGAACCATGCCGGCGCCCTCCTCCACGATATTTACTGGGAAGTGATGGGAGGAGACGGGGATCCCAAGAAAGCTCCCGAGGTCTTGCAAGCCATCGAGAAGGAATTCGGGTCTTTCGACGCCTGGAAGGCCGACTTTAAGGCAGCCGGTATTTCGGCCAAGCTGAGTGGATGGACCCTCCTGGTCTACGACGGCCTCTGGTCCCGCCGTCTCTTGAACGTGTTGGTCGACGAGCACCAGTATGGAGCCATCTGGGGTGGCGTCCCGGTGATCGCGTGCGATGTCTTTGAACATGCCTACTACCACAAAGATGGTCCGGGGCGCGCCAAGTATATCGACAATTTCCTCGCCAACCTGCACTGGGGCCGCATCAACGATCGTTTTAAGAAATTTGTGCGCTGACCGATCCCCCAAAAGACCAGGCCCCTGCGCATCCGCGCAGGGGCCTGTGCTCCTTTTGTCCTGACACCGTTGTGCCTTTCTGCGTCTAACTCTGCTTCCTGATGGCCACGTAAAAGTAGCTATCACCTCGCTGGATGAGGAGCAGGTGGTTCGGCCGCGTCCAGCCCTTGAGCGCACGTTGAACTTCTTGAAGCGTCTTCACCCGCTTCTGGTCCACCTCTGCCAAAAGATCTCCAGGACGGACGCCAGCCCGGGCGGCCGAACTCCCATCGGTCACCTCGGTGACCACCACGCCCTTCTCCACGCTCAACTTGAACTTCTTGACCGTCTCAGGCGTCAGTTCCTCCAGCGTGAGCCCCAAGACCTCCTTCGGAACTGGCTCTGGTGACTTCTCGGCGCGCGCCACCACCTCTATCTCCTGGGCAAATTCCCCCACCACGGCGGAAACGGTCTGCACCTCACCCCGACGCAGGATTTTCATCGTCACCTTGGTCCCTACCGGGGTGCGGGCCACACTTTGCTGAAGGGCACGGACATCGGTAATGGGGGTGCTGTTAAATTCCAGAATCACATCCCCCTGCCTCAGCCCGGCCTTCTCCGCCGCCAATCCGGGGAGAATATTGGTGACCAAGGCTCCCTTCTTCTCGGACATTCCTAACGCCTGCGTCAACGATTTGTTAAGATCCTGGATGCCGACTCCGAGGAAGCCCCACGCAACTTCTCCGCGTTCCCGCAGTTGGGGGAGGATCGACTTGGCGAGGTTGATGGGAATGGCAAAACCGATCCGCTGTCGAGGGATAATCGCGGTGTTGACCCCGACCACTTCCCCCCGAATGTTCACCAGGGGACCGCCACTGTTTCCCGGGTTAATCGAGGCGTCGGTTTGGATATACTCGTCGAAAAAGCCGAACCGTCCGAATCCATGTCCCTTCCGGCTGACCACCCCAACGGTCACAGTGTGTTCCAGGCCAAAGGGACTCCCGGCAGCGAGCACCAGTTCTCCGATCTCGACCTGCTCCGAGTCCCCCAAGGGGAGGACCGGGAGGGCATCCGTGCTTTCGACCTTCAAGAGCGCTAGATCGGTTCGGCGATCTTTGCCCACCACCTTGCCGGGCAGGGTCCGACCATCGTGCAGTTCCACGTCGACTTCTCGGACCTCAGCGACGACATGATGGTTGGTCAAAATATAGCCGTCCTGGCTGACGATGAATCCGGAACCCACCCGAGGACGCTCAGGGTGGTCTTCGGGAACGGAAGGATGGTCCTCGGGAAGCTGTGCTTCCTCTCCCCGCTCAACCCCGATCTGTACGACTGCGGGTTGGACCAGGGCAGCCAACTGGGTGAGGGACCGGTTGAACCGCACGAGATCCGAATTACTCTTCTCGAGCAGGGGCCCCTCACGCCAGAATTGTGACCTGGCATGAGCCAGGAGAGGATTCGAGACGAGACACGCGAGTGCTATCGCCCACGCAGCCGCCCAGAAATGAATTCTTCTTTTCGGTTGTGGTCCGTGATTCCACTGAAATGTTTGATTCACAGGCACCTCTCTACCCTCCTGCGATGAAATAAAGTAGAAAAAAGATAACATGGAATTCGGGCCCGCGCAATTGAAAAAGACTCATCAGCGCCGCTCTCTCGCCAAAGTGTTGACCAGGGACTGGAAGCGATGACCGTGCCCGATCAGGATCAGGCGCCGCCGCCTCAGCCCTTCCATCACCATAACGACGTCAAGCCGTTCCTTCGGAAGTTGTTGGTCTATCTTCTCAGCCCACTCGATGACGGCAACCCCGTCTCCGTAAAGATAGTCTTCCCATCCGATCCCTTCCAACTCTTCTTCTCCTTGCAGACGGTAGAGATCGAGATGATACATTGGGTGCCGTCCCTCATATTCATGCACCAGGGTGAATGACGGACTGCGAACGCTTTGCACCCGCAGAACGCCCAACCCCTTGGCGATCCCGCGAGTGAAAAGCGTTTTGCCTGTCCCCATCTTTCCCATGAGACAAACCACGTCTCCAGGCTTCAGATGCCGCCCCACCCAGATCCCGAGGCGCCGCGTCTCGGCCGGAGAGGACGAGGTCAGCGTTGTTCTTTTCTGAGGGGAAGGAACCATCATTCTAGGGAAGTGTGCTATACTCTGTGCCGAATACGCGAGTCAGAGAAACCCTGCAGGGAGGATCAACTATGCAGCCCCGTAGAAGCTGGCCTCTTGTTTTGTCGCTGGTCCTGCTTTTCGTCATTTCGTCCCACACCGAGGCACAGGAATTAGACTTTCGAGTTGACGCGAAGGCCGCTGTCCTTCTGGACGTCGCCTCCGAGCAGATCCTCTACGACCAAAGCGCAACCCTCCGGATACCCCCAGCCAGCCTCACCAAACTCATGACTGTGTTGCTGGCCTACGACGCCCTCCGGGAAGGGACCGTTCACCTCGACGACCCCATCACCGTCAGTCGCCAGGCTTCAAAGATGGGGGGCTCCCAGATCTTCTTGCAGCGGGGAGACCGAACGACCTTTAGGGCCTTGCTCCAAGGAGTGGCCATCGCATCTGGGAATGACGCCACCATCGCCGTTGCAGAACATCTGGCTGGGTTTCCGGCCGCCTTTGTGGCCCGGATGAACGCCAAGGCACGTGAGCTGGAACTCACCGATACCCACTTTCAGAACCCCCACGGCCTACCGGCCAAGGATCAATATACCACGGCCCACGATGTGGCCCGCCTGGCGCTTCACCTCACCCGGAATCACCCGCCTGCCATCCAGCTCCACGCCACAAAGACATTCGAGTACAACGGGATCAAGCAGCACAATCGCAACCGCCTCCTCTGGAGGGACCCCCGGGTGGATGGTCTCAAGACTGGATGGTTGGACGACGCCGGCTATCATATCGTGGCGACCGCAACGGAGAAAGAGCGGCGCATGATCGCTGTGGTCATGGGGGCCCGCAGTGAACGTGCCCGGGAGGAGATCGCACTCCGCCTGCTCAACTACGGGTTCAAGAACTTCCACCATGTCGAATTTTTCAGCAAAGGGGATCGGGTGAAGAATCTTCCCGTCTGGAAGGGGGTGGAAGAACATGCGGGTGTCTTCGCCACAGGACCCGGCGTCGTCGCGATCAAGAACGGAACCCCCGAGCCTACCCTCACGTATGACCTTCCTGATAAGCTCATCGCCCCCATTCCCGCGGGACAGAAGGTAGGAGAGGCCGTATTTACGGCGGAGGGACGCGAGATTGCCCGCGTGGACCTCATCGTCATGAACCCGGTCACGGAGGCGGGGCTGCTGCAGCGTCTCCTCCATAGCGTCCTCCTCCTCTTCTATTGATTGTCCTCCGCCCAGGCGGGAGTGGAAGTCCGCAAGAATGAAAAGCACCGTTCCTCCCGGGCGGAATATGTGAGTGAAACGGACCAATGCCTGGACCCGATCGCCCCTATTTCTGGTTGATGCTCCTCTGCTTGGCCGAGATCGGGACCATGCAAGTCTTCATGAACTACCCGGCCGTCCTCCCCCTCCTGCAGGAGGAATGGCACCTGAACGCAAGCCAGGCCGGGGCCGTCTTCTCCGCCTATTGGGTAGGATATCTCGGGTCGGTCCTCTTTCTCACCTCTCTCACCGATAGGTTCAGTTCCAAGCGCATCTACGGCCTTTCCGCCCTGTGGGCGATGATCGCCAACCTGGCCTTTGCCTGGTGGGCTCAGGATTTCTTCTCTGCCTTCTGCTTTCGGGCACTCACCGGGATAGGCCTCGCCGGCACGTATGCGCCTGGGATGAAGCTCGTCGCTGAACGATTTTCTGAAGAGACCCGAGGTCTTGCTATGGGCATCTATACCAGCTGCTTCAGTCTCGGGGCCAGCCTCTCTCTCTTTTTCACCGGTCTCCTGACGTTTCATCTTTCGTGGCGTGCGGCCTTTTTTTTCACGTCGGCAGGGCCCGCGCTGGGAGCCCTCATTGGATTTCTGATTATCAAGGAGCACTCGCCAACAACCTCACGCCCGACACGAATCGGGCCGGCACAGGTCTTCCGCAATCCCCAGGCCCTCCTCGTCATTACCGCCTATACCGGCCACAGTTGGGAACTCTTTGGGCTTCGCGCATGGATCGTTGCTTTCTTGGCCGCCTGCCTGCTGCAGACCGGGATTCCCTTATCCTCTGCGACCGACCTGGCCTCGAGATACGGTTCCGCCGTTCTGCTGCTGGGGGCCGGAGCAAGCCTGCTGGGTGGTTGGTATTCAGACCGGTGGGGGCGAGGCCGGATTATCCTCGTGGCCTCTCTGATTTCCAGCCCTTTAACCCTTCTGCTGGGATGGACCTACCCGCTTCCCTTCCCTCTCGTCGTCGGACTGGTCGGCCTCCTGGGGATAGCGATCATGCTCGACTCCTCTACCCTCTCCACAGCAGTCACCGAGGTCGCCGATCCCCAGTTCGTTGGCTCCACCTTGGCGCTGCATTCTTTCTCAGCATTTCTCGCCGCTGCCGTCTCTCCAGTCGTGTTCGGCGTCATCCTCGACGTGGCGGACTCGCCAATGGCTCAGTGGTCCTCCGTGACCGGGTGGGGCCTTGCCTTTACCGCCATCGGCTTGGGGGCCCTCGCCGTTCCTCTGGCTATCCATCGCCTGCGAAGATCGCAGACACTTCCTCCCTCCTTCTTCCCAAACCACCGAAGGAACGGAAAGCAATCCTAAGGCTCCGCCCACGCCGGCGGCCTATCGCGTGCTTGAGAGCTCTTCAGGTAGCGAAGGGAGTTTCGCCGGGTGAGTGTGGAGGGAAAGGTGCGCAGGGAGGCGAGATCCCCTCCTTGAGGATACGGATCGCTTCGGGGAGCTTCTCCAACAGGTCGGTGGCGATCATCGCCTCGGGACCGAGTTGCTGGCACGCGAGGTCGCCGGCCAGCCCATGGAGGTACACACCTGCTACCGCCGCCTGCCCCGGTGCCAGACCCTGGCTCACGAAACTAGCAATCATCCCGGTGAGGACATCGCCGACGCCTCCGGTCGCCATCCCCGGATTGCCCGTGGGATTGATGTAGACTGCGCCACCTGGTTCCGCTATGAGCGTCCGGGCCCCCTTGAGAACGAGGTACACGTTGTAAGTCGAGGTCACCTTCTGGGCAATCGGGATCCGTTTCTCGATCACCTCCTCCTTGGGAACCGAGAGCAGGCGGCTCAGTTCTCCCGGATGCGGCGTCAGGATCACGGGAACCGAAGCCTTGGACAGGATCTCCGGATGACGCGCCAAGACGGTGACTCCGTCCGCGTCAATCACCAAGGGAATCTTGGCTGATTTAATGAGGGTCTCCACGAGGCGGGCGGTTTCCGGATGGGTGGAAAGACCCGGCCCCAGCGCGAGAACCCGCTTCCCCTCCATGAGATCCAGGAGTGCATCCGCCGCCTCGAAGGCCACGGTTCGCTCCTCGGTTTCGGGGAGGCCAACGGTCATCACTTCGGTAAGTTTGGCCTCCATGAGATCGTTGAGTCCCTCAGGGAGGGCCAACGTGACGAGCCCCGCACCCGTTCGCAACGCGCCAAGGCTGGACAAGGCGGCTGCCCCTGTCTTGCCGGGTGATCCGGCGAGCACCAGAACATGGCCGTAGGTCCCTTTGTGAGCGTCCGGATCCCGGAGGGGGAGGGCAGCTCTCACCGCTTCACTATCGGTGAGGTTCACCGGCAGCTTCGGATCCGTCAGAAGGACTCGAGGAACTCCAATGTCTACGACCCGGACCTCCCCCGTGCATCGGGCTGCCGGGTAGAGGAGCAGAGATCGTTTTGGAAGAGCGAAGGTCAAGGTCAGGTACGCTTGAATGCATGGCTCCTGCATGCGCCCATCATCCGAACCAAGGCCGGAGGGGATATCTAAAGCCACCAGAGGTCGTTGCAGGGTGTTCAGCAGTTGAATCGCCTCAGCAGAGATGCCTCGGGCTGGTCCGGTGAGACCCGTCCCCAGGATGGCATCAACAATCAGATCGGAAGTGGCCAGGACCTCCCGGCGTCCGTGGAGATCCCGGGCCGTCATCACCTCGACCAGTGGAATCCCCGTCTTCTCCGCGATTCCCAAGTTAATCGCCGCGTCCCCCTTCAGCTCGTCCTTCTTTGCCAGGAGCAGGACCTGGACCTCTGTTCCGCGGTTCGCGAGGTGCCGGGCCACCACGAACCCATCGCCCCCGTTATTCCCTTTCCCACACACTACCGACACCCGCGACCGATACAACCGGGGGAAGTACCGTTCCATCTCGCGGACGGCTCCAGCCCCGGCGTTCTCCATCAGGATAAGGGAAGAGACGCCGTACTCTGCTTCGGCCCGGTGATCCAGCTCCTGCATTTCCTTTGCGGTCACGACCTTCATAGCAATAGCAGTCAGCAGTCTGCCGACAGCTCTCCTTTCAGTCAGTGGCGACGACAAATGCCACCGCGTAGTCTCCGTCGTGACTCAAGCTCAGGTGAAGGTGACGGATCCCCTGCTCTTCCGCGACAAGACGGGCCCGTCCAGACAATCGGACCCCCGGCGGCCTCCCTCGGGGTCCAACCACCTCAACCTCTCGCCAGCCGATCCCTCCACCCCACCCGGTCCCCAACGCCTTCATGGTCGCTTCCTTGGCCGCAAATCGGGAAGCAAAGTGAACCTCTGGGAGGGGACGCGCCTGACCTTCGGCCCTCTCCTCAGGCGTGTAGAGCCGCTCACAGAGCCGATCCTTGTACCGTTGAAGGACCGCCCGCATTCGAGGGATGAAAACCAGATCCGTTCCGACTCCGACGATCACGAATCACCTATTAGCGTATGGTACGTAACTCATAGCGCGTAGTGCGAACCTCACAACTGGCAGCAATCTCCACGCCTCCGCGGGCCTTTTGCTGACGCCGACTTGCTGACAGCGAATGGCTGCTGTGTCATCTGGCCTTGTGGATGAGACCGAGCATCTCCCGAACGGCTCGATCGATTCCCACAAAGGCTGCTCGGGCGACGATGCTGTGGCCGATGTTCAACTCTTCTACCTCCGGAATCGCAGCCACTGCTGCAACATTCTGATAGTTCAAGCCGTGACCGGCAGCGATCCGCAGACCGAGGTCCCGCCCGAGGCGAGCCGCCTCCATAATCTTCAGGAGTGCATTCTGCCGTTCAGACTCCGTCCTGGCCTCGGCATACCGTCCCGTGTGAATTTCCACGAATGGTGCCCTCGTGCGCTTTGACGCCTTCACCTGCTCGGGTTCGGGATCGATGAAGAGGCTCACTCTGATCCCGCCCTCGGTCAAGGCGCGAACTACCCGCAACATCCGTTCCTCTCGGCCGGCCACATCGAGGCCTCCCTCAGTGGTGAGCTCCTGGCGTCGCTCGGGCACGATGGTGGCGATATCCGGAAGGGTGTCCAGGGCGATCTTGACCATCTCTTCCGTCGCAGCCATTTCCAGGTTAAGCTGGGTCTTCACCACCTCTCGAAGAAGCCGGACGTCGCGGTCCTGGATGTGGCGTCGATCCTCTCGAAGATGCACGATGATGCCAGCGGCCCCCGCCACCTCGGCGAGGATGGCCCCAGTCACGGGGTCAGGCTCTGATCCCCCCCGGGCCTGCCGGATCGTCGCAATATGATCGACATTCACTGCCAGCCGTGGTCTCATCGTCCCCGCTTCTCTTCCGCATGCGGCGAGGGAGGTCTTTTGCCGGGAGGAAGGCGGAATCTGGTTTGTCCGAGATCCCGGGACGGGCTCCCGGATCGGGACGTCAAGCCGAACCCTTCGTCCCCGCTACACGGGGATGGGCTGGCGTCCCCTCCGCACCTCACCGCGGCCCTTCCACGCGGAACTTAGAATGATTGGACTACCTCACACCTGGAATAATTTCGCCAACGACCCGGAAGGGCCTTCCGAGCCTTAGCCTAATTCCTTTTCGATGGCTTCCGCAATCGATTTGGCCAAACGATCCACCTGCTCCGCGTCTTGCCCCTCCACCATTACCCTGGCAACTGACTCAGTCCCGGAATAACGAACCAAGACCCGCCCGCTGCCGTCGAGCTGGGCCTCTGCCTCCGCGATTACTCCCTGTATGGGAGCGATGGATTCGAGTTCCCGCTTCTCTCTCACGCGCACATTGACCAGAACCTGAGGACACACGCTCATGCACCGGCGAAGCTGCGAAAGCGGTTTCTGACGCTTGACCATCAGGGAGAGAACCTGAAGAGCAGTCACCACACCGTCCCCAGTTGTATTATGGTCGAGAAAGACACTGTGCCCGGACTGTTCGCCGCCCAGATTATACCCGTGCCGGAGCATTTCCTCTAACACGTAGCGGTCCCCCACCGGGACGCGGACGATCCGAATCCCTGCCTCTTTCAGGCAGAGTTCCAGTCCAATATTGCTCATCACCGTCGCCACAACCGTATCAGCACGGAGGAGGTTTTGGCTTTTGAGGTCCAAGGCACAGATGGCCAAAATGTGATCCCCATCGACCACCGCTCCCGTCTCGTCCACGAGAATGGCCCTGTCCCCGTCGCCATCATGTGAGATGCCGACGTCAGCCTTGTGTTTCAACACCGCTTCCTGCACCACCTCTGGATAAAGGGAGCCACACCTCTCGTTGATATTGAGCCCGGTGGGTTGAATGTTCAATGGGATAACTACCGCTCCCAACTCCCTGAGAATGGCGGGCGCCACCCTGTAGGTGGCCCCGTGGGCACAGTCCACAACCACTTTGAGCCCGTGCAAGGAAACGCCCTTGGGAACGGTTCCCTTGGCAAACTCGACGTACCGTCCGGCCGCATCATTGATCCGATAGGCCTTGCCGATTTCACCGGCCAGTGGGCGAAGTCGTTCGATCTCCTGGCTATTGATAAGCGCCTCCATGTGCTCTTCCGCCTCAGACGGCAGTTTAAGTCCGTCCCCGGAGAAAAACTTAATCCCGTTGTCCTGAAATGGATTGTGGGAAGCAGAGATGACAATGCCCGCATCCGCCCGCAGGCTCCGGGTGATAAAGGCAATCCCTGGAGTCGGCAGGGGACCCACCAGCAGAACATCCACTCCCATCGAACAGATCCCAGACGTCAGGGCACACTCCAGCATGTACCCGTGGAGACGAGTATCTTTCCCGATCACGATCTGATGCCTGCCCGGCCTCGTCTTAAAGAGATAGGCCGCCGCCCGACCGAGCTTGACCACGGTCTCCGGGGTCATGGGTTCTTCGTTGGCGACGCCGCGTACCCCGTCGGTCCCAAAGAGCTTGCCCACCAGCTTCGTCCTCCTATCGGCTGAGAGTCCCAGTCATGATTCCGATTCCCTCCGTATGGCATCCGTCATCCGGGCCACCCGGACCATAGCTTGGACATCGTGAACCCGAACGATATGTGCACCCTGCCAGATGGCGATCGCGATCGCGGCTGCCGTTCCCTCCAACCGTTCCTCCACGGGAAGATCGAGGATCGCTCCGATAAAGGACTTCCGCGACGGCCCGATCAGCAGAGGCTTCGCAAGGACGTGGAACTCTGGGAGGTGATGCAAGAGGCGGAGGTTATGCTCGACGCGCTTCCCGAAGCCGATCCCGGGATCGACCGCGATGGCCTCAGGGTCTACTCCGTGCGCTTCGGCCAGGAGGATCCTTTCCTGGAGATACGCCCGTACTTCCCCCACTAAGTCCGCGTACCTCGGATCGCCCTGCATCGTCTTGGGAGTTCCGCGAATGTGGGTGAGCACGAGGCCGGCCCCCGCCCCGGCCACGACGGACGCCATGCGAGGATCAAAGCTGAGGCCGCTAATGTCATTGATCAGGTCCACCCCTTCCCCTAAGACCTCGGCCGCCACGTCCCCCTTGTATGTATCTACGGAGATGGGGACCTGAATCTTGTCAACAAGTGCCCTCACGGGGGGGAGGATTCGGCGAAGTTCCTCCTCGGCCGATACCGGCTCGGAACCCGGTCGCGTTGACTCTCCGCCTATATCGATAAGATCCGCTCCGGCTTCGACCATCTGATAGGCACACTCAATCGCCCGGCCTGGATCGAGATGCCATCCCCCGTCGAAAAAAGAATCGGGGGTCACATTGAGGACCCCCATGATCTGTGTCCGGGCCGTCACGTCAAGGCAAAACCGCCGGCACCGGAGCGGGGGCAGCCGAGTGCCGGGACGGGCTACGGCCTCAGGCGAGTGCCCCGGCGACGATACCATCGATCTCCGGTCCCTCCAACACCTCCCGTTCGAGCAGGGCAGCGGCCAGAGCGTGGAGTGCCTCGATCCGGGATTTGATGAGCTCCCTCGACCGGTCGTAGGCATCCATCACAAAACGGCGGACTTCTTGGTCGATCTCCTGGGCTGTCAGTTCACTATAATCCTGGTGCTGGGCGATCTCCCTCCCCAGAAAGACCATCTCCTCCTTCTTTCCAAAGGTGAGAGGACCCATTTTTTCGCTCATCCCCCACTCACACACCATCTTGCGGGCCAGTTCCGTGGCCCGCTCCAGGTCGTTTCCCGCCCCGGTGCTGATCTGGCCGAGCACCAGTTCCTCCGCGACCCGGCCCCCCATCAGAATGGCGATATTGTTCAATAGGTACTCCCGATGGTAGTTGTGCTTCTCGTCCAACGGCAGTTGCTGGGTAATCCCCAAGGCTCGCCCCCGGGGGATGATGGTCACTTTGTGGATCGGATCGGTCCCCGGGATGAGCTTCGCCACGAGGGCGTGCCCTGCCTCGTGATAGGCGGTCGCCCGGCGTTCCTCCTCACTCAAGATCAGGCTCTTGCGCTCGACCCCCATGAGCACCTTATCCTTCGCGCTCTCAAAGTCCTTCATCTCGACAAACTTTTTGTTCTCGCGGGCTGCCAACAGGGCCGCCTCGTTCACCAAGTTGGCCAAGTCGGCTCCTGAGAACCCCGGCGTCCCTCGGGCCAGAACCGGCAACTCCACGTCCGCGCCCAGCGGGATCCTCTTGATGTGGACCTTGAGGATCTCCTCGCGGCCCCGAACGTCGGGGCGCGCCACCACGACCTGTCGGTCGAATCGTCCGGGCCGAAGCAGCGCCGGATCCAACACGTCGGGCCGATTCGTGGCAGCGATCAGAATCACCCCGTCGTTGGACTCAAAGCCATCCATCTCGACCAAGAGCTGGTTCAGAGTCTGCTCCCGCTCGTCATGGCCACCCCCAAGCCCTGCGCCCCGGTGCCGGCCCACCGCGTCGATCTCATCCATGAAGATAATGCAGGGCGCATGCTTCTTTCCCTGATCAAAGAGATCGCGGACCCGGGAGGCCCCGACCCCGACAAACATCTCCACGAAGTCAGAACCGGAGATCGAAAAGAAGGGGACATTCGCCTCGCCCGCAATGGCGCGGGCCAGCAGGGTTTTCCCCGTTCCCGGAGGTCCCATCAACAGGACGCCCTTCGGGATCCGGCCACCCAACTTTTGAAACTTCTGGGGGTCCTTCAGGAAGTCAATGATTTCTTCTAACTCCTCCTTGGCCTCCTCCACCCCGGCCACGTCAGCAAAAGTTACCCGGTTCTGTTTCTCCGTGAGCAGCCGGGCCCGCGCCTTTCCGAATGACAGCGCTTTGGCGCCTCCGCCCTGCATCTGCCGCATGAAGAAGATCCAGACCCCGATAAAGAGGAGCATCGGCAGCCACGAGAGGAGCACGTTGTACCAGGGATTTTGTTCCACGGGCCTGGCGGCAATTCTGACTCCCTGCTTCCGCAGGGACGGAACCAGCTCGGGATCCTCCGGAGCAAAGGTCCGGAACAGGGTGCCGTCGGTGAGCCGGCCTCGAATGTCCGACCCTTTCAGGGTGACCTCGGCGACCTCCCCCCGCTCAACCTGCGCGATAAATTCGCTGAAGATCAGCTCTTTCTCGACAGGTTGGGTCTGATTAAAGATGTTAAAGAGGAGGATCATGCTCAGGCCGATCACCAGCCAGAGCGCCATATTTTTCATGAACGGACTCAATCCCAACCCCTCCTTCGGACTCACCACTCGTTACCCTCTTGGCAGCACTTACATAGTTTTAAAGATAGCATATTGCGATGTACCTGCCAATATATCAAAATGTCAAATGGCCGAATCAACGGCTTGCAGGACCCTCTCCTCGGTGGATGGTGAGGACCAACACCTGCTCCGTCGCTCCCCCAACCCGCCCTCGCTCGTCAATTCGAAATCCCGGAATCCACAGGATCCCTTTCTGATCGACGACGACGGGGACCCTTTCCCGTTGTTCCCGAGGGACCTTCGCATCGACGAAGAGATCCTGGAGCTTCTTGTTTCCTTTCAGCCCCAGGGGGCGAAAGCGATCACCCGGCCTCCAACTTCGAACGGCGAGCGGTGGAAGAACCTGCTGCCAGTCCAGATATGCACGATCTGGACCGTTTGGCGGAAGTTCTGCCAACGAGCGAGGCAGGATCGCGGCCTCCATCTGCACCCCCCACTCGCGAATGACGGTTTCCCCCGGCACGCGCAATTCTTCATGGACCGACGACCGCCGCACCCCTACCGGCCTCCCCAAGTATAGGAAACCACCAGACCTCCACGCCCTCTGGTTCCGGGGGAGGGTGACCGCCGACGGGCCACCGGGGACTGTGAGTCTTTCTACTGCCTCCAGGTGGGCGGTGGTCAGATACACCCCAGGGGCGATACTCCAAATCGCCCGCTCGAGAATGCGGCGTCGAATCGCTGGGGCTACTCCCCGAAGGGCACCGAGGCTCATGCAAATTCTGCTCCCCTGAAAGTCCACGAGGGCGTTGAAGGTCTGACCAGCGCCTTCTTCAAGATAGCCCTCGTCCTCCGCCACATGGGCCGCCATGCGGGCTAACGTCCTGGCTATCGAAGGATTATAATCCCGTTGAAGTAAAGGGAGGAGTTGCCAGCGAATCCGGTTCCGGAGGTAGCGGAGGTCCCGATTCGAGGGGTCCTCCAGGAAGGAGAGCTTATGCGCCTTGGCATAGGCTTCGATGTCCTCTCGCCCTACTCCGAGAAGCGGCCGAACAAGGCGTCCTTCTTTGAGCGGCAACATTCCGCGCAGTCCCCGAAGTCCCGACCCCCTGAGTAGGTGAAGGAGCACTGTCTCGGCTTGATCGTCCCGGTGGTGCCCCAGGGCAATCTTCGTGGCCCCGACCTGCGAGGCGAGCTCGTCGAGAAAACGATACCGCGCCCCTCGGGCCTCCGCCGCAAGCGACCGGCCTCGTCGCGCTCCCCCTTTCCAAGTCTCCGTGGTCGCAGACAAGCTCCAGGAGGCCGCTAGGTCTTCAACAAAGAGGGCATCCTGTCGGGAGGTCTCCCGAAGGCCATGGTCGAAATGCGCCACATGGAGGGTGAGGGAATATTGGACACAAAGTCGCAGCAGGCAATGAAGCAAGACGACGGAGTCAGCGCCACCCGAGACCGCCACCACGATGCTTTCACCCGGCTCCAGGAGCCGGTACATCGTGATCGCCCATCGTACAGCGGGAAAAACTCGATCTCGCACGTCTCCTCCCCTCCTTATTGGATCATAGGGGCTTGCCAGGCCCCTGTCAACGGTCATGCCTGCCAAGGGAAACGCACATTTCTGTTGAAAGATCCTGCGTCCCTTGTTACCGTTACCGGAACAACAGGAGGAAGATGGCTGTGGCCACCGCCTCTCCAGAAATCCCAAAACCAACCGTGCTCTTTGTAGATGACGAACGCCTGATGTGTGAGATGTGCGCAGACATCCTTGCTCAGGCGGGTTTTCAAGTGCTCACGGCTCCCGATGCCCAGACAGCCCTCAATCTGGCCCAGGCGCATCCCCCGGCCGTGATTTTGCTCGATGTAATGCTTCCCGGGATGAGCGGGATTGAAGCCCTCAGCCACTTCGCCAGCGTGGCCCCCTTTGCTCCGGTGATTATGATCACGGCCTATGCATCTCTTCAGAGCGCCATCGAGTCGGTAAAACACGGCGCGTACGATTTTATCCCGAAACCCTTTGAACCGGACGCGCTCATCCCGGCGGTCAATCGGGCCGAGGAACGCCACCGGCTCCTGGTCGAGAATAGTAGGCTCGTCCACACCCTGCAGGAAAAAGTGGCGGAGCTCAGCCGTCTCCACCAAGTGGCGACCGACATGGCAAACGACCTCCGCCAGCGAATGGAGGTGCGCACGGCAGAACTTCACCGAAGCGAGCGTCTCACCGAGAGCATCATCACCCACCTGGCCAGCGGGCTGATGGTGGCCGATTCGGGTGGAGCGATTACCCTGATTAACCCGCAAGGGGTCCTCACTCTCCGTAGTGAAGCGGAGGAGGTCCTGGGCTCCAAATTGACTGATCTCTTCCCCAACGCTGGTGAGTTGCTGGAAGTCCGCAGCGAGCCCAGTCAACGGGAGTTGGAACTCACCTTGCGGGATGGCGGTACCATCTCCCTCGGCTTCAGCAACTCCTACCTCACGGACGTCCAAGGTAACCGGGAAGGGGTGATCGTGGTCTTCCGCGATCTGGGCGAGATCAAACAACTCCGAGCAGAGCTTCGCCGCAAAGACCGCCTCGCGGCCATCGGCCAAGTGGTGGCTGGCGTCGCACATGAGATCCGGAACCCCCTGTTTGGCATCACGTCCGTGGCCCAGATCCTCAAGCGGGAGTTAGATCTCACCGCTGTCCATCGGGAGCTCGTGGAAGCGATGTTTTCGGAGACCCAACGCCTCAATGTTCTGGTGAGCGACCTGCTCCTCTTCGGGCGACCGTCCCGTTTGGAACGGAAACCGATTGATCTCCAACAGCTCCTGGATTCGTGCTGCCACTTGTATGCCGGAGAAATCCGCGAGCGTTCCATCGAACTCCGAAAGACCTATCACCCCCACCTGCCTCTTGTCGCGGCGGACCAAGATAAGCTGAAACAGGTCATTTTGAATCTGTTAAAAAATGCCTTGGAGGCGACCCCGGCCGGAGGGGTTGTGACGGTTGGAGCCGAGGGCCTGAAATCGGAAAGCAATGGTGAGGCGAATCGGGTCGCGGTGAGGATTAGCAACACGGGGTGCGGTATTCCCTCCGAGGATACGGAACGCATCTTCGATCTTTTCTTTACCACGAAGCCCCGGGGTGCAGGCCTGGGACTCTCGATCTCCCGCCGGATTGTGGAAGATCACGGAGGAAAGATTGTTGTCGACAGTCACCCGGCACAGGGGACCACCTTCACCATAGAGCTTCCCCTCAACTCGGTTGACAATTCACCAATGACCGCCGCAACATAATACTTGTCTAGCCTAAGCCATCTCTTATAACATTATTCATTATAGTTAGCTGTCGGTCATCGGGCTTCGGTCACCGGTCCTCGATTCATGGGGAGTGCGATATGCAGTCTACGCTGATCATTATCGATGACGAGCCCCTGATTCGAAAGGGTCTTCGGCACCATTTTGAGCGAAAGGGGTATCGGGTCTTGGAGGCGTCTACGGCCTCCGAGGGGATCCATCAGGTCCAGGAGGAGGCTCCGGATGTGATCCTTCTCGACCTCAAGCTGCCGGATATGGACGGCCTGGCTGCTCTGGAGCAGATCAAGGGGAGCCAACCCGACGCCGCCGTCATTGTGCTCACCGCCCATGCGACCTACGAAAAGGCGGTAGAGGCGGTGAAGCGTGGCGCAGAAGATTTTTTGATCAAAGAACCTGCGGAGGGAAACCTGGCGGCCATGGAACTCCGAGTCTCGAAGGCGGTGGAGGGACTGCGGAAAGACCGCATCCGCTCGTATTACAGCCGACATTTCCGGCGGCGCGCGACGGACCGCGACCCGGCCATTCCCGGTGAGCATCCGTCCATCCGTGACCTCGACAGACTCATCGACCTCGTATCTCAGAATCCTTCAACCACCGTCCTCCTCTTGGGAGAGAGCGGGACGGGAAAGGAGCTGATCGCCAAGGCAATCCACCAGAAGTCAAGCCGACGGGATAAACCCTTTGTCGAGATTAACTGTGCGGGTCTTTCGGAGAATCTCCTGGATTCAGAGCTCTTCGGCCACGAACGAGGGGCGTTCACCGATGCCAAATCAATGAAGCGAGGACTCCTGGAGGTGGCCGACGGCGGTACAGTCCTCTTGGATGAAATTGGTGATATGCCCTCCGCCGTCCAACCCAAACTCCTCCGGGTCTTGGAGACCCAGACCTTCAGGCGGGTCGGCGGGCTCAGGGATATCTCCGTCGACGTGCGAACCATCACCGCCACCAATAGAAACCTGAAGAAATTGACCGAGGCCGGCAGCTTTCGGGAAGACCTCTATTACCGACTGAAGGTGATGCCCGTGGAGATCCCCCCTTTGCGAGAGCGGGGCGGCGATGTGCTCTACCTGGCGCAACTCTTTGTCCAGGAGTTCAACAACTCATTAAAGAAACGGATTCGGGGATTCTCCGAAGAGGCCCAGGAGATCCTCATGGCCTATCCCTGGCCAGGGAATGTCCGTGAACTCAAGAACGTGACCGAGCGTGCGATGATCCTGTGCGGCGGCGATATAATCCTTCCCGAGCATCTCCCCGCTGACCTCCAAGGAATCACGGGCAAAGCGGTCCGCGTGCTCCCCGAAGAACCCGTGACCCCCCGACCGCGCATTAGAGACTCGGACCGGTTCATTTCCCTTGACGAACTCGAGAAAAATTACATCCGCGACGCCTTGGAAGCGACGCAAGGGAATCGAACCCAGACCGCAAAGCTTTTGGGAATCTCCCGCTCAACGCTCTTGGACAAGATCAAGCGGTACCGCCTGGGAAAATAATCCGGCAGTCGGCGCTCTTGACAGTCTCGGCTGACGCTTTTTCAGGCATATCCTAGCCCTCTCATCTCTTTCTGCACGTAAGCCCGCATCAGATAAGCCTCCAGCGTAGGGAGATCCTCCTCCGGCATTGGTATGCTGCTTGCAGCCTGAACACTGCAAGTGTCGAATGTTGGTAGGAGAAAACGCAATGCGTGCGTCCCTTCAGGTGCTCATTATGGAGGATGACCCCACCATCCGCTTAGCGCTGGCCCACGCCTTGACAAACCGAGGGGCTCGGGTCCAGACCTGCACCAGTCTTGAGGGCGCTCTCGAAGCCATACGGGCTCATCCCTTTGATGTCATTCTGGCAGATCTCCGGATACGTGGGCAGGAAAGCGTGGAAGGGTTGGAACTGCTCAAGCGTGTGCGAAGGGTGCACCCTGAGATTCATGTCATCATCATGACCGCATACGGAACCGATGAAGTCGAGGCAGAGGTGCGACAGAACGGGGGAACATACTGGGCAAAATCTCAGGGCCTCGATGATCTCCTGGTTTCCGTGATGTCTATTCCATCAAAGGCCTCGCGGACGTAGGCTGGAAGCCGCTTCACAGACGTACTGCCATTTGCATCGATTTCGTTGGTGTCTAACTCTTCGTCAGATCTGATCCGCAAGAAAAATTTTGTGTCTCTCCAAAAAGGACTTGACTCGAACATGAAGCTCGGTTAAAAGGAGGAGCGTTCACGTTCGATCATCCCTTACTGTATAACAAGTTTTGACGTTACTCACCCGCAGCCACAATCGTCCATTTCTGTGGATAAATCGCAGACGTCTGGCCCTCAGTGAAGTTACAATGTGATTCCTGTTGTGGAGAATTTGTGGATAGCCGCCCTCCCCCCGCTGGAAGGTGAGGCCCGCGGTACGTTTTGTCATTCTGAACAGAGGTGAACAGGGTTGCAGAAGGCTGAGGGAATGACGGGACAATCCTCCTTATCCCAGGAAGTTTGGCAGGCCGCCCTCTCTAATATCCAGCGGCAACTGGTCCACCACAGTTTCGCCACCTGGTTTCGCCCCCTCAGCCTCGGCAGTACCCACGCCAATCGGATCCAAGTGCTCCTTCCCAATCGGTTCTTCAAAGAGTGGTTTGAAGAGCATTACCTTGAACTCCTCCGGTCCGCTTTGGAAGACCTCCTGTTTACCCGGGTGGAGATCGATCTCATGGTCCCCAACCAGGATCCCTCCCCCCCACCACCTCCTCGGGAGGCACCACCGAAACGGACTCCCCGGCGCCCTGTTCCGACGACCTCCCTGACTCCGAAATACACCTTTGATAGCTTTGTCGTAGGATCGGGGAACCAGCTGGCTCATGCCGCATCGCTCGCGGTCGCAGAACAAATTTCGAAGGTGTACAATCCCCTATTTATCTATGGGGGCGTCGGTCTTGGCAAAACTCACCTCCTCCACGCGATCGGCCATTTCGTGTTAGAGCGGGACAGCTTGGTCAGGATCTCCTACGTCTCCTCGGAAAAGTTCACTAACGACCTGATTAACGCGATCCGTTTTGATGCGACGACCGAATTCCGCAATCGCTACCGGAGCGTGGACATCCTTCTCATCGACGACATCCAGTTCATCGCCGGGAAAGAACGGACTCAAGAGGAGTTTTTCCATACCTTTAATGACCTGTACAATGCCTCCAAGCAGATCATCCTGACCAGCGACAGCATCCCGAAGGATATCCCCGGCCTTGAAGAACGGCTCCGCTCCAGGTTTGAGTGGGGCCTGATTGCCGATATCCAGCCCCCCGACCTGGAGACCAAAGCGGCCATCCTTCGAAAAAAGGCCCAAGCAGAGGGTGTCCAGATCCCGGACGAGGTTTCCCTCTTCATCGCCACGAACGTGAAATCCAATGTGCGGGAGCTGGAGGGCCACCTAGTCCGGATCGTCGCGTATGCCTCCCTGACGAATCAGGCAATTACGCTCGATCTGGCCCGTGAGGTCTTGAAGGAGTTAGTCGACGGGGATAGGGCGATCACCATGCCGCGGATTTTGGAGGTCGTGACAGACTTTTACCGCCTCAAGGAAAGGGAACTCCTGTCGAAAAGCCGGCACAAGTCTATTGTCCTGCCCCGCCAGGTGGCGATGTACCTTTGTCGAACCCAGACCAACGCATCCCTCCCGGACATCGGGGCAGAGTTTGGAGGAAAAGATCACTCAACGGTGATTCATGCCTGTGCGAAGATCCGTGAACTGATGGCCAAAGACGACAAATTCCGAAAACAGTTGCACGATCTGACCAATCGCCTCACCGCGTGACTGGCGACCCGCATGCGGTAGGCAACGTCTATCATTGCGGGCTTTTCCATGCCCGAAATGTCGCTCCGACGGTCACCCTCGATGTCTGAAAACCCGTCACCCCCACGTATTCCACGCCAACAAATCCTACCCTCTCCACTAGCTGAACTAGATCCCGGACCGGGATCGCGCCTCCGACTCATTCCGACCAGGCTTCAAGGCTGGTTGCCACCTTCTCCGGGAGATTCTCTTTCAATATGATATCGGCGAACTGAAGGCGGCCGTTCGGCTTCAGGACTCGGTAAATTTCGCTAAAACTTATTTCCTTCTCAGGTGAGAGATTCAGGACGCCGTTCGAAATCACAACGTCAACGGTGCTGTCGGCGTAGGGAATCGCCTCCGAGCCCGCACAATCAACCTGGCCATTGGACACGCCGGCCTTCCCGAGGTTCGTCTGTGCTCTCTCCACCATCTCGGGTGTGAGATCAATGCCGCTCACCTGGCCTGTCGGCCCTACCAAACGACTTGCGATGATCAGGTCGAATCCTGCACCACAGCCCACATCAAGAACAATTCCCCCAGGCTTGATTGGTCCCAGAGAGAAAGGATTGCCTACCCCACAAAAAGATTCGACCAGCTCATCAGGCAGATCGCCGAACAAAGACGGATCGTAACCGAGCGCCTCTACACCCGCTTTCCCGGTAGGGTATTGAAACTTCCCCTCCGCTGAGCAGGAGACCTCGGCGTACTTCTTCCGCACCGCCTCGTGAATCTGTGTGACATCGAGCTCTTTGGCCATGGCGGCTCTCCCCAATTTGGCTCTACCCATCCTATCAGAATTAGAGAAAGAAATCTCCGGAAACGGTCCCTTTTAACAACTTAACAATACGGAAGCTCTCTGGCCATATAGCGACCTCACCCGTTTCCCTCTTCTACCTCGGCGGGGACCTCTTCCTCCGCATATGGGCTGCCTTACGCATCCTTGACAAACCTGAGGCACCCACGTTAAAAGGAGGAGTATCTTCTATCTTAGCCCATTCCGGGCAGGTAGCAGAAGCCATGCATGGCGGAGGATCGGTAGTTGCTACGGAGATGGACAGCATATCTTGTGGTTAGCGCTTTCCTGGCGGGGGTCGGGCTATGCCTCATGGCCGATGCCAAGGACACTGATTTCAACCCCGGATCGGCATCGACACTGACACACACCACGCAGCCCTGTGACGCTTCGCTAGTTCCGTGCGAAGATCAATCCGGTGCTAACAAGCTCTTTCTAACATCCTTTCTCGACACAGAACAGAATTCCTTCTACAAAGGCGTGTCACTCCCACCTCCTTTCCCTCCTCCCCGCGGTTAGGGGCTTCCCCATCTCTGAATCTTCAAGCAAACCTATTCGGACGCTCAGGCCTTTTCGTGCCTACGTTTGCAGGGCGCACAGCAGCATTAAACAATCTCGGTATGTGCCTTGCCAGACTACGGAGAAAGCGATGCAGAATCGATACCCTCAGCAGCCTTTGCTCGGGGCCGTCTTAGTCGGAAGTATCTTGTGTTCCGCTGCTGTAGTACCACAAGCAAGAGCTGAAGATCCAAGGCCGGTGGTGGGACATCCAGCGCCCGATTTTATCCTGCCAAATCTCCAGGGCAAACCAGTTCGACTCTCGGACTTTCGCGGGAAGAAGGCGGTCTTTATAAACTTTTGGGCCACGTGGTGTCCCCCGTGCCGCCTCGAGATGCCTACGATGGAAAAGGCGTACAAGCAGTATCGAGGCCGGGGCCTGGAGATCCTGGCAGTGAGCATTGACGCTGGACCTGAGAGTGTCGTGAGAAACTTCATGCAAGAGTTCGGACTAACTTTCCCCGTCCTGTTAGATCCAGAGTCGGAGGTGCTATACCTATACCGGCTCTTCAGCATTCCGGCGAGCTTTCTCATTGATACGCGGGGGATCATCCGGTTCAAGGAACTCGGCTATCGCGATTGGACCGATGGCGAATCAACGAAAATGCTGGAGGAGCTCATACGTTGAAGCCATGATGGATACGGGGCTGGAGGGCGAAGAGCAAGGAGATGCTGGATGGCGCAATCAGTGGATGTGACCACGGTGGTCGCGTTAACGGCGGGACTCTTTTCGTTCATCTCTCCCTGTGTGTTACCTCTTGTCCCCTCCTATCTTTCCTTCGTCGCCGGCATGTCCCTTCAGGAGTTGAAAACGGGCCAGATGGCTCAGGCCCGACGGGCCATCGTTTTCAACGCCGTGCTTTTCATCCTGGGGTTTTCCATGGTCTTTATCACCCTGGGCGCCTCCTTCAGCTTATTTGGGCAGCTGCTCCTCGGGTCGATTGGACTCGTTCGCAAGGTTGGGGGAATCCTCATTATCGTCTTCGGACTGAATATTGCCGGGATCCTCAGGCTGCCGTTTCTGATGCGAGAGCGGCGGCTCCAGCTTGAAAAACGCCCCGCTGGCTACGTGGGTTCGGTCCTGGTGGGAGTGGCCTTCGGTGCCGGTTGGACTCCTTGTATCGGGCCGATCCTGGGTTCGATCCTCACGCTGGCGGGGACATCAGCGACAGGAGGAAGAGGGGTGACCCTCCTCGGCGTGTACTCCCTTGGCCTGGGAGTCCCCTTCCTCTTGAGCGCTCTGGCCTTGGACCGCTTTAGCCGGTTCGTTCACCGGTTCCATCCTTACATGCGGTGGGTGGAGCTCGGCAGCGGCCTCTTCCTCGTTCTTATCGGGGTCATGCTTTTTACCGGATATCTCACGCTCCTGAATAGCTACCTCATCAGCATCACGCCCACCTGGCTATGGGAGCGGCTGTGACAGGAGAGGGATGAACCGCCGATCAAATGTGACAATTCTTATAGCAGGTCTTGTCCTGGTGCTTCCGATAGCTTCAGCGAGTGCTGGCAAACAGGGGGGCCCTTCTGCCACCTTATCTTCACACGGAGAACTCAGCGGCCGTGTCCTTTTTGAAGGTCCCTTGCCCGAGGAACAATGGTTGCCGGTGTGGAAACACGAGGAGGTCTGTGGAAAGGAGCGGCCCCTGGGCCAGCACCAGATATCCCCATCAAGAGAAGTGAAAAATGCGGTGATCCTGCTCGAGGCGGAAGATGAGACCCTCCCGACGCCGAGATACGATCAGGCAGTTGCTATCCTTGATAACCGTCATTGCGAGTTCGTGCCTCGCGTTCAGGTCAGTCGTCCACACGCAGCCCTGGAAGTTCGGAATAGCGACCCTATCCTGCACAGTGCCCACGCCTTCCTGGAAGACGGGAGCACGGCCTTTCACGTCGCTCTGCCCCATTTCCGGGATCGGACGCGTACGCGGCTTCCCGGGACCGGACTCCTGCGCATCGAGTGTGATGTGGGACATACCTGGATGCGCGCATACATTCTCATCTCCTCGTCCCCCTTCGTTACAGTAACCGGGACGGAGGGAACCTTCCAATTCCGCGGGATACCACCTGGGCATTATGTATTGAGAGCCTGGCACGAGGCGTTTGGCTCAATCGAGAGAGAAATCGGTGTGTCCAAAGGGAAACACACCAGCCTTACGCTCGTTTTCGTTCCAGGAAACGCAAACAGAAAATAAGTGGAACCCGAGCGGAGATTGGAACGGAGACAAGACGGTTTGGGGTTCCATTAGTGTGGGGTTTATATGACCGATCTAGAGGGAGTCCGACCCAAGCGCTATGCGTGGAAATACTGGCCGCCGGTATTGCTGTGGGGTCTCTGGGTGTTGCTGGCCCTGAGCGGAGGCGCTTTCGCAAAACAACCCCTGCAGAGAGGGGAAGTCCTGACCCTTCTTGCCAGGGGATCTGCCAAGGGATCTGATAAGGCACCCGTCACCATCATCGAATTCTCGGACTTCCAGTGCACGTTCTGCTGGAGGTTCTGGAAACAGACACTTCCCCACCTTGAAGAAGAGTACATTAAGCCGGGCAAGGTCCGGTTCGTCTACCGCCACCTGGCCATTTTGGGCCCACAATCAGTCGCAGCAGCCCAGGCGTCGGAGTGTGCCGCTGAGCAGGGGAAGTTCTGGGAGTATCACGATACGCTCTTCGCTTCGAAAGGCTCTTTCTCCCTGGCAGATCGCCGGCTCAAACAGTACGCCCGAGATCTCAAGCTCGAGAGCAAGGCATTCGACCGGTGCCTCGATGATGGGGAGTACGCTGAAAAGGTGGAAGGGGAAACCGGCATCGGCATCCTGATGGGTGCCAATGGTACCCCAACCTTCTTTATTAACGGCACGATGCTCGTCGGCGCCCATCCTTTCCAGACATTCAAGAAGATCATCGAGGAGGAGCTCAAGACCACCCCCTGACGGGGGTCCCCCGGGATGGTTGCGGACAAGGATGCACTGTGAGAAAGTTAGCCAAGGAGGTGACGAGAATGGCAAAGGATCCAGTCTGCGGCATGGAGGTTGACGAGACGAAGGCGCCGGCCACCCTGGCTTACCAGGGCACCACCTATTACTTCTGCACCCAAGCCTGCAAGAATGCTTTCGAGAAGGCACCCCAGAAGTACATCGAGGAGTAAGCATAAGTCCCTGAATTACTTGAAGAAAAAAAGTCTTGACACGAAAATAACCAACGATTATATTTATTTCGGTATCGAAATATTCGTAACGGAATTATACGGTGAAACGGACTGCCCGTGACAAGCTGATGCTGCTGGACACCCACATTCGTGCCTTAGCCAAGCGCCTCTATCTCAGGCCGACGGCCAAGGGGGTGGCTGCCGAGCTGGCGAACAGCGAGATTTTCACCTGTGAGGCCCTAGGCCGAAAGGGACGCTGCATGATGACCGAGCTCGCCAAGGAGTGCGGCTTCCCCTTGAGTAGCCTGACCGGAATCGTGGACCGTCTCGTGTCGAAAGGGTACGTGCAGCGATTCCGAAGCGACGAGGACCGGCGCTCGGTCTTCGTGGAGCTGACGAGAAAAGGGGACCAGGTCTACCAGGAATGTCTCGAGGCCGAGATGGGATTGATCATCGCCATGATGGACTCGCTCGAGCCGGAAGAGCAGGATGCCCTCCTCAACCTCTTGGGAAAGGCCGTTGCCGGGCTGGGAGAGTAATTTTTTTTGTGAATACATTTCAAAATCGAATAATTCCTTTCCGTATCTAATGCGGAAGACACGCGAAGGCGAGAGAGAGAGCCTTTTATGAAATACGACGTCATCATTGCTGGACACAGTTTTGCCGGGCTGGCCGTTGCCAGCCAGCTCCGGGGAAGCATCCTGCTGATCGACCCAAAGCCAATCGGCGAAGGACAGACCTCGGCCTGCGGGACGCTCCTCGGGGTACCGCAGCGCCTCGGCCTGATGGACAGCGTGCTTCAGGCCCACCCCTTTCTGGCGTTTCACACCCCGACCCGAACGGAACGGTACGATGTTCAGGAGCACCATTTCTGTACCTTCGACTACCAGCGCTTTTGCGAAGGGATGGCCGGAGGGACTGACGCGCAGATTCTGCAGGCCGTAGTAAGGGGAGTTGAGGGGGATGAGGTAGTCACCAACCGGGGGCGATTTCGAGGAACAATCTTGGTGGATGCCTCTGGCTGGCGAGGGGTGCTGGCAAACTCGGTCTGCCCGAGATACACCCCTCGCGAGAGGATGAGCTATGGGATCGAAACAGTCGCCCGACGCAAAGGTGAGAACCTCTGCTTTTGGTACGATCCGAATCTCGTCCCGGAGGGGGTCGCCTGGTTCTTCCCTATCGGTGAGGAATCGAGAATCGGCGTGGCCAGTTATGTTGGAGACGGTCACCTGCGACCCCATTTGGACATTTTCTTGGATTCCCTGGGGCTTACCAAAGCGAACATTCACGGAGGCTACTTCCCCTGGTCGTTTCGGGTACCGACGGCCGGGAAGCTCTTCGTGGTCGGCGATGCCGCAGGGCAGTGCCTCCCCCTGACTGGGGAGGGGATTCGCCCTGCCCTCTACTTTGGGCAAGCGTGTGGGCGCATCATCCAGAGAATCCTGGAGGGGAAGCTTTCCCTGAGATTGGGACTCGACGAGTATCGGGCTTTCGTTCTCCACCACCGTGGGCTTTATCGACTTCTGGGTTTTTTCCAGCGACTCCTGGTGCGGGGTCCGGTAGGAATGGTCAACAGGCTGATCGCTCTGGCATGTCGAGAGCCACTTCGATCTTTCATCCTCAGGGGCTACGTGGCTTATGCCGATCCCGAGCGGCTAACGCCACTCGACCGGAATACGCGCGTCAATCATCAGCAGCGTCACTACGCACCGGTGATCGCGTGAGAACTATGCGAGGGGATTGAGCCGAACCATGCGTGAGCAAGCAATACCAATCAGGAAAGGAGTTCAGCGGCGGCGAGCCATCTTGATGGGGCTACTCGCGGCAGCAGGGTTATTGGCGTTTTACGCGGTTGTGGTCCTCGCCGGCTCGAAGTCCTTGCAGCATTTGCAGAGCCTTATAGCCGAGGACGGCTGGTTCGTGGCAGCCATCACGGCGGGATTCGGGATCCAGATGGGCCTCTTCGCCTACCTCAGGGCATCGATGAAGGCCGCGGGTGAAGGGATACCGTTCGCAATGGCAGCTACCGGAACGGGCGGCTCCACAGTGGCGATGGTGGCCTGCTGCGCGCACCATTTGGCCGACATCCTGCCGCTGGCCGGGATGACCGCTGCCAGCCTTTTTTTGAGCGAGTACAAGCGGCCCCTCATGACATTTGGCCTGGTGGCCACGGGGATCGGGATCCTGTGGATGTTGTGGCAGCTCCGCCGCCACGACCAACACTCCATGGCCGCGGCTAGTCCGAAACCGGCTTCAGGAGCGAGCTGCCACTAAGGAGAAGCAAGCAGTGCTCAAAACGAGACGTTGGAAGCTCGGTAGTAGGTCTGATGACGGTTGGGATTGGACCGGATTGCATTCTCCTCGGCGAGGTACGAAACAGTACGGAGGGAGACGATGAAGCTAATTGAACTGCCGATTAAGGGGATGTCCTGCGCGTCGTGCGCGGCCCATATCGAAAAGACCTTGCAGGGCCTCCCCGGGGTGAAGCAGGCCGCGGTCAATTTCGCAACCGAGAAGGCGACGGTGAAATACGAGCCGAACGTCGCAGATCCAAAAGTCCTGGTCGAAGCGGTGCGTGACGCGGGATACGAGGTCCCCCGGGAGCAGCTTACCCTGCCCATTGGGGGCATGACCTGTGCGAGTTGTGTCGCGCACGTCGAGCGGGCGCTCATTGGTCTGGACGGCGTGTTCGCCGCCAAGGTGAACCTAGCCACCGAGAAAGCGACAGTGACCTACATTCCCGGGATGACCAGCCTGGACGACCTCACACAGGCGGTGGCGGATGCCGGCTACGCAGTGCTGCAATTTCCTGAGGAGGCTGCCGCTCCGGGCGAGGAAGAGGTGGACCAGGAAGAACGGAAAATGCAGGCCGCCCGTTTCAACATGCAGGTGGCCTGGGGTTTCACCGTGCCAATCATCCTGTGGATGTTTGCTGAGATGTTTTTCGGCATCATCTGGCCCAACCAGACGGCGTACGATCTGGGATTGATCACCCTTGCAGTTCCCGTCCTCATCTGGGTAGGCCGTAAGACTTACACCGGCGCCTGGGCCGCCGTGCGGCACGGCCACGCCAACATGGACACCCTCATCGCTCTGGGCACCGGTGTGTCCTTCCTGACCGGGCCGGCCACCTTCTTTTTCCCGGTGGCCAACTATGCCGGTGTCGCGGCCATGATCATGGCCTTTCACCTGACCGGACGCTACGTGGAAGAGACGGCCAGAGGCCGCGCTTCCCAGGCGATCCGCAAGCTGCTGGAGCTCGGAGCGAAGACGGCCCGGATCCTGATCGACGACCGGGAGGTCGAGATTCCCATCGAAAGGGTGGCGGTCGGTGACGTGATGGTCGTGCGTCCCGGCGAGAAGATCCCCACTGACGGCGTCATCCTGGACGGAGAAAGCGCAGTGGACGAGTCCATGGCCACCGGCGAGTCGATGCCGGTCAACAAGTCCGCAGGCGACGAGGCCATCGGGGCAACGGTCAACCAGGAGGGGCTGTTGAAGGTTCAGGCCACCAAGGTGGGCAAAGACACCTTCCTCTCCCAGGTCATCAAGCTGGTCGAGGAATGCCAGGGCTCCAAGGTCCCGATCCAGGAGTTTGCGGACCGGGTAACGGGGATCTTCGTACCGGTGGTTATCGGGATCGCCCTACTCACGCTCTCGGCCTGGCTCTTCTTCCCCGAGTTCATGAAGCCACTGGTCACCTTTGGCGGCTTTCTGCCCTGGGTCAACCCCAATCTCGGTGTAGTGACCCTGGCTATCGTTTCCACAGTTGCTGTACTGGTTATCGCCTGCCCCTGCGCCCTAGGCCTGGCCACGCCGACGGCGCTCATGGTGGGCAGCGGCATGGGCGCCGAGACCGGCATCCTCATCCGCTCGGGCGAAGCGATCCAGACACTGAAAGACATCAACGTGATCGTCTTCGACAAGACCGGGACGATCACGAAGGGGAAGCCGGAGGTCACGGACGTCGTGGGGGTGAACGGCTTCAACGAGGAAAGTGTGCTCCGGCTGGCGGGCTCGGCGGAACGCGGAAGCGAACATCCGCTGGGGCGGGCGATTGTGGAGTGGGCCGAGGCCAAGGGAGTAACGCTGGCTGGACCGGAAAGCTTCCAGGCAATGCGAGGAAAGGGAGTCATGGCTTCCATTAATGGTGACCGAGTGCTTGTTGGCTCCCGGAGGTTGATGCGGGAGCACGGTCTCGACCCAGCCTCATTGGAACCGGAACTGGTGCGCCTGGAGAAAGAGGCCAAAACGGCCATGCTGGTGGCCGCCAACGCCACCCTGGCCGGAGTGGTGGCCGTAGCCGACACGCTCAAGGACGATTCGGTGGGTGCCATTCGGGAACTACACCAGATGGGAGTACAGACGGCGGTGATCACCGGCGATAACCAGCGCACGGCCGATGCGATCGCGCGAGTGGTCGGAATTGACCAGGTGCTGGCTGAGGTCCTACCGGACGGAAAGGTCACTGAAATCCAGAAGCTGCAGGATCGCTTCGAGCTTGTGGCCATGGTGGGGGACGGCATCAATGACGCCCCTGCCCTTACCCAGGCCAACGTGGGCATCGCCATCGGTACGGGAACAGACATTGCCATCGAGGCATCAGACGTCACCCTGGTAAGCGGCCAGCTCTCGGGAGTGGTCAGCGCGATCAAGCTGAGCCGGGCCACGTTCCGCAAGATCAAGCAGAATCTGTTCTGGGCATACTTTTACAACGTGGTGATGATCCCGCTCGCCATCATCGGGTGGATGCACCCGGTGCTGGCGGAGATTGCCATGGCGACCTCGTCCACCTCGGTAGTGACCAATGCCAACCGGCTGCGCCGGGTCGACATCCGGCCCAGTGGATAGCGAGAATGTCGTCGCTGGCGCGGGCAACTCCCGCGCAGCCGATGGTATCACGTCTGCCAAAAAGTGAGCCGGAAGGGGGATAGGAATGGATAACGAAGAGAAGTCGCTGCGGCAGAGACAGAGAGGCCATGTCACTATACAAACTGATCACACCCTCATGATCATTAACGATAATCCCCAAGTCCGGGAGCAGTATCGAGATCTCCTGGAGAAGGAGGGATTTTCCGTCGTCGAGGCCACTAATGGGGCTGATGGGCTGATCTGGCTTTTGGGAAAGGCTGCAGATCTGATCGTCCTCGACCTCGACGTGCCTGTTGTGGATGGTCGGAGTTTCCTCGAGTACCGGTTGCGCCATGAAAACATTTGGGAGATCCCGGTGGTGGTGGTGAGCAGCCGGCTGGACGATGCCGGGCTTCATCACACCCTCGTCCGCCTCGGCGCGGACCGGCTGTTTCACCAGTCCTTTAAGCCTGAGGACTTTCTCGGCACTGTGCGGGAGTTGCTGACGAAACCTCATATCCCTGTGGTCCCACTTCTCGCTGAGGCCGGTGGAGCCGGTGCACGGAAGGACGTCCGGCTTGCCTTCAACATCCCCATTCGCATTCGCACCTCTTCGTCCGGAGAAACTTCGGGGATGCTCCGGGATCTCAGTGCCGGGGGTCTCGGCGCGCACCTCCCCCATCGCCTCCATGAGTGGGAACCGATCACAATTAGCCTCACCCTGGAAGGGCGCTCGTTGGTCTTGACGGGGTACGTGCAGTGGTTCACGAGAAGCCGCGCAACCCTGAGTTACCGCTACGGCATACAGTTCACCGAAAGGCAGCACGATTCGTTCCCCATGCATGCCTATTCATTCTTTCGCGAACATTCGGCGACCTTTCGACTCAGCGCGTGGTCGCGGATACGCGAACTGGGGAGAAGACCGTTCAGTCCGAGGACGAGGAATGGCAGGCCGAAAGTGGCGCCCCGCACCTCTCATTCCTCGGCGCGGTCCAACAACTCATGCTAAGGGACAGTTGCATACACGTGGCTCCATTTGCCTGGCCTTGTGCCGGGCGGAAAGGGAGAATAGCTGGAGGTGAAGAGAGGGGGAAATCGTGTAGGGAGAAAATTCTGGTCCGACACATAGACGTAGTGCAGGTTGTGTGAAATGTCTCGACCCGGCGAGGTCGGGCGGGACCAACCAAAGAAAGGAGAGAGAACATGGAATGGTTAGCGAGTAACTGGGTGTGGATTCTAGTCGGAATTGGGCTTGTCTGGTTCATGTCCCGTGGACACGCGGGAATGGGCTGCTGCGGCGGCGGTCATTCCCACGGCACCCCCAAAGAAAGCCCGGAGCAGGAAAAGCAGAAGCAGCCGACGTCGACCAGGGGTTCCTGCCACTGAGTTCCATAGAGGAGTATTACAGTGTGTCACCTCATTCTCTTGCTTCCCGTATTCGGCCTCGGGCTCTTCGTTGTTCTGCCTTTTGAGGCGGCCCTCCCCCTCTATGGCATCGTCTTCGTGCTCTCCGCTTTTCTGTATCTCGTCATCGTGAGGGCCATGCGGCTTCCGGTGCAGACGGGAAGGGAGGGGATGGTGGGCAAAGAGGCGGAGGTGATTCAGGACCTCAACCCCCTGGGGGTCATCCGACACGGGAACGAACTGTGGTCTGCCCAAGGCGCTGGGCATATCGTGAAAGGAGAAAAGGTGATCATTCTCACCGTGGATGGTTTGACGGCCAAGGTACAGCGCCGGTGACCACTGGGAAACCGAGGGAGTCGAAATGAAACTGTTGAACTTCAAGGTGGTAGCCTCGGCCTTGAGCCTGCTAGGAGCCGTGACGTTCACCGTATGCATCCTCTGGGACCTGGCCCTCCCGCAGTTCACCATGGTGGCAATCTGGAAAGTCCTGCTTCCCGGGTTTCAGGGGATCACCTGGGGGTCGTATTTCCTAGGCCTAGGTGAGATCATCCTCTACGCTCTCTATACGGCCCTGATCTTCGTGCCAAGCTATAACTACTTTCAGCGTCGCTGGGCCTAGATGCGGCTCGTTGAGCGTAAAGCAAGCAGAGCCAGCAGTTCCCAGAGGAAGGAGACAGGATATGAAACAAGGGATTATCCCAGCCTTTCTATTTCTTCTCGCGATCGTGATGGCCCGCCCAGCCACCGCTGCGGGAATCATGGTGACGCAGGACGGGCTCAGCGACCCGGCCCTGACCGTGTCAGCTGGCGAGGTGATCTCCTGGATCGATGTGACCGGGAGGGCAGTCCGGATTCTCTTTCCCGATGTCAAGGGGGCCCCAGTCTCAAAGGAGTTCGTGGCACGGGAGGTCCATGTGTTCTTTGATCACCCAGGCAAGTATCGCTATGCCCTTACCGTAGGCGCCGAGAAGGGGACACGGGAGATCGCAGGAGAGATCAACGTTCGCTAGGATGAAAAAGCCGAAGAATGAGGTAATGGTGATGTCACGGTTCATGATCCCGCGGGTGGCGCATTGTCGTGATGGGCATTGCTGAGGTCCTGAGCAGGACCGAAAACGGCCCGGGTTCGACAGCCAGCGGGGGCTCGCTCGTGCTGGCGGCGAATCTCTGAGTAAGTGCCGGGAAAACCGCCCACAAAACCGATAGGAGGAAGAGTCATGGTGAAGGATCCGGTCTGCGGCATGGAGGTTGAGGAAGCAAAAGCAGCAGCCACGTCCGTCTATCAAGGGACTACCTACTACTTCTGCGCGGAGGGGTGCAAGGTGACCTTTGAGAAGGCCCCGGAGAAATTCGTCGGAAAAACGGGAGAAGGCCATGGAACATCATCCCACTAATACCCCCAGCGATCGTCGGAGCTTCGCCCCGGGCAAGCGCTCTTGGCTCATGATCATCGGCTGCACCCTCCCCTTTGCGGCGATCCTCCTTTTACCCCTTTGGGGGGTCAGTTGGGGAACGGCCTTGCTCTTTCTCTTCGTCCTCGCATGTCCGTTGATGCATCTTTTGGGGATGCACGGGGGTCATCACGGTCATCACCAGCCAAGGACTGAAGAAGAGTCAACGTCCCTAAGAAAGGAGTGATAGGGTCATGGGCCCTACAGCTATTGACGAGGGGTTCGGCCCCGATCCGACCCGCAGGAGATTTATTAATTGGTTCCTCGGAACCAGCGTGGGGGCTTTCCTGCTCACGGTGCTCTATCCCGTGAGCCGGTACCTGATCCCACCACCGGTCGGCGAGTCGACAGCGGCAACGGTACAGCTTTCGATCAAGCCGGCCGATGTGAAGCCAAATTCGGGACAGATCTTCAAGTTTGGCAACCGCCCGGGGATCCTAATCCGGACGCCGGCCGGAGAGCTCCGAGCCTTTTCTGCCGTGTGCACTCATCTCGCCTGCACGGTGCAGTACCGGCCCGACCTCCGTCACATCTGGTGCGCCTGCCATAACGGTCACTTTGATCTCAACGGGGACAACATCGCGGGCCCGCCTCCTCGGTCGCTGGATCAGTACGTCGTCAACGTCCGGGGAGACCAGATCGTGGTGAGCAGGAAGGCATGAGACTCCAGGTGGGTGACCCGTTTGCAGCGATGAGGCGGGCCGGATGCAGGATTCACGTCCGCCCACGCGCAGAGGTGTCAACATGGGTTCGACCAAAACGAGGGGTATACAGGTGGACAGCCTTGAAAAATCTGCGTGACGAAGAGCATTGCCCCGCGATGAAAACATAAGTACCGGAGAGTGGAGGGAGGGGGTCTGACGGGCGAAACCGTGCAACGCTCTCCTCCACCACCTGCCGGAACTTCTTCCTATAGAACGGAGCGGCTCATGCACGGCGAATACATTTACGGTTACGGCCTTTGGTCCCTCGTAGCTTTCAACGCCCTTTTCTTTCTTTTCTTCATCCTGAGCTTTCTCGCGCCCGTGAGGTGGAGGGAATGGCGGTCCTTGGGGGTGACGACCGCTTTCGTTGTCGCCCTCTTCACCGAGATGTACGGCTTCCCCTTGACAATCTATATCCTGACCGCCGTCCTAGGAAACCGCTACCCCGCCCTAAATCCCTTCTCCCACGCGAGCGGCCATCTCTGGGTTACCCTGCTGGGTGGGGGGGCCACAATGATGACTGTTATCCACGTGCTGTCGAACGGCTTGATGCTGGCGGGCCTTATCATCATGGGGATCGGATGGTGGAAAATCCATCGCGCCCGGGGCGGGCTGGTCATGAATGGCCTGTACCGATGGGTGCGGCATCCCCAGTATAGTGGCCTGTTTCTCATCACCATCGGATTGTTGATCCAGTGGCCGACCATTGTTACGCTCCTAACCTTCCCTGTCCTGATCGCCATGTACGTCAGGCTCGCCCGGCGGGAAGAGCACGAGATGGAGGCCCACTTCGGGGGAAAATATCGCCTGTACAGAGCCTTCACGCCTGCCTTTTTTCCCTGGCCGAGACTAGGAGGGATGGTGCCGTCGTGGCAAAAGGCCTTCTCGTCTGGTCATGGCAAGATCAGCGCTACAGAAGGCTGGAAAGCCATGACTGGGGGGTCCGAGGAACGGTGGGGAGAAAGTAGGTGCACTCAATATACGAGTGTGAGTTCCCCTTCCCCCCGCTTTGAAAAGGGAGGGCAGCAGTAGCCATGCGTTGGGACAAGGTTCTCGTCTGGATATTCGTCGTTGGCTTGCTCCTTCTCCTCGCCTACGGCTTCACGAAGGATCCCAGGCTGATCCCATCTCCGCTGGTGGGGGGGGAGGCCCCGGATTTTACGCTAACCTTACTGGACGGGGAGGAGGTCCGGCTGCGTGATCTCAAGGGAAGTCCTGTGGTCATCAACTTCTGGGCCTCGTGGTGCTACCCATCTTGCTGGAATGAGGCCCCCAGACTGGAGGCAACCTGGCGACGGCACAAGGATCACGGCGTGATGCTGATTGGGATCATCTATCAGGATACCGAGAAAAACGCGAGGGACTTCATCGCGAAGCACGGCAAGAGCTATCCGAACGGTTTAGATCTCAAAAGTCGGATCGCCATTGAGTACGGTGTCTTCGGGATCCCTGAGACTTTCTTCATCGACCGCGAAGGAAAGATTACACACAAACACATCGGTGAAATCAGCATGGAGACTCTCACTGCCGAAACCGAGGCGCTCCTTGCCACACCACAGGCCCGTGCAGACCTATAATAGTCGCCTCAAGCGAGTGAGATATTCGGGGGCCGACATCGATGCAGCCGTCGGGGAGGTAACCCTGACCATGAATAGGCCCTAATGCCATTCTTACGGGACGATGTCCGCCGCCGTCTTTTGACGAGGTGTCCGTGTATCCAATCCTTCTGAAGGTGGGAAGCTTCGAACTCCGTTCATACGGCGTCGTCATTGCCTTTGCCATCCTGGCGGCCCACATGCTTGCCCGCCGAGAGGCAGTAAGGCGGGGGATGAATCCCCGCCTAGTGGAGGACTTCGCCTTCCTGGCCATTCTCTTTGGCATCCTGGGGGCGCACCTCTACTATATCGCCTTCTTCGATCCCGGCATGTTCTTCCGACAACCCGTGATGGTTCTGGCCATCTGGAAGGGGGGGCTCGCCATCCACGGCGCTCTCTTGGGCGGACTTTTTACCGGGTTATGGTTCTGTCGAAAGCACGGCATCTCTTTCTGGACCTTTGCCGATACCCTCGCCCCTGCTCTCATCCTGGGCCAGGCGATTGGCCGGCTCGCCTGCTTCCTGAACGGCGATGCCTACGGGATCGCAACCAGTGTCCCGTGGGCCGTCACATTCACGGATCCTAACGCCATGGCCCCCCTAGGCGTGCCACGGCACCCCACCCGGCTCTACGAGATGGGCCTCGACCTGTTGCTTTTTGGGATCCTATGGGCCCTCCGAAGGCGAAGCTTGTTCCCTGGCCAGCTCTTTCTCCTCTATGCTGGAGGATATGCCGTTATCCGCTTCATCGTCGAAATCTTTCGCGAAGATCAGCTTCAGTTTGCAGGTGGCGTCTCCGCTGCTCAGACCTTGAGCGCCCTGGTGCTCGTCGGGAGCCTGTTGGCTTTCGCCCTTCTCCGGCGAACGGAGGAGCGGGGGCAGGAAGGATCTCGGTACAAAAAGTCGGTCCTTTGACGCCGGGAAGTCGTGAACGCAAGGCGGAAAAATGGATTGCAAAGGAGAGAAGGAATGGAACACGAAGGAAATTGCCACGTTGATCCTATACAGAAGGCCGATGACCGAGAGGCACTGGCCCGTGCGGAGACGGCAGTCCTCGGGGTGACCGGGATGGGCTGTCAGACATGCGTCACGCGAGTGCGGAACAGCCTGCTTTCCCGCCCGGGGGTCATGCAGGTGCAGATCGATCTGTTCGCTGCACTCGCGCTGGTCCACTACGATCCAGAGCAGATCAAGTCCCAAGGCTTGATGGAAGCCGTCGCGGCAGCCGGCAACGATGGCCGTCACGTCTATCGTGCTTCGGTCCTCGGCTAAGGCGTTAACCCGTGCGGAAGGGCATCACCCGTTTTTGAATTCCGGGGGTGTTCCAAGGATACCTAACGGCGGGCGCACATAATCAGAACCGACGATGAATGAAATGCAACCTCAAAAGCGAAGAACGAGGCACTTTACCATAGTCACTAGGCAGGGCGCGACCGGACCGGTCTTTCGTCTGGGCGGCGAGATTGATGGATCTTCGGCCTCCGAGGTCCTCCGCCACCTCAAGCAGTGCCAAGAGAGGAATCTAGTTTTGGACTTTTTCGGCGTGACCGAGATCGGCGAGTTCGGCGCCCGGGTTCTCGGCACCGGGTTAAAGGAAATCTGCCGGACCGGAATGACCATCGACGTGGATGGCTTGCGGCCTGGGCTCTCCAACGTTCTCTGTATCGGTGGCGTATTTGAAGCAATTGTCAGCCGGACCTAGGTTGCGAAGTCCGAATGTTGACTGGCCGGCTTTGCCGCAAGAGCAGCCGGAACGTACCGGCGAGAAAGTGGAAGTCGGCCAAATCTTCGAAGGGCATCGTAGAAGCCCGCGGCCTGATCGATGGCGAGCAGGAGGTGGAATACAGGGGTACCTCTCTGACACAGACGAATCCGGGAGTCCGACAAACCATCATGTAGATTTAGTCTGGGGCAGTCGGTGCCTTGGTCCCGACAGTGAAAGGTGATGATAGGCGCGGTCCACAAATGCAACATGTTCTCGGACGTTTCGACCAGGAGCCCGGCCCGGAGCCGCCCAACCAAGCGGGGCTTCCTTGCATCGCTGCTGGCGGCGGCTGGGGCGCTCGCGGCCGCGGTAGTCTTGGGCCTTCGCCCGGGCGTCCCTCGCGATCAGGGCTATCGGCGGGTGGTGCGTTGGAACCATCCAGGGGGCGAGGGGCACTTCATCGCTGTCGACCCGGAGCCCAGCGTAGACGAGCTGCGGGCACTGGGTAAGAGGCTCCGTCATGAGTTTGTCGATCGGGAAAACGTGATAGTCATGATTTTTGACGACGCCCAGGCGGCACGCGAGGTGTCTCGGGGATCGCGAGTCATAGGAGAAAAACGTTTTCGGGCGGCCCTCGCGCACCAGCGGGCAATGTATCTCAAGAACGTTGAGAGGAGGGAGCATAAGTTCACCATCTATGCTTCCTACCCGGAGGCGCACGAGGTGATCCGGCACTGATCCCTGGTGGGGCAATGCGCCTCACCAGCTGATCCGCTTCGGCCGGCGTAACCTTTATGTCGTCAATGCTGGACTCCACAAGGAGGTTATGCTGACCGCCACCGCCAACTGGTCCCGGGGGATATGGACGTCATCGCCCCAACATCCGGGGCGGATGACCTGGCAACCTCCATCGACCAGTGCTTTTTGAAAAGGATCGGTGCAAAGTATGATTCCCTCCTTCAAACTTTACGATGTCATCGTCATCGGGCTGGGGCCGGCAGGGGCCACAGCGGCCCGCGACCTGGGTCAGGCTGGCCTCCGGGTCCTGGCTCTCGAGAAGGCGCGGCACCCACGCCCCAAGCCCTGCGGCGGCAGCCTTTCGCTCAGAGTTGAGCGGCTACTGGGATTGGACATCCTGGAGCTGGTAGAACGCGTGATCCACGGTGTCCTGCTCACCCTCCGAGGACAGGAGCCCGTTTCGGTCTGGTCCCGGCAACCCGTGGCCTATTTGGTCACGCGGCATCGGTTCGACACGTTCTTAGCGGAGCGGGCCCGGAAGGCGGAAGTCGAGATCCGCGAGGGGGAGCGTGTGATCCGGGTGAATGAGTATAAAGATCGCGCCCTGGTCGTTACCGATCGCGAGGTCTACCACGGGAGGGTCGTCATCGGGGCCGATGGGGCGAGGAGCGCCGTGGCCCGATCCCTTGGGCTTCAGCCGAAGCGGCTGATGGCTGCGGCCTTGGATGGAGAGATCTGGACCCGGCCTCCCTGGTCAATCGGGCGGGGGGATCAGGTCCGGATGGACTTTGGCTCAATCCCGGGTGGCTATGCCTGGGCCTTCCCTAAGGCCGACCATATGTCGGTCGGGGTTGGGGGATTTGGGAAAAAGGTCCGGAGCCCGAAACCATACTACCACCAGTTCCTCTGCCGCGAAGGGATCCAGGATGTCATCGATCAGGAGCGGCGTTCTGGCTGGGTCCTCCCCATCCACCGTCAAGGTCTTGGCCGCTTGACAGGATGCCGGACGATGCTGGTCGGGGACGCTGGTGCCCTTGTCGAGGCGTTTGTGGGGGAAGGCATCTACTATGCCATTCGGAGCGGCCAGCTCGCCGCCGAGGCCGTTGTGGAAGGGCTAGCGGCAGGCGACGACCCTCCTGGCCTCCAGCGTTATGAAGCGGCGGTGCGACGGGAGATTGGCCGGGAGCTGGACGCGGCGGCAAAGATCGGGTTCGTTGTTTACGCTTTCCCTGGGTTCGCGTATCGAATGATGCAGCGCCGTCCTGGCATCATCGGCAACTACTTCAGGGTCCTGAGAGGGGAAGGCACCTTCGTGGAACTGTGGCGGCGCTGGAGGATGGTGGCCGGCCTCGAACTCTTTCGCTCTCTTGTCCCACGCCTGCCGGCCTCGCGGCACCGGCTCGTGGTCATTGAGGATGACCAGATGAGGATGAAGTCACGCCGTCCTGAAAACGGGCCCGATCTCTGAGGCAGAGTTGGGTGAAACGAGACCGCGCCTACCCATGGGCGGCTGCTGAACAGGGCGGAGACCTCAAGGAGCGGAACGTGAGAGAACTTCCGAAGCGAACGGCCGTTTGCCTAATGGCCCTACTCCTCTTCTTCGCAGGATCTGCTTATGGCTTCGAGGTCGAGCCACCGGAGTTCCTGGGAGAACTGCGGCTCGATCATGCCCTTCGCGGGGAGGAGGCCCTTCAGGCGATCGACCGCCTCCACGGCAAAGAGGTAGCCGGTAAAGATAGCTTTGTCGCGCACTATGAAAAGGACGGCGTGGCCGCTATGCTGTATGTGTCGAAAGCGTCCTCGGCGGGAAAGGCCGTCCGCCAGGTCGAGCGAATGACCGAGCGGATCCAGCAGGGGAACACCCCCTTTTACCATCTCAAGGCCTCTGACTGGGAAGGGACGACCGTGTATTCGGCCCTCGGGCAAGGACAGATCCATTATTTCTTTTGGAAAGGTATTAAGGTGATCTGGTTGGCGGTCGATGCGGCAGTAGCGAAACAGGCCTTGTACGACCTACTCAACAAGGATCAGTGGGGGAGGATAGAATGACCAGGCCGGAGAAAATGAGGTGTCAGGACGTGTTAAAGGTAGAACCGGCTGCACAGCCATGGATGTGGGCATGCGTTCTGGCCGTGGGCTTGCTGCTCGTCCCGGCGATCGGAGAGGCACAGTCTGGAGCAAAACAATCCGTGCAAGGGGGTGGAGTCACGGTGACAGTTACGCTTCTGAAGGAAGCTGGCGACACCCCGACGTTCCTGGTAAGTCTGGATACTCATACGGTAAGTCTCGATGTCTACGAATTCAAGCAGATCGTGCGACTGCGAGATAACCGTGGCGGTGAGCTGGCGCCAACGGTCGTCGAGGGTGTTACAGGGAGCGGGCATCATCGGAGGGCAACCCTCCGGTTCGCGTGGCCTGAGCCCAAGCCAAAAACGCTTGAAGTGGTCGTGAAGGGTGTGGCGGGCGTGCCCGAACGAGTGTTTCGCTGGACGGTCGAGTGAGCTGGCGAGTCTTAAGAAGTCCGGGCTCGTGAGAGGCAAAGAAATGAAGACTGGGAATCAACGCTCCGCATACGTTACCATTCTTTACAGTATCCCCCTTCTCGTGCTTATCACTATAGCGGCGGCCGAGGCTACAGAGAAGAGTCCACCAGGTGAAACCAAGCGCCACGCGATGATGGAAGAGCATGGAATTGCCGACATGGGGGGAAACCCGGCCATCGGGGCTAGGCTCTTTCGGGAGAAGGGTTGCATCAAATGCCAGAGCATCAAGGGTCAAGGAGGCGAAATCGGACCCGACCTGGGAATGACCCGGCATAGCCATTCTAATATCCGAATGGCAGCCATCTTGTGGAACCATGCTCCCCTAATGACCAGAATCATGATGGAGCAAAAGATCCCCCGGCCACTGTTCAAAGGTGCTGAGATGGCCCACCTGATCGCGTATCTTCACAGCCTCGACGTGCTGGGGGATCCAAGGAACGGGAAACGGGTATTTGAGCGGAAGCAATGCGTTGCCTGTCACTCCGTGGGAGGCGCCGGGGGTAAGGTCGGACCCGATCTTGCAAAGAGCCACCCCCATCCCCCAACGGAGTTGATGGGACAGCTTTGGAATCATGCCGCCACTATGGAAGCTTTAATGCGGGTCCAGGGCATTCCCTGGCCTGTTTTTGAAGAGGGAGAGATGGCTGATCTACTCGCATATATCGTGGAGGTGCAGCGGGCGAAAGCTTACTAGGGCCTGTCGATCTCAAGGCAGGGGCTGGCGAAAAGATACTATTGGAAGGACCGAGGAGGCAAGCTAAAGGTTCTCTCCCCCAATCGTAAGGAGGATGCCATGGCACGTAAGGACAAGAGGCGGAAGCAATCCAGAACACGGGGAACAGGCGGGAAATCGAGATCTCGATTACCGATGGCCAATATTCTGGTTGGCGTAGCACTGGCAGGACTGGCAGTGGGCTTGGTTTTCTTCTACGGCCGCAGCCAAACGGCGAAAAGAACTGAGCCGCTCGGCATCGAGACCGCCTCTTTGCCGCCTCTCTCTACCCAAGGGAAATCCATCCGTGGCTGGCACGACATGGCCAACATCCCCAGGAACGTGAAAGGACACCCGCTGCCCAAGGAGCAGCCTCAGCCGGACGTAGCCGTGAAGCCGGCCAATCGCCATCTCGGCTCTCTGGGCCGCACGGACGTGGTGAACGTGAACTACATCGTGACCAACGTTGGCGACCAGGATTTGATAGTCGATAACGTGGTCACATCATGCGGATGCACCACGGCGACGCTGAGCCACAGCGTCATACCGCCGGGACAGCGAGCCGACCTTGGCGTACGCTTTGATGTGGGCTATCACCCAATGAAGCCGGGCGAGCAGGTCGTTCGCGTGGTGTGGCTGATGACCAACGACCCGGACACGCCTGTGGCCGAAGCGCGCTTGACGGCTCTCGTGCAATAAGCGTTAGAGGGGCGCCAATGTATCGTTGGCAGGTATCAATTCTCGCGGTGAGCTTAGTCTTGAGCCTCGGAAGACCTGCAACTCCGGCTTTGGCCCAGTCGGATACGTCTGAAGGTGTCCACATCTTCTTCAGCGCGGGCTGCGCCCATTGCTGGCCCTACGTCGAGAAAACGCTGATACCAGCCCTACAGGCCGGTGGGGTCACTGCGGAGCCAGTGGTCCACGACTTTACCCGACCCGGCGGCCGCCAGTTGCTGGCCGACCACGCGGCAGCCGTTGGACTGCCCCGGCGGATCGCTGACTCAATGTATGCCTTCGTGACGCGACCCGACGGGGGCCTGCTGATCGTGCTGGGACATGTGCCCCGCTATCTTCTGGACGATTTGCTGGCCCGCGACCAACTGCCTCGGAAGTTGGTCATCCAGCAGCCCGAAATGCATGGCAGACCAGAGGAGTACCGCCTGTGGTCCTTTGCCGGTGAGCTTTTGACCTTTCCCATCGACTCGCCGCTAAGCGATGCGCTGCCATTGCTGCCGCCCACTCCGAGTCAGATCGTGATGTCTCAGGACGATGCGGATCCGGCGACGCTGCTTTCGGCCGTCATTGTCACCGGCCTGCTGGACAGTATTAACCCCTGTGCCTTCGCCGTCATCCTGCTCTTACTAGCCTTCCTCTTCACCATCCGCAAGAGTCGGGCGCAGATCCTTGGATTGGGAGCCATCTATGTGGCGATGATCTTTATCGTCTATTACGCCATCGGCCTCGGGCTTCTGAGCACGGTCCGGCTGAGTGACGAACCGCACTTCGTTGCTCGTGTCGGCAGTTATCTTTTGATTGGTCTAGGGATGCTGAACCTGATCGAGTACCGCTGGCCCCATTTTCCCATCAAGCTGCACATGCCGGCCGTAGCCCATGCGAAGGTTAACAAGCTTCTGAAGGTGGCCACGGTACCGGCAACCATAGGGGTGGGGTTCATCGTTGGGTTATGCACCTTTCCTTGCTCTGGGGGGATATACATAAGCATCATCACGCTCTTGAACGCCAAGACGACGCTCAACTGGGGATTAGCCTACCTGACGCTTTACAACGCTCTCTACGTCCTCCCCCTGGTGATCATCCTGCTCGCAGCAGGCAACCGGGTCACAGCCAAGAAGTGGGCGGCCTGGGAACGGGAGCACGCGTTGAGCTTTCGACTCTGGTTCGGTCTAATTATGATCGGCCTGGGCGCCGTAATGTTATGGGTGGTCATTCCAGCAGGGAGTGTGTGAGCGACCTTACGGACTTCGAAGCCCGCGTGATATGCATTAGGGAACAGGGTCGAGTGTTTCATAAGGAGGCAGCATGAGAAATGTTTGGCTGATCGGCGGGGTCGTGACGCTCGCGCTCTTTGTACTCGCCGCATGCGGCAGCCCACAGCCTGATATCGCCGTTGCGGCTGCGCATCATGATTTCGGTCAGATCAAGCAAGGTAAGGTGGTCGCAACGGAAATTGCGATGCAAAACGCAGGCAACAGCGATCTCAAAATCGAAGCGGTCACGACATCCTGTGGCTGTACCACCGCCCAGATCCAGCCCGAGGTTATCCCCCCCGGCGGTGAAGGCAAGCTGCTTATCCAGTACGACTCTGGAGCGCATCCCGACAGTGGACGTGTACAGCGCCACATTTACATCGCCTCCAACGACCCCGACGAGGCGGAAGTCGAGGTGATTATCACGGCCGATGTGCAGCCACCAGCCCAGTGAAATAAGGGAGTAGAAGTTGCTACGCAGATTGACTGTATACCTTGTAGCTTTCGGTTTCGTGGCAGGCCTTGGGTTGTGTCTCATCACCGACCTGAAGGACAAACATCACGGTACGGGAACCGTGTCCACGGTGACTTACACCATTGAATTCTGCGAAGCCTCTGCGGTCTCGTGCGAGGACCAATCCGGTTCTCACAGGTTCCCGCTCGCTTCTTCCGTAAGCAGCGACCAGAAGAGCTTCTACGAGGGCGTGTCGCTCGCACCCCCTTTCCCACCTCCCCGCGGTTAAATTCTCCTCCACTTCTCCTTCAGAAATTGGGAGAGCGAATCTAGAAAGTGAAGGCCTTAACATTAGACGCATCACGTGCCTGAGAGGGCACGTCTTTGAAGGAAGGAGAATGTAATGCGAAAAGGACTGATGGCAATTTTGGCGTTAACTCTTGTGCTCAGCTTAGTCGGGTACACCTTTGCACAACAGTCACCGCAAAATCCCTGTGCGGGCCAGCAGATGATGGGGCAGGGCCAGATGGGTGGTCGGCAGGGTCAGATGGGACCAGGCACGATGGGGCCGAACGGGGACCGGGGGATGATGGGTCCTGGCACGGGAATGATGGGCCCAGCGGGGCCCGGCATGATGGGTCCGATGGGCCGTGGCATGGGCATGATGGGTCCGATGATGGGTTCCCCGGAGATCATGGGAACCATGATGGCTATTCACGGCGAGATCATGAGCCTCATGGGCGACATGATGGTGAAACACGGGGGGGCTATGGGCCAGATGACGCCCGAGCGCCAGCAGCAAATGCAGCAAGAGATGCTGGAGCGGATGGGCGAGATTCTGACAAAACATGGCGAAGCGTTGAAGGAAAGGGCCAAGGCCGCGGGCAAGTAGGTTGGAAGGAGGGACCCATCGGCCGCCTCTCTTAACAGGATAGGACGAGAAAGGTCATGAGATGAACAAGTCGATAATTTTAGGGACCATCCTCATGCTTACTGGGGTCTTAGGCCTCTCATTCCTCGGCGGAGGGTTCAGTCCTTGGATTTGGGGTCCTGGCAGATGGGGGATGATGGGTGGTCCGGGTGGGCTCCCCCTGAAGACTCGTTATGAATCCAATGGGGAGCGGATCTATTACACGGGAGTCAGCGAGCGGATGGGACCTATTCGTTTCGAAGGCGGGCCGATGTGGCTCGCGATGCACGGAGGCGGATGCGTGAGCTGCCATGGGGTCGATGGCCGAGGGGGCGTGCCGGTGATGATGGGGACGGCGATCCCCACTAATATCCGATATGCGGCACTCACCGATAAAGAAGCCCATGTCCATGGCAAGGAAGAAAAAACCCATCCAGTGTACACGGACTCGTTAATCAAACGAGCCACTACGGAAGGAGTCAATCCCGCCGGCAAATCACTGGATTGGACCATGCCCCGGTGGCAGATGACAGAGGATGACTTGAACGACGTCATCGCCTATCTGAAGACACTGCGCTAATTAGTGCCAGGACAAAAGCACGAGGAGGGAAATTCCATGATGCCAGGAGGATGGATGTGGGGATCGGGCTTTGGGGTCTTCCATTGGATGTTGATGTTGCTCTTTTGGATCCTGATCATCGCCGGCGCGGTTCTCATCGTCCGTTGGCTGATGGGTGAGGCGAGATCGAGGCAGCCGGGCTCATCTGAGACGTCCCTCGATATCCTGAAGAAACGATACGCCAGCGGCGAGATCACCAAGGAGCAGTTCGAGTCCATGAAGAGCGATCTGATGTAGCCGCTCACAAAAGGAGACACACTAATGCTGTACATTACCGAAACGCAGAAGGACTTCGAGACCGCGGTCAAGGACCTAGAGGAGGCGGTGAAGCGAAATAAGTATGGGGTTCTTCATATTCACGATGTGCAAAAGACGCTGAAAGAAAAGGGGATTGAATTTCCCAACCGCGTCCGGATCCTGGAGGTCTGCAATCCCCACCGGGCAAGCCGCGTTTTGACAGCTCACATGCCGGTCAATCTGGCGCTACCCTGCCGGATCTCCGTCTTCGAACAGGAAGGAAAGATCAAGATCGGGATGATCAAGCCCACCTTTTTGCTGTCTGTCTTCCCGCATCGAGAAGAACTGAAGACCGAGGCGGAGGGGGTCGAGCAGGATACTGTCCGGATGATCGAGGAAGCGCGCTAGAAAGACGGGATCGAAGGATACGCGCATCCCTTGGTCCCGGAGCACACAACCCCTGAGGTGAATATACGCGTGAAGGGATGGACTATGGGTAGCAAGGCAATCACAGAGCGCATTGACCTCCTAGTTCAAAGTAAGACCCGATTTTTAAACTTTCTAGAGCGGCGTCTGGGCAGCCGGGCCGACGCTGAAGACTTGCTGCAAACAGCCTATCTGAAAGCGTTCGCCGAGGCTGGGACCATTCGCAACGAGGAAAAGGTTGTGCCGTGGTTTTACCAGTTGCTCCGTAACCTGCTCGTCGACCATTATCGGCGGCGGACAGCCCACTCTCGCCTGGAGGAACATCTAGCTCGCGAAGCTGAAACGAAAACTGAGATTGGTGAGGAGGAGCTACTCCGCGAGGTGTGCGGCTGTGTGACAGAAGTGGCCGAGGCTCTGAAACCTGAGTACCGTGAGATATTGTTGCGAGTGGAGCTTCAGGACGACCCGCTCGAGGGGGTCGCGAGCGAGCTTGGTATTACGCCCAATAATGCCTCGGTGCGGCTCCACCGGGCCCGGCGGGCACTACGCGAAGCGCTCCAGGTCACCTGCGGGGTCTGCACGGAACATGGGTGCTTGGACTGCACGTGTCGCCAGGAGAAGGCCCCATGCGGATTAGGCCGCTCAGAGCATTGATGGCGACCTACGGATCAGGCACGACCCCAAGGCTTCTAGGCCATCCAAGATCCAGGGAAGCACTTAATTCTATAGTCTTATCGAAAGTGGTGTAAGAATCTTGAGGGTTATCCGTCTCCCTTGGTGAAAGACGAACACACCGCCATTCAACACCAGAGAAAAGGCATGGACCATGAAAACCTTGAGCTTTAGGGAAGTAGCTTCGACCCTGAGCCTTTTCGGGATCGTAACGTTCACCGTGTGCATTCTGTGGGATCTGGCCTTTCCGTCCATGTCCATGGTGGCGGTCTGGGAGACCCTGCTTCCCGGCTTTCAGGGCATCACATGGGGGTCGTATCTCCTGGGCCTAGTAGAGATCATCCTCTACGCGCTCTACACAGCGCTGATCTTCGTGCCGAGCTACAACTACTTCCACCGTCGCTGGGCCTAACAGGCAGACGCACTGTCGAAGACGGCCCAGGAGCGGCAACCAGCAGATCGGCCCCTGAAGGGAGATGGAATTCATGGACCCAGGATCGAACATCGGGTATTGGGAACTGACGGTCATCATGGTGGTGGTCGCCTCGTGGCTCCTCTATCGCTACGCAGCGCCCAAAGGGTGGAGGGAATGGAGCCGGGCGGGGCTCGTCCAGGCCTTTATCATTGCCCTCTACGCCGAGATGTACGGCTTCCCGCTCACCATCTATGTCTTGAGTGGATTCCTGGGCTTCGACATTCCCTGGCTCCACCAGAGCGGCCATCTGTGGGCGGCGCTGTTCGGATGGGGTGATCTCGGCGCGATGGTCGAGATGGTGGTCGGTTACGCTCTCGTCTTCTTAGGAATCTCAATACTGATCGAGGGATGGCGCGAGGTGTACCACGCGAGCCGCCAGGGACATCTGGCCACCGTCCGACTCTATGGCGTGGTCCGGCATCCGCAGTACACGGGCATTTTCCTGGCCGTCTTCGGCCAGCTCATCCACTGGCCGACCATCCCCACGGTGATCTTGTTCCCGGCGATCGTCTACGCGTACTACCGCTTGGCGAAGCGTGAGGAGGCCCAGATGATCGAGCAGTTCGGTGAGGAATACGTGGTCTACCGTCGTCGCGTTCCCATGTTCTTTCCTCGCCGCGGAGAATGGCGAAGGTTTCTCCATGAGGCACGTTCACCCGTCAGGATGCAACTTTAAGGGGGTCGGCATGGTCAAGGATCCGGTATGTGGAATGCAGATAGAAGAGAAAGACGCAGCGGTCGTCCGCCAGATCGGTGGGCGCTCTTTCTATTTCTGTTCGGAAGCCTGCGTGGCAAAGTTCGAGGCCGACCCCGGGCGCTACGGCGCCGCGGAGACTCGGAAGGTAGGCTCAGCGACGACGGGCGCGAGGCCCGAAGTGCCGGGACTGGTACGGATCGAGCTTCCGATCCTCGGGATGACCTGCAACAAGTGCGTTGCCACTGTGGAGAAAGCCCTGCGAGAGACGGCAGGAGTGACTAAGGCGACCGTCAACCTGGACCAGGGCCGCGCCTTTGTCACATATGATCCTGCTCTAGCAGACCTGGAAGATCTGGCCCGGGCCGTCAAAAGTGCCGGCTACCGAACGGGGGCTGCCACCGCCCGAATCGGCATCAAGGGGATGTCTTGCGCCTCGTGCGTCACCACAATCGAGAAAGGTCTTAGGAGCACTACGGGCGTCCTCAAAGCCTCCGTCAATCTGGGGACAAACGAGGCATCAGTCGAGTACCTCCCCGAGAAAACGGATCTGGAGGCGATCAAGGAGGCAGTCGAGGCCACCGGCTACAAGGCGGCTCCGGCTCCCAGCGAAGAAGCCCCGGATAAGGAAGCCCATGCGAGAGAACAGGAATACCAATCTCTTTTCCGCAAGTTTGTGTTCGCTGCCGTCATTGCCGTGCCGGTCATGGTGACCGCCTATCCGGAGTTTATTCCGTTCCTCAGAACGCTTTCACGAGGGACGCTCCGCGTTATCTGGGGTGTCACGGGAGTCCTGACCCTTCCAGTCCTGCTCTGGTCGGGTGGCCATTTCTTCCGGGGGGCCTCGTCAGCATTCCGGCACCGCTCGGCGGATATGAACACCCTGATCGCCCTTGGCACCGGTGCGGCGTGGCTTTACTCGAGCGTCGCCATCCTGTTCCCTGCCCTGTTCCCCGAGGGGACGGCGGAGCCCTTCTACGATGTGGTCGCCGTCGTCATCGCACTCGTCGTGCTGGGTCAGGCATTGGAGCTACGTGCGAAGGGCAAGACATCAGAGGCCATCAAAAAGTTGATGGGGCTTCAGGCCAAGACGGCGCGGGTCATCCGGGAGGGAAAGGAGCAGGATATCCCTGTGGAGGAAGTCTTGGTCGGGGATGTCGTCCTCGTCCGGCCCGGCGAGAAGATCCCCGTGGACGGCGCCGTGGTCGAAGGGTCGTCCGCAGTGGACGAGTCGATGCTCACGGGGGAATCGTTGCCGGTGGAGAAGAAGGTCGGAAGCGAAGTCATCGGGGCCACACTCAACAAGACGGGAAGCTTTAGATTCGAGGCGACCAAGGTGGGAAAGGACACAGCCCTCGCTCAGATTGTCCGGATGGTCGAAGAGGCCCAGGGGTCCAAGGCCCCCATCCAGCGCCTGGTCGATGTTGTCTCCGGTTATTTCGTCCCCGCCGTGATGATCATCGCCGTCTTGACGTTCGTTGCGTGGTTTGACTTCGGGCCAGAGCCCCGTCTGATTTTTGCGCTAGTCACGGCAGTAACCGTCTTGATCATTGCGTGTCCGTGCGCCTTAGGGCTGGCGACGCCGATATCGCTGATGGTCGGGGTCGGGAAGGGAGCAGAGCAGGGCATCCTAATCCGGGGGGGGGAGGCCCTCCAGACCGCCCAGGCCCTGGACGCCATCGTGCTAGACAAGACGGGGACGATCACGAAGGGCACACCGGAGCTCACCGATGTGGTCGTTCCGGGTTCACAGTTCACCGTTCACAGTTCACCCAACCTGAACCCTGAACCCTTAACCCTGAACGAGTCTGAACGCGAGCTGTTGCGCTTGGCAGCCTCGGTGGAGCGGACCTCGGAGCATCCGCTGGCGGCAGCGATTGTCGAAGGGGCTAAGGCCCGCGAGGTGCCGCTTTCCGATCCCCAGGATTTTCAGGCGGTGCCCGGCCACGGCGTTATCGCCACGGTTGATGGACATCGCGTCGTCCTCGGCAATTTCAAGATGATGCAAAGTGAGCAAGTGGAGCTGGGGGGCCTGGAGGAACAGGCCAAGCGGCTCGCCGATGAGGGAAAGACCCCCATGTACGCCGCAGTGGATGGGAAGGCGGCAGGCCTGATCGCCGTGGCTGACACGGTGAAGGAGGATTCCTCGCAGGCCATCCAGGCCCTGAAGGCGCTCGATCTTGAGGTGGTGATGATTACGGGCGACAACCGCCGGACCGCTCAGGCGATCGCTCGGCAGGTTGGGATCGTCCGGGTCATGGCAGAGGTCCTCCCCGAGGATAAGGCCCATCAAGTACACCTGTTACAGGCCGAAGGAAAAAAGGTCGGGATGGTTGGGGATGGCATCAATGACGCCCCCGCCCTTGCCCAGGCCGATGTGGGGTTTGCCATCGGGACCGGGACCGATGTCGCCATTGAGGCCTCGGATATCACCCTCATCAAGGGAAGTCTCAAGGGAGTCGTCACGGCCATTGAGGTCTCGAAGGCCACCATGCGGAACATCAAGCAAAACCTTTTCGGGGCCTTCATCTACAACACACTGGGCATTCCTGTCGCCGCAGGCCTCCTGTATCCGTTCTTTGGTCTCCTCCTCTCCCCGTTGATCGCCGGGGCCGCCATGGCCTTTAGCTCGGTCACCGTCGTCACAAATGCTAACCGTCTACGTCGGTTCCTCCCTACAGGAGGTTGAGTTATGGACATCACTCAGATCATGGTGACCCTCGTTGGCCTGGGCCTTTCGGTCCTTATCGCCTGGTACTTCTGGTTCTCGGAGAAGAAGGGCGTCCGGGCCGAAGCAATAGGGGGCGTCCAGGGGGTCAAGGTCCTCGTGAAAGGGGGCTACACGCCGGACGTGATCGTCGTCAAAGCAGGGAAGCCGGTCAAGCTGACATTCCTGAGGCAGGAGACGGCGGCTTGCTCCGAGATGGTCATCTTTGGTGACTTCAACAAAAGTGCAAAGCTTCCTCCGGGAGAAGAGGTGTCCCTTGAACTCCTCCCGCATAAGTCGGGCGAGTACGAGTTCGTGTGCCAGATGGGGATGCTCCGTGGAAAGCTCGTCGTCGAATGACGACGCGGGTCGTGAAAGGGAGAGACCCTGCCGGGGAAGCTTTGAGCTATCTTCAGGGACACGGGTCTAGACGAGGCCCATGGAGAAGCCCCGAGTGAGAGAGTGGTCCACGAGAAAACACCTAGCACTGGTCACCTTGGGCCTTCTGATCGTTTCCGCCCTCGGCGTTTGGATCCACCTTTCTTCGTCGGACGATCCCGACCCCGGCATCCTCGAGGCGAGCGGCCGGATCGAGGGGGATCAGGCGGCGGTGGGGACGAAGCTGGGTGGGCGAATCGCCCATTTGCCCATTCGGGAGGGGCAGGCTCTCGAAGCCGGCCAGCTCATCGCCGAGCTTTCTTCCGAGCAAGCAGCGGCGCAGCTTCAGCAGGCGGAGCACGACCTCCACATGGCACGAGAGCAGCTCGGTACGGCCCGGGCCCGCCTCCTCCAGGCAGCAGCGAACCGGGAGCAAGCTGAGCATGACTATCTCCGTTACCGGGAGCTCCTCGCCGACGGGGCGATCGCCCCGCAGGTCGTGGATCAGGCCAGAGCCGCGTTTGACGCCGCCAGGGCGGCCGAGAAGGCCGACGGGAGGGAGATCGAGGTAGCACAAGCCCGAATTCAATCAGCCGAGGCAGGCCGCGCGCTCGCCCAGGCCAATGTCGCGGACACCCGGGTCATGGCGCCCTTCGCCGGGACGGTCCTTCGAAAGCTCGTTGAGAAGGGCGAGGTAGTGGCCGCCGGGACTCCCCTCGTCACCTTTGTGGATCTGTTGAATCTCCACGTGAAGGTCTATGTTCCCGAGCGAGACATCGGCAAGGTGAAGCTCGGGGACCCTTGCCGTGTGTACGTGGATGCCTTTCCAAAACGGTTCTTTGAGGCAAAGGTCTCCGAGGTCTCACAGCAGGCCGAGTTTACTCCCCGGGACATCCATATGAAGGACGAGCGGGTGAAGTTGGTCTTCGCCGTGAAATTAGCCATCACGAATCCCGAGGGCCTCCTCAAGCCCGGGATGCCAGCGGACGCCCGCATCCGATGGAAGCCGGAGGCCTCTTGGGGAGATGGCCTGGACTAGGAACCAGGAATGGAGGTCATCAGGGCGCAGGGCCTGACAAAGCATTTCAAGGCGACACCGGCCGTGCTCGATGTGGACTTGGCCGTGGAACAGGGAGAGATCTTCGGCGTCATTGGCCCAAATGGCGCCGGCAAGACAACCCTGATCCAACTTCTCACCGGCCTCTTGGATCCCACCGCCGGTCGCGCCACGGTCTTAGGGTTCGACACGGTCCGTGAAATTGAAGTCATCAGGCGCCGGATCGGCTACGTCTCACAGGATTTCACCCTCTACGGGAGCCTCACCGTTGAGGAGAACCTGGATTTCTTCGCCGACCTCTACCGGGTACCGGTCAAGGATCGAGAGCAACGCAACGAGCAGTTGCTGATCTGGAGCCGCCTGGGCCCGTTCCGCACGCGGCTAGCCGCACGTCTCTCTGGCGGGATGCAGAAGAAGCTCCACCTCTGCAGCACCCTGATCCACGAACCCGAGGTCCTCCTTCTGGACGAGCCGACCACCGGCGTGGACCCCGTCTCCCGCCGCCAGCTGTGGGAGATCCTCTACGAGCTGGTCGGGCGTGGCCTCACACTCGTCGTGGCTACGCCATACATGGACGAGGCACAACGGTGCCACCGGGTGGCCCTCATGCACCGGGGAAGGATTCTCCGGTGCGAGACACCCGACACCCTCAGGAAAGAGATCGAGGAAGAAGCGTGGGAGCTGAGGGCAGGGGCCTTTACGGGCGGGCAAGAGCTTCTCGCGAAGGCCGAGTTCCCCATCCGGACACATCGCACCGGAGACCATCTCCACATCCTGGCACCTAAGGGGCTTGACCTGGCCGCTGAGCTCCGGCGCCTCTCGGAGGGCGGCGACGTCGAGGACCTGCGCTTGAGACGGGTCTCTTTGACGATGGAGGATGTCTTCGTCTCGGTCGTCAGCAAGGCCGCGGCCGCGGAGAGCTTCCCGGGGAGCCCGCGCGAAGTGCCGCTTCGCCAGGCGAGGGCGAGCACCGATGGGGCCGTCGTCCGTTTGGATGGGCTCACCAAGACATTCGGGGACTTCACCGCCGTGGATCATGTCTCCCTGTCGGTGAACCGGGGGGAGGTGTTCGGGTTCCTTGGGCCCAACGGGTCGGGCAAGACGACGACGATCCGGATGCTTTGTGGCCTGCTCGCCCCATCCGCGGGGCGCGGCGAGGTGCTAGGCCACGATGTCTTCCGCCAAGGCCACCACATCAAGCCCCGGATCGGGTATATGTCTCAACGCTTCTCCCTGTATAACGATCTGACCGTGGAAGAAAATCTCGCCTTTTTTGGAGGAGGCTATGGCCTTCCACCCCGCCGCCTCGCCGAGCGGACGGCCTGGGTCGTGGAGATGGCCGGCCTCAGGGGGGAGGAGCGGCGACTGGCTGGGGAGCTGTCGGGGGGCGTCAAGCAGCGCTTGGCTTTGGGGTGCGCCATCCTCCATGAGCCGGAGATCATCTTCCTGGACGAACCGACGGCGGGGGTGGATCCTCTTTCACGACGCGAATTCTGGGATCTGATTGGGAGCCTGGCCGCGGCGGGGGTCACGGTGTTCGTGACCACTCACTACATGGACGAGGCGGAGAACTGTCACCGCCTGGGGTTCATCTACCACGGGCGCCTGATCGCGGTGGGGAGTCCCCAGGCTCTCAAGGATCGCATGCGGGCTGGCGTGATGCTGGACCTGGAGTGCCGCGACCCCTTCACAGCGCTCCGCCTCCTCCGCACACAGCCCACCCTGAGCGGGGCGAGCTTCTTCGGCCGCCGAATCCACATCTTGGTGGAAGATGCCGTCCTCGCCGAGCCCTTAATCCGAGAGACTCTCAAGGCGGGAGGGCTCGCGGTCGATCACTTGGAATTGATCCCCTTCTCCCTGGAAGATATCTTCGTCACCTTCATCGAGATGGAGGAGCAAGGGAGGAGGGAAGCTCATGCATAGCCGGATCATGGCCGTCGCAAAAAAAGAGACCCGAGAGATCCTCCGGGACCCGATCACACTCGGCATCGCCATCGTCCTCCCCGTGATCATGATGTTCCTCTTCGCCTATGCCATCACCTTGGACGTCAAAGAGATCCCTCTGGCGGTCCTGGACTTCGATCGAAGCGCTGAGAGTCGGGAGTACATAGCTGGCTTCCTCGAGTCGGGTTACTTCAGGCTCCAGACTGCTGCCCAGAATCCACAGGAGATTGATCGCCTCCTCGATCGGGGGACGGTCCGGATGGCTCTCATCATTCCTCCGGAGTTCTCCAAACGCCTTGGGCAGGGACTCCCGTCGGAAGTCCAGACGTTGGTGGACGGCTCATTCTCCAACACGGCCATCGTCGCTTTGAACTATGTTGCGGCCATCGACGAGGCCCAGAACGCGCGCATCCAATCGCACCACATCGCCCAGCGCTTTGGGGTCCATAAGACAGAGCCAGCCGTCAAGGCCGAGCCCCGCGTCCGGTACAATCCCGAGCTTCAGAGCGCCAATTACATCATTCCGGGCCTCTTTGCCGTTATCCTCATGGCCTTCCCGCCGATGCTCACGGCGTTAGCGGTGGTCCGGGAGAAAGAGCGAGGCTCCATCCTGCAGATCTTCACCTCGCCGGTGAAATCGTGGGAATTCATCGGAGGGAAGATGCTGCCGTACGCCGGAATCGCCTTTCTGGAGATGGTGCTCCTTTTGGGTGTGGGGCTCTTCTGGTTCCGGGTCCCCGTCCGGGGAAGCCTTTGGCTGCTGCTCCTTCTTTCCATCCTCTACGTGATTTGCACGGTGGGGATCGGCCTTCTGGTCTCTATTATCACAAGGAGCCAGGTGGTGGCCGTCCTCTTGGCCATCGTCCTGACGCTGATGCCCGCCTTCCTCTTCTCCGGGTTCCTCTGGCCCATCGCCAGCATGCCGGCTTTTTTTCAGTTTTCTACCTACCTCTTCCCCGCCCGCTACTTCAACGAGATCGCACGGGGTATCGCCCTCAAGGGGATCGGGCTTACGTCCCTGTGGTTTAATGCCATCCTCCTCCTACTCTATGCTTTGGCCGTGCTGGGTTTTGCATCCATAGGATTTAAGAAGAAGATCGGGTGAGGCATGATAAAGCCTTTGGCCCTCATCAAAAAAGAGTTCATCCAATTTTTCCGTTACCGGCCCCTCGTAATCCTCGTCGTCTGGACCATCGCGATAGAGATCGCCCTCTGCGCCTATGCCATCACCTACGATGTGACGCACCTCTCGTTGGCGCTTCAAGACCTGGACGGCTCTTTTGAAAGCCGGGAGCTGATCAGCCGGTTCGCCCAGACGGAATATTTCGATGTCACTCACCGAATACGGACGAGGGAGGAGATGGATGGCCTTCTGGAGGCGGGACGAGCCGATCTCGGAATTGCCATCCCACCTGACTTCTCTCGTCGGCTGGGACAGGGACTTCAGGCCCCCGTCCAGCTCCTTTTGGATGGCTCTAATTCCAATACGGCCCTAATCGCCTTGGGCTACGCCCAGAGGATCGTTCAGGGATACTCCCGCGACATCCAGGTCGCCCGGATCCGCAAGGCTATAAGGGATCCCGGGCCCCTGCCCGGCATTCGAAACCAGCGACGGGCCTGGTACAATCCGGACCTCAAAAGTGTCCATTTCGTCCTCATCTCGATGCTGGTCCTGGGGGTGATGATGATCGCTACGATCCACCCGGCCGCCGCCGTGGCCTGGGAAAAGGAAGCAGGGACCATCGAGCAGCTTCTGGTCATGCCTTTTCGACCCTGGGAGCTGATGGTGGCAAAAGTCGCCCCAACGTTTGTGGTGAGCCTGGCGAGCTTGGCCCTCGCCCTATGGCTCCCGTGGTGGTTCCAGGTCCCCATCCAGGGAAGCCTCCCTCTCTTCTTCGCGCTCTCCGCTCTGTTCCTCTTCAGCAGCATGGGCTGGGGGCTCTTCTTGGGAACGGTCGCCGAGAACCTCCAGCAGGCGCTTCTTCTCGCCTTTTTCTCCATCTTTCCCATCATGGTCATCTCAGGCACCATGGTACCCGTGGAGAGCATGCCAAAATCCATCCAGCTCCTCTCCTACCTCAGCCCCCTGACCTACTATACGGAGATCGGTCTCGCAATTTTTCTCAAAGGGGTTGGGATCGAGGTGCTCTGGCCTCAGGCATTGGCAATGGGAATTCTCGGTCTTGGGATTTTTGCCATGGGTCTCTGGCGATTCGGACGGCACCTCGGGTGACCGATACGAGACGGGAGCAGTCCACTCGAATAAGCTCACTCCAAGAGCGCAATATGTGAACTCCAAATCGCCTGGCTATGGCTTGACAAACCTGAGAAATAAACGATAAAAGAGGTGATAAGGAGTGGGTCTTGGCACGTAGATGGACCGTATACCTTGTGATTTGGGGTTTCCTCGCGGGCCTCGGATTGTGTCTCATCACCGATCTGAACGATACCCATCATAGCGCTGGTCCGCCATTGACACTCACCTACACCAATCAAGCTTGCGACATCTCTGTCCTTCCATGCGAAGATCTCTTCGGCTCTAACACGCTCCGCCTCGCATCTTCCCTCGACACAGAGCAGACTTCCTTGTACGAAGGTATTTCGCTTCGCCCTCCTTTCCCCCCGCCGCGCGCGTAAAGACCGCGCCGCCTCGTCTTTCAGTCTCTCAAACGTCTACCTGCGAATACTTGGATACGTAGGTCCAAAGCGGGCCTGACAGCGCTGCCTCTGTCACTCGATCCGGTTTGAGGCAAGGGGTACCGCACCCTGATGGACGCTCACCGGGGTGTCCAGGGGCCGGGGGCAGCCACCTGCGAGGGACCCCAGGCACCAGGAGGAGGACCATGCAATTATCCGGGAGAAGGCAGCTGGCGATCCTCGTCAACGTGATCGTCCTGCTGAGCGTGCCGTCCTTGCCGGTGGGGGCGATGACCCATGAGTCAAGTACTGCTTCGCAGCCACTGCAGGTGGGCCCGCTCTGGGTGGAGGGACGCTTTTCAGGTGACCTGTTCCTCCGGGGGCGCCACGAAGATGGATCGGTCGACCCCGTCGATGCGGACGCCCTCGAGTGGCGCAGCCGCACCCGGGGCGAAGGGCGCCTGCGGGGCGCAGAGGGATCCTGGCTCGCCGGCCAGGGGATCCTCACCTTCGTGCTGGAGGGGGAGACAAGCGATGAGTCACCGGTCCTCTCCTTCAGTGAGCTGGCCGGCACAGGGGCGCCCCGCGGCTATGCCCTCAAGACGGCCGGCGTGGTGATTTCGGAGCTGCTCAAGGAACGTTTCGGCGGGCCCTCCCTGGGCGTTCGGTATGGCTTTCTCCCACCCACCTATCACGTGGTGAACGGCGAGTTCCTCGAATATGACGACGACGTCCGGTTGTACCAAGCGGGCGGGAGCGTCCATTTGCCCCTTGACGGCTCTGTCATCAAAGAGGTGGCCCTTGTGGCGCCTCGGCCAACGCGGCTTCGTTTGAGCCGGAGATCATTGAGCGGGGCGGCCTGGACCTGACTGAGCTGTTCCGCCTCGAATGGGCAGCGCAATCCGCGCCCCTCGGGCCGGTCACGCTCCGCTATTCGGGGAGCTACGAGGACTGGAATGATCCGGATCAGGTGGCGCGGGACGTGGCGAAGGGACGCTATCTGCTCCCCTTCGCGGTGACCGCGAGGCAGGAGGATTTCGAGGTGCTGCGTAACAACGTCGCCGGCCAGGTCAAGCTCGGCAAGGGTGTGATGCTCAAACTCGCCCTGGAGACTGCCGTCAATCTCGCCGCCGCGGAGGAAGATTTTGCGGTGTCGGGCTTTGGCGCCCTCCTGGTTCCGAGTCCAGAGGGCTTCGTCCAGGATTTTCTCGGAATCGACCGCTTCCTAGTCGGCGGCGGCTACTACCACATTGACCCCTTTGCGTTCATCAATCTGAACATCAACCGGGCGCCGATCGGGCATGACGGGGCCGTGGTTCGGCTGATGGCGATGAACCAATTACAGAGTAAATTCTTTCGCCGCCTCGTGTATGGAGTCGAGCTCAACTTCCCCCGGGACAGCGAATTTGCCCGCTCTTTCGGGGATAGCGTTCGCTACTTCGTCCGGCTCGACTTCGACACCGGGTGGCTATAAAACCCTTCGGAACCAGGCCGTGAGAATCCACCCGTAAAGGAGGACACCGAAATGTGGCCCAGAGCACTGAATCGAGGAACCCAGGTTGGCAGAACAATACGCTTGGTGTTCTCCGGGACCGCGCTCGCTTTGGGTGCAATACTGGTTCTTGCCCAGCCGCCCCGGGCAGATGAGGGGCATAAGACTCGCCAGAAGCGCCAGCTGATGCACGAGGCACCCGGGCGTCGCGAGGATAGGCACGGGGCGCAGATGCCCATGGAAGATCACAAGGCAATCCCGGCATTGAGTCCGAGCGCCCAGGAGGGCCAGCGCCTCGTGGAACAGCTCCACTGTAACGCCTGCCACAGTATCCCCGGCATGGAGCATGGGCCGGCTGGGCACGGGCATGGGGACGGAGACGCGGGGCACGCGGCCGTGGCGCCGGATCTGTCGCGCGAAGGTGAGAAGGTGCGCCCGGAATGGCTCTTTGCTTTCCTGAAGCAACCCCATCCTATCCGACCCGCCCTCGCGTCGCAGATGCCAAACTTTCGCCTGACCGATCGCGAAGCCCTCGCCCTCACCCTCCACATCCTCACCGACATGCGGGAAACCCGCCGTCCCACCGCGGTGACCGCCAGCGCTCAGCCCGTGTCGGTGGATCCGACGCTGGTCAAGGCCGGCAATAAGCTGATGTCGAAGGACTACTTCGACTGCTTCAAATGCCACTACCGGGGCGAGCAAAAGCCCGAAGGCAAGCCGGAGGAGCATGGGCCCAACCTCCTCGAGGCTGGGCAGCAGCTCCAGCCTACGTATATTGCTCGCTGGATCCGGAACCCGCAGTCGATCGTGCCGAAGACCAAGATGCCCACCTTCTTTGAGGATGCCGACTCGGGCCCTGAGGACATCCTGGGCGGGGACGAGGAGAAGCACCAGCAAGCGCTGGTCGCCACCGTCCTGGCCCTAGGCCAAGAGGCGCCTCCGCACCTCGATTACGCCGCCTTCGCCCGGGCCAAGGCAACCTATCCGGACGTCATCCCGGGCGAGGGATGGGCGCTGATGGCCGAGATGAACTGTGCTGGGTGCCACGATATCACGCGCATGCACGAGCGCGTCGTGGTGGCCCCGCCCCTCGCCGACGAAGGGAGCCGCGTCCGCCCCGAGTGGCTGCGCGCGTTCCTGCACTCGCCCCACACGATCCGGCCGGCCGGATACATTCCTGGGACGGCGGTCCGGATGCCCGACTATGGTCTCTCCGCAGCTGAGGCCAATGCGATTGCGGATTTTCTCGAGGCGTTCCGCGCAGGGCGCCCGCGCCCGCCAGTTCCCAACGATCCCGTGGCGGTGGCGTGGGGGGAAATGCTGTTCCGGGACCTCCGCTGCGGATCCTGCCATCGGAGGACCGCCGAGCGACCGGCCACGGTCCAGGAGGCGTTCCAGGGACCGGATCTGCAGGGGGCCGGACTCCGACTCCAGCTTCCGTACCTGATTGCCTGGTTGGGGGGTGAAAAGACGGCGGATGCCCATCCCGTCGTCCCGAGCTACGGACTCTCGCGCGAGCAGCGGGCTGCCCTCGCCGCGTTCGTCGGAACCCTGAGGAGCTCGGGAGAGCGGAGGGCAAGTACTCCTCAGAAACGTTCTCGGTCAGAGAAGGGGGGCCATGGTGACGCGGGGCCACGAGACGGGCACGGGCACTAAGCGCTTTTAGCGTAGGCGAGGGCGGGGGTCAAGAAACCTTCTTGGCTGGATCACAATGATGGAGCTTGTGGATGAGCAACGCCCTCTGGGTTTGCAGCACTCCCTTCGTTTTTGCTTGCACATTAGTTGTGAGGCCGGTTAAGCTCAGAAAGCGAATTTATGTTATTGGCAGAGGACGGCCAGCGGTCGTCCTCTTTTGTTGAGGCAGTCCACGTTATGAATCGGGTTTTTCTCTTTTTTCTGCTGAGCTGGTTGTTACACAACCCCGTTCTCGCCCTCATCATCGTCGCTGCGCTCTCTCTGCCGGGTTACCTTTACGCAAGCGGATGGATGTTTCGTTTGCTTCGTCGCGTTCGGCATTGGCAGGAGACGCAGCGACTGCGGGAGACCGTGGCGGTCAACCCCCACAATGTGGCGGCTCAGACCGACCTCGGGAGGGATCGGGAGCAATGGTCTTTGCCTATTACAATCGCCTGACGCGCGCTCAACAGCGCATCTACCGGAAGAGCGACGAGGTGAGCACGATCCGGCTGCCTCAGGCAACACTGCTCCACCCGCTGGTGGAGGAACTCAGCGAGGCGCTCACACGTGAGGACCGTCGCAAGACCGAGGCTGTGTCCCAAGAACTCGTTTCCGCGCTCACGGCCAGGCTCAAGGTGACTCCTGTCCAGGTTGAGGTGCTCGCCGTGCGCCCCTCCCGCAGCTGGGGTGAACTCCACGGCCTCTACACGCCCGCCGAGAGCCGGATGCCCGCCCGAGTGTCGCTGTGGATGCGCACGGCACAACGCCGCCGCGTCGTCGCCTTCCGGACGTTCCTCAGGACGCTCCTCCACGAACTTTGCCACCATCTAGACTACGAACTCCTTGGACTTGAAGAGTCCTTCCATACCGAGGGCTTTTATCGGCGGGAATCCAGCCTCTTCCACCAATTGGTCCCGAGTCACCCCGAAAAGCCCCGAAGGACCCGCAGGCCGACGCCGACTGGTTCCGGAGGATCTTGACAATTTCCCAGAAAAGTGGCAAAAATCGCCCCATTCAATGAAAGACTTGAGACCTCCCCTATGCTGGCCCGAAGCCCCACGCGCGATGTTATACGGCAACCCTATTCTGATCCTCAGTAGCAATCTGACTCGCTACAGACCAGCGTTACCTAACAAACACCCAACTTGGTCGAAAGTGCTCCTCTTCGTTACCGGGCTGCTCATCGCTTTGTCGGGCACCTCGGCGGCAGCGGGCGATGAGTTACGGGATGCCTGCGCGATGGTCTTGAAACGGCTTAACACTGTCACGGGCCCGCATTTGCTTCGACAGTTCGATGGAGCATTCGAGGACGAAGGAAAGGTCTACAGAGGGTGCGTAGCGACGCTCATCGGTGACTTCTCCCGATCCCCCTCCAAGGCGCCGCCGGGCGGAGAACTCCTGTATCCGAGTGTGGAGGGTCCCAAGGAGATGCGGGGTTGGCGAGCCGACCGAGAGGCTGATGGACCCGACGGAACCTCATTTCGCATTCAGAAAGGCGGCGTCTATTGTACCGTCGAGGGTTGGTGGGACGGCGGAGACGACTCCGACCCCAAGGTTGTCCCATCGACCCTGTATCAGTACTCGGTCAAGTGCGCGAGGAAATGAGGATCCCTCGGATCCGGCCTGAGCCTGTCCTCGGCTTGCAGAGGGGGAATCGGGGACATTCGAGTTTTCTCTAGAGTCCCGTCATCCATGAAAAGTCTCTTTGACGCAGATGCACGATCTTCGATCCACCGCAGAATCGGTTCTCTCGGGGCGGATCGCCCCGCGCTTTGGGGGCGCATGAATGCCCATCAGACAGTCTGTCACCTGGCCGATCAGCTGCGCATCGCCCTTGGTGACATCAAGACCGTATCGCGGCCCGGGCTATTGCGGCTTCGCCTCTTACGGTAGATTCTTTTCTACTGGCTGCCTTGGCCGAAGGGAAAACTGCCCACGGCTCCCGAGATGTTGACAACGGCACCCTTAGCATGGGACCGAGACAGTGCTGCCCTGCACGCGCTGATCGACCGATTCGCCGAGAAAACCCCATCCGAAGACTGGGCGGCGCACCCGGCCTTCGGGCCCTTGTCCGGTCGCGAATGGGATGTGCTGTCCTGGAAGCATCTAGACCACCACCTGCGCCAGTTCGGGGTGTAGATAGCTGGAGGTAGGCGAAATGACATCATCGGGCAACACAGTTCTCATCACTGGGGGGGCCACCGGGATCGGACTGGCCCTCGCTGAAGCCTTTCTGAAGCGTGGCAACGCAGTGGTCATCTGCGGTCGTCGCCGCGAGAAACTGCAGGCGGCCAAGTCGAGACTGCCCCATCTCCAAGTCCGGATCTGCGACGTGACCAAACCGCGCTCAAGGCTGGCCCTCGTCGCATGGGCCACGAACCGGTTCACGTCGCTGAACGTTCTCGTGAACAACGCAGGGATCCAGCATTCTGTCGATTTCACAAGGGGCCCAAAGAACTTGGCCCAGGCCGAGGAAGAAGTTGCCACCAATCTCATTGCACCGATACAGTTGTCGGCTTTGCTGATCCCGCACCTGCGACGGCAGAGGCAGTCGGCGATCGTGAACATCTCATCGGGACTCGCTTTCACGCCGCTCGCTGCCGTCCCCGTCTATTGCGCCACGAAGGCGGCACTCCACTCGTTGAGCCTTTCGATGAGGCACCAACTCCGTAACACACCGATCCGGGTCTTTGAGATCGCTCCACCGATCGTCGCTACTGCCCTGGCGGGCCGGCGCCGCAGACCGGAAGAGGCCGAGTTCTCTATGCCGGCGGAAGAGGTAGCACGGGGCCTTCTCGACGCCCTTGAGCAGGACCGCTACGAAGTTGCCCTGGGCGCCGCCGCCAACCTGTACCGGCAACGCGACGCTATGTTTGCAGCAATCAACCAATAGTGGCGCCGCCCAACAGATGTAGGAAGGTGACGAGCGGGCGCCAGGCCGAACCCCAGCGCTCGGTCGCAGTGTGTTTACCCTATTACGTTGAGAAAAGAACGGCAGAGTCAGAACAATGGAGGCGATGCCCAAAAGGCTGGAATCCCTTTTCCCTTGGTTGGTGCGGCAGTTGGGAAGGTCTTTAGGCTGCTACCGGTCGTTCCACTCGCTCTCGGGAGGGGCCGTAGAAGATCAACACATGGCCGTCGGGGTCGTGGATGGAAAACTCCCGGTCGCCCCACGGATAATCCGCCGGCTCGCGCCAAATCACCACACCGCGCTCCCGCAGGGTACCACACCACTGATCCACGTCCGGCACCGCGAAGCCCACCAGGACCGAAGCGCCCGCCCCCGCCACAGGGGCCACCAGATCGACAGCCACCGGAAGGTCGGGACCGGCCGCCCGCCCACACTGCAGGGCCAGCTTCGTTGCCCCCACCTGAAAGAGGGCGTACCTCTCCCCTTCCACGAATCGTAAGTGTAATCCGAGCGTCTCCTGATAGAATCGGACCGAATGCGGAATATCTCTCACGATCAGGGCAATGAAGTCACACCGCTCTATGCCTTCCATGATCTCACCTAGTTCTCTCCGGTTCCCATATTCCCCTCTCAGGACGGCCGAGCGCTATCCGTCGGGCAGGACATAACTGCTCGTCGCGTGGGCGATGAGTTTCTCCGGATTGTCCGGTGAATACAGCCGCATCTCCCCGTACGCGATCCGTCTCCCCACCTTGAGGACCTCACCCCGGGCCAGGACATCCGTGCCGACCGCCGGACGGAGGAAATTGATCTTCAGCTCATTTGTTACCGCCATCGGCTTCAGCCCGACGACGGTCAATATGGCATAGTAGATGGCCATGTCGGCCAGCATCATCAGCATGCCGCCGAAGACGTATCGGCCCGGCCTCAGCCACTGCTCGTTGTATCTCCACCGAAGCACCGCCGAGCCGTTCCCGAGTTCCTCGCACCGGATTCCGAACTCTTCGACAAAGGGGCAATGCTGCTTGGTCAACTGCTCGAGGACTTCCTTCGTGAGCGTATTTTGGTTCATCTCTCCCTCTCCCGACGCAACCTTCCCTACGGAATACTTTCCATGAGAGTTCTCATTTCTTTATGCCGTGGCGCTGGATACAACCCTTATACGGGAAAAGCATGGAATGGCTCGGAGGGGGATGAAAGAGTATGAGTGAGTCCTACGGGTGAGGTGCCAGGTGAGCCTTGTCTCGCCGATGTCTACGAGGATAGAAGACGAAGCGGCAGGGGCAGATGGGCCTGCCCTTTTCGGGCAGGCCCAGATTCCTACCTCTTCTTCTTGTGGCGCTGTCGGCGGCGCAGCTTCTTGTACTTGTGCTTCCGGATCTTTTTCCGTCGCTTCTTGACGACGCTCCCCACCCCAATCCTCCTCCGAATTACTTGGCGCCCAAATCCTGTCGGACTTCCTGAACCGCTGCGACCATTGCGCGGAGTTTGCCCTGTGCCTCCTCCACGGTCCGGGTTTTCAGCCCACAGTCGGGGTCTACCCAGAGGGTCTCCGGTCGAATCACCTGGAGCGCCTTTTCGATCCGCTCCTTCACCACGGCTGGCGTCTCAACGACGTGAGAATGAACATCCAACACCCCGAAGGAGAGGTCTTTGGCAAAGGGATCTTTTTCGAAAAGACTTATAAGGTCTAGCCCGCTATTGGACATCTCCAAGTCGAAGTTGTCAACGGGAAACTTCAGCATCTCGGGATAGATGAACTCACAGGCCCCGTAGCAGATGTGGGTGATGAAGTACGCGGGGACGTTGTCAATCACCATGTGCATTGCCTCGAGAGCAAACCCCAGCTCTTCGGGGCGGACCGAGAGGGCGGGTTCATCAATCTGGATAATCTTGGCCCCAGCCTCCACCAAGGCTTCGACCTCTTTGCGGATTCCGGTCGCGAGAGCAAAACACGCGGTCTTGCGATCTGGGTAGTAGTCGTTGAAAGACCAATCCATGATGGTATAGGGGCCGGTGACCATCCCCTTGACCGGCTTCGACGTGAGCCCCTGAGCGAACTTCCACCAGCTCACCGTGATGGGGTCAGGCCACTTTATCTCCCCCACAATAATGGGCTTATGATAGTACCGATTCCCATAGGACCGGACCAATCCGCCCATTTCAAAGCCGGGCATAATGTCGGCGAAGTAAGCCACCATGTCGCCCCGATATTGTTCACCATCCACCAGGACATCCAGGCCGATCTCTTCCTGCTGTTGGATCCAGAACTCGGTCGCCCGCCGTTCGAGGGCCTCGAGCTCCTCTTTGCCCATTTCCTTCCGGGCAAATTTTCCCCGCCCCTCCAAGAGATAATCCGGCTTGGGGAAGCTCCCAACCGTACTCGTGACGAACAGCGGCAGCTTGAGCCCTAACTTTTCCAGCTTGGCTCGGTTCATCTCTTTCCCGTTTGTAGGAACGCGTCCCTGAACTCCTTCATGAGCTGGAGCTTCGCCACGGCCTTCTCCCTTGGCAGATACTCGAGTCCACAGGAGGGGTTGAGGTACACGACCTCTCCTCGGACATGCGGGAGAATCTTGTCCAAGATGCGGAACACTTCTTCAGCGGTCTCCATCCGAGTGTTGCGCCCATCAATCACCCCGAGGCCTAGGCTCTTTGGAGAACCCAGCGCCGCGATCTTCTCGGGAAGCTTGGGAGCATAGGTGAAGTCGAGGCCCAAGATCTCGACCGGAAGCATCTGCAAGGCTTCATAGACGGGAGTGGCGTCGCCAAAATAGGTGTAGAGGGACAGCCGGGCCGACCCTCGAGCCTGACTCAAAGGTGTCAGGGCCTTGTGAAGGAGCGGCAGGTCTCGAGGGTGCTTCAGGATCGCCGGCTCTTCCACCTGGATCACCTCCGCCCCCGCCGCGGCCAGGGCGCCGACCTCTTGCGCCAAGGCCTCGCTGAGATCCGTGACCAGGGTGCTGAGCTCCTGGTACACCGGTGTTTGCCGGATAGAGGAGACGGCCAACGTGTAAGGACCGGTCAGGACCGGCTTGATTGGACGGGGCGAGATCTTCTGCGCGTATTGAAATTCTTCCACGATCACGGACTCGTTCCGCTCGACCTTTCCCCTCAGCACCGGTTGCCGAAAGTAGAAGTTGGTATCGAAATACCGGAGCAAGCCGTTGATCTCTACGTGGTTGAGCTTTGCGGCTACATGGGAAACCGGGTCGTACCAGCGGATCTGGCCATCGGTGAGGAGCTCGCACCCCGCCTGGGTCTGCTCCTCGATGACCTCCGCCACGACCGAATCCTGGATTTGGTTGAAGGTCTCCGCCGAGATTTCTCCCCGCTCCCGCCGCGCGTAGGAACGGCGGAGCCGTTGCTCCTCTCTAGTGGCACCCACCCTTGGGTAGCTACTATGGTTGGCCAGAACCAATTCCATCACGCCACCGGCCGGTACGGTGTCCGATGTGCGATGTCCGAGGTCACAAAAGCCCCTGCGACGACTCAGCGATCGACTTCGGACGTCGGACTTTGAACGTCGGACGTACTAGGCGATTTGTTGGACCGCTTGCTTGACCTCCTCGTAATTAGGCTCTTTCGTCGGGTCGTCGGAGATCCACGTATAGCGGACTACCCCCTCTCCGTCCAGGACAAAGACCGCCCGCTTGGCTGCAGTGTATCCCGTGAGGCCCGCCAGGTTGGGAAGTTGGACATTGTACGAGGTGATGACCTCACGAGTATAGTCGCTCAGGAGGGGAAAGTTGATCTGATTCTGATCCGCAAAGGCCTTATTTGCAAAGGGGGTATCCACACTGACCCCAAGGACAGCTGCGCCAAGATCACCCAGGTGGCCAAGGCTGTCCCGGAATGCACACATCTCCTTGGTGCAGACGCCGGTAAAAGCCGCAGGGTAAAACGCCAATATTAACTTCCTTCCCTTAAACTCCGCGAGGCTCCGCGCCTTTCGCTCGGTATCTACCAGGGAAAAATCTGGTGCCTTTTGTCCTACGGCAGGGGCCATGATCTCCTCCTTTCCAAACGCAATCCCCACACAAAGTTCGGTCGCAAGCACAACGGGACAAAACAGGCGCCCAGGGATCTCCTGGGCGCCAACCAGCATGACGAATCGGAAGGGCTATCTTGACTTACTTAACTACCCAGGTGTCTCCGCGGTTGAGGATGGCCTCCAGATCACCCGGCCCAAGACGCTTTTTGGCGCTTTCGATCTGGGCGTTGGCTCCTTCATCGTAGGCCATCCTTTTTACCGACCGGAAGACGCCGAGGGGAGTGGGAAACCGAGGCCCAAGACGGCTCAGGATATAGGACATCGCAGGGCTACTCTCGTCGTGGACCAGTAGCTGGGATGGATCTACGCCGTCCCCCAAGGTTACGATCTCGGGGTTCATATCCTTTCCAAGACGGATTCCCTTTTCGCGGTTCTTTCCAAAGATCAGAGGCTTTCCATGCTCGAGGATCAACTGGTTGTCCGCCTTGGTGGCACGATCCGTGACCGGTTCCCAGGCCCCATCGTTAAAGACATTGCAGTTCTGCAGGATCTCGATGAACGCGGACCCCTTGTGTTCGTAGGCCCGCTTCAAGATGTCCTGCAGGTGCTTTGCCTCCACATCGACGCTTCGGGCCACAAACGTGGCCTCTGCCCCGAGCGCGATCTCGATGGGGTTAATCGGGTAATCGAGCGACCCAAAGGGGGTCGATTTGGTCACCTTCCCGAGCTCCGAGGTGGGAGAGTACTGCCCCTTGGTCAAGCCGTAAATCCGGTTGTTGAAGAGGAGAATCTTGATATCGATGTTCCGGCGCAGCGCATGGATCAGGTGGTTTCCCCCGATGCTCAACCCGTCCCCATCCCCGGTCGCCACCCAGACGGAAAGCTCCGGCCGGGTCATCTTGAGGCCTGTGGCAATCGCCGGAGACCGGCCGTGAATACTGTGAATACCGTATGTGTTCATGTAGTAAGGGAAGCGACTCGAACAGCCGATTCCAGAGATAAAGACGACGTTCTCCCGGGGAACCCCCAACTCGGGGAGGACCTTTTGCATTTGCGCCAGGATAGAGTAATCCCCGCACCCGGGACACCATCGGACTTCTTGGTCCGACATGAAATCCTTCCGGGTCAATTTCGCTGTCGGCGTCGTGGCCTCACTCATCTTCATTCCTCCAAGAATTTTCGTATCGTGTCCGTGAGCTCGCCCACTTTAAAGGGCTGCCCCTGGACCTTGTTGATCCCTTTCGCATCCACCAGGTATTCGGCCCGGATAATCTTCAAGAGCTGCCCCATGTTCAACTCGGCAACGACGACCGTCTCGAACCGACGGACGATCTCCTTGAGATCAGACGGAAGAGGACTGAGGTATCTGAGATGGATATGGGAGACTGATTTCCCCTGGGCCCGAAGTCGCTCCACCGCCTCCACCAAGGATCCGTACGTGCTCCCCCACCCAACAACCAGAAGTTTTCCGGAGGAATCGCCTCGGACCTCGGTCGGCGGGATATCCATCGCCACCCGGGCCACCTTTTCCGCACGGAGCCGTATCATATTTTCATTATTCACGGGATCGTAGCTCACATGGCCCGTGCCGTCCTCCTTCGCCAAGCCGCCGATCCGGTGCTCCAGTCCCGGCGTCCCCGGCCGCACCCAGGCCCGGGACAACGTCTCTGGATCCCGCAGATAGGGTTGGAATCCCTCAGGATCAGTCCGGAAGTGGACCTCGACCTTGGGGAGCTCGCTCACCTGCGGGATCCTCCAGGGCTCAGCCCCGTTCCCGAGATAGCCATCAGACAGAAAGATCACCGGAACCATATACTTGGCAGCGATCCGCACGGCCTCGAAGGCCATGGAGAAACACTCGGCGGGGGTGGCGGGGGCCAGGACAACCACAGGGGATTCGCTGGCCCGGCCGTAAATCGCCATAAGCAGATCCGCCTGCTCCGTCTTTGTCGGCATACCGGTTGAAGGGCCTGCCCGCTGGATGTCGGCAATGATCAGGGGAAGTTCAACCATCAGCGCGAGGTTTATCGTTTCTTGCTTGAGCAGCATCCCCGGGCCGCTCGTGGTACAGATCCCGATGGCACCTCCATAGGCCGCCCCGAGTGCTGCACCCACGGCAGCAATCTCATCTTCTGCCTGAAAGGTATACACATTAAAATTCTTGTAACTTGAGACCTCGTGGAGGATGTCGCTCGCCGGGGTGATCGGGTAACTCCCCAGGAACAAGGGGAGGCCGGCCCGCTCCGCCGCCGCAATGAAACCCAGGGATGTCGCCGTGTTTCCGGTGACGTTCCGGTACTTGCCGGGCGCCAACCGGGCAGGCCTGACCTCGTACTGGACGGCGAACATCTCGGCCGTCTCGCCGAAATGGTACCCGGCTTTCAGTGCTCGGCTGTTCGCCTCGATCAGCTCCGGATTCTTCTTAAACCGATTTTCGATCCAGCGCAGCGTCGGATCAATGGGTCGGGTAAACAACCAGGAGGTGAGGCCCAGTGCGTAGAAGTTTTTGCATCGGGTCGCGACCCTAGTGTTCAGGTTCAGCCCTTCCACGGCTCGGAGGGTCATCTGGGTGATGTCGATCGGAAAAACTTGGTACTGGGCCAGCGAATCGTCCTCGAGGGGATTGGAATCGTAGCCGGCCTTCCTCAGGTTATTTTCAGTAAACTCCGCAGTGTCAGCGATGATGATACCGCCCGGCTTCAGATCACGTAGATTCACCTTGAGGGCCGCCGGGTTCATCATCACCAGCACATCGGGATTATCTCCCGGCGTAAAGATATCATGGCTGCTGAAATTGATCTGAAAGCCGCTCACGCCAAAGAGCGTCCCGGTCGGCGCCCGGATTTCAGCAGGGAAATCGGGCAGCGTCGCGAGGTCACTTCCCGCTACGGCGGTCTCGGCGGTGAACTGCATCCCGGCGAGCTGCATGCCATCGCCCGAATCGCCCGCGAAGCGGACCACCACCTCCTCAAGCTCTTCCTGGCGTTTGGCCACCTTTGAACCAGCTGGGCCTTCTGTCGGCGTACTCATCACTCTCTCCCTACGGTCAAAACGCTCTCGGCCCGTTGTAACGCCTCTGACATCCTTGGTTCATGACCCAACGAATTATATCCCCTGACGCCGCCAGGGAAGACTTATTAGATCTTCTGTCCGATGACGCTCCTTGGCAATCTTTTCCTGTAGCAACATGATCCCGTGGATCAACTGCTCGGGACGCGGCGGGCAACCGGGGACATACACATCCACAGGCACGATTTTGTCGACCCCTTGCACAATCGCGTAGTCATTAAAGATCCCGCCGCAGGACGCACAGGCCCCCATGGCGATGACCCACTTGGGTTCGGGCATCTGATCGTAAACCCGCCGCAAGACCGGGGCCATCTTCTTGCTCACCCGCCCGGAGACGATCATCAAGTCCGCTTGGCGAGGCGAGGCACGAAAAACCTCCGCCCCGAATCGGGCCAAATCAAAACGAGAGGCGGCAGTCGCCATCATCTCGATCGCACAGCAGGCAAGCCCAAAGGTCGCCGGCCAAAGCGAGGAACTGCGGGCCCAATTCAGCATCTTTTCCAAGGTCGTGAGGAGAAGTCCGCGCTCGACCTCCGTCTCAACTGTCCGGTCCTGCCCGTCCCCCTCGAGCAGCTCGAGCTTCACTGGGAAACCTCCTGTCCTATCCCGGCTGCCAATCCGAATGAAAATGGCGATCGGGTCGACGTTCGTTACGCCTGGAATGACTGCCCGCAGCCGCAGGAGCCGGTGGCATTCGGGTTCTTGATGGCAAAGCCCGCGCCCATCAGCCCGTCCTGAAAGTCGATCTCCGTGCCGGCGAGAAACAGGACGCTCTTGGGGTCGATCACCACCTTGACCCCCTCCTGCTCAATGACCTGATCTCCTTCTCGGGGCGTGTCAAAGACCAGTTGATACTGGTAGCCCGAGCAGCCGCCCCCCATCACCCGGACGCGGAGCCCCTGGTCCTCGATCCCCTCTTTGGCCATCAGGTCCTTCAGCTTTGCCGCTGCTGCTGCTGTGACGGTGACCATTCTCTTTTCGACCTCCTTCGTGCTGTCATGGAATCCAGCGTTCTTGGGGTTACCCGGATGCATCCCGGGCACTTATGATCTGCTCCCTGGCGGCTGGCGAGCCACTCGACTCCGCTCGTGACGAGCCACCTGACATGGCCCGCAGCCGCTCAACTCGTTCTGTCACCTTCTCGATCGTGTAATCAACCTCTTCCTCGGTGCTCCAGCGCCCCAGGCCGAACCGGATACTGGCCCTCGCCAACTCTTCACTCACCCCCATCGCGACAAGGACGTAGGAGGGCTCCATGGTCGCCGAGGTGCACGCAGAGCCCGAGGAGACTGCAACGTCCTTCATGCTGAGGAGCAGAGCCTCTCCTTCGACCTGGGCAAAGCTCAGGTTTAGGTTCCCGGGCAAGCGTCGCTCCGGATGGCCATTGAGATTCACTCCATCGATCCCGCGAAAGATCCCCGCCTTCAAACGCTCCCGAAGCTTCGTCAGCCGCTTTCCCTCTTCCGCCATCACTCGGGAGGCCACTTCACACGCTTTCCCGAAGCCCACGATCCCAGGGACGTTCAGCGTCCCCGAGCGACGTCCTTGCTCCTGGCCACCGCCGTCCAGAAGCGGCACCAGCCTCGCGGCCGGTCGGGCCATTCGGACATACAGGGCCCCCACGCCTTTGGGACCATACAGCTTGTGCGCAGCGAAGGAGAGCAGATCTACTTGGACCTTATCCACCCTGAGCGGGATCTTGCCAAGGGCTTGGGCCGCGTCGGAGTGGAACAGGACCCTCCGGGCCTTGCAGATCCGACCGATCTCGGCGAGAGGTTGTATGGTCCCGATCTCGTTATGCGCAGCAATGACGCTCACGAGGATGGTCCGACCGATGATCGCCTCTTCGACCTGCAAGGGATCGACGAGCCCGCTCCGGTCCACGGGAAGATACGTAACATCGAACCCCTCTTTCTCGAGGCGACGACAGGCATCCAGGACTGCACGATGTTCGATGGTGGTCGTCACAATGTGGTTGCCCCGGTCCCGGGAGGCCCACGCGACCCCCTTGAGTGCCAGATTATCCGATTCAGTGCCCCCCGAGGTAAATACGACCTCCGTCGGCTTACACGCGATGAGTTGACAGAGCTGCTCCCTCGCCTTCTCGACGGCTGACTCGACGGCCCAGCCGAAGACGTGGGTTCGGGAAGAGGGATTGCCGAAGTGCTCCCGAAAATAGGGGAGCATCGCGTCCAGGACCTCTGGGTCCAGTGGAGTTGTGGCATGGTAATCCATGTAAATCGGTAACTTAACAGCCATCATATCCTCACGGGTACCTACCGGCAGGCCTTTTCTGTAGGTATTTTACATTATAAGAAAGCAGAAAGGACCTGTCAAGGCAATTGGACCTGTTCTCCCTCTATATTTCTAACAGCTTAGGGAAGTTGGTCAAGTTTCGGCACCCCCTCTCGGTGACCACCACGACATCCTCGATCCGTACCCCTCCCTCGCCCGGGTAGTATAGGCCCGGCTCCACAGTCAATACATTTCCTCTCCCCAGGATCGCTCCCCGTTTCCCAATCCGGGGGGGTTCGTGGATCTCGAGGCCCAGGCCGTGTCCCGTTCCGTGAAAAAACCCCTGCATCCGCCCGTTGATCTCCCCGGTGGGGAATCCTAAGCTTTCGAAGACCGCCGCCACCTCCTGGTGGATCGCGGCCCCATCAGCCCCGTCCCGGATGAGGGCAACCGCCCGCGCCTGAGCCTGAAGCACCGCTTCATGCATCTGCTTTACTCGCAAGGACGCTTGCCCCTTGACAACCGTGCGCGTGATGTCGGCAAAGTAGCGGGTCCGGCTCGAGCGGGGAAAGATATCGATTACGATAGGTTGATGCGCCATCAGGGGTCCCACCCCTTCGTGATGTGGATCACTTCCCTGCTCGCCGCCGGCCACGATCGTGCGGTCGGCCACGCAGTCGCAGTCGAGCAGGGCGTGGTGGATCAGTCCCCTCACCCTCTCCGAGGTCAGGCGTTCACCCGCTCGGTACAGCTCGGTTCCCCGGATCTCGGCTTCGCGAATGGCTTGAATAGCTACGTCCATTGCTTCTTCAGCCAGACGTAGCGTCTCGGCAATCCACGCGACTTCGGTCTCAGACTTGACCAGGCGTTCTTCGAAAAATGTCCCCTCCTTCACCCCGACCTCATATCCCCTGGCCCGCAACTTGTCCGCGTACTCAACAGGAAAGCTCCCCGGGACGAGCAGGTGCTGAATCTCTCGCTCCTTGAGCGCCTCATCGACGGCGTCGAGCAGGGTGGGTTGCGTGACGCGGCACTTTACTCGGTCCTCATACCTTTGAAGAGGGAGGATCGTCTCTACCGCTGCCTGACTCCTCGCCCGGCCAAGTTCCAAGTCGCTGACCAGAATGATTCGTTCTCCCCCCACCTGAAAAAAGGGGAACGGATCGGGGGCCAGGAAGCGGGTAGCATAATACAGGTCCGCATCCCTCTCACTGGCCGCGATAATGAGAAGCGCTTCGCTCATAATGGTTCAGAATTCACAGTTCACGGTTCACAGTGCGACGTCCAAAGTCCGATGTCGCGAGGAGCGAGGAGGGGGTTTCTTCCGAGGCTGGCGACATCTGGCTTGCGTCGGGCCGGGGTCCCGCCGGCGGAGCGCAGCGAAGGCGGGGGGGGCCCGCATCGGCACACCACAAGGCCTAAGCATGCGTAACGTCGCCTCTTCGCATCAAGTCGCCGGAGAATTATGGCGCCGCCGAGGAAGGTCCCTCCGAGCTCTTCGCTGGCGGTCGTCGGTCCTTACCACGCCGTGCATCGTTAACAGCTCGTCAATCAACTGTGCCTCGCGGAATCTCTGGGGTGAGAGTGCAGCAATGTCGATCTCTGTAGTTCGACCGTCCAGAATCAATTCGGCCATCAGCTTTCCGGCCACCGGCCCGTGCATAAAGCCGTGGCCAGTAAACCCGCACGCCAGATAGAATCCCGCGGCCTCACTCTCGCCGAGGATTGGGTGGTTATCTGGGGAAATGTCATAAAGGCCTGCCCACCCCCGGACAATCTCCACATGCGCCAAGGCGGGAATTCGGTGAACGGCCATCGCAGAGACCTCCGGTACAATCTCCCAGTCTACGGCGGTGCTGTAACTTGGCCGGCGATCGGTGGAGGCCGGGATAAGGGCACCTCCCTCTTCTCGCCGGAAGTACCAATCCCGTTGAACGTCGATCGTCACCGGAACCTCCCGGTCAAGATCGGGAACCGGCGCGGTGACAAACAGTTGACGCCTCCACGCCGTGACTGGGACCTCGACTCCGGCCATCTGCCCGACCAAATGCGCATAGGGCCCGGCGGCATTGATGACCACCGGTGCGGCAATATCGCCGTTGCGACTCTCGATCCCATGTACCCGCCCACCCCGAACCCTCACTCCGGTGACCTCACACCGTTCACGAATGTGGACGCCGAGGTCGACCGCCCTCTCGGCATAGCCCCAGACCACTTGGAGGGGGGACGCGTATCCGTCTCCCGGGGTATAGGTCCCTTCAAGCAGATCGTCGACCTTTAGGCAGGGTGTGAGACGCTGGATCTCGGCGGGAGTCAGCACGTCCACCGACACCCCGAGCCGTCTCTGCATCTCTACCGCCTTCCGAAACCGCGTTCGCTCCTCCTCGGTACTCAGAAGAAAGAGACATCCCGTCTCCCGGAAGTCGGGGTCCCACCCCGTCTCCTCCCGGAAGCCCTGAAACATCTTCACGCTTTCAATGGAGAGTCGAATATGGATCTCGGTGAAGAACTGGCGCCGAACGCCGCCGACTGCCCGGCCGGTGGATCCACCTCCGAGATGTCCCTGTTCGAGAAGAGTAATCCTGAGGCGGGAATTTCGCGCCAGATGGTAGGCAATGCTACAGCCGATGACGCCTCCCCCGATGATGCAGACGTCTGCCTGTTCTGGCACGGCTATAACTGAGACGGCCCGGGGGTGACGGGTGCGGCCTGGGCCCGTTCCCTCATCATCCCTCACCCTCCGATGTAGGACATCTCGATCTTCTTGAGCCCGAGCGTCTCGGCTGAGCGGATTTCGGAGTAGCGGTCCGTACGCGCTCTCCAGGCCCGAGTGATGGCGGTGCTGATCTCGGTATCCGCGGCCCCCCCCCGGAGCAGTGCCCTCAGGTCATAACCTTCAGTGGCGAACAGACACGTGTACAGTTTCCCCTCGGCAGAGAGACGCGCCCGGGTGCAGTCGCCGCAGAACGGTTGTGTCACCGAGGCAATGATCCCGATCTCGCCCCCCCCATCTCGATAGCGCCAGCGCTGGGAGACTTCGCCCTGATAGTTGGGCTCGACCGGCTCCAGCGGCATCTCGGCGTGGATGCGGGCAAGGATCTCGCGGGCCGGAACGACATCATCCAATCGCCAGCCGTTGGTTGCCCCAACGTCCATGTATTCGATGAAGCGTAGAATGTGTCCTGACCCCCGGAAGAACCGAGCCATGGGAAGGATGTTCTCTTCATTGAGCCCGCGCTTGACCACCATGTTAATCTTGACTGGTTTGAGTCCTGCCGCGGCAGCCGTGGTAATCCCCTCCAAAACCTGTTCCACACGGATGCCCACGTCGTTGATCGCTTGGAAGACGGCGTTGTCCAGCGCATCCAGACTCACCGTGATTCGGTACAGCCCGGCGGCCTTGAGTGCCTCGGCCTGTTGGGCCAGCAGCACCCCGTTCGTGGTCAAGGTGAGGTCGAGATCCGGCAGGTGCGCGAGCATCGCAACCAACCGGTCGAGATTCCGCCGCAACAGCGGTTCTCCCCCCGTCAGGCGGAGCTTCCTCACCCCATGCTCTTGGAAGAGCCTGGCAAGCCGAGTGATCTCCTCGAACGTCAGGAGTTCGTCGCGCTCGAAGAAGGGATAATCGCGGCCAAACACCTCCTTCGGCATGCAGTAGACACAGCGGAAGTTGCAGCGGTCCGTCACCGAGATCCGGAGATCGCAAAGCGGTCGGCCCAGATTGTCGGAGACGCCGCCTGTCGGCCCGCCCAACCGATCTATGCCAGTAACCTGTTGGTGAGGCATCGGTGTCCCTTTAGCGTTCATGGTTCACAGTCCATGGTTCATGGAACCGACGCATCACTGGAACGTTTTGCATTTGCTATGAACTCTGAACCCTGAACTGTGAACTATCTTATGGGCTACGACGGGGAGGCAACTGCCTGCTCTATGGGTTTCGCCGTCCTCTTGGCGATCGTCTGCCGCTCGATCTTTTCCTGCAACTTCAGTACACCGTAGATAAGAGCCTCCGGTCGCGGGGGACAGCCGGGAACGTAGACGTCCACCGGAACGACTAAATCTACCCCCTTGACCACGTGGTAGGCGTCATAATAAAAGGGACCCCCGGAAATAGCACAGGCGCCCATCGCGATGACCCACTTCGGCTCAGGCATCTGCTCGTATAGCGTCTTGATCCTGGGCGCCATCTTCTCCGTCACCGTCCCGGCCACGATCATGACATCAGATTGCCTCGGTGAGGGGCGGAAGACCCCGGCCCCCAGCCGGTCCAGATCAAACCGGGAGGCCCCGGTCGCCATCATCTCGATCGCACAGCACGCCAACCCGAAGGTCATCGGCCAGGGGGACGACTTGCGGGCCCAATTAAAAAGCCAGTCCAGCGAGGTGGTGACGAGGCCTGGCTCGATCTTCCCTTCCAAGACGCCCATATCTTCCTCCGTGAACCCGAACCCCTAGAACCGTTCCGACTATTCTCTGCCAACTTTTCGCTGCACACGCTCCCGACTGTTGGAAGAAGTCCTGAGCCTCAAATTCGGCGTATCAAGTTGGAACGGCACTAGAGGCCCAGGGAGATAAACTTGACCTCGAGAAACTCCTCGATCCCCTCCCGGCCTCCTTCTCGGCCGACCCCACTCTCTTTAAATCCTCCAAACGGGGCTTGAGGAACCGAGGGACTGCCATCGTTGACCCCGATGATTCCGTACTCCAGCTGCTCCGCTACCCGGATGCAGCGGCTCACATTCTGGCTATAGAAGTAAGCTGCGAGACCGTAGCGTGTGTCGTTGGCGGCGTGAATCGCCTCGGCTTCATCCCGAAAAGGGATCAGGGGAGCCACCGGGCCAAAGGTTTCCTCTTCCAGAATTCGCATCCCCTTCCTGACATCGGTGAGGACGGTCGGTTCAAAGAAGCGCCCTCGGGCGAACTCCGCCTCGGTTCGCGGCTTACCACCCGTGAGGACCTTGGCACCCCCGGCAACGGCGTCCTCGACGTGGGTGCAGACCTTCTTGAACCCTTGCTCGTCAATCAATGGGCCGACATGTACGCCCTCTTCCAGGCCGTTTCCCACCTTCAACTGCTTCACCCGCTCGACGAGCTTGGCCGCGAACGGCTCGAGAATCGATTCGTGGACGTAAATGCGGTTGGCACAGATACAAGTTTGCCCCATGTTCCGGAACTTCGAGGCCACCGCTCCGACCACGGCCTTGTCCACATCGGCATCCTCGAAGACGATGAAGGGGGCGTGCCCCCCCAACTCTAACGAGACCCGCTTGACGTGATCCGCCGAGCCCCGCATCAGAAGCTTCCCGACTTCAGTCGAGCCGGTAAACGTGATCATCCGGACCAGCGGGTTCTCTAAGAACTCTCGCCCCACCCCGCCCGGGTCCAGCGTGGTGATGAGATTAACTACGCCCGCCGGGAAACCCGCCTCTTCAAAGATTTTGAACAGGGCAATCGCGGTGAGAGGGGTCTGCTCGGCCGGTTTGAGCACCACCGTACATCCCGCCGCCAGGGCCGGCGCAATCTTTCGCAATACCATGGCGGCAGGGAAATTCCAGGGCGTTATGGCCGCCACCACCCCCACCGGCTGCTTGACGACCATGAGACGCTTGTGCGCCACCGAAGAGGGAATGGTCTCGCCGTAGACTCGCTTGCTCTCCTCGGCATACCACGTGACAAATCCGGCGGAATACTCGATCTCTCCTCGCGACTCGAACAGCGGCTTGCCCTGCTCGGACGTCAGGAGCCGAGCCAAGGCCTCTTTTCGCTCGAGCATGAGGTCTCTCGCCTTGAAGAGGAGCTTGGCCCGCTGGGGGGCGGCCAACGTTGACCATTCCGGGAAGGCTCCATAGGCCGCTTCGACGGCTTGGGCGGCATCCTGAGGTCCCGCATCGGCGATCTCCGTGAGCGTCTCACCGGTCGCGGGGTTATGGACCGGAAAAGTGCGGCGGCTCGCGGCATCAACCCATAGGCCACCGATGTAGTTTTGACCCTTGCCTTCTGTTGCCAAACCAGCCATGATCCTGCTCCGTTTATTGACGAGGGATTTTTCGGAAGAAAGGGGAGTTCTTTTGGCCGAGTATAGACGCCGAGTCCAGTCGTGTCAAGGAGTTGTTGCCCGGTAGGATGCGCTCAGGCCTATTCCGCGAGGATGATGCGACCGGCAATGAACGCGATCAGGAGGCCGAGAACCCAGAGCCAAGGGAAGGTTCCGATGTAGTACCAGGAAACGAAGGGATACGCCGGAGCGGAGAGGGGGACCAATGAGACGGCAAAGAGGGCCCCCATGATCCCAAAAATCTCCAAATACCCCGAGACCATGAAACCGAACACGACCGTCATGAGGACCACCCAGCTCATCCCCAGGCAGAATCCCCAGAACTGCGGTCCCCGCTTTCGAAAAGATTCGGTCATGACAAGCCAAACTGAGGGGGGCAACTCACCTTCCACCGGCAGATCGGATCGAAAGCATACAGGGAGACGGTCACCACGTCAACTCCCCGGCTTTTCGAATTCCGCTGCCGGGAGACGACGCCTGAGCCACTCGTCCAACGCTTCTTCAAGACAGGCTTCGAGGCTCCGTTCCTCCATGACGAGGAGGCGACTCACTTTCTTCACTAATGGGGCACTCAGAAAGACCGTGATTCGTCTCCGAGCTCCCGAGCGCCGATGGCGCCGACCCCGCCGAACCTGCCGCTTTGCCCGCGGCGTCGGCCCTCTCTTGCGACCAGGCATCTTACTGCTCCCTTGTGGTAGCAGGCAGCAACCAGCTGTCAGCAAAGACTCTGAGCTTCCCAGGTTCCCGGCTTCCTAGCCACCCATCACCAGTTACCAACCACCAATCACCAACCAGAGACTTCGGACATCGGACTTCGGACCGTGAACTGTGAACCATGAACCGTGAACTAGTTTAGGGAATCTCGGGCCGGCCGGCCTCGATCCAGGCGCTATACCACAGGCTTCCGAGATCCGTGGCCGCCTGCGCCATGCTGAGCTTGGCCAGCTTACCGGCAAAGACATGCAAGGCCGCGTAGTAGGCGTCGCCATAGCCGGGCACTCCCTGGCTCGCCAAGGTGTCGGCGCGCAGGAGGTTGTCCACCCAAATATAACTGTCAATGAGGTAGTCGAAGGTGAAGGCCATCGGATCGGTAGCCCGCTGAGCCGGTTGAGTGAACGCGGCCAGATCCTCATATTGCGCGATGTGCCGGCGAATCATTTCGTCCTCAAAGCGCGTGTGGATTCCGCGATTCCCGGTTAGCTGGCCATCGTGATTGGTCGTGGTGTGAAGCGGTTGGTGCCCATCCGCCACATAGTGGCCCAGATGCGCCGCGATTCGCGGCACGCGCTTCCAGTCCGAGGCGCGCATGGCCTCTACCAGGTCCCGATAGAGCTCACCGGTCCGCCACGGCAAGAGGCCGGCCCCTTCCAGCCGCTTTCGGCCATATTTTGCCAGGGCTTTCTCACGGTCCCGGGGAATTTCGTGAAAGGGAAAGCGATCCAGCTCGTCTAAGTCGAACCAGTGGCGGATCCGCTCCGCTTCCTTCTCCTGATCCGTGCCGACCGTATCGGGTTCCTTGCCGTGCTCGCCGATGAAGGCCTGGTGTCGCATGAAGAAGCGCCGGAGCGGCTCGGGCAGGGTGGTACAGGCCGCCCGGTTGATGAGGACATGCGCCCCTCCGCTCCAGGGATACGCGGGCAGGGGCCATGATACTCCCAGGACCGCCGTCAGCATGAGGGAACACCACGCAGATCGCTGTCGCTTCATTTTCCGAAACGCGAAGTGCATACGAAGACTGTGCCATAGGGACCGGAACAATCCAACAGAAAAGGGACAGGAACCGTTGCCTCCCTCGCCCACGAACCGACCGATGCGCGCTGGGGGGGCGGGGCATCCACCCTTGGGAGTATGGTGACGATTGATGTGAACGATGAAAATTCGTGGCACAGATATTGCTCATTGCGAAAGCTGCCACAGCCGTCTTCAACCGACAAGGACAACAAGATATGGGGGATAAAGCTATGGGGATACGGTGTCTCGGTTTATTCATCTTCGGTGCGGCGACCCTTTTTGCTGCGGGCTGCTCTCCGCCATCCACGCCAGCTGCCGAGCTGAAACATTTTCCCATCAATGACCTGGAAGGGATCATCACTCAGTCGAATGTCCAGCTTGACCGACAGATTTCAAGTGATGGAGGCGGTTCCCTTCGAATCGACGCCACGCAGCCGACTGTCGTGCGCTTATTCGAAGTGGGCGACGTGGACATCGAAAACGCCCGACTCATTTACCAGGCGAAGCTTCGCACCGAAGGGGTGAATGGCCAGGTATACCTCGAGATGTGGTGTCATTTCCCCGGACAAGGGGAATTCTTTTCGCGCGGACTTCAGACGCCTCTCAGCGGAACCACGGACTGGACAACTGAAGAGACTCCGTTCTTTCTCAAACAGGGAGAGAATCCGGACAATATTAAACTGAACCTGGTCATCAACGGGACCGGTACGGCCTGGATTGACGATATTCGACTGTTGAAAGGACCACTGAAATAGGCAACGATATCCCCTCCACGCCTCTCTGCCATTCCCTCGTTTCACAACCCCACTTTGCGTAAGTCCTTGACAGTTGGGCCTTTCTTGACTATTATAATGATGTCAAGTGGGAGGGCCTGACCGCGCCTCCGGCTCACCGGTCAGCCTGAGTGTAAGCAGTACTTCGGGACGCCCGGGGGCCCTCTTCCTCGGGCGTTTGCTATTTTCCTCAAACGAGCGTTATTCTGCTGATTTTCGACCTCATCAGGTTCACCACAGCGCACCAGATGCGATAGAACAACAGGTGCATCAACCGGTACAGTCTATTTGTCACAGGGGAGACAGACGATGGCCAAGAAGAGCAAGGGCTCACGAGCCGCACGCGCCTCGTTCGACACCGACAGCGGTCCCGCCATTATCTATCGTCTCGATACCTTGGAAAAGGCAGGCCTGGGATCGACCTCGCGGCTTCCTTTCTCGATCAAGGTGTTGCTGGAAGCGGTGTTGCGGAATTGCGACGGAGCACTGATCAGCGAAGAGGATGTGGTTGCCCTGGCGAGCTGGCAGGCGGCAAAGCACGACAATCGTGAGGTGCCGTTCAAACCAGCCCGCGTGGTTCTCCAGGACTTCACCGGAGTGCCGGCCGTGGTGGACCTTGCTGCCATGCGCTCGGCGATGAAACGGTTGGGAGGCAATCCCGCCAAAATCAATCCCGCCGTCCCGGTCGACCTGGTGATCGACCACTCGGTGCAGGTGGACTTCTTTGGGTCGCCAGACGCCCTCGAGCGGAACGCGGAAATCGAGTTCGAGCGGAACCGCGAACGGTATGAGTTTCTCCGCTGGGGCCAAAAGGCCTTTGACAATTTCCGGGTTGTTCCGCCCGCCACCGGCATCGTGCATCAGGTCAACCTGGAATTTTTGGCCAAGGTCGTGCTGGCCCGTAAGCAAGCTGAGGACCTGCTGCTTTTCCCCGACACGCTGGTGGGCACCGACTCTCACACCACGATGATCAACGGACTCGGCGTGCTCGGCTGGGGTGTAGGAGGCATCGAGGCTGAGGCGGTCATGCTGGGTCAGCCGCTCTATTTCCTTACTCCACAGGTGGTAGGCTTCAAGCTTCACGGACGGCTGCCCGAAGGAGTGACGGCCACGGACTTAGTCCTCACGGTGACCCAGATGCTCAGGAAGAAGGGGGTGGTGGATAAGTTTGTTGAGTTTTATGGAAGCGGTCTCTCCCAAATGACCCTCCCTGACCGGGCCACGGTCGCCAACATGGCACCCGAGTACGGCGCCACCATGGGCTTCTTCCCCGTGGATGAGGAAACCCTGC
>CAYGBT010000009.1:0-9406 GCA_964348275.1 uncultured bacterium
CAACAATAAATCGGGATGTTCCACTCCTCCCTCCCGTTCTTATCTATTCCACAAGCCAGGCTGCCAGAACTGTAAGAGCTGGAAAAACAATCAAAGGGGTCAGAGTACTTTGATTTTTGCCTTCCAATCGAGTCTGACCACTTTGATTTCCCTTTGATTTCCCCCGGCGAACCCAAGGATGCACGTGACGGCGATCCAAACCGGAACCACGCAACACCTCGCATTCGAATCAGCGAAAGACGCAGACTAGTATCGGTTGGACAATAAATCTGTTCTTCGGAGAATCATATGTAATCCGAATACGCTTACGTTTGAGGTTGGGGTGGCGGAATCCGGTACAGGGTCGTGTAGAGCACCGGCACGACGACCATGGTGAGTACAGTTCCGAACGTTAGTCCTGCCATGATGGTCACGGCCATGCCGATCCAGAAAACGTCTTGCAGGAGTGGAATCACGCCGAGGACCGTGGTGGCCGCGGCCAACGCCACCGGCCGCAGACGAGAAATCGCGGAGTCTATCACCGATTGATAAGGGCTCCTTCCCGCCGCGAGATTCAGGTTGACCTCATCAAGCAGGACGATGGCATTCTTGATCATCATGCCTGAGAGGCTCATGGCGCCGAGCAGCGCCAGAAACCCAAATGGCACATCAAAGGTGAGGAGCCCTGCCGTAATGCCGATGACGGCGAAGGGGATGGTCAAGACAATTATCAACGGCGGCCGAAACGCGTTGAACAACGCAACGATGATGAGGGCCATTATGGTGATCGCGGGAATGATTCCGGGGACCAACGATGCCTGCGAGTCTCTTGAAGATTCATACTCGCCGCCCCACTCCATGGTATAACCAGGAGGGAGTTCGATCGCCTCGAACCCTTCAAGGACACTGGCACGCAGGGTGGGCAAGGTGACGCCGGGGATTGGATTGGATTGCACCGTGATCGTCCTACGACGGTCCCGCCGCCAGATGAAGGGATCTTCCCACTCCGGGCGAACCGCATCGGTCACCTGGGACAGGGGGACCGTGTTGGTAGACACCGCCGGCTGCACCTGCAGGACGTCCAGAGCGCCGACGTTCTGGCGCTCTTCTTCCACGTGCCGCAGGACAATGGGAATTAGATCGTCCCCTTCCCGGTACAGGCCCACCGTCCGACCATCAAATGCCCGCTTCGTTGCTCTCGCGATGTCTTCACGCGAGACGGCAGCCCAGCGGGCACGCTCTTGATTGTACTCGGGTACCACCTTCTGCACGCGCTGCCGCCAATCGGTTTGGACCAGACCGGCCAGCGGGCTGGCCTCCAGAATCGCCACGCCCCGTTCCGCAATCGACCGAAGCACACCGCGGTCCGCCACCGCCGGTCCGCTAAACCGGACTTCGAATTTCCAGGTCTCGCTTGGCCCGACGCCATACTTGCGGATGGGGACCAAGGCCTGGGGATAATTTTCTTGGAACCAGGGAGCCAGCTCCGAAATCAATGCGTCCACGTCTCTGAAATCATGCACGTTGACGATGAGCTGCCCATACGATTCGTTTGGGGATTCCGGGTCCACGGGTAGGTAAAAACGCGGGGGGCCTGCGCCGATAAAGGCGCTGACACTTTCGATTCTGTTGTCCGCAAGCAGCTTCGCCTCGGCCTTTTTGAGGTCGGCCCCGACCTGCTGAATCCGCGTCCCCTGCGGCGCCCAGTAATCGATCATGAATTTCGGCATGGAGGAATCGGGGAAGAATAGCTGTTTAACATAACCGAAGCCCAGGATCGAGACCACGAGGAGGGCCACCATGCCGCTCATAAAGAGTACTCGGGCACGAATCGCCCGCTCCAGAATGCCTCTGAATCGCTGATAGAAACGCCCTCCGTACGGGTCCGCCTCACTGTCCTCCTTGGGCGTCGGCAGCATGTCGATACACTGGAGTGGCGTGACCGTCATGGAGAGTACCCAGCTCAAAAGCAGCGAGATGGCTACCACGGTGAAGAGCGTGCGGCAATATTCGCCCGCGCCCTCCACGGAGGCGAAGATCGGATAAAAGGCCATCACCGCCACCACGGTCGCGCCCAGCAGGGGCCAGGCCGGCTGCGATGTCGACTCGATGGCGGCCTGTGTCCGGTCCATTCCACGCTCCAGCCGGACCAGCATTCCGTCCGCCACCACGATGGCGTTATCCACCATCATGCCGAGGGCAATGACCAGCGCCCCGAGCGACATGCGTTGTAGATCGATACCGAAAACCGCCATGAAGGCGAAGGTGCCCAGGATCGTAAGGATCAGCGCCGTACCGATGATCACTCCCATGCGCCAGCCCATGGCCAGGGTTAGTACGATGAGGACTATGCCGACCGCCTCTGCGAAATTGATGAGAAATCCATTCACGGCGTCGGCAACCACGTTAGACTGCCAGTGAACGCGGTGGACCTCAATGCCTACGGGCAGTTCTTGAAGCAGCTCATTCAACCGCGCGTCGACCGCCCGGCCCATTTCAACAACGTTGACGCCCGAGATATTGGTGATGGAGATTCCCAGGGCAGGCGCACCGTTGTATCGCATCAGCATACTGGGGGGGTCGCGATGCCCGCGGCGGACCGTCCCGATGTCTCTGATCCGGATGAGCTCTGCCGATCGAGGTTCCTGAAGGCGTGTCAGATTTTGGAGCACGTCCAGTAACGAGGGACGGATAGTCAAATCTGCGATGTCACCGGGGGACGCAAACTCACCCGTTGGCGCAATGCGAAACCGCTTGTCCTGGACATCCACGCTCCCTGCGTCGACTACCATGTTCTGCTGGCGCAAGGTCGTCTCGATGTTTTCGTCGGTCAATCCGAGCTGGGACAGCTGCTTTTCCGAAACATCAAGGTAAATTACCTTGTCCTGAACGCCCCAGAGTTCGACCCGTGCCACCCCTTCCACCAGGCTGAGCTCTTTCTTGAGATCCTTGGCATACTCTTCCAGCTCTGCATAGGTGTACCCGTCACCGGTGACTGCCAACAGCAACCCGAAAACGTCTCCGTAGTCGTCCGCCACCACCGGCCTTCCAGCAGCGGGGGGCAGTGTCGTTTCAATGTCGCGGATCTTTCTGCGGAGTTCGTCCCATACTTGCGGCAACTGGTCAGACCAATACTCGGGCTTGATGTTCACTTTAATCAGGGAAAAACCGGCGCGCGAAAAAGACTCCAAGTAGTCGAGCTGCTTCATTTCCTGAAGGGCGAGCTCGATGCGGTCCGTCACCTCGAGTTCAACCTCTTCCGGGCTGGCACCCGGGTAGGCGGTCGCGACCACTGCTGTCTTAACGGTGAACTCCGGATCCTCGAGTTGGCCGAGGCTGAAGAAGCTGGCTATCCCGGCCACGAACAGGAGGAACACGGCGAAATACGTGACCACTCTTTTCTCGATGGCAAACCGGGCGAGGCTCACTTTTTTGCCTCCTGTGATGCCTCATCCAGGATCCGAACCTGCTGACCTTCGCGCAGATAGTGGACGCCGGCGGTCGCTACCCACTCACCGGGTTGGAGCCCGCCCCGGATTATTATCCCGCGGTCGGTGACCTTTCCGGTCATCACCTCTCGCTTCTGCACCATCTTTGTCTGTTCGTCGATGACCCAGACGTAGGTCTTGCCCGACTCATCAGGTGAGAATGTGGCGGACACGGGAACCTCGATTCCCGCCTCGTCGATATCGCTTGGCAACCGGCCTTCCCCCCATGCCTTCCCGGCCATGCCGGGCAAGATCTTAATATCCCCCGGTTGATCCATGATGATCGTCACGGGATACGTTCGGGTTGTCTCGGACGCCTCGGTGCCTATCTCCTTGATCTTTGCCGGGATCTTCCGATCCGGAAACGCGTCAAAGAGAACGAACACTTTCTTCACGTAGCGCGCGTTGGAGATCAGGCTTTCGGGAATGTCCAACGTCATCTCGATTTTCGAGATGTCGAGCAGGCGGAGGATCTTCTGTTTGGCCCGGACTCTCTGGAAGTTCTCGACGTACGTCGCGGCCACGATCCCATCATATGGGGCAAAAATACGGGCGTCATCCAAAGCCTTGGCCTTGATATTCACCTGTGCTTGCGCGACATCCAACCTCGCCTTGGCGTCGGTGAGATCCTGCTGTGAAGCGGCGCCGGTCCTGACAGCTTGCGCGATGCGGTCGCGAAAGGCCTGGGCCCGATCCCGCTCCGCCTTCGCCGCATCTAGGGCATTTTGGAAATCGCGGGGATCCAGCCGGGCCAGCAGTTGGCCCCTCTTCACCTCGTCACCCTTGTTGACCACACGTCGAATCATGATGCCATCCACCTCGAAGGCGAGATTCACCTCCTCAGTGGCCTCTGCCCGGCCCGGAAACGAACGCCCGGTGAAGCGGGTCAGTTCACCCACCTTGATCGCCTTCACCGGACGAACAGTTATCTTGGCAGTCTCTTCCTCCCAACCACACCCGACCAACAACCATGTCGGGAGTAACCCAAGAGCGACGAATCTCCGTCCAGAAAGCAACCAACGCCTACCTGAGTGTGAGATCACGATTCATCCCCTCGCCAGTCTCTATTTACGACAGCATACTACACAGATTATGGCGCCCATCCGCCACCCAACGCTTTATAGATCCTGATGAGATTTTGTGTCACATCGCCTTCGCTTTCCGCGAGGGCGTCTTGCTGTTCAAACAATGATCGCTGCGTGTCGAGGACATTCTGGAAGTCGGTCAGTCCTATGATGTAGGCTTGTTCAACGATCTCCACAGACCGTTCTGCGGCTGCGACCGAGCGCGCCAGGGCCTCCCGGCGATCGCGCTCTTGCACGTAAGCAACCATAGAGTTTTCGACATCTTCAAGGGCCCGGAGCACGGTGTTTTCATACCGAACGAGGGCTTGTTCTGTGAGGGCGTCCTGCGCTTTGATGTTATTGTGAATACGACCCCCGTCAAAGATATTCCAGCGGAACGCAGGCCCGAATCCGTATGCCTGGTTCCCACGGTCGAAGAATTTGACGCCATCGACCGCTTCGAGCGCGAACGTGCCCAAGAGGGAAAACCGCGGATAGAGATCCGCGGTCGCCACCCCAATCTGCGCCGTCTGAGCGGCCAGCGCACGCTCTGCCCGGCGGATATCGGGTCGTTGCCGCAACAGGTCAGCGGGAAGACCAACGGTGACCTCCTCCCGCGGCTTGGGAATGGGTGCCGGTTGGGCCAATTCTGCGTGAAGCGTGCTGGGGGGTTCGCCGAGGAGGACGCCCAGACGATTGATGGCTTGAACCAGGAGGATCTGCAACGTCGGGATCACGGATTCCGTGGTTGCGAGGTTTAATTCGGCTTGGCGGACATCAAGCTCCGGCGCGATCCCGGCTTCCAGGCGATCCTTGGTCAGCTGCAGTGTTCTCCGCTGGATCTCCACATTGCCCCGGGCGGTCCGGATGCGAGCCTGAAGCGCACGGACTTCGACGTAGTTCGAGGCGACGTCGGCAAGGAGCACGACCACTACGTCCCGGTAATCTTCAATGGAAGCCTTCAGGCTGGCGTCCGCCGATTCGACGGCGCGCTTAATCCTCCCCCAGAAGTCAATCTCCCAAGACGAGTCGAGGCCGATGCTGTAAAAGTTGTCGGTTCTGTCCTGAGGTGGAGGAACGGCATCTGCGACCCCCTTGCTCACGCGACTCCGCTCGAACAAACCTTGGCCGTCGATATCCGGGAACTGCTCCCCTGACGCGATCCCGAGCCGGGCGCGCGCTTCTCGAATCCGCGCAACCGCCTCTTTCAGGTCGAGGTTGCCCTGTCCTGCCCTTTCGATGAGACCGATGAGCACGGGGTCGTTGAGCGTGCCCCACCAGGTTTGCAGGTTCGCCTCGCCTTCTGCAAGGCCTTCCGTTGCGGCCTGATGCCACGCATCCGGCACTTCCGTTTCGGGGGGCGTATAGTCGGGCCCTACGGTGACCAAGGTAACGCAGCCTTGGAGCAGGCCGAGGGCCAGGGCTCCTGGAAGAAGAGACTTGTGTATGGCGCGATTGGCAACCTTGAAGGCCACCGGAGATCCCCCGGAGAGCTGGTCAAGGAATAGGGCTAGACATGACAGTCTATCCGTCGGCAGTAGCCCTGCCAACTCGTAAATTTTCGGGGTTCCAGCGAATCTGCTACCTATGTCCTGGACCGCCTTTTCCCCAGCCAAATCCCCAGGAACAGTCCGGCGATCAGGGTCCAGGCCAATCGCCTTTCTTCCCCAATAGAGACGAACTTCGTGTCTTCCTTGGTTATCTCGACGACACCGACGGGGCTGGCCGAAAATCCCCCGCCTCCGCCACTTTCATCTCCCTCCTTCTGCTCGGCACTTTTCCCCTTCTTTTTAGCCCGGGAACCGCCGCCGAAGCCATATGCAACGCGGGACACAGGAATGATCGTCTTGCCCTGAACCACCGAGGGCTCTCCGTACACTGTCTTGACCCCTCCACATTTTTGCAGGTTTTCCCCTAGAGACCGAAAAAACTGTTGGATGGTCACGTCACCTCCCCCATTCGCTATCCTCGTTCAATCCCTTCATGGGCGATCTCCACCGTCTCGATAACGACGTCATCCCCCTTCGCGTTCAGATCCGAAAAGGCCTGGTATCGCGTAGGCCAAGCTTCTCGAATGTTCCAGCGGACCACTTCCTCCCGTCGCTGATTCAGAAAAACGATAGACATGTTCCTGCGTTGGATATTCCCCGTCTCGACACTTCGCCACCAATCGTAAAGTTCCGTGGATTCTGTGACCCCCCGTGTCAGGATGATATTGCTATACTTCACCAGTCCCGGAATCTTCCGAACCGCCCCTACCTCACCCCCTTCCCGGTACTCGATCACGGTGACTGAGGCTGCTGGGGCAATGACCTCACTGAATCCCGCCACGGCAATGCCATCGATCTCCACGAGGAAGTTCGAGTTCGGGTACGGGTCATCTCTTTCTCCGTTTGGCATCCGTCTCACCCCTTTCTTCTCACCGAACGATCTCTCAGCAAGGTTCCTCTGCGCCGAAAGGACCTGCTGCTTTCTTTTCACCTCTTTTGACGTATCCGATCTCTTTGTATATCTCCAAGTCGTGCTTGATGGTGCTTGCGCGTCGTTTCCCAGATGGGTCCAGGTACGAGATTCGTGTCGAAATCTTCGTCGGTCCGTCCCTCTTGAAATACGACGCACTCCTGTCTAAAAAGGTCACGATCTCTCGCTGGGGCGCCAGGAACTCGATATTACGGAAAAGAGGAAGGGCCGAAATGTCCTTCGTTCCTTCCATTCCAACAATCTTCTTGTCAAATTTGACCGAGACCTTAAAGACCGGTTTCCCCCCAATGTTCTTTATCGAAATAAAGAACAACCCATCCTCGAATATGAAATCCACAATCACATCCAGGGCCGGATACACCGGGGTTCTTTCTCGTCCAACCCATTGGGGTTTTTTACGGGCCATCAGTACTCACCTTGTCGTGCTATTTTTGCTTCTTCTGGGAGGCGCAGGCGTGTCCCGAATTACCTCACGCGAACACGATCTCGATCCGCGCGCCGTGGGTCCGACTCGGATCAAGCATTCCCACTCTTGCCTTGTCCGTGGTACAGAGCTTCAGGGCATAGGGTCCCTCGCCGTATCTCTCTCGATGATCGAAAAGAGGATCGCTTCTCTCGTGTGGCTCAGTCAGGGAGACAGTTGTAGAACCGAGGTAAAAATCAACAGTTCGCGTGTCTGGCCAAGGGACGGCAGGGCCTTGCACGGGCTCCGTGCCAAGGAGCGCACGATACCGGGCAACACTCGTGTCAAGATCCATCACCAGGACCAGAATGTCCGCGATTCCTGTCACCTCATTTGCATGCTGGCAGGCAGCGCCACCAGGCACACGCAAGGGCCTCGGCGACACATCGGCGCATAAGAAGGGAACGTCGAACGTATCGGGAATGCCAAACTGCCAAGCAATCTGTTGTCCGTCCGGTCGTAGACGCCCACCGGGGAGTGGGCCCTCCAAGGCAAGTCCGCGGCGCAGCGCTTCAGCGATCGCGGCTTCGATCGAGTCGGGAAAAAGCGCGAAGTCCACCAATCCCTCGCCGACGGTTTCCCAGGGCCGTACGCGGCGCTCGGCCGGCGAACTCCGCGATGCCCGGAGATCCTGGGCACGCACGTGCTTTGGGATTGTGCGATCCGATCGGACGGACCGATGTTTGAACGCAATCAGCTCTAGGTAGCTGCCATCGGCAAAGGTGATGAGTGCGTTATGGCTCGCCCGACTGGTATGCTCACCCCCTTGGACGACGGTGAAGCCCAGACCGGCGAAATCCTCCGTCGCAGCGCCAAGGTCCTCCACCAGGATGACGACATGATCGAGGGTGAACGTGCCTTCCATTCCGACTCACTTCCTTCTAGATCCGTCATGCCTCCAAGTCGTAGCCGGAGGCTACCCAAAGTACATGAACGGCTGGAGCGGACCATAGCCAGACGCGTTGTCGTGGTGGCCAGGGTGCGTGGCCATCCTCATCAGGTGCTCCTTCAAATCCTCGTTGTTCTTGAGAGGCGTCTTGCTCGTGGCGACACGGAGGTGCTTCGAAATAATGAGCGCCGCCAGACCGGCAACAAAGGGTGTAGCCATCGAGGTCCCGCTGAGTGTCGCATAGCCACCGTTCTTGTATGTCGACCAGATATTCGATCCAGGCGACATGAAGTCTACCTCGCCCCCCCGTGAGGAAAATCCCGATGGATTGCCGTTTTCGTCATGAGACGCCACCGTGATGACGCCGCCATAGCGGCCAGGATATCCGATGCTGTTCTGAAACAGCGAACCCTCGTTGCCGGCCGCGCATACAACACAACGTCCCTTGGACAGGGCTTCGTGGACCGCAGTGAATAGCCGATTCGTGGAGACTTGACCACCTAGAGACATCGAGATGATATGGGCTCCCTTCGCAACAGCCCACTCGATTCCCCGTGCGATCCACTCGAAGCTGCCTCGACCGCCCTTCCCGAGGACCTTGCCGATCAACAGTTTGGCCTTCGGAGCCACCCCGACAAATCCCACGTCATTTAACCGGGCGCCGACAACCCCCGCACAGTGGGTCCCGTGGCCATTGGTATCCTCTATACCGTCGCCGGTGAAATCCTTCGTGTCCACGATCGCGGCGGCGAGGTCTGGGTGATCAACGTCGATGCCTGTATCGAGCACCGCGACTTTGACGCCCAGGCCTTGGGTCTCGCGCCAGACCTTGGGAATCCCCAAAATACTCTGAGCCCAATTGATGCGCTCCGGCACCTCTTCGGCAACTGCACCTAATTCTCGGGTATCTTTTACCACGTGATGAACAACGATACGGGGAAGCCCGGCATCCATCTTAACCTTGGTTGTTTTTTTCGCTGCTTTCTTGGCCATGGCATTGTCCTCCCAATGAAAGGGTGTCGGGTTACGCCAAAGAGATGAA
>CAYGBT010000009.1:9506-19355 GCA_964348275.1 uncultured bacterium
GTTTATTTCTATCACGACCGGACAGTGGTCCGACGCCTTGGGTTCTCTCCGACCCACCCCCTCAAATCTCGGACCAGGATGTCGTGTCGCTCGCGTGGGCAATCCCCGCCGCTCAATGTTCGGGACCGCCTTCGAGTTCCCCCGTGCCAAGGCCTTCGAGAGTAAGAGGTAGTCGAGCTGCTTATATTCCCTTCGCCCATCATAGTAGTGCGTCCACCGCTCCTGTTCGGGCAGCCGCTCGAGAACATTTTCGATCCATAGCTGTCCTATGAGTGGCGACAGGCCTGCCGAAGGAAGGTAATCGTTCAAGTCTCCAAGCACCACCCACGGCGCCCTCCCCGGATCCTGCCCAAACCGCTCCTTCAATATCCTCACCACCGCTTCGGCCTGTACCTTTCGCCGTGCCATCGTCTGCGCCCGCCCGCCAACCATTGATTTGAAGTGATTCACGAACACTGGCAGGATAGTGTGTTGTGACACCTGTACCCCCACTTCCAGGCAGTCCCGCGAGAACACGAAGCTTCTTCCCCCCGGTGTCCGCTCGAACTGGTGCGTGCGAATGTAGGCGAGCGGATACTTGCTCAACAGCGCCACGTCAATGAGCCGGGGATCATTGCCGTCGATGACCACTTTGTACGTGTAGCCTTGCCGGGGCATGAATGCCGTGACGAACCGTTTCAACATATCCATCCCCTCAATCTCTTGGAGGCCAAGGATGTCTGCGTTGAGCTCCCTTACCACCTGAGCGGTGAGCTGACGGTTTTGTTGGCTGAACCGTTTGAACTTGGTCTTGTCTACCGTCCAGCCTTCTTTCACCAGGTCTCGAAATTCCTCCGGGCGGTGAGGGCGATAGCGGTAGCCCCACGTGCCGCCAGGTTTTCGATATCGCTCACGCACTCCTCTGAACCGAAAACGCGCAAAGAGATTTTCCGCGTTGAAGGTTCCGATACGGACTTTCATGGCTCCCCCCACCCCTGCGTACGCTCGCTATTGCCGCCTTGACTCCCAAGTGTTCGTGTCCCGCCTTTTTTCCTCGTCTTCACTCGGTGTCGCAGGGAGGGATCTTAATCTTGAGACTTTTGAGCTTTCGTGAGGTCAGGGCCGTTTCCAATTTCCAGTGCGAAACGGCGTGAGCGTCCTTCTTCTTCATCAACAGCCATTCCTTCCCCGTCCCCCGTCCTTTCATCAGGACCAAGGCAAAAACGCCTTTCAGTCTCTTGCCCTGCAGGGTAAAGGCAAGCCTTCCGGCCTTGATCCCTTGCATGGGGTCCCCCTCGAGCGGGACATACATCCCCTGGTCCCAGACCACCACGGGTCCCGCGCCATAGCTCCCCTCAGGGATGATCCCTTCATAATCCGCATAGACCAATGGATGATCCGACACCATCACGGCAAGTCGCTTCTCCGCCGGATCCATGGAGGGCCCTTTGGGGATGGCCCACGACTTGAGGACGCCGCCCATCTCCAGCCGGAAATCGTAATGGAGACGGGTCGCCTTGTGCTCGTGCACCACAAAGCGCAACCCCTTATTCCCTCTCTTGGCCATGGCCCCCTCCAAAAAAAAAAAAAGCGGTCAGCCATCAGCGATCAGCAGCCAGCAATCAGCCCTCAGAAGCACTACCGTCTCCTTCATCCTCTTGTGCTTCGCGGCGGAGTCGCTCTTTCTCCCGCGCCCGCCGATAGTCGGTCCCCGCCTCATGAGGCCGGGAGGGGGGAGCCACCGGCAACCGGACCGAGGGTCTCTTCTTTCTCTTTGCGGGTTTTTTCTTCCTGGGCATTCGACCACCGTTCCAGTGCTTTTTCTCGCTCCGCGGATCCCAGAGGTCCCTGAGGCCATCCCCTAAGAAGTTAAAGCCCATCACGGTCACCACGATCGCGAGCCCGGGGAACAGCGTCAGATGGGGAGCCACGAGGAGATATTGCCTGGCCTCGTTGAGCATCGCCCCCCAACTGGGAGTGGGAGGCTGGGTGCCCAGCCCGAGGAAGCTCAGGCTTGCCTCGGCGACGATGACCGCTGCGAACCCAAAGCTCGCGTCCACTAGGATGGGTCCAAGGATATTGGGCAGTAGATGCCGGAGGATCACCCGCAGGTCTTTCCCCCCTAAGGCCTTCGCCGCCGCCACGAACTCCATCTCCCGAATCACCAGGATCTGACCCCGGGTGAGCCGAGCATATCCCACCCAACCGATGAGCGAAAGGGCAATCACGACATTGGTGATGCTCGGTCCCAGGATCGCTGCAAACGCAATGGCGAGGAGAATTCCGGGAAAGGCCTGCAAGATATCCACGAGACGCATGAAGAGTTCGTCCATCCACCCTCCGAAGTAGCCTGCTGCTGCCCCGACGAAAAGCCCGATCCCCAGCGAGATACCGATCGCCACCGTGGCCACCCAGAAGGAGATCCGACCCCCGTACAAGGTCCGAGAGAAGAGGTCACGACCCAGGCGATCCTGGCCGAACGGATGCATGACACTTGGCCCCTCCAACCCCTCGGCCAAGACCTGTTCTGTGGGAGAATGAGGCGCGAGGATCGGTGCGAGTAATGCACACAGCATCACGCCCGCGACCAACAGAAGCCCCACGTGCCACGCCTTACTTTTTCGCATCCGCATCATCACCATCAATAGCAGTCAGCATCCCCCACCCCTCCCGCTTGAAGGGGGAGGGTAAAGGAGGGGGCGGTAGCTGACTGCTGATCGCTGAAAGCTGTTATACATATCGCACCCGGGGGTCCACGTAGGCGTAGATCATGTCCGTCGCGGTATTGACAAGGACATACCCAAAACTAATGGCCAGAACACACCCCTGGACCAGCGGATAATCCCGGGCCTGGATCGCCTGGAGGGTGAGCCTTCCCAAGCCTGGCCAGGCAAAGATAGTTTCGGTGATGATCGTCCCAGCGAGTAACGCCCCAAACTGAAGCCCCACGATCGTGATGACGGGAATCAAGGAAGCTTTGAGTCCGTGACGGAGGATTACGCGTCCCTCCGAGAGCCCCTTGGCCCTAGCCACCCGGACATACTCCTGGCCCAAGACCTCCAACAGGCTCGCCCGCACCATCCTGGAGAGGATCCCGGCCATGGCCATCCCCAACGTCAGGGCCGGCAGGAGAAGATGGGCAGGACCGCCACGACCCGATACCGGCAGCCAGTTGAGCTCAATCGCAAAGCCGAGGATCAAGAGCGGTCCAAGCACAAAGTTGGGAATCGAGACGCCCAGGAGGGCCACGAACCGGCTCCCGTGGTCGACGCCGGAGTCGCGCCGCACCGCAGCCAAGACTCCCAAGGGTAGAGCGATGATGATGGCCGCCAGCAGGCCAGCCACCGCGAGCTCGATGGTCGCTGGGACGGCCTTGAGAATCGTGGCGACAACCGGCTCTCGGGAGAAGAGAGACATACCGAGATCTCCCGTCACAAGTCCCTGAAGGAAGTGCAGATACTGCTCAGGAAGCGGCCGGTCCAGATGCAGGCTTTGGCGGAGTGCCTCCTTCGCCGCAGGGAGGGCGGTCTCCCCCAACATCACCTCCACCGGGTCTCCCGGGGTCAGGTGGATCAGGAGGAAGACCAACGTGGAGACGCCCCACACCACCGGGAGAAGGAGGAGCAATCGTCTCACTAAGGATCGCGTCATCGCTGTCGCTCACGCAGGTTCATGGTTCAGAGTTCACAGCAGGCAAAATTTCGAATTTCGAAATTGTTTTATCATCGGTCATCGAGCCACGCATCCTTTAAAGGGGTAAAGTCGCCCCCCGGCAATGGAGCAAACCCAAGGATCCGCGTCTTGTACGCTGCCCATCGCAGCTCGTGCCAGAGACTGACATAGGGAAGCTCCTCGGCCAGGACTTGCTGGACGCGGCTGTAAGTCGCCCTTCGCTCAATGAGGTCCGATATCCGCCGACCTTCCACCAGGAGGCGGTCGACCTCGCCATTGTGGTACCGGCCGCGATTGGCTCCTTCGGGAGGAACGGAGGCCGAGTGAAAGATATAGTGGTAATAGTCGGGATCGGTGATGCCGACCCACGTGAGGACATAGAGCTGGAAATTTCCCGACTTGATGTCTGCATAAAATGTTCCCCACTCGTAACTGCGGATCTCGACCTGAATCCCTACCTGCACGAGCTGATATTGAATCGCTTCGGCGATAGCCCGAATAAACTCGTTGGTCGTCGCCTTGAAGGTCAAGGTGAACCGTACTCCATCTTTCAGAGGATAGCCAGCCTCGTCCAACAGACGCCTGGCCTCTTCCGGGTCGAATGGGAAGGTCTTGACGCGAGATTCGTAGGCCCAATGGTGAGGAAAGAGGAGCCCGGTCGCCGGGATGGCTTCGTCCCGGAGCAAATAGGTGATGAGCCCTTTCCGGTCAATGGCGTGGGCGATTGCCCGGCGGACTCGCAGGTCCCTGAGGATCGGGTCCCGGAGGTTGAAGCCCAGGTAGGTGTAGTTGCTCGAGGGGACCTTGGCAACCTGAACCCCCGGCAGCCCCTTTACCAGTGACAAGACCTCGGGGGGCAACGATGCCAGGAGAAGGTCGATCGTCCCCTTCTTCAGTTCGAGGAAACGGATGGTGGCGTCCGGGATGATCCGAAGGGTGAGTTGCCCGATCCGGGGCTCGCCATCGAAATAGCCGGCAAACGCCTCCAACTCGACCTGCTCATTCTGCTTCCACCGTTTGAACTGAAATGGCCCTGTCCCTACTGGCTCTTGACCGAAGCGCTCCCCGGACGCCAGTTCCGACGGGACGATGCCCAGCGTGAGATGGTACAGGATGGGACCGAAGGGACGCTTCAGATGGAAGGCTACCTCATATTGACCCAGAACCTCGATCTTTTGAAGTTCCTGCAGGATAGCCGCGTGGGCCGAACCGACGGTCCTCAAGGATTCGAAAGTATACCGGACATCTTCAGCGGTGAGTTCCCGTCCGTGGTGGAACCGCACTCCCCGGCGGAGATGGAAGACGTAGGTTCGCTCGTCGGGCTGCTCCCATCGCGCTGCCAGATCCGGGACAATTCGGAAGTGCTCATCCACGCGGACGAGACTATTGAAGAGCAATCCGATTACATGAAGGGAAAGGGCATCGGTGGCAACCCGGGGATCGAGACTCACGGGATTGGTCTCGATGGCAGCCGTCACCACTTCGGAAGAGCGGCCCTCACCTTTGCCGCAACCCCCGAGGACCGAGATGGCGATGGCGAGGAAAAGCAGCCTGCGCCTCATGGGCCGAGTCGCGCCAGGGAAGCGGCAATCCGGGAGAGAGCCTCCTGAAGATGGGTCTCGGCGGCGGCATAGGAGAGGCGCAGGTAGCCCTCGCCGCCGGGCCCAAATGCGGTCCCCGCAAGACACGCCACCTCCCCATCCTCCAACAGATGATCCGCGATGGCCTTGGCAGGCCGTCCAAAGGTGGTGACGTTGGGAAAGGCGTAAAACGCTCCCGCCGGGAGGGGGCATTGGATTCCGGAGATCCGGTTGAGCCCCGAGACCAGGAGATCTCGCCGTTGGCGAAAAGCTTCTACCATCTGCCAGGACGAAGACTGATCCCCCGTGAGGGCTGCCACCCCCGCCTTCTGAACAAACGTAGCAGTACAGGAGTTCGAGTTGACCATCAATTTGGCGACCTGCTCTGCCAGGGGGACAGGCATCACGCCGTAGCCCAGACGCCAGCCCGTCATCGCGTAGCTTTTCGAGAACCCATCCAGAAGAATCGTGCGGGATTTCATCCCTGGTAGGGACAGAATACTCGCATGTCCCCCCTCGTAGCAAAATCGATGGTAGACCTCATCCGAGAGGACCCAGAAGCCAAAACGCTGGCTGAGCTCCGCAATGCGCTGGATCCTCTCTTTGTCAACGATCCCGCCAGTCGGATTTTGCGGAGAGTTGAGGATCAGGAGTCGCGTCCTGGGAGTGACGAGCCGCTCCAAATCCTTGACGTCAAAGCTGAATGCCTTGTCCTCGAGGAGAGGAAGGGGGACCGGGGTCCCGCCGGTGAAGCGGGCAACGGAGGCATAGATGGGAAAGCCGGGGTCGGGATAGATCACCTCATCCCCCGCCTCCACCAGCGTTAGGAGCGCAAAAAACATGATCGGCTTGGCCCCTGGCGTGATCACCACCTCGGCGGGGCTCACCGGGACGCCGTGACTCTCGGCAACGTGGTGGGCAACTGCCGCTCGAAGCTCCGGAAGACCAGCGGCCGGGCCGTACTTGGTGTAGCCCGCATCCAGCGCCTGCTTGGCCGCCTCGACGATATGGGCCGGCGTGGGAAAGTCAGGCTCACCGATTTCGAGGTGGATGATCCTCCGTCCTGCCCGTTCAAGCTCACCTGCCCGAACCAAGACCTCGAAGGCCGCCTCGACCTCGAGCCCGCCCACCCGTTCTGCAAACTCCCTCATGCCACCCACATCACGGTTCAGAGTTCATAGTTCAGGGTTCATGGTCAGGCTTTAAGAAATTGGATCGATTTCCTGCTTTGAACTCTCAACGCTGAACCCTGAACGATTTTATTTTCGTAGCCACCGCTCTATCCGTCCTAGGAGGCGGGCCGCTTCGCGGCCGACAGCCTCGCCCCGCTCCCGCCAAATATCCCGGGGGAGACCGCCGGCTTCACGCGCTTCACCCGCCTCGCCTACGTCGCACGCGCCGCAGCGGTATCGCAGGCTGATCGGATCGAAAGACAAATATCGCTGACAGTGAGGACACCTGGCTGGAAATGCACTCATGGCTCAACCCCCTCGAATTCCGCGATCCAGGCTCCGATACTGGATCGCCTCGGCGATGTGCTCGGGGCGAATCGTCTCCTCTTTGGCGAGATCGGCAATGGTGCGGGCGACTTTCAAGACTCGATCATACGCGCGGGCGCTGAGGCCCAACTGTTCCATCGCGGTCTCCAAGAGCCGCTGTCCCTCCTCGACCACCTGACAGAACCGGCGGACCTGCTTTGGGCTCATGGTCGCATTGCAAAAGATCTTGCTCTTTTTAAAGCGCTCCGCCTGAAGCAGCCGGGCTTGTCCCACCCGTTCCCGGATCATGGGTGAGGGCTCACCCGGTGTTTCCGCTGCCATGTCTCGATACCGAAGGGGGGGAACCTCGATGTGGATATCGATCCGGTCCAAGAGGGGGCCCGAGATACGGCTCAGATAGCGTTGGATCTCGCCGAGGGTACAGCCACATTCCCGCTGAGGATCGGTCAAGTACCCGCATGGGCATGGGTTCATCGCTGCGGCCAGCATGAAGGACGACGGGTAGGTGAGGGACGTGATGGCTCGGGCAATGGTGACGTGGCCATCCTCAAGTGGCTGCCGGAGTACCTCCAGGACATTCCGCTTAAACTCCGCGAATTCGTCCAGAAAGAGGACGCCGTGATGGGCCAGGCTCACCTCACCCGGGCGAGGGATGTTTCCCCCGCCGACCAAGCCGGCGTCGGAGATCGTGTGGTGAGGAGCCCGGAAGGGTCGGACGGCGATCAGCGGGGTTCGAGCCGGCAGTAGGCCGGACACACTGTGGATCTTTGTGGTCTGAATCGCTTCCTCGAGACTCAGGGGGGGAAGAATGGTCGGCAGGCGCTTGGCCAGCATCGTCTTTCCTGACCCGGGAGGACCGACGAGCAGGATGTTATGACCCCCTGCCGCAGCCACCTCCAGGCCCCGTTTGGCATGGTCCTGGCCCCTGACGTCGGTAAAGTCGACGGGATAGTGGGAGGATTCGGCAAAGGTTGCCTGGAGATCGATCGCACTCGGTTCGAGGGTGAGTTCTCCGTTCAACATCCCGACTGTCTGGGACAGGCTGTGGACCCCGTACACGTTGATTCCCTTGACGACCGCCGCCTCTGGGGCATTGTCGGCCGGGAGCACGATGCCTTCGAGTCCAGCTTTCGCCCCGGCCACAGCCATCGGGAGGGCGCCACGGATGGGACGGACGATCCCATCAAGGGCGAGCTCGCCCAGCACCAGGACCTGCGAGAGCCGGTCCGGGTTCACTAGCCCCTGGGCAGCCAAGACGCCAATGGCCATGGGCAGATCGAAGCCGGCGCCTTCTTTTTTGATATCGGCCGGAGCGAGATTGACGGTGATTCGCCGGGGAGGAAAATCGAAGCCGCAGTTCTTGACGGCCGCCTTGACCCGGTCGCGGCTCTCTTTGACGGCCACGTCAGGCAAGCCCACGGTAGAAAAGGAGGGAAGGCCCAGGGCAATATCTACCTCGACGTCGACCAGATAGGCATCCACCCCAAGGACAGCACTACTGAGGACCTTGGCCAACATGATGATCACTCACGGCGGGCGTCCAACCGGACAATTGCGAGGCTCGTGGGGATACTCTTACCTGATTTGTCCGCCTCTCGCAAGCACAAACGGAAGGACCAAGGGGGGGACAGGCCGTCAGCCTGGTGGGTTGGAATGATATGTCCCGATCCGGAGGTATTAATTGAAGGCTAGCAATGTGGGGATAACCAGGTAAGGGGGACCGCGTCAGCTTTTGGCCTCACCCCGAGTGTCAAATCTAAAGCTTCGACCCATCCCCTCTTTGGGGTACTCAGCGAAGATCCTTCGCGATCTGTCCAGCCCAAATATGGTGTGCCGTGGTCATCGTGGCGGGGTATTCCTCCAAGGCACGCTTGTACTCGTCGGCCTTTGCCACGGTCGTAATCCCCCACTGTTCCTCTAAATACTTTTCCATTACCAAAAACCAATGCGTCGCTAATGTTCATGAGTCCTCCCTATAATCTGCATCGCGCCTCGCAGGACCAGAAAAAGGGGGGCAGACACCTTCTTAGTTGGCAGTGGGAGGTTCCCGTCGACATAGGTTTCAACACAACACAACAGACATCTCCTTCGGCCCTTGTGAGTACGGGCATCTTACAAACAACCACAGTCAATTAGGGGTCAAGTCTGCTCTTGGCTCACCTTGGAGGCACCGCCGGATTTGTTGGAATCGCCGAGCCATCTCGCCTCCTTTCTGGAGCTCCCCCTGAGTTCGCCCGATCACACTGCTGACCGCGGAGTAACCCCCTACCCCAAAGAGCCTTGCAATATCCTGCAGCCTGAGACCGGCGAGCCGCCGACACTTATACATCGCCAGGGCCCGCGCCTCGTCCCGCTGTCCCCGCCGACCCTGAAGAATGGCCTCCCGTCGCCTGCCGTACACCTGCCCCACTGCCTTCAGGCAGATCTCCGCGTCCAGACGGAGATAGGCCTTAGCGTCAGGGACTTCCGTGAGCGCGATTCCTCGTTTCCGCATGCGCCTTCGAGTTCGTTCTATGAACTGTTCGGATCCCAGCACTGGCCCCCGGCGCTGGTTCCCGTAGAACGCGCGTACCGGCGCGTCCAGTGCAGATTTCATGAAGGCCAAGAATGCAGCCCCCGATCCTTGCGAGGAAAGCGGTTCAGGAGTTGCGCGGCATCTAGCCATGCTGGCCGCTTCCATTCGTCCGGATATAGGCGACAACTGCTCCATTCATAAGCTTCGGGGGTGCGGACCAGGCCCGCGGCGATGGGATTTTGATGGATGTAGCGGGCCACGGCCAGTAGATACGGCTCGGCCTCCACGACGATGGCAGCGTACCGGCCCCGGAACAAAAGGCTGTCCCGGCCGTACCGCCGGTTGCACCGCTGTGTGTACATTCCGTCCAGGTGGCGCATGACCCGCGCCAGGTTCGCCTCCGGCGTCTGAAGGAGTAAATGGTAGTGATTGTCTAGGAGGCAATAGGCGAGCACCCGGATCCCCCACATCTCGTGGCAGTCGGCAAGAAGCTCAAGAAACACCGCCCGGTCGGCGCGATCGTAGAAAACGACCTGCGGGGCCAACCCGCGGTTCATGACATGGTAGTAAGCACCCTGGAATTCAATGCGAAGGGGCCGTGCCA
>CAYGBT010000009.1:19455-92693 GCA_964348275.1 uncultured bacterium
CGGTTCATGACATGGTAGTAAGCACCCTGGAATTCAATGCGAAGGGGCCGTGCCACGGCCGGAAGGTACCAGAAGGACTGAAGATGAGTCAAGAGCAGACTTGACCCCTTAAGACCCCTTAATCTAATCCCGGCAGGGGGTCTAAAGGGAAGAGGGACGGGAGGTACAAAGCAAGTGCCCCAAGTGACCCATTGGCTTCCCGGTCCCCTTCGGCCTTCCTCCCCCTCCTGTTCCAGATCCGGCTCTGCTTGCCTTTCGGCTCACAGCTCCCTCTCCGGTTCAGGAGAGGTTTACAACCGTCAAGTCCCGGTACCTCCCTTGAACCACTTGGGGCACCTGAGACAATAGCCCTACCCCATGCGGTTGTCAAGGAAAATCTTTCTACGCTGACCAGAGAAGAGGAGGACCGCCTTCAGGCCGCCACTGCGGCCCTTCATTCGTTCACACCATTTGGCCATTTCTCGCTAGCAGAAAGGAAGTAAGCGGTGGAATCGTCGCGATGACGAAATGATTCATCTGCTCGCTCATGACAACTGCACCGTTCGGAATCAGCGAATACGGGAACTGTTGCTTGCCCTATCCGCGGTCAAAGAACGGTAAGGTCTAAAAATAAGAGGGTCACCTAGATGGTGACCCTCTTCATTGACCGAAGTGAAAATTGGTTGGGCTTACTTTTTGGCCCGAGCCCGGCGGCCAGTTGCCGTTCTCCTTCGGCGTGCACGACGTGCCCCGGCTACCCGTCGGCCCCGGCGGCGGCGCCGTTTTGCCGGTGCTGCCGCCTTTGCAGAAACGACCTTGTAGCCGATTTTGCCCAGCGCCCTGTTGAGGCTGGTGACAAGCCCCTTCTCAACTCGCTCCAATCGCTTTCGTTCGCCAAGAACAGCTCCAACACTCTTGGCCAGGCTCTCCAACTTTCTTCTTGCCGTTTTTCTTGCCACGTGCTCCTCCTTTCAACGAGCAAAAAAAAGCAAGAACTTGGCACGAGAAATTTCTACGATTCGAACGGCAAAATGTCAAGGAAAAATCCAGAAAACCCACATCACGAGGAGGAAGCTGTTATGCTTACCGCCGCTCCTCCGCCTCTTGCCCAACTGGTCCGACTACCGGGCGGCCGCCCACTTCTTTGGTCGGCTTTCTCTCAAGCCGTGCGGCGACGGCAACCTTCGCGTCCATCCAAAGAGAGTAGAGGGTGGGGATGAGGATCAGCGTAAAGACGCTCGAGACGACCAGTCCCCCCAGGACCGCCGACCCCAAGCCACGGTACAGCTCTGACCCCGATCCCCGCGCAAAAACCAGGGGAAGCATGCCAAAGACCGTGGTGGCGGTCGTCATAAAGATCGGACGGATCCGGGTCCGGACACTCTCGAGAATCGCCTCCTGGGGCTGCCATCCCTCTCGCATGTTGTTCAAGGACTGGTGAACGATGAGGATGGCGTTGTTCACGACGATCCCAGCCAGGATCACGAAACCCAACATGGTCATCACATCCATCTTGATGGACGGTTCAAAGGCATTGGCAAGCCTGACGGCGAGGACCCCTCCCGTGGCGGCGAGCGGGACGGTGAACATGATGATGAAGGGATAGCTCCAGGACTCGAAGAGTGAACACATCAGGAGGTAAATGACCACGAGGGCCAGCAGGAAAGACCACTTGATGGAGTTCCAGGCAATGCTCAGGTCTCGAGCCTGCCCGGCCACATCGATGGTGGTCCCCAGCGGGAGGGCTCTCCGCACGGGCTCGACGACCTGTTCTACCAACTGAACCGCCTTCTCCAGCGGGACCTCGCCCTTCAGGTTGACGGTCAGCTTGATGGCGCGATCCCGATCGATGTGCTCGACCTTGGTCGGACCGGTGTCGAACCGGACGGCTGCAATGTCCGAAAGCTTCACCAAGCGCCCCGCGGGGGTAAAGAAGACGATCTGGTCGAGGTCCTGGGTCCGTCGCATTTCCTGGAGTGAGCCTTTGAGGATAATGTCCAGCTCCTTGCCCCGCTCCCGGAACACCCCAGCCTCCGTCCCGTGCACCATAGTCTCTACCACGTATCCGACCTCTCGGGCGCTCAACCCGAGCTGTGCGGCCTTGGAGCGGTCGACGCGGATCTGGAGCTCCGGGTTCCCGGCCTCAAAGCTGGTGTTGACGAAGTTGACTTGTGCAAGTTGGCGCAGGTCAGCCTGGAGTCGTTCGCTAATGGCGTGGATCTGCTCGAGGCTGTCCCCTTTGACATCGACCTCCAGGTTGGTCCCGCCGATAAAGGATCCGCGCCGCCGAAAGAGCGGGGATTGGGTAATGAAGACCCCTTCCGTCCCAGGCACCCCCTTGGCCCGCCCCCGCATCTTGGCAATCACCTGGCGCATTCCAGAGAGCGTATGGTATTCCTCCTTGATGATGGCTCCCATGATGGTGTTTTCCACCCGAGCCACCGCGAACATCCGGTAGATCTCGGGCAGGGCGAACCGGCGCTCAAACTCTTTCAACAGCGCCTCTCGCTGGGCGATGTTAAGACCCGGCGTCGTTCGAATGAGCACGAAAATCAGATTGCGGTTGCCCTGGGGGAGGTAGTCAATGGGCGGCATGAACACATAGCTGAGTAACACCGCGGCCAAGACAATGCTTACGGCCACCACGATTCGCCGCCAGACACTTCGGCGAAGGGTATCCAGGCTCCCGACGATGAAGTGGACGACGGCAGCCCCGAACCTCTCCACGCCGAGTCTGTCGAGCAATCTCCAGAGGGACCGGCGAGAGGCGGGATTGTGCGCGTGCTGGTTCACTGCCAGGAGACGAGAGCTCAGCATGGGCACGACGGTCAGCGAGACAAGGAGGGACAGGCCCACGGCCGTCGAGATCGCAATAGCAATGTCGCGGAAGAGCTGGCCAGCCTCTTCCTTCACAAAGATGATCGGGATGAAAACAAAGATGGTGGTCAAGGTGGACGCCAAGACCGCTCCCCAGACCTCGACGGCGGCACCGTACGCAGCCCGGATCTTCTCCTTCCCCATTTGCCGGTGGCGGTAGATGTTCTCAAGGATCACAATGGAGTTGTCCACCACCATGCCGGCCGCGAACGCCAGCCCCGCCAGCATGACGATATTCAAGGTCCGACCCAGGGCATCCAAGACCACGAAGGTCGCGACGAGAGAAATAGGAATCGCAAAGGCAATGATGAAAATACTCGACGGACTCCGGAGAAAGAGCAGCAGGACGGCCACGGCCAGGAAGGCGCCGTAAAAAAGGTTGGACCTCACCAGGCCCACCGATTCATAGATATAGTCGGTTTCGTCATAGACCTGGATCAGCTCGATGTCTTTCCCTCGATAGAGATTATTCAGATACCGGAGTTCCTTCTTGACCCCCTCCATGACCTCCAGCGTATTGGTTCCCGTGCGACGGAGCACGCCGAAGCCGATGGTCGGCCGCTTCCAGACGCGAACCACGCGTTCCTTCTCTTCATAGCCGAACCGCACCTGGGCGATGTCCCGGAGATACACAGTGCCGCGGGCGTCCTGCCGAATAACGACATCCGGGATCTGCCGGATATCGGTAAACTGCCCCAGGGTTCGGACCACGTACCGCCGCTTCCCCTCTTCGATCCTTCCCCCCTTGATATTCCGGTTTTCTCCTAGCAGGGCATCCCGAACCTGAGTGACCGAGATCTGCCGGGCGCCCATCGCCTCGGCATCGAGGATCACGTGGACCTCCCGGTCCTCCCCCCCAAACATCCAAACCGTGGCCACCCCTGGAACCCGCTCCATCCGCGGCTGGATGACGTCATCCGCTTCCTCCCACACCTCGTTGATAGGCCGAGTCGTCTTGACGATAACCCAGGCAATCGGGGTCTCCTCGTCGGTATTGACCGCCCGGATCAGGGATTCATCGGCATCCTCAGGAAGATCCTTGACCTGGCCCAGCTTTTCCGAGACATCGAGGCGCGCCACGTCCTTGTTGATCCCCCAGTCAAACTTGAGAACGATGCGGCTATCGCCCTCGAAGGAGGTGGAGGTCATTTCGGAGAGGTTCTCCACCGAGTTGAGCCTTTCCTCAATCCGGTCGGTGATTTCCTGTTCCACCTCGAGGGGAGCTGCTCCTTGGTATTCGGTGCGTACGGTGACCTCAGGACGATCGATGGTGGGGGTCATCTGCCAGGGAAGCCGGAGGAGAGAGATCCCCCCGAACAGGAGGGCGAGAAGGACCCCAACCAAGACGGTAACCGGATACTTGATGCAGCCTTCGATCAGCCTCATCGCTTGACTTCCCCGTTACGACGGACCTCAACAGGCGTCCCGTCACTGAGGACCTCATTGCCGACTACGACCACCTCTTGCCCTGGCTTCAGATCACCTTTCATGACCTCGACCATCTCCTCCAGTCCCTGTCCCGTCTCGACCCGGCGCTCCTGCACCCGAGACGTGTCCAAGACGAAAACGACCTGGTCCCTGCCTCGAGGAACGACCGCGTCCTTCGGGATGAAGAGCCCTCGACGAGGCTCGCCGTACCGGATGCTCACCCGGGCAAACATGCCAGCCTTCAGGAGATGTTCGCGAGAGTTGTCTACCCGGATCTTCACCGGAAAGTTCCGGCTGCTGATGTCTGCCTGCGGGATGATGTAGGCGATCCGGCCCTTAAAGATTCGACCGGGATAGGTGTCCACGGTCACCGTTGCCGCCTTGCCCATCCGGATCTTTCCGATGTCTCGTTCGTTGATCGGGATCAGGACATAGACGATGTCAATGTCCACGAGGTCCGCGACCTTGCCACCTTCGTCCACCCACTGACCGAGCTCGACATGCTTTTTCACGATGTAGCCGCTGAAGGGAGCGATGACGGTGGTCCGTCGAATCTCATCGGCAATCTTTCGAAACGCCTCCTCGGCGGAATCCTTGAGCGCCTTTGCAGCGTCCGCACTGGCCGCGGCCCGATCGAGCTCGGCCGCACTGACGGCCCCTTCATTGAAGAGCGTCTCGAAACGGCGGTGATCGTGCTGCGCCTTACTGAAGAGGGCTTCTTTCTCCCGAAGGTTCGCCTGTGCTTCCTTGAGTGCAATTTCGAGGTCGGTCCGGCGCAGGCGCGCGAGGACCTGCCCCTTCTCCACGCGATCCCCCTCCCGGAGATCGAAGCGGGCTACGGCTCCCTCCACCTCGGCACTGACCGTGCTGTACAGGTTGGCCTCGACGGTTCCAACCGCCTGAATCTCTCGGTCGACGGCCCGCTCGACGACTGGCGCCACCTCGACGGGAACCGGGGGCTGCTCTTGGGCAAAGGCCCGAGGGAGCGTCCCCGTCAGGGCCAGCATCGCCCCAATTCCAACAAGAAGATTCCGCCACTTCACGGCTTCACCTCAAGTCCGCAATAAGCCAAGAATGTGTTGACCCAGGGACTCCATGAGATGGTCCGATGCTTCCGTGTGACCCAGGACCTCGTCGATCACATGCGCGCGGGTACAGTAATACACCAGAATCGCGATCACGCTGAAGGTGGTCTGGTCAACGTTCAGCGCCCGGAAGCTTTTCCGCCCCACGCCTTCGTTCAGGATCCGGGAGACGCCCAGGAATATGCGACGGAAGTACTTCTCGGCGATGATCTGGACCTCGCGCTCTCGGCGCTCGACCGCCCGGTGGAGGAGCTGGAACTCATCGGGCTTCTCCCGGAAGAACCGCAGGAATGCCATGATGACCTTCTCCATCTGCTGGAGCGGTGCCTCTTCGCCGTCCGCGATCCGCTCGACTTCATCGCAGAACGGGGCAAGGGCCCCCTCAAGTAAACTGATGAAGAGCCCTCGTTTATCCTTGAAGTAGTAATAGAGGACCGGCTTCGTCACACGGGCCGCGCCGACGATTTGTCGGACGGAGGTTCCGTCAAACCCGTGCCGGGCAAATTCCCGCGTGGCGACCCGCTCGATGCGCCCCTTGGTCGTCATTTACCTACCGTTCGGTAAAGAGTAGCCTCAAAAATAAACCCCCTTTTCGAGGGCACGTTAACTATAGCACGAAGCACCACGGCCGTCAAATGGGGTTACTTCTCCTTCTTTTTGACCACACGCTTCTCGCTGACCTCCACCTGATCTCCGCACTCGGGACACATGTAATTCCCCTTCTTGCTCTTGGGGGGATCCACTCCTCTGCCCCCACAGGCGTGACAGGTGTACGTAATGATTCTCTCCCGCTCCTCCACAACCCCTCCCGCGCCCCGCCGACTTACGACACCCCCCAGGCCGCCCCACTCCCCTGCACCGCGTTCCGAATCAGCTCGACCCGCGGCTCTGAGCTCTGCGGAAGAAATGATACGGCCACGACATCCACCCGACAAGGGACCCTCAGTCGGCGCTCCCGCAAATACGCCTCGGCAACCCGCAAGATCTGCCGCTGCTTTCTCGTGTGAACCGCCTCGGCTGGTCCGCCAAATCGGGCCGAGCGTCGAGTCTTCACCTCCACAAAAACTAAGACATCCCCCTCCTGGGCGATAAGATCGATCTCCCCCAACGCACAGGCAAAATTTTCTTCCACAATCCGAAACCCGAGTCCCTCCAGGAACCGGCGGGCCACTGCTTCCCCTTCGATCCCGACCATTCGGCGATCCAGCATCCCTACCTCCCTGGAGATGTCAGGGGCAAGCGTATCTGCCGGATCGGACTAAACGTTCTTCGATGAATGGGACTGACGCCATGTTCGGCGATGGCCCGAAGATGGGCACCCGTTCCGTATCCCTTGTGCCGATCGAAGCCGTAAGCGGGGTAGGCCTGGTGGTATTCCGTCATGATCCGGTCTCGAGCCACCTTCGCCACAATGGACGCGGCACCGACGGACGGACACCCGAGATCTCCCCGAGCAACGGGAAAGACGGGGACATCGATCTGAGGAACCGCCAGCCCATCCACGAGGACCCCATCGGGGGCAGGCCGAAGTCCCGCTACCGCCTGCTCCATAGCTAACAGCGTGGCCCTCAGAATATTCCGCACCTCGATGGTGACAACCTCGACGACGCCCACCGCGACCGCCAACGCCTCCTCCAGAATCCGTTCATAGAGCAGTTCCCGCCGCGGCCGGCTCAGCCGTTTGGAGTCGGTCACGCCGCGAATCGGCCGGCCGCCCCTGAGGATTACTGCCGCCGCCACCACCGGCCCGGCCAACGCCCCTCGCCCAGCCTCGTCCACCCCCGCCAGCCGACCAAATCCCTTGCGGCGGATGACCCCCTCAATTCCCCTCATCCCCTCTGCTTCTCCACAGCTCGTGAGCTTGGCCAGAGCCGTCTCCCAAGCCCATTGCCGCTTCCCTGCTCAAGGAACATCCACTCCTCGAACGGTGAACCGTTTCGGTCCTCCAAAGCAGAGGCCGTCCGGGCACCTGCGTCGCGAAAAAACCCGTGCACTTGATGAGAGGTCAGGCGGACGTCAGCTCATCCGCTTTTCGCGAATGCGCGCGGCCTTGCCCCGCCGGGCCCGGAGATAATAGAGCCGTGCCCGACGCACCCGACCGGGTCGAAGACGCTCGATCCGCTCGATCACGGGGGAATGCAGCGGAAACGTACGTTCCACGCCGACCCCGTAGCTTACCTTCCGCACAGTAAAGGTGGACCCCAGGCCCCCTCCTCGTCGCCGGAGGACCACCCCCTCAAAGGCCTGCAGCCGTTCCTTTTCTCCCTCCCGCACCTTGACAGAGACCCGGACGGTGTCGCCAGGTGCGAACGTGGGAATATTGGCTCGCAGGTACGGAGCTTCCACGGACTTCAGATAATTATCGATGTTCATGGTTTCCCCTTGTGTTAGTTCTCTCGTCCTTCCTCTCCGCTCGGATCTCAGAGAGGAGTGAGTGATCCTCCGTCGTCAGTGTCGCCCGTTCCAGAAGATCTGGTCGACGGAAAAGCGTCCGGCGCAACGCCTCTTTCCGTCGCCAGCGTCGAATTTGTTTGTGGTCCCCCGAGAGCAGCACTTCGGGGACCCGATGGCCCCGATACTCGGGAGGCCGAGTAAATTGGGGATGATCGAGGAGAGCGCCAGCGAAGGAATCCTGTTTCACTGAACTCTCGTCTCCGATCGCGCCGGGGATCAGCCGGACCATCGCGTCGATCAGCACCAGGGCCGGCAGCTCCCCGCCGCTCAGGACGTAATCGCCGATGGAGATCTCGCGGTCTGCCAAAGTCCGAACCCGCTCGTCAAACCCCTCGTAGCGGCCGCAAAGGAAGATCAGATGCCTGATCTCCGCCAGGCGGCAGGCCATCGGGTGGTCAAATCGCTCCCCTTGGGGAGTGAGGAGGAGTATCTGGCTCTCGGCTTCCCGCAGCGCATCTACGGCCTCAAAGAGGGGCTCGGGCTTCAGCACCATCCCCGCCCCGCCGCCGAAAGGAACATCGTCCACGACCCGATGCCGGTCATGGGTCCACTCTCTCAGGTCATGAACTCGAATTTCCACAAGCCCCTTCTCCTGAGCCCGCTTGAGGATGCTCTCCTGGAGGGGCCCGGAGAACATTCCTGGAAAGAGCGTGATAATATCATACCGTTTCAGTGTCGACCAACCCCTCTATCGGCCGCACGACCATCACCCGCCTTGCCAGGTCGACCCGGAGAATGAAGGCCTGAACGGCAGGCAGAAGCCACTCCCGGGCGTCCTGCCGGACGAGATACAGGTCGTGAGCCTCCGATGGCCAGATATCCACGATCTCGCCAAGCTCCTCTCCCGTCTCCGTCACCACCTTGAGACCAAGGATGTCGTAATGATAATAGGTCCCAGCCGGCAGTGGTGAGGCTGCGGCCCGCGGGATACAAATCTCGTAGCCTCGCATGGCCTCGGCAGCTTCTCGATTCTTCACGCCTTGAAAGGTTGCCACCCATACATGCCGAAGAGGCCGGATCTCCTCGAGGCGCACCTCCGATTCACCCCGGGGCCCCCGAAGAATCACCGACCTCCCTGGAGAAAGGAGAGCGGGGGAATCTGTGAAGGACTTCACCCTGACCGCCCCGCGAAGTCCCCAAGCCCCTACCACCCGTCCCAGAACCAATAACTTCTGAGACGCCACCGAATCCTACTCAACGATCTCCAACACTGCCCGTCGCCGAGATTTAGCTGCTGTTGCGTGGAGTAGAGTCCGCATTGCCCGGGCGGTTCGTCCTTGCTTTCCAATGACCCGGCCCAAATCCGATTGGGCCACCTTGAGCTTCAACATTGTCGTCTTCTCGTCCTCGACCGCCTCCACACTTACGGCATCGGGGTTATCCACCAGGGCCTTTGCGACATACTCCACTAGTTCCTTCAACACGTCCGCCTCCCCAGTGCTGTCGCAGCTGTCGGCAGGAAACCCTCAAGGAGGAGGCCCTTACTCCCGAGGTTCCGATCGATGAGCCGCTGACCGTCAAGTGTTTTTCCGGGCCCTCCTGAGGTCGGCAAATCGCTCCAGAACCCCGGCGGTCGAGAGGAGCTCCCGCACTGTTTCCGACGGCTGCGCGCCCTTCTGAAGCCAGGAGAGGGCCTTCTCCTCATCCAGGGTCAATGCCGCCGGATTCTGGAGGGGATTGTAGGTCCCGATGCTCTCGATGACACGGCCGTCCCGGGGCGCCCGTGCATCCATCACGACCACCCGGTAGACGGGCCGCTTCTTTGCCCCGAACCGCTTCAACCTAAGTCGTACTGCCATCCAACCACCTCCCCTTCCATTTCTATGGGACGAATGACACCTTACCCCAGAGGGAAGAACCCTCGTGCTCCGGGCTTTTTCCCAGCCTGGAGCACCTGTCGCATCATTCGTTGGGTTTGCTGAAACTGTCGCAAGAGCTGGTTCACCATCGCCACCGTTGTCCCCGATCCCTTGGCGATTCGCTGACGGCGGCTCCCGGTGAGGATCCCCGGATTCCGTCGCTCCTCCTTGGTCATGGAATTCAGAATCGCCTCCATCCGCCCGAGCACCGTGCCGTCTAGTCCCGGGGTAGCAATACCCGCGGGGAGACCCGGAACCAACCCCATCAGTTCCTCGAAGGACCCCATCCGACGCACCTGAGTGAGCTGTTCTCTAAAGTCCTCGAGCGTGAATGCATCCCGCTGGACCTTCCGAGCCAGCTCCTCAGCCCGCGCCCGGTCCACCGCGGCTTCCGCCCGTTCCACCAGCGAGAGAACATCACCCATCCCGAGAATCCGGGAGGCCATTCGATCGGGATGAAACGGCTCCAGCGCCTCGAGCTGTTCGCCCACACCGATAAACTTAATGGGGCACCCCGTCACGGCCCGAACGGAAAGGGCCGCTCCTCCCCGGGCATCTCCATCCAACTTGGTAAGGACGAAGCCGGTAAGGTCCAACGCGCTGTGAAAGGCCGATGCGACGTTCAGCGCGTCCTGACCGGTCATGGCATCCAGCACCAGGAGGTTTTCCACCGGATGGACCACCTCCTTGAGGCTCCTGAGCTCTGCCATGAGCTCATCATCAATGTGGAGCCGACCCCCGGTATCCACCACAATCGGCTCCAGGCCCCGCGTTTGGGCGTACTGGACCGCCTCGTGACAAATGTCCAGTGCAGAAGAGGAGCGGGGATTGGTAAAGATCTCCACCCCCACCTTCCGCCCAAGAACTTCAAGCTGCGTAGCCGCTGCAGGACGACGTGTATCGGCTGCCACCAAGAGCGGCGCCCGACCCTGTCGCTTCAGCAGGGTGGCCAGCTTCGCCGCCGTGGTGGTTTTCCCCGACCCTTGGAGCCCGAGCAGCATCACCACCGTCGGGGGGCGGGCCGCCGAAGCCAAGCCACTCCCTTTCCCGCCCAAGAGCAGTGTGAGCTCATCAAAAACGACCTTGACAACCTGCTGCCCCGGCGTCAGCGACTGAAGCACATCCCGGCCGACGGCCCGGTCCCGAACGCGGTCTACAAAGTCCCTGACCACCGTATAGTGGACATCCGCCTCCAGCAGCGCAAGACGGATCTCCCGCATGGCCGTAAGGATCTGCTCTTCGGTGAGCTTCCCGTGGCCCCGAAGCCGTTTAAAAATTGCCTGAAGCCGATCCGACAACCGGTCGAACATGAGCTCGCCTCGGGAATAAGGGATAAACAGTCAAATTATGCGATGTTACCTCTCTTGTCAACAAGCAATTTTACGAGTCGGGCGCCTAACACGCCAGCAAGAGAGTGACGTCCATAACGTTAGTGAGGGTGGGCCCCGTCTTGATCAGGTCTCCCAACCCCTCGAAGAAGTGATACGAATCATTCTCCTCCAAGGCCCGGAGCGGATCCAGCCCGGCCTCTTTTGCCCGAGCCCACGTCTCACCATCCGCCATTGCCCCGGCCGCATCGGTGGGTCCGTCACTCCCATCGGTCCCAGCGCTGAAAATGACCACATCCTGCACACCGGCGATGGCAATGGCAGCGGCCAGCGCGAGTTCCTGATTTCGGCCCCCCTTTCCTTTCCCACGGACCGTCACGGTCGTCTCGCCCCCGAGTAGAAGGCAAGCCGGGGGTGGTAGCGGATGGCCGGAGCGCCGCACCTCCAAGAGGAGCGCGGCTAACGCCCTGGCCACTTCGCGGCTTTCTCCTTGCAGGGCCGTGGTCAAGAGCAGGGTATGAAATCCCAATCGTGCCGCCCATTCTCGGGCCGCCAAGAGGGATTGGAGATTGTTGCCGACGATGAGTTCCCGTGCCTTTTCGAAGCAGGGATCATCGCCCTTCGGCGTCTCCGGCACCTCTCCTCTCGCCCCCCCTTCCAGATGCTGCAGAATGCTTGCAGGTACTCGGTCCTCGATCCCGTACCGGCGCAAGATTGTCAGTCCATCGTGATATGTCGTCGGATCCGGGACGGTGGGGCCGGAGGCAATCGCATCCAAAGGATCGCCGATAACGTCAGAGAGAATCACCGTGAGACACGACGCCGGCTGAATCGCCCGGGCGAGCTGCCCTCCTTTGACCCGAGAGCAGTGTTTCCTGACCGTGTTGATTTCTTGAATGGTTGCACCGCATGCCAGCAGTTCTCGCGTGATGGCCTGCTTCTCGGCGAACTCGATCCCCTCCACGGGAGCCGGCAACAGGGCGGAGCCGCCACCGGAGATGAGGACAATGACGAGGTCCTCTGGGCGAGTCTCCGCAAGCAGTCCGAGGATGTCCGCCGTCCCTTGAACGCCCCGCGCATCAGGGACGGGATGGCTTGCCTCGTGGACCCGGATGCGCTTCAAGGGGAGGGAGTGGCCTTCCTTGACCACCACAATCCCCGCACTCACCTGCTCACCCAGGATCTCCTCGAGAGCGGCCGCCATTGCCCCGGAGGCCTTCCCGGCACCCACGACATAGACGCGTCCTCGGCTGAGGTCGTACACCTCCCCACGCGCCAGCAACCGCTTCCCGTCACGCTGCAAATGTCGTTGAATCGCCACCCGCGGGTTGGCCGCATCCAACGCGGCTTGGAAAATCTCCCCGGCCGCCTTTCGCAACTGTGCGATCCCTTTCACTCCAGAGATCACGTCTCCTCCGCCAACGGAACCGAGTCCACCGAACTGTAGATGGCCCCAGCCGGATGGAGCTGGCTCTGCATGAGCTCGACACGACCGACCTGCATCCGACCCACCTCGCCGACCTCCGCCCTGCGGAGGGACTCGAGCAGAGTATCGACACGCCCCACACTCTTGACGCGACCCAGGGTGAGGTGGGGCTGAAAGGGGCGCCCCTCGCGCGGAAATCCAAGGGGAAGGAGGGCCTCGTCGATTCTGTCTCGAAGCCTCTTCAATTCCTCAGCCCCCAGTTGTACTCCGACCCAGACCACCCGAGGCCGCCCCTTTGGAGGAAAGGTTCCAAAACCGGCGAGCGACAGGGAAAACGGCTTGACGCCGGCCAGGGAATCCCGGAAGGCCTCCTGGATCGGCGGCAGTTTTGCCTCCGCGACTTCTCCGAGAAACTTGAGGGTATAGTGCAGATTTTCCGCCTTGACCCACTTGACCGGCGCCGATGCCGCCTTGAATTTCCCCTGGATCTCTGCCAATGGAGTTCTGAGAGAGGGATCTACGTTGATGGCGATGAATAGTCGCATACCCCTTCCGCGTATAGCGATCGGCCCCGCCCCGGTTTACGACTCACCCCGAATCTTCAGTAAATACCGACGGAGCATCTCGAGCGCCATTTGCGAGGCCCACAGTTTGTTGTCCTCCCGGTTGTACGGGAATCGGTATTCCCGCCACTCCTCGCCGTTGGCGTCGGTGAGGGCAATGTAGGTGAGCCCGACCGGCTTGGCGTCGGTTCCGCCTCCGGGACCGGCGATCCCAGTCACCCCCACGCCCACATCAGCCCTCGCCAGGCGGCGCACCCCCGCCGCCATCGCACTCGCCACCTCCGGACTCACGGCGCCATGCTGCTCGATCAGGGAGGAGGGCACCTCCAAGATTTCTTCTTTGGCGCGATTGCTATACGAGACGATCCCTCGCTCGAAATAGTCTGAGCTACCCGGGATGTTGGTGATCCGATGGGTGATGAGACCCCCCGTACACGACTCGGCCACAGCCACGGTCTTTCCTTGAAGACGGAGAAGGCGCCCCACCACTTCCTCAAGTCGTTCCTCATCGATGCCAAAGATCGCATCACCCAACCGATCCCGAAGTTTTCTCTCCCATGTCTCCAGCCGGGACTGAACCGCTTCCTCGGTTCCAGAAGCCGTCAGCCGCACGTGGAGCTCCCCCGGGCGAGCCAGTAAGCCAACGCGGGGATGGTCGGAACGGAGTAGATCCTGAATTCGGTCCTCCACCTGCGATTCGAACAAACCACAAACCTTGATGGTCCGGGTTCTCAAAAGCCGCACGCCGCCCGCCTCCTCCAGAAGGACCGGTAGCACGTGCTCGGTGAAGAGTGGACGCATTTCTCGCGGCGGGCCAGGTAGAGCGATGAGGAGACGCCCCCCTTCCCTCCAGAGCAGGGCCGGGGCTGTCCCGTGGCGATTCGGGAGGACGACGAACCCCTCCGGGACCCGGGCCTGACGCTTCGCTAATTCCGGCATGGGAACGCCCCGCCGGGCGAATCGCTCCTCAATCCGCTTCAAGGTCTCCTCGTGGAGGATAAGGGGCCTTCCGGTGACATCCCCCAGCGCATCCCGGGTGGAATCATCCTCGGTCGGGCCGAGACCGCCGCTGACGACGACTACGGCAGTCCGATCCAGGGCCTGCCGGAGCACCTGATGAATCCGCTGCCGGTCGTCCCCGACCGTCGTACGGTAAGAGACCTCGATCCCGATGCCATTGAGCGCCTCGGCGAGAAAGAGACCATTGGTATCGACCAGAGCGCCCTGGAGGAGCTCGGTGCCAATACTGATGACCTCTGCATTCTTTGCATTCATGAGACCAGGAGCCACATCCAAACTAACAGGTTCGCATACAGCCCGGCGATCACATCATCCCCCACAATTCCCAACCCGCCTGAAAATTGCTCCACCTGACGAGCGGGAAAAGGCTTGGCAATATCGAGGAGACGGAAGAGGGCAAAGGCGATGACCCGGTCCGGGAGCCGCGATGGAAGGAGTATGGTCGCCACCGCGATACCGGCAATCTCGTCGATAATGATGGCTGGCGGGTCTGACTCCCCTATGACCTGCGCCGCCCGACCGGCAACCGCGATCCCGGTCCCGACAAGCACGAGCGTCACTAGAACCTGCGTTACTCCCGGCCCCAGCGGCCAAAGGAGGAAAAGCCCGAGGAGGCTCCCGAGTGTTCCCGGGGCCGGGCCCAGATAGCCCACATAGGCCCCGGTCGCGATGACCACGGTGAGCTGGTGGGAAACAGGCGGGCTCATGAGGTGAGAGTAGACGCTGAGCTACGGCCTGTCAACGGGTGAGGTGTCAAGGGGACTAAATGAGGCAAACCTTGTTACGGCCAGCCGCCTTGGCCTGATACAGGGCCCGATCCGCGTCGCGCACCAAGTCTTCCACGCGGTTCATCGCCGAGGAGAGGGCAGCCGCACCGAGACTAATCGTGAGGGAACCTTCAGGCCATTGCTGTTCTGCTGCCGCCGTCCGGAGACGCTCCGCCTGGACCCCGGCCTGGGGAAGATCGGTTTCAGGAAGAATGATAGCAAACTCCTCCCCGCCATAACGGGCTACTGTATCCACCCGCCGCGAATTCTTCCGGAGAATTAGGGCCAAGGAGCGCAACGCCTCATCGCCAGCGAGATGACCGTATCGGTCATTGAACTGCTTGAAGTGATCGATATCGAGCATGATCAGGGAAAGTGAGCGGCCATAGCGACGGGCCCGCTTCACCTCTGCATCGAGGAGGTGATAGAAGTACCGGTGATTGTGCAGCCCGGTCAATGCATCCGTGTTGGCGAGTCGCCTCGTCTCTGCAAATAAGCGTGCATTCTCGATGGCAATGGCCGCCTGGTTGGCAAAGGAAGCCAAAAGGTGGAGATCTTCCTCGGCGACACGGCGGGGTTCGTTGTAGTGGACCCACATCACGCCACGAACCCTCTCCCGCACTTGCAAGGGCAGGCAGACGGCGGCCCTCCGTCCGAGCGCCAGCAGTCGGGGATTGATCGTCCCAGGAGGGATCATCGCGAAATCGGAAAAGACCACGGATCGACCCGTGTCCCAGACCTGACGTGAGACACCATCCTTCCGCACCTCGATCTCCCCCACCTCCCAGTCGACCAGATGCGTGACCTCGCCTAAATCGTCTAGGAGGATGATCGTGCTGGAGGCGGCGTCAGTCGAGGCTGCCGCACCCCGAGCGATCTTCTGGAGGGTTTCATCCAAGTCGAGCGACCCACTGACCTGTGTGGCGGCCTCGTACAACTCCGCCACAGTGGATGCGTACCGCTGGATCTGCTGATATGCCCTGGCGTTTCCAATGGCGACGGCCGCCTGGCTGGCGAAGGCGGCCAACAAGCTCTGCTCATCGGGGCCGAAGAGGCGGCGATGACGAGTGAAGACCGAGAGGACCCCCAGGACACGACCCTCGGCGATGAGGGGAATACCGGCAAATGACACGACGTCTGCCTGCTCAATGAACCGTGGGTTCAGCAAGCGCGGCTCTCGTTTCACATCAGCGATGTACTGGGGCTCTCCGCGTTCCATGATCCTCCCGATGGCCCCTCCACCGTACGGGATTCGGTCCACTATCAACCCTGCAAACTCCTGGAGGCCGTAACTGGCCTGCACCCGCAGTTCCCGTGTCTCCTCGTCTGCCACCAAGAGCCAGGCGCCCGGGACATCCAGAAACTCCGCCGCAGCCTTCACCGCGAAGTCATAAACCTCCTGGAGATTCAACGAGGCGGTCATTCGCTTCGTCAGATGGATCAGGGATTGAAGTTTGTTCGCCCGCTCGTGCACCTCCTGAAAAAGGATCGTTCTCTCAAGCGTGATGGTTGCCTCATTCGCCAAGGTCTGACAGAACTCAATTTCGCCTCGAGTAAAATTTCGAATCTTGCCCCGACTGCTCAAGCTCACCACCCCGACGCTTTGTCCCTGCTTGAGGAGTGGAAGCACCAACATCGACCGGATCGGAAGAGCGAGCAGGAGATCCCGGATATCCGAAAGGACGGGCTCCTTGGCCACGTCGGGGATAACGAGCGGCCGCTGCGTCTCGAGCACCGTCCGAATCTCCGGGTACCGGTCTAAGGACAGGTTAATCCCCTGAATCCAGGGATTCTCCTTGGATCGATCATACCCAGCGATGAGATGGGCTGACGCCTCTCCCCGAGTCGCAAGGGTGATGGCGCACCGGTCGACCCGCATCTTCTCCAGGAAACGCTTCACGATGTCCCACATGCCGTTACCTGTTGCTGGGGAAGCAATCACCATGAGGCTCTCGACTGGGAGAGGGTTTGTGTCTGATTCATAGGTCGAGATATGTACAGGGTCCTTGCAAACTCCATGCCTAGATACGAACGCCCACTGGCCCCTTTGCGCAGTACCACCGCTCAGCCAGGCGAAACTCTACGGGAGAGTGTACTCTATCCCCTAGCGGGGATAAAGGTCCTCTGCCCGGAGTATCTTTACCCCGGGTGGGGGTTCAAAGGAGAAGAGATCGGCAGGGAGGTCACTATTTATGAGGAGACGAGAAAAGTGCATCACCGTCCGATTCTCATAGGGATCCTGGAAGGTCAGCGACCGGATATGAAGCGTCGTCCTTTCCACCTCCATTTCCATCCCGCGAAGGTGCGGATCGGGACGCCGCGGCGTCAGGACCAGACGGTAGCAGCAATCCCCATGAACCGTCACCTGTCCCAGATTGAAGTCATCGGTTAATCGTCCCACCCCCATCAAGAAATCGAAAGGGATGGAGGTCACCGCTGATATCAGATCCTGGACAATAACCTGCCGGTCCGCGGGCGTGTAAGCCCACAGCGTCGAACCGTTGGTCACCAGAAGGCGCCGCTCTGGCCGCTCATACTCCCACCGCATCATCCCCGGGCGTTTCAGATAAAAAGCCCCCGAGGCCTCCTCCACTTGCCCTATCGCCAGCTCGACCCGTTGGGAGAACTGACCCCGGAGATCCGTGGTCCCATCATAGAAGATCTGAATCCGCTCGACCACCTCTTGCGCCTGAGGAGTCAACAAGACGGTCAGGAGAGCGAGGGTGAGAAACCGATTGCTGATTTTCATGTCGGTCGCCTCTTCCCACGTCTGCTCCCACTCACATCCCCACTTGTTGGTCGGCACCTGAGAAGGAGGATCGGCCTCAAGCCCCATGCGACCATGGTTTCAGGACGACTCGGTGACCTCTGGCATCGGGAGGGCTTACGATGCCTTCGCGTTCCATCTGGTCAATCATGCGACCCGCCCGATTGAACCCAATCCGGAGACGCCTCTGGAGAAGAGAAATGGAAGGCTGTCCGGTCTGGCGAACTATCAGTTCTGCTTCGCGATACAGGGCCTCTTCTTCATTGGGGATGTCCATGCCGTCACTGACCCTATCCTCAGTGGCGTGGAGCGACCACGGAAAAGATTCCAAGGCGCCTTTCGCTTGGAAGAATTCCACAACGCGGATAATCTCTTGATCCGACACATAGCAGCCGTGAATCCGCGTCGGCTTTGAGCTCGCCGGGGGAAGAAACAGCATGTCCCCTCCCCCCAGCAACTGTTCCGCCCCGTTCGTGTCCAGAATCGTTCGCGAATCGACTTTCGAGGAGACTTGGAAGGATATTCTGGCGGGAAAATTGGCTTTAATGACCCCGGTGATCACATCCACCGAGGGCCTCTGCGTGGCCAGCACGAGGTGAATCCCCACGGCCCGTGCCATCTGGGCCAACCGTGCGATGGCATTTTCCACCGGGGAGGATTCCGAAAGCATCAAATCTGCCAGCTCATCGATGATCACCACAAGATATGGCAGGCGGGGCTTTTCTTCTGGCCTGGCCTTATTATAGGCGTCAATCGAGCGGGCACCCACCTCTGCAAAGAGCTTATACCGCGCTTCCATGTGCTTGACGAGCAGCTGCAAACACTTTGCGGCCTGCCTGGTGTCCGTCACCACTTGCCAGGCGTTCTCTTTTCCATTCGTATCGGTGACAAGAGGGTTATCCACCAAATGAGGAATGCTGTTGTACACAGAGAGCTCGACCCGTTTGGGATCAATCAAGAGGAATCGCACCGCCTGGGGCGCGGAACGATAGAGGAAACTGAGAATCGTGCTGTGGATACACACACTCTTGCCGCTCCCTGTGGCTCCCGCAATCAGCAGGTGCGGCATGTGCAACAGGTCGGCCACGACGGGTTCGCCTGAGGTATCCTTCCCGAGAACGATCGGAAGGGGGGACCGACATTTTTCATACGCCTCCGAGGCCAGGACATCCCTGAGCTGGACGATCGCACGACTCTTGTTGGGAATCTCCACCCCGACCGCAGCCTTTCCCGGGACAGGAGCAACGATTCGAACGCTCAAGGCCTTGAGGGATAATGCCAAATCATCCGCCAAACCGACGATCCGATTGACCTTGATCCCGGGCGCGGGTTCGATCTCATACCGGGTAATCACCGGACCAGATTGGGTCTCCATGACCCGCCCTTCAATGCCAAAGTCCCGGAGAGTTTTCTCGAGGGTTCTCTTGTTGTCCTCACGCTCGTGATGTAAGGGCCCGGAGGGGAGCGGGCCTGACGCATCGAGAATGGTCAGGGGAGGTATCTCGTGGGTCCCGGTGTCGCCCGGGGTCCTTCGAATAGTGGCGGGAGCCTCCTCATCGCCATCCTGAACCGCCTTCGGACGGGCGGTTCGGATCGGCCTCTCACGGGGCAGTTTTTCCAGCGGGGGGAGCACCACCCTCTGTGCAGGCGCCTCGGGGACCCATGCCCGGGCGGACCGGAAAAGCCTTCCAAGACGGCCACCCAACCACGCGAAGATCTCCTGGACGGAGCGGACAAGCCCGACAAAGGACCCTTGGGACACCAAGACGAGGAACAGGAGCAATCCGGTGAGCGTTACGAGGTACAAGCCGAAGAGACCGAGGGCGGGACGTACCTCGTGCAAAAGAACCGCCCCCAAAAATCCCCCAGGCCGCTCCCCCTGAAACGAGGGGACAAAGCCCTCGTGCTCAAGCAGGCTGAGCAGCAGGCAGGTTGAGATCAGGAGCAGAAAGAAACCAACGGCCTCGATGGTCCGAGGTTGCGAGCTCCGTCCGCCCACGAGGCCGAATCCAATCCAGAAAAGGGCTAGGGGGATCAAGAACGCAGCGACCCCCAGGACCCCCAGGAAATCGCCGGCCAGATGGGCCCCCACCAGCCCCCCGAAGTTTCGTATCGCTTCGTCGCGGGAGACATAGTGGAAAAACGAGGGATCGTCAGGACTGAAAGAGACCAAGCTGACGAGCATGAGGAGGGCGAATGCCATCATGAGCAGACCGAGAACCTCCCTGGCCTTCGGATGGCGAAACATCGTGGAAAACACGCGGATGCGCCTCATAAACCCTCTTTCCCGCTTCATCCTTCAGCGCTTACGAATCCTCGTTCACGGTCCAGGATTCAGGGTTCATAGATTCTGAACGACGTACTCTGAACTATGAACTTTGATCTCTGAACTGTCAACAGGGACCTTCCTCCACCTCGATGATAAGCGGCAGGACCATAGGCCGTCGTTCAAAGGTCTTCTGAATGAACTTTCGCAGGCTTGCCCTCACGTTCTCTTTGAGGAGTGCTGTATCCCCCCGTTCCTCCTCCGGACAGGTCTCGAGGACCTCGTTCACCAACCGCTTGGCCGCATCAAAGAGAGCCTCCTGATCCTGCGAATGAACGAACCCGCGTGAGATGATTTCAGGGCCCGCCACAATCGCTCTGGTTCGGGGATGAAGGCCCATCACTACCACGACCATTCCATCCCGGGCCAGATGCTGCCGCTCTCGCAGGACGGCATCCCCTACATCGCCCACACCCTTCCCGTCCACGAAGACGCGTCCCCCTGTCACCTTGCCAATAATCCCACCCTTGTCGGGGGTAAAATGCAGGATATCCCCGTTCTCCGCCAGGAAGATATCGTCTGGGGCAATCCCGACCGCCGCTGCCAACCGTGCATGATGATACCGGTGCCGATATTCTCCGTGAATCGGGATAAAAAACTTTGGTCGGACCAGGTTGAGCATCAGCGTCAGTTCTTCTTGGCAAGGATGGCCTGACACATGAACAGGAGCGTACTCCTCGGTGACGACCTCCGCTCCCCTTTTGAGAAGCTGATTAATGGTCCGCGTGATGGACCTCTCGTTCCCCGGGATGACCCTGGCAGAGAAGATCACGGTGTCCCCCGGGGTGATCTCAATCTGCTTGTGCTCCCCCGCAGCCATCCGGGCAATGGCGGACAGCGGCTCGCCTTGTGAACCCGTCGCAATGATCACGGTCTTGCCCGGAGATACGTGTCTCAGCTCGTCCAGGCGAACCAGAACGCCGGGCGGGATCTTCAGGTACCCGAGATCCGCAGCGATGCGGGTATTCGCGATCATGCTCTTGCCGTGGACTGCTACCCGCCTCCCCATCCTGGCGGCGACGTCCAGGATCTGTTGGATCCGGTGGATGTGGCTGGCAAAACACGCAACGATGATCCGCCGCTCGACCGTTCGGAAGATTTCGTCCAAGGCTCGACCCACCGTCCGTTCGGAGGGGGTGAACCCTGGCCGCAAAGCATTAGTCGAGTCGGAGAGCAGCACCAGGACGCCCCGATCTCCCAGCTCGGCGAACTTGTGATAGTCGGTGAGCTGCCCATCCACCGGAGTCGGATCAAATTTGAAATCCCCCGCGTGAACGACAAGGCCCGCCGGCGTTTCCAGGGCCACGCCGACCCCGTCGGGGATGCTGTGGCAGACCCGCATGCATTCCACCTGGAGAACCCCCATGCTGAATCGTTCCCGGGGGACGATCTGCCGCAGGTCAGCCTTGACATTCTGTTCCCGGATCTTTTCAGCCGCGAGCCCCAGGGAGAGAGGGGTTCCGTAGACGGGGATAGGAAGTTCCTTGAGCAGGAAGGGAAGGGAGCCAGTATGGTCTTCGTGGCCGTGGGTGAGAATAAGCCCGCGAATCTTCTCACGGTGCTGGAGAAGATAATCGAAATCGGGGATCACCAGATCAATCCCTAGCATCTCCTCCTCGGGGAACATCAGTCCAGCATCGATGACAACCATGTCTTCCGGCGTCTCGATCACGAACATGTTCATCCCGATCTCCCCGAGACCACCTAGGGGAATGATCCGGACCCATTCATTTTCCAGCAACGTGTGCGACCCCCAATCTCTGCGCTCTCCTCTTCGCAGTCGAACGGCACATTCCGATCAGTGAACGGTCATTGGCTGCCTCGCGTGTTTGGCAGGCACAATCCCGACTCGGTCCTTCTCGCGAACCGATTTGACCAGAGCCGCCGTCAGGACCTGATCCACATCCTCGACAAAGACAAAGTGCATCCCACGCCGGATCGTTTTGGGCAGGTCCTTGACATCCTTGTCGTTCTTTTTAGGGAGGAGAACGGTGGTAATCCCGCCCCGGCGGGCCGCCAACACTTTTTCCTTGATTCCACCGACGGGGAGGACCTTTCCCCGTAAGGTCAGCTCTCCCGTCATGGCAACGGTCCTCTTAACGGGAATCTTCGTGAGCGCGGAAACCAGTGCGGTGGCCATCGTGATGCCGGCCGAAGGCCCGTCCTTCGGGATGGCCCCCGCGGGCACGTGGATATGGATATCCACCTTGCCGAAGAGGTCCTCTTTAATCCGGAGCTCTGGGGCCCTCGCCCTGGCGTAACTCAAGGCCGCTTGGGCCGATTCCTTCATCACATCACCCAAATGCCCCGTCAGGGAAAGGTTCCCCTTCCCCTTCATCACCGTCGCTTCGACATACATGATGTCGCCACCCGCCTGGGTCCAGGCGAGCCCGGGGGCGACGCCCACCTCATCCCGATCCTGCTCAGGCTCGGGGAGATACCTGGGAGCCCTAAGAAATCGGTGCAGATTCTGGCCGGTAATTCTGAAGGGTTCCGACCTCCCTGCGGCCACCTCCTTGGCAACTTTCCGGCAGATCGTGGCGATCTCCCGTTCCAGATTTCGGAGTCCCGCCTCCCGGGTGTAACCGCGGACGATTTTGAGTACGGCCTCGTCGGTAAACTGGAGGAGCTGTTCAATGATCCCGTGCTCTCCGAGCTGACGCGGAATCAGATATCGTCGGGCGATGTGGAGCTTTTCCTCCTCAGTGTATCCCGAAATCTCGATGATCTCCATCCGATCCTTTAGGGCGGGAATGATGGGATCCGCCATGTTTGCCGTCGTAATAAACATGACATTTGAAAGATCAAAGGCCACCCCGAGGTAATGATCGGTGAAGCTCACATTCTGCTCGGGATCGAGAACCTCAAGGAGGGCTGCCGAGGGATCCCCTCGAAAGTCGGCCCCGACTTTGTCGACTTCGTCCATCATGAAAACGGGATTATTCGTCCCCGCGGACTTGATCCCCTGAATAATCTTGCCGGGGAGGGCCCCAATGTATGTCCGCCGGTGGCCCCGGATCTCCGCCTCATCCCGGACCCCCCCGAGCGAAATCCGGACGAACTTCCGACCGAGTGCCCGAGCAATGGAGCGACCCAACGACGTCTTGCCGACCCCCGGCGGTCCCACAAAGCAGAGGATGGGACCTTTCATCCTCTGCTTGAGCTTCCGGACCGCCAAATACTCCACGATCCGCTCCTTGACCCTCTCCAGGTCGTAATGGTCCTCATCCAAGATCTTCTGCGCTCTCTGGATTTCGATTTTATCTTTGGTCCGCTTGACCCAGGGGAGTTCGATGAGCCACTCAAGGTATGTCCGAACTACGGAAGCTTCAGCGGCATCGGGATGCATCCGAGAAAGGCGATTCAGTTGCGTTTTGGCCTCTGTCGCCACCTGCGATGGCATCTTGGCCTTCTCAATTTTTGCTGAAAACTCTTCGATTTCCCGTTGTCGCTCATCGGTTTCGCCCAACTCCTTTTGAATAGCCCGGAGTTGCTCCCGGAGGTAATACTCTCGTTGCGTCTTATCTATCTCCTCTTTTGCCTGGATCTGTATCCGCTGTTGGACCTCTAAGACCTCGAGCTCCTTCCGGAGGAAATCGCTGATCCGCCGCAGCCGTTCCTCCGGATTGGTGATCTCCAGGATCTCGACCGCTTGCTCCACTTTGAGGTCGAGATGAGAGGCCACGAGATCTGCCAGACGGCCGGGGTGATCCAGGTTGTTGATAATCACCAGGATGTCGGGAGATATCTGCTTGCCGAGGGAGGCACTCTTCGAGACTTGCTCTTTGATGGACCGAATCAGTGCCTCAAGCTCCACCCCCATCGCTGGTACCTCATCATCGATGATCTCGACGATCCGGGCCTCAAAGTACGGTTCCTTTCGGAGGAACTCCATGATGCGGGTCCGCGCAAGCCCCTGTACCAGGATCTTCACACGACCATCGGGCATTTTAAGGACCCGCATGACCATGGCCACGGTGCCGACCGGGTAGATTTCCTGGGGATTCGGATCCTCCACTTCGGCATCCTTCTGAGCCACCAAAATGATGAGACGATCCCGGGTCAATGCCTCCTCCACCGCTCGAATGGACTTCTCCCGCCCCACGAAGAGGGGGAGGATCATATACGGGTAGACGACCATGTCACGCACGGGGAGAACAGGCACGGTCTCGGGAATCTTCTTCTCCGGTCCTAGGGGCCCTTGCCCCTCGGATATCACTTCTGCCACGGTCTTCGCCTCCTTCGTGCCCCGCTCAACGCTCTCCCACTTTGAGAGTTGCCGCCTCCTTCGGAGCGTGTGACCTCGCCTGCACTGGGAGTCTTGCCCCCCTCAAATAGCTTATCACGTATCCCTCACTCGCCGCGACCACCGGATTCCTGGGGTCCCGCATCCAACTCCAATGCTTTCAGGTACTCCTGAAAGGCCTTGCCGATGTCCGATCGCCTTAATGCCAACTCCACCGTTGCCTGCAGAAACCCCAGCTTGCTTCCCGTATCGTGGCGCCGACCTTTAAGCTCGACTGCATAGACGTTCTCACGCCGTAAGAGCCTCTTCAAACCGTTGGTCAGCTGAATTTCACCCCGCGCATCGGGGGACGTCTGCTGGAGCTCCTCAAAGATTTGAGGCGTCAGGATATACCGCCCCACGATGCCTAAGTTTGAAGGGGCCTCCTCCGGAGCCGGTTTCTCCACAAGATCGGTCACCTGGTAGACCCCCTCTCCGACCGGACGGCCTGCAACGATGCCGTAGCTGCTGGTCTCTTCCGAAGGCACGGGACACACCGCAAGCACTGAAGCGTGATGCCGGTCAAAGACTTGCGAGATCTGCTGAATGGCGGGGACCGGACCATCGATAAGATCATCCGCTAACAGGACGGCAAAGGGCTCGTTGCCGACCAGATCTCTCGTGACCAGCACCGCGTGCCCGAGGCCGAGCGGCGCCTTTTGACGCACGTAGCAAAACGCAACCATCTCCGAGATCCTACGCACTTCTTCGAGGAGATCCTCCTTCCCTTGGGTGGCCAAGACTTGCTCTAGCTCCACGGAGCGGTCAAAGTGATTCTCAATAGCATCTTTCCCCCGACCGGTGACGATGATGATGGCCTCGATCCCGGCCGCGACTGCCTCCTCGACGACGTATTGGATCGCCGGCTTGTCCACGATAGGCAGCATCTCTTTGGGCTGGGCCTTCGTGGCCGGGAGAAAACGAGTCCCCAAGCCGGCGGCCGGAAACACGGCCTTCCGGATCTTCATAGCATTACCTCTGGTTCTGGACTATCGTTTGATCATTCATGATAGAGTTTATAAGGTTATCGGACCCGTCTATGAAAGTCAATATGGAACGGGCGAAAAAAGACTTGACAACCTCCGTGAAATTCCATACATTCACGCCTGCTTTTTGCAGGAAAGGGACCTGGAACGGTGCTTGACATCCGTGGTTTAACCTGTAGCATGCATCTTGGTTCGCCCAACCGCGGGGGAAGATCGAGGACCTCGCGTTTTTTTTGTGTCCAGAGGTACTCGACGCGCTCAGGATCCCCACGCCTGCAAATCTTGGAGGAAAGGAGGGATGGAGGTGCGGGTAAAAGGTAAAGTGAAGTGGTTCAATGACGCTAAGGGCTTCGGCTTCATCGAGCGGCCCGACGGTGATGATGTCTTCGTCCACTACACCGCCATCACAGGGACCGGCTTCCGATCGCTCACGGAAGGTCAGGAAGTCGAATTCGATATCGTCGACGGCCCCAAGGGCAAGCAGGCGGCCAACGTGACCAAGGCGTAGTTTCCCCTTATTCCTAAAAAAGGCCCCGGCTCACCGGGGCCTTTCTTTTTTCCCCTCGATTATGGGGCCGGAAAGCAAGTACGCACCGTCTCCCCACAGCCGTGCCCAGCGCAAACCATGTGCGGCGCCTCTAGTACCGTTCCAATTTGATACGCCGCATTTGAGGGGGACTTCTTCCAACAGTCGTGAGCGTGTGCAGCGACAAGTTGGCAGAAAATAATTGGAACGGTACTAATGCAACCGTATTAGATCTAGCGATAATGGAGCAATAGAGCATTAGACCGCCCCTCGATCCTCCCCCTCGATCTTCCTCGGGGCCGTGAGGCTCTCGAACGGCTCGGGGTGGTGAGCGGTTCGGCTGAGCTCACCGTCGAAGCCCTGTCGAACCACAATGGAGCCTATTGCTTCCAAATCGCTCTATTGTTCCACCCTTCGACAGGCTCAGGGCGGTGAGCATAGTCGAACCGCTGCTCCATTGCTCCAAAGTAAACGCACTAAGTGCGTTTACTTTAGACGGTCCTTACCAGGTCCTCCACCGCCACTTCGATGCCGCACACCTCGCAGTGGACGCTGCCCCCCACCTCCGCCATGTCGAACTCCATCACGGAACAGAAAGGGCAGAATCGAATGTCTCTCTCCTGCGCCATGGCTTCCTTTCAGGACCTCCTCCCTCCACGGGTCAATGTTGTCCTACGGATATCATTGCCAAGATCGTTACGAAATTCAAGACAATCAGCACGGGACTCGGCGTGCTCGCATTTCGCGTTCCTTCCGTACGATCTCACTCGTGTCGATCCGGATAATGTTCCCCTCCTGATCGTAGCCATACCCATTGGCCCGCAGGATGGAGTCGAGGGCCTGCCGCCAGGGGACGTCCGTGAGCTGCACCGTCACGCGACCACGGACCTCCCGTCCCACCACAATATTCAACCCGCTTACTTGCTCAATGATCCGGAGCAGACGGTCGATCTCCACCGCCCGGAAATCGATCGTCACGCGTTTCGGAGCGTTCGCCGTTTCTTCGAACTCAGCCGCTTCGGCGAATACAGTCAGCATCAGGAGACCGAGGCCCCCAATGAAGAGGCAGAACCTCCTCGTTCTCAACGATCTCGGCCGCCGTACGGATCTCCCTTGCTTCCCGTTAACGCCCGGGATGTTCCGGACCGCCCTCCATAGCGTGACTGCCAGAGTCAAACCTCAGGTCCCCCGTCTCACTTCATCGCTTCCAACAGGATATGGACAGGGTGTTTCGCGGTTCGACCCGTCCCGTGTAGGATCTGCTGCCGACAGGAGACCCCGGGGGCCACGATCTCCACCTCGGGTGGCGTCGCCTCGAGAGTGGGAAAGAGTCGAAGCCCACCGACCGCCATGGAGAGGTCGTAGTGTTCCTCTTCGTACCCAAAGCTCCCTGCCATGCCACAACAGCCGGAATTGAGCTCCCGGACTTCCAGGAGAGGGATGAGGCTCAGAAGCTCCAAGAGGTGTTGGGTTCCGACCAACGCCTTCTGGTGGCAGTGCCCATGGAGGAGAACCTGCTTTGGCGTCTGGTGGAAGTGGCTGGTGAGCTCCTCTCGAGGATGACGTTTAAGGATAAACTCCTCCAACAGGTAACTCTCCGCGGCGACCAATTCAGCCTCCTCCGTATTCACTAAGTCCCGGTACTCATCCCGGAGGGTGAGGAGGCAGCTTGGCTCACATCCGACGAGGGGAACGCCTTCTAGCACATGGCGATACAACACCCCCACATTCGTGCGAGCGAGCGCCTGCGCCTCCCTGAGAAGCCCTTTGGAGATCATTGGCCGCCCACAGCAACTGATTTCCGCCAGGCGGACCTGATAGCCGAGGCGCTCCAGAAGCTCTATGGCCGCCTGCCCTACGTCGGGGGAATAGTAGGTCATGAAGGTGTCCGTCAGGAGGAGTACCTGGCCTCGATTGCCGAGGGGTGATCCTCTTCTCCGATACCACTGGGGGAGCGTCGGCCGGACGAATTTGGGGAGAGGCCGTCTCCGGTCAATGCCGAGCCCAAACTGGAGAAGCCACCGGATGCCGGGCAGGGCATGTGTCCAATTCGAAAAGGGGGCAAGCCGGCTCCCCCACCTCCCTACGATCTGGGGATGTGCAAAGAATCTGGCCCGCAGGGGGACTCCGTGGCGCTGGTAGTATTTTGTCAACACCTCTGCCTTCAACTTGGCCATGTCCACGTTAGAAGGACACTCTCCCTTGCACCCCTTACATTCGAGACAGAGGTCCAAGGTCTCATACAGCCGCCTCCCCCCCAATTCTTCGGGGGGTACTTTCCCCGACAGGATCAGGCGCAGCGCATTGGCTCTGCCCCGGGTGCTATGCTCCTCATCCCCAGTCGCCATGTAGGAGGGGCACATCGTCCCCTCCAGCCGCTTCCGACACGCTCCAATCCCCGTGCACAATTCGACTGCCGCGGCGAATCCCCCCTCTCGCCGAAAGCTCTGAACCGTCGAGATCTCGAGTGTTCGATAGTCAGGGCCGTACCGAAGATTCTCGGTCATGGCAGGCGCATCGACGATCTTTCCCGGGTTCATGAGATTCTCGGGATCGAAAACGTGCTTGACCTGCCGGAAGACCTCAGCGAGGCGAGGGCCAAAGAATTTGGGGATCCATTGGCTTCTGGCCAGGCCGTCTCCATGCTCCCCACTCATCGCTCCGCCGTACTCGAGGACCAAGTTGCTCACTTCTTCCGCGATGGCCCGCATCCTCTCGACCTCGGCCTCCTCCTTGAGATTGAGGATCGGTCGGAGGTGCAAGCACCCCACGCTGGCGTGGCCGTAAACCGCCGCTTCGGTCCCATGCTTGGCCACGATGTGACGAAATTCCTTGAGATAGCTGCCTAACTTCTCCGGGGCCACTGCCGTATCCTCTACGAAGGTGACCGGCTTCCTCTCGCCTTTCATCCCCAGGAGCAGGCCGAGCCCGGCCTTCCGGATCTGCCAAACCCGTTGTTGTTCTTCGACCGAGACGGCCCACCGGCACGCATGGCCCAATCCTCTCCTCTCAACGAGGTCTGTGAGTTGCGCTTCCTTGTCCCGAATCTCCATTTCTGAGGACCCGTAGAGCTCCACCAGAAGCAGCGCCCGAGGATCTCCATCCACAAAGGTCATCTGACGGGCATACTCGAGCGTCTCCCGGGTCAGATCGAGGATGCACTTATCGAGAAGCTCGATGGCGGCCGGCCCGAGAGGGAGAAGTTCCGCCGCAGTTTCGCAGGCCGCCTGGATGTCATCAAAGTGGAGGAGAGCCAGGGCGGTCCACTTCGGTCGTGGGACGAGCCGGACCTTGGCCTCAAGGACCACCCCCAATGTCCCCTCGGAACCGGCCAGCAGCTTGGCCAGATTCCAGGGGACCTCCCTCACCAACTCATCCAGGTTGTACCCACTCACGCGGCGAAGGATGTGCGGATACCGATTCAGAATCTCCGCCCGGTTCGCCGCAAGGATCTCCTGGATCGCTTGGGTGATGCGCGCCTCCGTCCCATTCCCTTTTGAGAGGTTATTCAGTTCCTGCGGGGAACGAGCCCCTAGGGTCAGTTCCTCCCCACTGGAAAGGAGAACTTTGAGCTCCAGAAGGTGGTCTACGGTTTTCCCGTACAGTATCGAGTGCGCCCCGGCCGAATTGTTCCCGATCATTCCCCCGATAGTTGCCCGGCTGCTGGTGGCCACATCAGGACCAAACTGGAGAGCATGCGGACGGAGGGAGGCGTTCAGCTCGTCGAGGACGACCCCCGGTTGTAGCCGGACCCATCCTTCTGCATGGTTCACCTCCAGGATCCGGTGGAGATGTTTCGACATATCGAGAATCAAGGCCCGCCCCACGGCCTGCCCCGCGAGGCTGGTCCCCGCGCCTCGGGGAAGTATCGGAACAGCATACTCTCGCGCGATCGCCACCGCCGTCCTCACATCCTCCTGATCCTTGGGGAGGATGACCCCTATCGGATCGATGGCGTAGATGCTCGCATCGGTACTGTACAGAAGGGTGGAGTAGGGGTCAAAGTGAACCGCTCCCCTAATCCGTTTCTGGAGATCGCGTGCCAAATGATCCACGGATGGATCCATTGTAGTCGGACGGTGTTTGACCGGACGAGTCCCCCTACGTCCACTCCGTAGGTGCAGGATGCTTCCGCTCCAAAGGACGGGGACCTGCGACTGTCTTCACCCTTTTTCCTGCCGCTGGTTTTGGCTACTATAGCACAGGAGAAGACTCGATTCATCTCGGCTGGACGGGATGCAGTCGGGCAGGCAGGCGAGGTGTACCCGGCGGGAGGAAGGAGTGTGCATGAGCCGAATCGAGGCCCTGCAAGAGCTGCTCAAGAAAGATCCCAGTGACGCCTTACTCCACTACATGCTCGCGAACGAGTACTTCAACGCGGGACAGTATGTGGAGTGTATTGCGGCGATGGAGAAGTATCTCAGTCTGGCGGAGGATGAGGGAGCAGCCTACCGGACGCTCGCTCAGGCCCTGGTGAATGTGGGCAGGGTCCCAGAAGCACGCCAGGCTTATGAAGCCGGGAGCCGAGCTGCGGTGAAATTTGGCCATCCGGGCATGGCGGAGGAATATCAGGAAATCCTGAAGGACCTCGGGTGACTTCTCAGCCTTGGTCCCCGCTCCCGAGAGGAAGCATCGGCCCAGGGGAGTGGCCGCACATGCTTACATCTCCGCTGCCACCAACGTCTCCGTTACCTGGACGCCCTGGACACCTCGAATTTGGCTAACGACGAGACGGGAGAGAGAGCTCAGTGTCTTGGCTTCGATCTGGATGATCGCATCCCAGCGGCCAAAGACCAGGATGATATCCTTGACACCTGGAATGACACTGATCTGAGAAATCGCAGGTGCTTCGAATCCCGGCATCAAGCGGACCAAGACATATCCTTTTACCATTGCTCCTCCCTTCATACCTCGCGTATCCAGCGTCGCTGCATCCGAGGAAAGTCCCCCGACACAGACCGACTCTCATCGGCCGATAGGACTCTCTGGCGCCTCGCCATATACCCGCCAGCGGCCTGGACGTCCAATCCCTCGGGGCGAGGGAAACAAGGACGCAATAGTCGCTCCATGGTTGGTACCGTAAGAGGCCATGAAGTCTCTGTCAAGGGAAAGGCGGCCGCCCCATGGGGAATCCACGGCAACCGACCTTCACTGGGAGGCCATTTTGTTACGGATGATTCGGGGAGAGATCTTTCGGGAGCCGCACTGGGTCTTCTTCGAGGGGGTCGTAGATCACCTTCAGCTTCTGACCGGCGCGCAAGGGGCCCTCCTCATCCCGGATCCCGTTGAGAAGGGCGAGGTCCCATGCTCGATTCTCCGTTCCCCAGAGACGCCGGGCAATCTCCTTCAAGTTCTGTCCCTCTCGGGCAGTCAAGATCCTGATGCGTTTTCGCTCCGTGGGCTTACCATACACCAACCCGTCCAACCGAGCCTTAAACGCATCTGCCTTTACCTCGAGGGGTCTTCCGTCCTCCGGTGTGAGGATGTCGATCATGACCCGTGCCCGGTCGATCCGCTCTAACGTATCCGGGTGGGTCGCTCGGAAGGCGTGATATCCGATGCCACTGAGACGACTCCGGATCTGTAGCGTCCGCATGAAACTCATCAATCCCCGGGGATCGTAGCCCGCTTTCAGGGCCCACCGTAGCCCTTTTTCATCCGATTCCAGCTCCGCCTCCCGACCGTAGCCGAGGAGGATCTGGGTAGCAATTTCATTAGAGAGCGCCGCCCAACCGGCCGTGTTTTCCCGGCCCCCCGGACTCACGACGGCAAGGCCCAAGGTCACGATCTGTGCCCCCAGGGCACGGGTCATCTGCTCAGCCGAATGATGGGAGGTGACATGGGCGATCTCGTGTCCCAAGACCGCCGCCAGCTCCGCCTCGTTATTCAGCTCGGCCAAGATCCCCCGCGTCACGTAGACGTACCCCCCGGGGACGGCAAAGGCGTTAATCATCGGATGGTCGACCACGGTAAACAGAAATTTGAAGGGGCTGGATTCCGCCTGCTTCAAGACGCGCTGGCCGACCTGGGTTACATAGGCCTGAAGCGCCGCATCCCGGTAGTAGCCGAATTTATTCAGGATCTCCCGGTGGACCTTTCTCCCAATCGCCTCCTCCTTTTCCTCCGATATTACCGAAAAGGCAGAGGCGAACGGCCCGCCGTGGAAAAGTTCCCAGGCGATGCCCCCCAAAACAAGAAGCATTTTCTTAAGGAAGCCTCGCCGGTTTAGCCCCGCACAACAGAAGCAGCTACCTGCGTGTCCTATCTTTTCTACTCCCGGCGGCATCTCCTTCGCCTCGGATCGTGTGCCTCTCCTCATTCCCAACTTCCACTCGGATAAAGCATCGTATTTATCTCCGCCCCCCCGGTATCTCACGGTTTCCGGAGGAATCCGCAGTGCGAGGCTGAGCCCCTTCTCCCAGCAAGCCTTCAGGATACTCCATCGCCACGAGTTTGCCCCGAGAGCGCCTCGTATGCTGCCACTTATAATATCAGCTCTACGATGATTCCGGCAACCCGATTAGGTGGGGTCGGTGGTGGGGAATCTACAGAGCTCCTAAGATGAGGATTTCGTTGACTGAATGGCCCTTATCCGACGACCGACGAATCGGTTTCCGAGCTAGTACCGTTCCAACTATTTTCTGCCAACTTTTCGCTGGAGAAGCTCACGACTGGTGGAAGAAGTCCCGCCCCTCAAATTCGGCGTATCAAGTTGGAACGGCACTAGTTCCCCGCTTCTCGGCCGACTTTTAGGCGCGCGAGAACCATTTGCGCCTCCCGGGCTTTCTCCAAGAGCGCGGTGAGATCCTTCTCGAGGGAGTCATTCGATCCATTCCTGACTCCGTCGATAAGCGTTTCGAGCTGGGATGCCAGATCTTCCAGAGGGTGTTGGGTGTCCCGGACGGTTTCGCCCAGGCTTACGATAGCCCGGTTCACGGCCGTCTCCAGCTCCATGAGATCATCCCCCTTGCGGAGCTTGAACTGACCAGACAGATCGCCTGCCGCCATCTTATCCACCACCTGGTGGAAACGATAGATGGGACCGGCAAACCGGTGAGTGACAAAAACGCTCATGAAGGCCGAAACGACCATGCCCAGAAAGATGGCCGGCCAGATCCGAAACCCCAAGGCCCGGAGGTCCTGAAGGATTGCCTTCTTGGCAGCGGTAGAGGCCGAGGAGTACAGAAGAACATCGAGAGGGATATAGAGGAAGACGATAATCAGGAAGGAAGATATCAGCAGGGGAACGAGCGACAGGAATAGATACTTCCGCTGGATCTCATGGACGTAGAATTGTCGCCGTCGCGCCCGTTGATGCCCCAATTCACCCCTCCCGTTAAATATCTCCCGCAAGCCGAGCACTCCCCGGCTTCCTCCCCTCCCGGGCTCCGGCCATCCTCATGCGCTCCTTTCCCGGTCGGGATGATTCCCGATGCCAAACGCCTTCAGCTTCCGGTGGAGGTTAGACCGCTCGATTTTCAAGCGCTCCGCCGTCCGCGTGACGTTCCACTGGTTTTCCTCCAGGCGCATGAGGATAAATTCCCGCTCGAACCGGTTTCGCGCCTCACGGAGCGATGCGGTTCGCCAACCCCCTGAATTTAAAAAGGTTTCCTCTTCACGACCCGGGCGAGCCCGCAGGGCAGGCTCCACATTGGATCCGCGAATAACCTCTCCTGGCACCATAATCACCAACCGCTCGATAACGTTCTTCAGCTCTCGAACGTTCCCGGGCCAAGAATGTTGCAAGAACAGTTCCATCGCGTCCGCCGAGAGGGCCTTTTGCCGCTTCCCGTATTCCGCGCAGAACCCCTTCAGGAAATGCCGGCCCAGCAAAGCGATATCCTCCCGACGCTCTCGCAGCGGCGGAACCTCAACCGGGACAACGTTCAGGCGATAGTACAGATCCTCCCGAAATCGCCCCGCAAGGGTCTCCTCTTCCAGATCCTTATTGGAGGCGGCGATAACCCGCACATCCACCCGGATGGCCTCGGTCCCCCCCACCCGTTCAAAGGTCTGCTCTTGAAGCACCCGGAGGACTTTGGCCTGAGTCTTGAGACTCATGTCGCCAACCTCGTCAAGAAAAATGGTCCCGCCATCAGCAATCTCGAATTTTCCGCGGCGACTCGTGAGGGCGCCGGTGAAGGCCCCCTTCTCGTGGCCAAAGAGCTCACTCTCGATCAGTTCGTCAGGGATAGCGGCACAGTTGACCTCGACAAAGGGTTTCTCCCGCCTGAGGCTCGTCCGATGAATGGCCCGGGCAATCAGTTCCTTCCCGGTTCCGCTCTCTCCTCGTATCAAGACCCGCCCGTGACTGGGCGCCACCGACTCGACCTGCTGCAGGATCCTGCGGATCGCTGGACTTTCGCCCACAATCTCGTACTGTCGCTCTAGGTGCTCTCGCAACGCCCGGTTCTCTTGCAGGAGGCGTTGCTGCTCGAGGCCGTGCCGGACTGCCAAGAGGGTCCGTTCGATGGTTGGAGGTTTCTCGATGAAGTCGTAGGCCCCCAGCTTGATGGCCCGAACCGCCGTCTCGATGTTCGCGTGTCCGGAAATCATGATCACGGGCGTCTCAGGGACCATTCCCCTCAAGGCATCAAGAACGTGCAGTCCATCCATCCCCGGAAGCCAGATATCCAAGATCACGAGGTCGGGAGATGAGCGCTGAACCTCGGAGAGCGCCTGTTCTCCGCTCTGCGCGGTCCGCACCCGATACCCTTCATCGGTCAGGATATCCTCGATCACCTTGAGGATGTTGAGTTCATCATCGACGACCAGGATATCTTCTCGCGGCATGGCCTGCCTCATACCACCTCTGCCACCACCGGCAGAGCGGGAAATTCCATGATCATCCGGGTCCCTCTGGGGTGATTGTCCTCCACCTGGATGGTCCCATGATGTTCGGTGATGATCCGGTACACGATGGCGAGGCCCAGGCCAGTCCCGGACTTCTTGGTGGAAAAGTACGGCAGAAAGAGGCGCTCCCGATCCTCCGGGAGAATGCCCGGACCCGTGTCGGCCACCTCCAGATGGACTTTCCCATCTTCTGGGAGATACCGAGTTATCAGGCAGATCTCGCCTTCCTCCCCCACCGCGGTCATCGCATTATCCACCAGATTGACCAACGCCCGCTTCATGTGATCGGGGTCCAGGTTCACAGGAGGCACCTCAGGATCGAGCACGGCGGTCAGCCGGATGCGCTTGGAGACCCCGGAGTAGAGATTGAGGACCTTCTCGATCAACGCGTGCAGATCCCCCGGTCGCGGATAGGATGTCGGCATCCGAGCATACCGGGAGAATTCATCTACCAAGCCCTTCAGGGCTTCCACTTCTTGAATGATGGTCTGCGTGCATTTGTCAAAGACCGCCGAGAAGTCGGTGGACCCTTCGGTGAACTTCCTCCGGAGGCGCTGCGTGGAAAGCTTGATGGGGGTCAAGGGGTTTTTGATTTCATGGGCGATCCTCCGGGCCATCTCCCCCCACGCCATGGCCTGTTGGGCCCGGATGAGCTGAGTGACGTCATCGAAAACCACCACCATGCCGAGATCGTGCCCTTCCCGATCCCTCAGGCTCGAGACGTTGACCACAAGGGTTACGCCCCGACCAAGCAGCGAAAGGGTCACCTGCTCATTCACCGTACCTCGTCCCTCCCGGGCCATCCGATCCATCAGATGGCAGAGGGGGGTCAAGGGTTCAGAGGCGAAGACCCCTCGGTAGTGTCGCTGGAGGGCATCTGTGGGGTCGAGATCCAGTAACCGGGATGCAGCGCGGTTGACCCTATTCACCCACCCCTCGGCGTCTACAGAAAGGACTCCGGCCCCGATGCTATCCAGGACTGTCTCCATGTACGCCCGCCGCTGGTTCAGCTCGATATTGGTTCGTTGCAGATCCCGGTTCGTCTCTGTGAGCTCTACCTCGCTCCGACTCAGGTCTTGGGTCATCCGGTTAAAGGAGTCCACCAACATCCCGACCTCATCATCCGCCTCCACCTGGACTCGATAGTCGAGGTTCCCAGCTGCCACGGCACGAGTCCCCTCGGCAAGCTCTTGGATGGGGACGGTAATCCGGCGAGCCATGTGCACGCCGACCCACACAGCACCGAAGATGATCACCAACGTGACCATCAGGAAGAGCATGATGTAGATCCCCTTGACCGGGTTCTTCAGCATCTTTAGCTGCTTGTATTCCTTGATCCCCGTAGTGATGTCGGCAGCCTTCTGTGCCATCCCGCCGGGGATGAGATATCCCACCGCGGCTGCCCCAAGAACCTGGCGTTTCTTCGACGAGAGAACGATCGGCACGATACCACGAACAAGATCCCCCGATGGGGTCTCGTGGATGAGAAACTGCTCCTTCCCGTTCAAGGCACGGCGGACGGACCGAGAGGCAGCTGTCAGCGCTTCATTTTCAGTGAGTTGCTCCCCCCAGATCCGCAGGCGCTCTCGTCCGCGGCGGTCAAAGATCTGAAGAACGGCCAGTTGGAATTCCTGGAGCTTTTCCTCGGCGACTCGATTGAGGTACGGCTCGCTGGCGTCGAGAAGCCCCTCGGCTGCAACCCGCCGAGCGATCTGCTTGGCTGAAGTGAGCGCCCGGTCATGGGACTCCTGATAATAGGTCTGCGCCACTTCCAAAGAGCGATCGAGAGACTCTTCCACCTTGACGTTAAACCACGTGTCCACACTGGTGGTGATGAGGTTCGACGCCACCAGGAAGAGTAGTGCAGCAGGGAGCAACGCGAGACTCAAGAAACTCACCACCAGCTTCACCCGGAACTTGGACCCCAAGAGGTTGTTCCGACGCTCCAGATAGATCTTAAACATATTCCGAAAGAGCAAAAGGACGAGAAGGACGAGGAGACTGAGGTTCACGTTCACGAGGGCAAAGATCAAGATATTGCTCGGAATCGGGGAGGGAAACCGGAGTTGGTGGAGCAGCACTTGGACTGTGGTCAGGACTGCGACCAGGCCCACCACGACGGCAATGATCAATCGCGTCCGCCGCCGCCGCTGTTCCGTGGTGCTGCCTCCGGTGTGTGCCATCCGCGTCTATCCTTAGTCGTCCTGACGGTTCCAATACGATGAGCTGAGGGGTCTACGGGCTACCACAGTACCCCGGACACCGAAGACTAACTCCTCGTCCCCCAAATCAAAAGGTACCAGGATTACAGGGATTGGATGCGACGAGAGCCAGTTTCGGCTACGGTCGAGAGACTTTTTGCTGCAAAGGACCCGTTTCACCCCTTCACAGAGATTTTCGATACTTGGACCCGACTGCATGAATATAGCTAAAACCGGAATGGTCTGACAAGGAGAAACGGCTTTACAGGGCAGGGGAGCCGAGGGGTTTTGGGGAGGCAGGAACGGGGAACGGAAGAGATTCAGGGGCCGTCACGACACATCGGGAGACCAGGTCTGATTGCAGGTGGCGCTGAATCTCTTTCACCAGGCTGGTATGAAGAAGATGACCCGCCCCTTTTGCCACCACCGTCCCCTGCAGCGGCCGCCCCAAAAGGTACAGGTCGCCAATGAGATCCAATACCTTGTGCCGAATCAACTCGTCCCCGAAGCGAAGGTCATTGAGGGCACCCTCCTCGCCAATGACCACGGTATTTTCCAGGGAGCCGCCAAGGGCCAGGCCCCGCCGCCACAGGTACTCGACATCCCGGAGAAAGCCGTAGGTCCGGGAGGGGGCGATTTTCCTGATGAAGCTGCGTCGGGAGACCAGTAGTTGGATGGATTGATCAGGAAAGGAAGGATGATCATACTGCATAAAGTATTGGATCCGAAAGCGTTTGGAGGGGAGAATCTGGATACTCCTATCCCCCATCTCAATGGTAAGAGGCTTGGTCACCCGGATGTACGTCTTCGGGACGTAATGCCTCCGGATCCCTGCTTGAAGGAGGAGGTCCACAAAAGGGGCTGCACTCCCATCCATGACGGGAACCTCGGGCCCCGAAATATCCACCTTGAGATTGTCGATCCCGAGGCCTGCGAGAGCGGCCAGGAGGTGTTCGACGGTTTTTATCTCGACCCCTGCCTTCCCGAGCGTCGTGGCGTAGTGAACATCAAGGATGTTTTCAGGACTGGCCTCGACGACAGGCGTTTCGGGCAGGTCCACCCTCCGGAAGACGATCCCGGTGTTTGGGGGCGAGGGACGGAGGGTCATGCTCACTTCACGCCCGGTATGGAGTCCCACACCCGAACAGTCGGTCACCTTCGCGATCGTCTTCTGCCGACCCACGTCCCCTCCAATGCTCGGGTCAGAATCATAGACGGCTGATCACGCCGTGCGCCATGACTACCGAATTCGTGCAAGGCCCATACCAAAGGCACAAAGGAGATCTCACGAGAAAAATATCTTTAAATTCAAATGGATAGGACATGGCAGTTCAGAACAGCCTTTGCCATTGTGACATTTTTGCAACATTGCCATCCCTATCTGTTGGAAAAAAACCACAGGGGACCGTCAATCCGTTTCCCAGGCTTTCTTGAGAATCCGAGCCAGGACCTCCCGGCACTCCTCGTCCTGGACGGGTCGGAGAATCTCCTGGATACGCCCCTGCATCTCAGAAGAGGAAGGGTGGCTTCTCCTTCGAGAGATTTGTTCAGGCCGAGCGGTAGGCATGGAGGGTGTACCGAGGATGAAGAAGATATCCCGGACCACTCCGGCACCCACGTGAGACTCCAGGCCCGTAAGGATCCTGGGCTTCAACATGGTCAGCTGCTGGAGCCAAACTGCATCGCCCACTGTCACGTGGAGACGGCCGTTCTTCAAGAGACCCGGTTGGCTTCGACGAGCCACCTCCTCACCGACAACCTCTGACCAGACCCGGTGAATGACAACGTTCACGAAGCCAACACCCAGTCCAAGCAGGTCCAAGGTCGTCTCTACGGCCTTCGCAAGAGGGGTGAAGCCCGAATGAGTCACCTTGCCTTCTCGCCCCGATGTGTGGCGGACCCCTGCCGCCGTCCACCCAGGACGGCCTCGATCGCCTTGTTGGCTAAGAGATCGGCTCTCGCATTCATCCCCCGACCGACATGAGCAATTTCGAATGCGTCGAAAGAGCGTACGAGGTCTTGCACCTGATCATACAACACGCGCAAGCGAGGATTCTTCACTCGATATTGTCCGCGGATTTGCCGCACGAGGAGCTCTGAGTCGGAAAAGACCTTCACGGCCGCATAGCCCAACTCCTTGGCTTTCCGGGCCCCGAAGAGGAGGGCCTCATATTCAGCCACGTTGTTTGTTGCTTCTCCGATGTAGGCGTGATGCTCCTCCCGAAAAGCCCCTGCTTCATCCCACAGGACCACCCCGATCCCCGCCGGGCCCGGATTGCCTCGAGCAGCTCCATCGATGTGAAGGATCAGCGATCGCGCCGCCGGTTTACCAGACCGACGGGAAGTGGCAAGCCGTCGAAGCAGGTGAGAGGCTTCCTCCAGCGCCATCCTCAGCGTGGCCGGGGGGAGATCGGCAAGCTCGCCTCTCAGGGCGGTGAGGGCCCGGGTGCGGGCCATTGCCTCAAGGATATCCGCAAGCCGTTGCGGATTCATATCACCCTTTCCAATAGAGGATCCGCTGGCAGTTTGCGCAGGCGATCAGGACTTCTCCCTTGCGGAGCTCATTATAGGTCTGAGGCGTGAGAGCAACGTAACACCCAAGGCAGGAGCCGTCCTTGACGGGAGCTACCGCCACGCCGCCTCGGGTGCGCACAAGGCGGTCGTACATTTGAAGAAGTCCCGGCTCCACGCGATTTGCGTGACGGCGACGGTCCTCCTGAAACCGACCCAGCTCTCCCTGGAGACGACCGAGCTCCGCTTCCTTCGCAGTCCGCTGCTGCTCAAATGTCTTCTCCCGTTCCTGAAAGAGGGCCTCTTCATTTCGAACCGTCCCTTGCGCCACCTCAATCTGATCAAAGAGTTCGAGGATCTCGTCCTCAAGCTTCGACCGGCGCTCCTTGAGCCCTTCGATCTCTTTCAGCACCGCTGCATATTCCTGATTCGTTTTGATTTCGAAGAGACGTCCCTGCCGCTTCCGTTGCTCGGCCGTGACCTCCTCTAACTCTCGCTCCTTCCGCCGACGGAGCTGGTCGCAATTGCTGAGACGTTCGCGAGCCTCGTCCCATTCCCGCCGAGAGCTGTTCAACTGTTGCTCCCAGTCCGCGATTTCTCGTGGGATTTTTTGGACCTCACGCTGGAGCCTGGAGATCTCCAGGTCAAGATTTTGCAAATCGACTACTTGGGCCAGGTCCTCCCGCACATCTACCCTCAGTTCACGGTTCACTGAGTTTAGTTCACGGCTCACAGTTCACCGTTCACAGACTTCTTCTCTCCGCGCTGCAGTGAACCGTCCGCCGTGAACTGTGAACTGATTTGCGTGGTGGGCCCACCTGGATTCGAACCAGGGACCGTCCGGTTATGAGCCGGTGGCTCTGACCGCTGAGCTATGGGCCCATGCAGAGTTCACGGTTCACAGTTGACAGAAAGAAGACAGCCACTCCGTTGCTCTAGACTGTGGATCGTGAACTGTGAACCGTCAATTGTGAACGAGCCCCGCGGGGGCTTTACGAATCCACGAAACTCCGGAGCTTCCGGCCGCGGGTGGGATGTCGAAGCTTGCGCAATGCCTTCGCCTCAATCTGCCGGATTCGCTCCCGGGTCACATCGAATTGCTGCCCCACCTCTTCCAGGGTATGATCCACGCCGTCGCCGATCCCGAAACGGAGGCGCAGCACCTTGCGCTCCCGCTCAGTTAAGGTGCTCAGGACGTCATCGGTCTGGGTCCCCAGATTAATCCCAATGAACGACTCAAGTGGGGAAACTGCCCCCTTGTCCTCGATGAAGTCCCCGAGGTGCGAATCCTCCTCCTCTCCGATCGGGGTCTCCAGAGAGATTGGCTCCTGAGCGATCTTCAAGACCTTCCGTACCTTGTCCACCGGGAGATCGATCTTCTGGGCAATCTCCTCCGGACTGGGTTCCCGACCAAATTCCTGTACCAACTGTCGGGAGGCACGGATCAACTTATTGATGGTCTCGATCATATGGACTGGGATCCGAATGGTCCTGGCCTGATCCGCGATCGCCCGGGTGATGGCCTGGCGGATCCACCACGTGGCATAGGTGGAGAATTTATAGCCCCGCTGGTACTCAAACTTCTCCACGGCCCGCATGAGCCCAATATTCCCCTCTTGAATGAGATCGAGAAACTGGAGCCCCCGGTTCGTGTACTTTTTCGCAATAGAGATCACCAGGCGGAGGTTGGCCTCCACCATCTCTCGCTTGGCATTCAAGGCCTTTCGTTCACCCCGGCTAATGGCGTGGAGTAGCTCGTGCACCTCACTGGAGCTGGTGCCGGCCTCTTGTTCCGCCCGCTCGATCTTCTTGGTGATTACCTCAATTTGCCGTCCGAGGTCCTCGAGCTTATCGCGGGAGAATTTGGTCCGCCGGACCAGGGTCCGCATAGAGACACCGTTGCCCAAGGCAGTATCGCGAAGTACCTTGAAGTTGGCTGCGCTCAAGCGCGTGGAGCGTTTGAGCTCTTTCATCTCCCGATCGGACTTCTCAACCCGCTCGAGGAAGCTCCGCATGCGGGCCACAATCCGTTCGATGACCCGCTGATTGAGGTTGAGCTTCCGCAGGAGCTCGGCCTGATGACCCTTCCTTTCCTGAACCTCTTGCCCGAGGCGCTCCGCCCGCTTGGCATTGCCTCGCTGCACGGCCCGCTCGAGCCACTTGCTGAGGTTCTCGACCTTTTCCTGATTTTGCCGCAGGCCCTTCAGGGCCGGTGCAATCTCGGAAAGCAGCTCCTTCTCTTTCTGTTCCGAGATCTCGTCAAAATCGGGGAGGGCAATGAGATCCGCAACCCGCAGCCGGCCCTGGAGCAGACGCTCTCCTAAAAAGATCACCTCACGGACGGCAACCCCAGCTCGGCAGACCGCCTCGGTGACCTCGCGGCGCCCCTCTTCGATCCGCTTGGCAATCCCGATCTCCCCCTCGCGGGAGAGGAGGGGCGTCTTTCCCATCTCGCGGAGATACATCCGGACCGGGTCATCGGTCCGACCCACCGGCGCAGGGGATAGGTCCACCTCCGCCTCGGCTCCCCCTGACTGAGGCTGCGCCGCTTTCTTCGGCCCCGGTCGCCCCGCCTCGGGGGGAGTATCGATCACCTCAATGTCCATCTCATCCAAGACGCCAAGGATCCGATCAATCTTTTCGGCGGAGGTGATATCTTCCGGAAGACACGTGTTGATTTCCTCGTACGTCAGATATCCCTTTTTCTTGCCCAGGGCGATGAGGACCTTCAGCTCCTCCATTCTCCCCTCGTCTGCCATGCCGTTGTTTCCTCCCTGCCTATTAATTCTCAAGAATTCCTTGCACTCTCTTTAATATAGTCCGTTTCGGGAAATCGGCCACCCGTGAGTCTCTGTTTCTGGTCCAGAAGCGCTTTCACCCGAAGAAGATCTCCTTGTTCCCGCGCTTCCCTGAGCTGGTCCTGGATCTCCTGGAGCTTAAGCCGAACTAGACAGTCCTGCACCATGCGATGCGGATCGACAAATTCATCCCCCCCCTGGACGAGGAGCTCGGCCGCCACCTGGCGGACCACAGGATCAGGATGGTGCGTGAGTGTCCGCGCGAGACTTTCCTCCTCGCCCTGGTATTCTCGAAGGAAACCATAGATGGACCGGAGGGAGGAAGCCGAAAGCTCGTCGCCCCGGAGAGATCCCCACACGCGACGGCGAATGTCCGGAAAAAGGAGGCAGATCTGGATCAAGGTCTTCTCCACGGGCGGCAGCTCCAAACACGGCGCGGGGCCCAAAGTCGGGGCTGGGTCCGGGGACCCCAGACGGCGGAGCTCCACCACGACCGCTCCCTCGGATACCCCCAACCGCTCTGCGAGCTTCTGAACATACTTGGCTCTCCGCACCCCCTCTGGCATCTGAGTAATAAGGCGCAAAACCTGCCGGGCCGCGGCCGCCTTTTCATCGATGCCCTGCAGTCCCGTCTGCTCCTCTGCCCGGATGAGGAGAAAATCAACGAGATCCTGAGCCCCCTCCACCCGTGCCAGAAGGGCATCTCTGCCGTTCTTCCGGACGAAGGTATCAGGATCTTCCCCCTTCGGCAGGACCACCACCGCCACCCCCATATCCTCAGCCACCAAGAGCTCTAACCCTCGCCAGGCGGCTTGAATCCCGGCGGGGTCGGGATCAAAGAGGAGGACCGCCTTTTCAGCATATCGGTGCAGAAGGATCACCTGGTCACGCGTTAAGGCGGTTCCCAAGGTGGCCACCGTCTGGGGAAACCCTGCGCTGTACAGAGAGATCGCATCGAAGTATCCCTCCACCACCAGTGCCACTCTCGCTTCGCGGATTGCCCGCGATGCCAGATGGAGACCGTACAGATGGACCCCCTTCTTATAGATGGGGGTCTCCGGCGAGTTGATATACTTGGGCTGTTGATCTCCCAGAGCTCGACCCCCGAATCCCACGATCTTTCCTGTAGAATCGGAAATGGGAATCATCAGGCGCTCCCGAAACCGGTCGTAGTATCCCCGCCCATCCTGCCTCGGAAGGGCCAGGCCCGCCGCCTCCACCTGGCGTGGGTCGTATCCCCGCTTGGTGAGCTCACGGATCAGGCCCTCCCACTCCGCGACAGCGTACCCCAGATGCAACCGGTCAGCTAGCTCCGGCCCCACCCCTCGCCTGTTCAGATATTCCCTCGCTTGGTTTCCCGCTGGACTATTCAGGGCCTTCTTGAAGTAGTCACAGGCGAGCCGCTGAAGCTCGAAGAGCTTCAGGATACCGTCCCCCTGACGGCTCCGCCCCCTCTCCGGGAGCGGAATCCCTGCCCGCTGGGCGAGATGCCGGACTGCCTCGGGGAAGGTAAATCCTTCCCGCCGCATGAGGAACCGGAAAACATCCCCTCCCTCACCGCACCCGAAACAATAAAAGATCTGGCGATCTGGGTTGACCGTGAAGGAAGGGGTCTTTTCGCTGTGGAAGGGGCAGAGGGCCCGGTAGTATTTTCCAGTTTGCTTCAAAGGAAGGTAGCCCTCGATCACCTCCACAATGCTCGAGTTCCTCAGAATCTGGTCAATGACTTCCTCTGGGATAAATCCCATGAAGCACCTCGACAGCTCCTACTAAAAAAGTAGGGCCCTTTTCTCTGCGTCAGACGAGGTCACTCGCCATCCGGTTCCCGCAACGCCACGACGGTGGCGCCGCTCCCCCCTTCGCTGATGTCGGCGAGGTGAAACCCCACCACCAGTGGATGCTCTTTCAAAAACTTATGCAGCCCCTTCCGGAGCATCCCCGTCCCCTTGCCATGGATCACCCGGACTTGTCCTAGGCCCTCCATGAAGGCTGCATCCAGGTACTTCTCCAGTCGTCGCGATGCCTCTTCTACGGTACAACCGACCACATTGATTTCCGGGGAGATGGACTGAGCCCTCTCCACGAAGAGCGGCCTCTGGCCCCCCGGCCGTCCGGGAGAGGCTGCCGGGCTGAGCATCGAGACAGGCACGTGGACCCTGCCCACGTTGAGCTCTACCTCTACGGTCCCCTGAGCAGAGACCGGCGTCAGAACCCGCCCTTGCCTCTCCAGCCCCGCGACGGTCACCCATTGTCCTGGTCCGACCCCGACGGCGATCGGGGAGCTGTCGGCTGCAGGGACTCCGAGTGCCTCGACGTTCACCTTCAGCTCCTCGAACCGCCGGTGAAAAGCCCGGACCTCCTCCGGCCGTCTCCCCTGTTCTCGAAGCGCGCGAATGAGTCCCTCCCCTTGCTGCCGGAGTTCCGTCAGAAAGCGCCTTGCTTCTTCCTGTGCTCGTTGTTTGAGGTCCTTGACGGCTGCGCGAAGCCGCGCTACGAGTTCCTCGGCTTCCTTCCGGAGCGTCGAGGCCCACTGGACCTCCTCGTGAAGCTGAGACCTGAGACCCTCCACCCGTTGGCGGCTAGCCTCAAGGGCCTCCAGGAGGTCCTCGGTCCTTTGGTGCCCCATGGGGACGGTCTCTCGTGCTTTTTCTAAGATCCGCCGTGGCAGACCGAGGCGTCCGGCGATTTCGAGCCCGTAACTTTTACCCGGAAGCCCCAGCCGGATGCGGTACTGCGGAGTCAGACTTTCCAAATCGAATTCGACACTCGCATTTTCCACACCGACGGTCAGTGCGGCAAACGCCTTGACCGCCTCGAGATGCGTGGTGGCAATCACCGACGTCCCTCGCTCCCGGAGCGACTCAAGAATGGCGATACCCAGGGCCGCTCCCTCCGAGGGATCGGTCCCGGCCCCGAGCTCATCGAGGAGGACCAGGGTCTCCGGTCCCGCATGGGCCAGGATCTTAACGACCTGACCCATGTGAGAAGAAAAAGTGCTCAGACTCTGCTCAATGCTCTGCTCATCCCCGATGTCGGCAAAGACATCCCGATAGTAGGGGACCTGGCTGTCTGGAGAAGCCGGGACCGGGAGGCCGGACAGGGTCATGAGGGTGAGAAGACCCGCGGTCTTTAGGGCCACCGTCTTTCCACCCGTATTCGGTCCGGTGATGACGAGTGCAGTGAACGCTCCGCCGACTTCAAGATCAATGGGCACCGCTGCCGGCCGAGGTCCGCCCCGGGCCTCCCCAGTGTCTTCTTCCATACTCAGTCCCCGCGGGGCGGGATCCAGCACGAGGAAGGGATGGCGAGCCCCCCGTAGAATGAGGCGGCGGTCCTGAGTCACCCCGGGAATCTCAGCCCGAAGGCGAACCGCCAAGCGTCCCCTAGCCATTAGATGGTCCAGATCGCCCAGAAGTTCCAGGAGTGCCTGGATGGTATCCGCTTCTCGCCTGACCTCAGTCGTAAGGGCCCGGAGGACTCTAGCGACCTCTTCCTCTTCTTGACGCGACAAGATCCGGAGCCGGTTGTTCATCTCGACGACCGGGCTCGGCTCCAGGAAAATGGTGAGCCCGCTCCCCGACTGATCCTGAATCACCCCCCGGATCTTGCCCTTCGCTGAGGATTTCACCGGGATCACGTATCGGTCATTGCGAAGGGTAATGATCGGCTCGGCCAGGGCCGTTTGGTAGCTCGGGGAGGTCAGATACCGTTCGAGCTTCTCGACGATGACCGCCCGGAGGTCGCGAAGCTCGTGCCGAACCCTTCGAAGCTCTGGGCTGGCCGCATCGGCCACCTCCGCCTCTGACGTAATGGCCTCCCCGATCACCGTGCAGAGGCGGTCCGGGACGAGGAGGCCGCTCGCCCGCTTCCACAGGAGGAGCACCCCAGCCTTCTCTCGCTGGAAAAACGTGCGGAGCCGACGGGCTGCCGCTAACGTCTCGGAAATCTGCCAGAGGGAGCGCGGATCGAGCGACGATCCCTCAATCCTCGCCCGGTTCAACTGGGGACGGATATCGATCACCCCGCCGAAGGGAGGCTCCTCACCCCGTTCGAGGAGTCCTTTTGCCTCTCCTGCCTCGGCCAGGGCTTCTTGTACACGCTGCAGACTCTCTAGGGGGACGACTTCACACGCTCTCTCCCTGCCGAACGGAGTGACCGCCGCCGCCTCGAGAAAATCGAGGATGCCGGCAAACTCTAACCCCGTGCGGGTCCGGTCATCCATTCCCTGGACCGCTCCAGGAAACGATCGAGGGACCCCGCGAGGGGTCCCTCGATCGTTCCTTTCTTTCCCGTGCCCCATGGTGGTGGAGAAGCCTCCCACTCGGGCTGAATACGTCATCCTCCCCCCGAAAGCTCCTGCCTCACGAGGCGGCTGACCTCGCTTCCGTCAGCCCGCCCGGCCACTTGAGGCATCAGAGAAGCCATAACCTTTCCCATGTCCTTAACCGAGCTAGCCCCCGTAGCGGCAATGGTCTCCCTCACCTTGGCCAGGAGTTCCTCGGGGGTCATCGCCTTGGGGAGGAAGCACAAGAGCACTTCAAGCTCCGCCGTTTCTTTGCGGACGAGATCCTCCCGCCCTCCTTCACGGAATTGCCCGATGGCTTCTCGCCGCTGCTGACATTCTTTGACGATGAGCTGAAGGATTTCGGGCTCGGTTAAGTGTCCCCGCTTTTCCACCTCGCGATTCTTGACGGCGGACAGCAGTAGACGGAGGGTCGAAGCCTCCACCTTCCGGCCGGCCTTCAAGGCCTCCCGAAGATCTTGGTGGAGGCGCGTTGTGAAATCCATCCTACTCCTGAACCATTCGCATCTTCTTCAGCATCTTCTTCCGGGCCGCGAGAGCTTTCTTTTTCCGGCGGACACTGGGTTTTTCATAATGCTGTCGCTTCCGCATCTCGGAGAGCACCCCAGACTTCTCCACTTGCTTCTTAAAGCGTCTCAGCGCACTCTCAAAGCTCTCGTCCTCCCGGACGAGTATGGTAGTCACCCCTCACACCCCCTTACCAACCTATTGATTTTTACGATAGATCCTATAGATATACCAATTGCATATCGGAAGGATTGCCCTGTTACATTAAATCATCCTGGCCATTCTGTCAATGCCTTTTCCGTGCCTTTTTTCCCCTTTTTTTGTATTCCGTCTTCTTTTTCCCTACGCGCCCCTCAAACTCTCTCCACAGTTGATTCAAGGAGATACCACGTGCCCCGAGAAGGACCAGGGTGTGAAACCACAGATCGACCACTTCATAGATGATGTCCTGCCGCCGCCCCCGCTTGACGCTCAACAGGATTTCAGACGCCTCTTCAGTGATCTTCCTCAGGATCTGATCCTCCCCCTTCTGGAAGAGCGAGCTCACGTAGGATCCTGGGGGGCGCTTCTTCTTCCGCTCTAGAATGGTCCGATACACTGCATCGAGAACCTGGGAGGAATGCCCATAGACCGCCTCAGGGTGAAAGACCTGCTGGGTGACCGGGGCGGAGGAGGTGAGGTTCTTTCGGACGCGCCGGAAGAAACACGACCGATAGCCGAGATGGCAGGCAGCCACCTGCTGCTCTACCTGGAGGAGAAGGGCGTCGCCGTCACAGTCGAGGCGGATTTCTCCGACCCGCTGCACATGCCCTGACTCTTCCCCCTTCTTCCAAAGCCGACGCCGAGACCGGCTGTAGTAGTGCGCAAAGCCAGTTTTCAGGGTCTTCCGGAGCGCCTCCCGGTTCATATAGGCCACCATCAAGACGTGGCCCGTCCGGGCATCCTGGGCGATGGCCGGAATGAGACCCTTACTGTCAAATTTAACCTTGGCGGGGACTTTCGCCACATTCACCCCCCTCTGCTTCACAGTTCACGGCTCACGCTTGAGGGTCCGATGTCAGAGGTCGCGAAGAGCGAGGAGGGGGTTCCTTCCGAGGCAGGCGACATCTGGCTTGCGTCTTCGAAGGAGTCCGGAGTCCTTCGGACAGGCCGGGGTCCCGCCGCCGAAGCGCAGCGCAGGCGGGGGTGGCCCGCACTAGCGAATGACATCGCCTGATCGTGCGTAACGATGCCTCTGCGCATCAAGTCCTCGGAGAATTATGGCGCCGCCGAGGAAGGTCCCGCTGAGCTCTTGGCTGTCGGTTGTCGGTCATCGAGTAACGGTCGTCGGTCACCGGGGCCTTAAAGGCGTACCGGGATGCCCCGTTCTTTCAGGTACGCCTTGGCTTCGCCAACGGAGATCTCGCGGAAGTGAAAGATGGAGGCAGCGAGTGCCGCATCCGCCTTGCCATGAGCAAAGGCCTCGAACAGATGCGCCATTGTCCCGGCTCCCCCGGAAGCGATCACCGGCACCCCCAGGCGCTCGGCGACCGACCGAGTCAGTTCCAAATCATACCCGTCCCGTGTTCCATCGCGGTCCATGCTGGTCAGTAGAATTTCCCCCGATCCCAACGCCACCCCTTGCTCCGCCCAACTCACCGCATCGAGACCGGTCGGCGTCCGACCACCGTGAATATACACCTCCCACGACAGTCCGAGGTCCGACGTCGGAGGTCCGACGTCGGAGGACCGAGGTCCGAGCTCTGAGATCCGAGGATCGGTATCTAACGGTTTCATACTCGACTTCGCACTTCGGACTTCGGACTTCGCACATCTCTTGGCATCGATGGCAAGGACAATGCACTGGCTTCCGAACCGTTCTGCCGCCTCTCGAATCAGCTGCGGGTTTTGCACCGCTGCCGTGTTGAGGGAAACCTTATCGGCCCCCGCCAGGAGAAGAGCACGGATATCCTCTGCGTCCCGGACACCGCCTCCCACGGTGAGCGGGGTGAAGGCCCGCTCTGCGGTTTTTTCGACCACGCCAATCAGGATCTTCCTGCGCTCAGCCGATGCGGTGATGTCGAGGAACACCAGCTCATCTGCCCCTTCCTGATCGTATCGCTCCGCAACTTCAGCCGGATCTCCCGCGTCTCGAAGATCCACGAACCGGGTCCCTTTGACCACACGGCCATCCTTGACATCCAAGCAGGGGATGATCCGCCTCGCTAACATTGATGAAGCGTCTCCGTCGCCGCCCGGATAGCCGCTTCGAGCTCGACCGCGCCGCTGTAAAGGGCCTTTCCGAGGATGGCACCCGCCACACCTCTGATGGAGCGGAGCCGCCGAATATCTTCCAAGCGGGCAATCCCCCCGGAGGCGAGGACCGGGTGACGACTTATCTTGACCGTCACTTCCAGCCCCTCAAAATTGGGTCCCTCCAATGTCCCGTCCTTCAGGATGTCGGTGTAGAGGATCGCACCCAACTCCAGCGACGCCACCCTCTCGACCACCTCCGTCACCGAACAGTCCGAGAGCTCACGCCACCCCTTGACCGCCACCCTCCCTTCCTTGGCATCGAGAGCGAGGACGATCCGCCGCGGATAGGCCGCGCAGACCTCTTCCAGAAAATCCGGGTCCTGGATGGCGGTGGTCCCGACAACGGCCATGGCGACTCCCGCGTCAAACACCGCTTCAACCGATTCCCGGGTTCTCAGGCCACCGCCCGCCTGGACCGGAATCTTGACCGCCCGCGCAACCCTCTCTATCAGAGAGCCGTGTTTAGGGGTTCCGGCAAACGCTCCGTCCAGGTCAACCACATGCAGACGCGGCGCCCCTCTGGCTTCCCACACCCTGGCGACCGCCACCGGATCCTCCGCATACACCATCTCTCGGCTCGGATCCCCTTGGGTCAGGCGGACTGCTTTACCATTCTTGACATCGATGGCGGGGATGACCAACACTCGAACGGCTCCTCCGCTGTCAGCAATCAGTTTAAGGCTAGCTATCAGCCGTCAGCAATCAGCAAATATTAGCTACCAGCAGTCAACAATCGGCTCCCAGCTATTAGACTCCTTTGAGTCGAGAGATCAAATCCTTTAAGCTTCTCATGGCTGACAGCTGCCAACTTACTGACCCCTGACAGCTGACTGCGACAGCTCTACCTTTGGGCCAGTCTGCCAAAATTGGCAAGCAGCTGAAGGCCCAGCCTTTGGCTCTTCTCAGGATGAAACTGGGTAGCGAAGAGGTTATCCCGCCAGATCATGGAGGTGAAAGAGATTCCGTATTCGGTGACGCCGGCTATGACGCCCTTCTCCTCCGGTTCCACGTAGTAGGAGTGAACGAAGTAGAAGTAGGAGCCGTCCGGGATCCCCTCCATAATCGGTACCTCTTTGCTTAGGTGTACCCGGTTCCACCCCATATGCGGAACCTTCAGCCGTGATGACCGATGACCGATGGCCGATGACGGGAAGGCCTCGGGAAAGCGACGGACTCGACCCGGGAGAAGATCAAGGCCCTTATGGAGGCCAAACTCCTCGCTCTCAGAAAAGAGGAAATGGAGGCCAAGGCAGATTCCCAGGACTGGCTTCCCTGATTTGACCTCCCGGCGTAGAGGATCGAGGAACCCTGCCGTCTCTAATGTTGCAATCCCGTCGGCAAAGGCACCGACCCCCGGGAGGACGATTCCCGCCGCATCCGCAAGCCGCTGCGGTTCTTTGACCACGCACGCGGAGACCCCGACTTTCTCGAAACCTTTCTCCACGCTCCGGAGATTGGCGATCCCGCTATCGATAATCGCAATCACGTTAGTTTACCGTTCTCGGTTCACAGTTCACAGGAAAGACTCGAAGGCGCCATGATCGCGGCTGGATACCGTGAACCGTGAACTGTCAACTGTGAACAAGCGGTGCTAGAGTTTCCCCTTTGTCGAAGGGATACCCTTGACTCGGAGATCCAGAGAGGCCGCCGCATCTAAGGCTCGGCCAGCCGCTTTGAAGACCGCCTCGGCCATATGGTGTGTGTTTTCGCCGTACGGGATTCCGATGTGGAGATTTGCCTTCAGGGCCGTGGCGAAGGCCCGAAAGAACTCTTTCAGGAGGACAGAGTCAAACTCCCCGATCTTTCCTGTCAGTCCGTCAGCCCGATACGCCAGGTAGGGGCGACCACTCAAATCTACAGCAACCCAACCTAGCGCGTCGTCCATCGGCACCACCGCCTGACCATAGCGCCGAATTCGAGCCCGGTTCCCCAGCGCTTGGGCAAAGGCCTCTCCAAGGGCCAACCCCACATCCTCCATCGTGTGGTGCGCGTCGACCTCTAAATCGCCCTTGGCTCGAACCGCCAGGTTGAAGAGGCCGTGTTTGGCCAGTTGCGCAAGCATGTGATCAAAGAAGGGGAGACCCGTCGTGATCCGGTAGCTCCCCGCCCCATCGAGCTCGAGCTCCACGGACACATCGGTTTCGGTGGTTCGGCGACGAATGCGCGCCTTGCGAGGCATGCGTCTTTCCTTGGCCCTCAAGGCCCTCCCTCTACGACCGTTGCCGGATCCGGACGGCCCGGGCATGGCCATCAAGCTCCTCGAGAGACGCTAACGTCATGGCAGGGCCTCCCAGCCGCTTCAGCCCTTCCTCGGTGAAGTGCAGGAGACTCGTGCGGTGTACGAAATCCTCCACGGAGAGGGGGGAGGCAAACCGTGCCGTCCCGCCGGTGGGAAGAACATGGTTCGGACCAGCAAGATAATCCCCCAGAGCCTCGGGGGAGTAGGCTCCAAGGAAGATGGCTCCCGCATGCCGGATACGGTCCAGGTGGGACCAAGGGTCCTCGCAATGGAGCTCCACATGCTCAGGAGCGATGGCGTTGACCAGCGTGAAGGCAGCCTCCAGGGTCGGCACCAAGAGGATGGCCCCGTTTTTGGCGAGGCTCGCCTCGGCAATCCTACGCCGGGGAAGATCATCGAGCTGCCGTCGGAGTTCGGCCGCCACCTTCTCAGCCACCGCTCCGCTGACGGTGATGCACAGGGTCATGGCCATCTCGTCATGTTCTGCCTGGGCGAGGAGATCCGCAGCCACATACGTGGGCTCCGCGGCTTCGTCTGCTACGACAACGACTTCGGTCGGTCCAGCAATTGTGTCGATGCCCACGACCCCGGCCACCAGCCGCTTGGCGGTCGCCACATAGATGTTGCCTGGACCCACGATCTTGTCCACCCTCGGGATGGAAGCCGTGCCATGCGCCAAAGCCGCGATCGCCTGCGCCCCGCCCACTTTGTAAATCTCCGTAATCCCCGCCAGCGAGGCGGCCACGAGAACCCCCGGATGCACCATGAGATCGGAAGCGACGGGGGTACACATCACCGTCCGCTTGACCCCCGCGACCGCAGCGGGGATGCCGTTCATCAAGACGGTGGACGGATAGACCGCCTTTCCCCCGGGAATGTAGATCCCGACCGCCTCCAGCGGCCGGCAGAGCTGGCCGAGGACCGCTCCCTCTTCGGTGACAAACCAAGAGTCGGGGAGCTGCCGGCGGTGAAACGTTTCAATCCTCCCTGCAGCCAGTCGCAAGGCCTCGACCGTCTCGGGAGCGAGATGGTCAAAAGCCCGCTCCACCTCTCCCGACGTGACCCGGAGCGTCGTGGGTGTGAGAGAAGCCCCGTCGAAACGCTGCACGTACTTCAAAAGCGCCGGATCCCCCTCCTCCCGTACCCCGGTGAGGATGGGGCGAACCGCCTCCTCTGCCTCGGCGGAAGCGGTAGCCCGGCGCAGGGCGAGCTCTCTCAAAAAGGCAACCCCTTCGTCCCCCTCCGCGTGGAGGAGTCGAATCATGCTCCCCCTCCCTGAACGACGACCGTCAGTCGATCAATCAGCTCACGGACTTGCCGGTACTTGGTCTTCAGGGCCGCCCGGTTCACAATGAGCCGAGCCGTCGAGGTGACAATCTGTTCCGTCTCCTCTAACCCGTTCTCCTGCAAGGTCCGCCCCGTCGTGACCAGATCCACGATCCGCTCGCAAAGCCCTCCCAGCGGTGCCAGCTCGATGGAGCCCGAAAGGTGAATGATCTCCACCTGCATTCCCTGATCGGTGAAGTACCGTTCGGTCAATTTCGGATACTTCGTCGCCACCCGGAGGGAAGAGAAACCCATAGGTCTCCCTCGATTCTCGGGCTTCTTCGGCTGAGCTACCACCAGACGGCATGTTCCAAATTTGAGGTCTAGGGGTTCGTAGACATCCCGGTCCTGCTCGAGAAGGATATCCTTTCCCACCACGCCCACATCGGTCGCCCCGTACTCTACATACGTGGGAATGTCGACCGCGCGGAGGACCAGGAAGCGGTATGCCCCGGTCACGTCTTCGCACAGGAGGCGCCGGGACTCCGTCAACCCCTCCAGTCCGTGGATCCCGGTCGCCTCGAAGAGCTTAAGGGTGTCTGAGAGGAGTCGTCCTTTTGGAAGGGCGATCGCAATCTGTCCCTGTCGCATTCAGCCCTCCACCCGCTGGATTTCCCCCCCCAGGGAGCGAATCTTCGCCTCTAATTGTTCGTAGCCCCGATCCAGGTGATAGATGCGATGAACCACGGTCTCCCCGCGCGCCTGGAGTCCTGCCAAGACTAAGGAGGCACTCGCGCGGAGGTCGGTCGCCATCACGGGGGCTCCTCGGAGAAGGGAAACACCCCGGACCACGGCCGTCCGGCCCCCAACCGTAATATCGGCTCCCATCCGCAAGAGCTCAGGAACGTGCATAAAGCGATTCTCAAAGACCGTCTCTGTGATAGCAGACTTGCCTTTGGCAACCGCCATCAGGGCCATGATCTGGGCTTGCATATCGGTCGCGAAGCCGGGGAAGGGGGCGGTGGTAATATCCACCGGCCGAGGGCGGTTCGCCATTCGTATCCGCAGTCCCCCCTCGTCGAGCGCCACGGCCGCTCCCGCCTCCTCAAGTTTTGCCGTCACCGCTTCAAAGTGTTCGGGAACGCACCCCTGAATCACGACATCGCCCTGGGTAATGGCCGCTGCCACCGCCAAGGTCCCTGCCTCAATCCGATCCGGGATAATCCGGTGCGAGGCACCCTTAAGTTCCTCGACCCCCTCAATGGTGATGGTGGAGGTTCCAGCCCCTTGGACCCGAGCCCCCATCCCTTGAAGGAGGCGAGCTAAGTCCTCGACTTCTGGCTCGCAGGCGGCATTTTCGAGGACTGTCGTCCCCTTGGCTAACGTCGCCGCCATCATGAGATTTTCCGTGCCCGTCACCGTGACCGTTTCAAAGCGAACGCGGGTCCCAGTCAGGCGAGGGGCCTTGGCCACCACGTATCCATCCACCAGGTCGATCTCCGCCCCCATCTCCTGCAGCCCGGTCAAATGCAGGTTGATGGGTCGGGGTCCAATGGCACACCCGCCCGGGAGCGACACCCGGGCTTTGCCAAATCTGGCGAGGAGCGGACCCAGCACCAAGACTGAGGCCCGCATGGTCCGTACGAGATCGTACGGAACCTCGAACCGTTGAATCGCCCGTGAGGTGAGACTCGCGGTCCCCGGAGCCACTTGGCGCGACTCCACTCCCATGAACATGAGTAGCCTCTCGATCGTCGCCACATCCCGGAGCGACGGGACATTCTCGAACCTCAGCTCTTCAGAAGTGAGTAGGACCGCCGCCATAGCGGGAAGGGCAGCATTTTTTGCCCCGCTCACCGACGCGCTGCCGCACAACGGCTTCCCACCTCGAATCACCAACCGATCCATCTCACGCTCCGTTCGATCCTTTGACCATCTCGTTCGGGGGGAAAGCCTTCTCCCTGACCTCTGCCTTCCACAACCGTCGACCCGTGCAGCGGGCAATGATCACCCGCTGCCTTCCGCTCAAATCGGGGACGACCGCTACATCCGAGAAGACCCCCTGATCCCGAAAAAGCCTGTTGAGCGAGTGTCCCTGCCCCACTGTCATCTCCAGGGCCAACCATCCGGCTGGTCGGAGCAAAACCGAAGCCCCACTGATGATTCGCCGGTGAAAGGTGAGGCCGTCCTGTCCCCCATCCAAAGCCTCCACGGGTTCGTAGCGTACCTCGGGGGGCAATGTTGGCAGATCTCCCGTCGCGACGTAAGGTGGGTTGCTTACGATAAGGTCGAACTGGCCGCCAAGGCCCCGGGCGAAGAGCGGATGTAGTAGATCTCCTTGGAGGAAGGAGATCTGCTGGAGGACGCCGTGACTCTTGGCATTTTCCCTGCCCACCTCGATGGCCTTCCTGCAAACATCCGTCGCATAGATCTTCGCGCGTGGGAGCTGCTTCGCCATCGCCACGGCAATCGCCCCGGAGCCGCTCCCGATATCCGCGATCACGGGCGCCTCCTCCTCAGCCAGTCGCGCGAGAGCCGTCTCCACCAGGATCTCGGTCTCGGGCCGGGGGATGAGGACGACAGGGTTCACCTTGAGGGACAGGGACCAGAATTCCTTCGTTCCGGTGAGATAAGCCAATGGCTCGCGGGCCTGCCGCCGGGCGACAAGGGTCCTGTATGCTTCAAGAACCGGAAAAGACAACAGTTCTTGAGGAGCGGCATAGAGGTGGAGCCGGTCACAGCCAATGAGAGAAGCCAAGAGACATTCGGCGTCCAGCCGAGGAGTATCCACCCTGGCAGATTGCAGGAGCGCAGTCGCCCACACTATCGTCTCGCCAATAGATGGACCCCGCGGGGTGAGGACTACTTTTTCCTTGACCAACAGTCCCACTGCACTTCTCCCTACTGGGGTTCATGATGCTGATGAGGCCTTGAGTCGCTCCGCCTCGTAATGGGCCATGAGGGCCTGCGTCAACTCTTGGAGGTTGCCACTGAGCACTTCTGGAAGATTATAGAGGGTTAACCCGATGCGATGATCGGTCACCCGGCCCTGGGAAAAGTTGTACGTCCGGATCCGCTCGCTTCGATCCCCCGTCCCTACCTGCTGCCGCCTGGCGTCGGCGATCTCCCGCTCCTGCTCGGCCCGGGCTTGCTCCAAAAGACGCGCCCGGAGGACCTTGAGGGCCTTGGCCTTGTTTTTGTGCTGTGACCGTTCGTCCTGACAAGACACCACCAGGCCTGTCGGGAGGTGGGTGATACGCACCGCCGAGTCAGTCACATTCACATGCTGCCCCCCGGCACCGCTCGCCCGGAAGACGTCGATCTGGAGATCCTTCGGGTCGATCTGAACATCCACCTCCTCCGCCTCGGCCAGGACCGCTACCGTCACCGTCGAGGTGTGAATTCGACCGCTGGCCTCGGTCACCGGCACCCGCTGGACACGATGGACGCCACTCTCGTGTCGGAGCTTTCCGAAGGCCCCCTTCCCCTCAATCGCCAAAATGACCTCTTTCATCCCCCCGATTCCCGTGGGATGGGCCGAGAGCATCTCCACTTTATAGCTGGCAGACTCCGCATACCGGGAATACATCCGAAGAAGATCGGCGGCGAACAACGCCGCCTCATTGCCGCCGGCCCCGGCTCTGATCTCTATAATCACGCCCTTCTCGTCCGCCGGGTCCTTGGGAATAAGCATCCCGTGCAGCTCATGCTCCAGGACGTCTCGCCGACCCCTCAGCGCTTTGAGTTCGGCCTCGGCTAACGCCCCCATCTCCGGATCGGTCGTCTCCGCAAGGAGGGCCGTCGCCTCCTCCTGTTCATGAATCAGTCGCTGGTAAACCCGATATTTTTCCACGATGGGATGGAGATCGGCGTGGGCCTTGGCGTGGCGCTGATAGGTGTTGGGATCCTGCAAAACGGCGGGATCGGCAAGCTTCTGGCTCAAGTCCTCGTACCGCTCCTCGATTTCCCGCAACTTGTCGAGCCAGGTCAACATTCGAGCTCGTTCACACTTCACCGGTCACCGACAGGTCCTTCACCCCCACTCGGTAATCCGTGAATTATGAACCCGAATCCGCCTTGCGGCGATATCTTCGCTGAAATCGCTCCACCCGCCCCTCGCTATCCACGAGCTTCTGACGTCCAGTAAAGAAGGGATGGCACTTGGAGCAAATTTCCACCCGGATCTTCGGCACGACCGAACGGGTATGCATCACCTCGCCGCACGCGCAGGTAATGGCACAATCGACGTACTCAGGATGGATGCCTTTTTTCATCTCGGTTTCTCCCATCCAGGGTGCACACGATGCCGAACGCCCCTCACCCGTGCTCATTGTAGCACGCTGGGCCTCCGCGGCAACGAAAAAGCAGCCTTCCGGCTGCTTTTGTCCGCGCAACTGCGCACCTGTCTAGGCGTTCATGGAACGTAGAAAGTCCGCGTTGTCTTTGGTCTCGGACAGTTTCCCCTGGAGGAGCTCCATCGCCTCCACGACCCCCATGGTGGCCAGGACCTTCCGGAGGACCCACATCCGGTTCAGCTCCTCTTGGGTCAGGAGTAGCTCCTCCTTGCGGGTCCCTGACCGGAAGATGTCGATGGCAGGAAACATCCGCTTGTCCACCAGACGTCGGTCCAGGTGAAGCTCCATATTCCCGGTGCCCTTAAACTCTTCAAAGATCACATCGTCCATCCGACTACCGGTATCGACCAAGGCCGTCGCGATGATGGTAAGAGATCCCCCCTCCTCGGTGTTCCGGGCCGCCCCGAAGAAGCGCTTGGGGCGCTGCAGGGCGTTGGCGTCGATTCCTCCCGAGAGAACTTTGCCGCTCGGCGGACAGACCGCATTATACGCGCGGGCGAGTCGGGTGATCGAGTCGAGCAGGATGACCACATCCCGCCTGTGCTCCACGAGACGTCTGGCCTTTTCCAAAACCATCTCCGCCACCTGGACGTGGCGACTGGCCGGCTCATCAAAGGTCGAGCTAATTACCTCCGCCTTCACCGACCGCTGAAAATCGGTCACCTCTTCCGGACGCTCATCGATCAGGAGCACGATGAGAAAGACCTCAGGGTGATTCTTGGTGACGCTGTTCGCAATCTTTTGCAGAAGGATCGTCTTCCCGGTCCGGGGCTGCGCCACGATCAATCCCCGCTGCCCCTTCCCGATGGGCGTAATCAAATTCATGACCCGCATATTGATCTCATCACCCGTGGTTTCGAGGCCGATCCGCTCGTTGGGAAAGAGAGGAGTGAGGTTGTCGAACAGGGTCTTGTCCTTGATCACCTCGGGGTTTTCAAAGTTGACTGCCTCCACCTTGAGCAGCGCGAAATAGCGCTCCCCCTCCTTCGGCGGTCGGACCTGCCCCGATACGGTGTCGCCGGTCCTCAGATCGAAGCGCCGGATCTGGGACGGGGAGACGTAGATGTCGTCGGGGCCAGGAAGATAGTTATAGTTGGGCGCCCGGAGGAAGCCAAAGCCATCCGGGAGGACTTCCAGGACTCCCTCGGCAAAGATGAGCCCGTTCTTCTCTGCCTGGGCCTCCAGAATCTTGAAGATGAGTTCCTGCTTCCGTAGGGCGCTAGCGCCGACCAAGCCGAGGGAGCGAGCGATGGCGGTGAGTTCGGGGATCGTCTTTTCCGTCAACTCCGCCAAATTCATCAGACCTTCGCGGGGCGTGTCCTTGACCGCATCCCGGGCTACGGCTTTCGTCTCTCTTGTCTCTTTCCCCTCTTTGGTCACTTCTTTGGCGGCATCGGCCGCATGGCGTTGAGGTGACATGGCGCTTTCTCTTTCTCCTTCTCCGTCCGGTCGCGGGACTTACAACAATGCCTCAGCTCTTGTACCCTCTCAATTTAGCCCCTGACGTATCTTTGATCACTGCACATCGATGCAGGACGAGGCGCGGTCGCCCAGGATAGAGTGTGGGGGCGGGATGAAATTCTCCGTTTGCGGACAGCACCCGATACAGGGAATCTCCCAAGGCAGATCAGAACAGCTGGAGAACAGTGGAGGAACTTACTTGAGAGTGCTGAGGAGATATCTACATCCGGAATGTCTAATGCTATGCTAAAGAGCCCCTCAGGGCTTGTCAAGTTTTTTTTGAGCCAGTTTGGAACAGCACCTCGTATATCTCCTGCACCCTTTGCTCCGTTTCCCAAAGATCCCCTCCATTCTCGATAACGAAATGAGCCCGCGTGACCTTCTCTGAAAGAGGCATTTGACTGCGAATACGAGCCAAAGCCTCTTCCCGGGTCAGGCCCCGGTCTGCCATGAGGCGCCCCACCTGCACCTCCTGTGGGGCGGTGACGACGACCACGGAATCGAACCGACGCTCAGACTCGGCCTCGATGAGCAGGGGGAGCTCCACCACGCATATGGAGACCCCTTGTGTCCGAAGTTGAGCCACCCGCTGTTGGACCGCGGCAACGAGGGCAGGGTGAACGATGGTTTCAAGTTGCCTCCGTCCCTTCTCATCACGAAAGACGATCTCGCCTAGGGACTTGCGATCGATCGTGCCGTCGTCTCGCAGAATCAGGGTACCGAAGGCCTCGACAATGGCTTCATAGACTGATGTGCCTGGCTTTTGCAATTCTCGGACCATCTCATCAGCATCGAGGACCGCAGCCCCCCGCTCCGCAAACATCCGGGCGACGGTACTCTTGCCGGTCGCAATCCCCCCCGTGAGCCCCACAAGCATCATACGATCAGAGCATCCCTCGCGCAGGACCCTCGAGATTGGTGAGCAACCGAGTAAACTCGAGCTCCTGGAATAACACCCGAAGTCGTTCCCAATCGGGGGGCTGGCGTCGTAAGGCCTCCGCCGTGACTGAAAAGGGAAGGTCGGTCCGGATAGTGACAAGAGCTCGGTTCGCCCGGATCTGCTCGGCATGGGTCTTGAGGGCCTCGCGCAGCTTTTGCCGCTTGACCTGATCCAGAGACTGCAGGAGATTCTCCACCGTCCCAAATTCTTGAATCAAGGAGCTGGCCGTTTTCTCCCCCACTCCCGGCACTCCCGGGATGTTGTCAACGGCGTCCCCCGTGAGACTCATCAGGTCCACCATTGCGCGAGGCGGCACCCCATACCGACCCTCCACGTCCTCAACGCGATAGATCTTGTCGCGCATGGGATCGTACACCTGGACGGCAGGTCCCACGAGCTGGAACAGATCCTTGTCACCCGAAACGATAGTCACCTGAAAGCCATCACCAACCGCTCGAGTTGCAACCGTCCCAATAATGTCGTCCGCCTCGTAACCCTCCTCCATCAGGGTCGGAACATTGAGGGCCTCCACAACCTGGTAGACATACGGGATCTGCGAGGCAAGGGCATCGGGTATGGGCGGACGCTGCGCCTTGTAGGCCTCATACTCTCGGTGACGCTCCGTCTCCCCTCCAGCATCAAACACTGCGGCCGCATGTTCCGGAGCCCGCTCCCGCATGACCTTCAAGAACATATTGGTAAAGCCGTAGATCGCTCCGGTCGGGAGCCCCCGAGAATTGCTCAAGGGTGGAAGGGCATAGAAGGCTCGATAGATGTAGGACGTTCCGTCAATAAGGTATAACTGCATTGCTGAAAGGTTCAAAAGACCGGGTGAACAAGAGGCACCGCCCTGCCGGGCGATTTGAGAAGTATCAGAATCCCGCACCCGAGTCAACCCGCTCAGCGGACAGCCAATCACCAGCGACTTCCGGGGACTCAGCGAAGGTCACCCCAGCGATACTGAAGGATACTGAGAGCCGCTATTGCAGCGGTCTCCGCCCGCAGGGTCCTGGGCCCGAGGGAAACGGGCACAAAGCCCGCCTTTTTCAAGAAGGTTACCTCGTCCGTCTCCAGCCCTCCCTCCGGACCCACCAGGATCTTGACCTCATCCGGGAGGGGAGTCTGCTCCAAGAGTGTGGCGAACGTCCCCACCCGCTCGCTCTCCCAAAACACAAAAGCGGCAGTGCGGCTCGGCCCGACCACATGTTGCTCAAGGGGGAGCGGTCCGGTGAGTTTTGGGACACGCAACCGACCTGATTGCTCCGCCGCCTCAATGGCAATCCGTTCCCACCGGACCACCTTGCCCAGTCCCTCAGCCACCGTCCGCCTGGTCAACAGGAGGACAATCTCGGCCACCCCCATCTCTGTCGTCTTCTGGATGAGGTAATCCATCTTGTCTCCCTTCAGAAGCCCTTGAAGCAGCACAACGCGAAGGGGAGACTCCCTCGGCGTTGCGCTTTCTGCCACAATGCGACCCACGACTTGTCGCGGAGAGGCTCCCACAATTTCCACTTCCCACTCCCGCCCGCTGCCGTTGAAGATTAGGATGCGGGCGCCCACGCACATCCGAAGCACCCGCGTAATCTGACGAGCTTGAGGCGGGCTGAACTGAACCTTGTCACCCAGTCGGCACTCCCCAATAACAAAAAATCGATGCATCTTCAAAAGTGTCCGAAGTCCGATGTCCGAAGTCGAAGAACAAGATCAGGGTCTTGGACGATCTTACTTTAAATTTCCCGAGATCACGAGCGTGGATAGGCGCTCAGCTCTGAAGTGTTTCGGAAGAGGCAAGAAGCTGATGAGGAGCAAAAGAGGGAACTACGATACGCGGTGACCCGACAACCGATTTATCCACCAAAGAGCTCCCGGACCTTTTCGAAAAAGCTCTTGCTCAAGGGAGTTCCCTCGCCGTTCTCGAGGCGTCGGAGTTCTTCGAGGAGTTCCCGTTGTTGATGGGTCAGGCGGGTAGGAATTTCGACCAGGATCTTCACCCTCAGGTCCCCGCGACCGTAGCCCCGGAGGTTCGGGAGGCCGTATCCCCCGAAACGAAACTCCGTGCCCGGTTGGGTCCCCGGAGGGATGTGAATGGGAATCATTCCCGTAAGCGTGGGAACCTGGGCCTCTCCCCCCAAGGCAGCCTGGGTGAAGCTGATCGGGACTTCACAGGTCAAATCATCCCCCTCACGGCGGAAAATGGGGTGCTCCCTCACTTGGACGACCACGTAGAGATCACCCGGAGGGCCTCCTCTGATCCCGGCTTCCCCCTCACTGCTGATCCGGAGCTGTGTCCCCGTCTCGACCCCTGCTGGGACCTTGACGGTCACTGTCCGCTCCTTGGTAATTCGACCTTCTCCTCGACACGCCTTGCAGGGCGAGCCGATGACACTCCCCTCTCCTCCGCATCGATTACAGGTCTGGTTGACCGTAAGAAAGCCTCGTGAGAACCGGACCTGCCCTCTCCCACGGCAGGCCGGACAGGGCTCGGGTCGCGTTCCCGGCTGGGCCCCGGTCCCGTCACAGCTCTCACACGCCTCGAGTCGCGGAACGCTGATCTCTTTTTTCTTTCCCTTGGCGGCGTCCTCCAAAGTGATGGAAAGCGTATAGCGGAGGTCTGCACCCCGGTGCGCAGCACTCCGCCCGCCAAATCCTCCAAAAAACCCTTCCAGGATGTCTTCAAAAAGCCCTCCGAAGCCCATGCCGAAGTCGGCATACCCCTCGGCCATCCGAGGACCGCCGACGATTCCAAACCGGTCATAGTCCAGCCGTCGCTCAGGGTTCGACAAGACTTCGTAGGCTTCGTTGATTTCCTTGAACTGCTCCGCCGCTGCCGGGTCGTTGGGATTCTTATCAGGATGGAATTTCAAGGCCAGACGGCGATAGGCCTTCTTGATCTCCTCTGGGGAGGCGCTCTTCGAGATACCGAGAATCTGATAGTAGTCCTTACTCACCGCCTTTCACCCCTGGCTGACCCTCTGGCTCCGCAGGAGCGGCAGCACCGGTGGATACCTTCACCTGGGCCGGACGGAGAACCTTTTGGTCCAAGAGGTATCCCGGAAGGACCTCCTCCACGACGGTGTTCTCGGGATAGTCGGCCGTCCGCACCTGCTCTACTGCGTCATGGATGGTCGGATCGAACTCCCGTCCGACGGTCTCGATTTCCCTCAGCCCTTGCTTTTCGAGCATCCCTTTGAAGAGACGGAGCGTGATGTCCACCCCTTCGATCAGGCCCTCGCCTCCCCCGGACGAGGCGGCGGAGGACCGCGCCGCAGCCAGCGCTCGCGCGAGATTATCCAGCACCGGAAGGAGCTCGAAGAGGAGACCCTCGTGCGCGGTTCGGATGAAATCGGTCCGTTCCCGTACCGTCCGCTTCCGATAATTGTCGAACTCAGCCGCGAGACGCAGATACCGATCTTGTAGCTCCTGGAGCTCTCGTGTCTGCACCGCGACCTTCTGCGAGAGATCCTCGTCCGGGGTCGTCTCCTCGGCCGGCGCCGGCTCCCCGGACACGGGTTCGACCGGTTGCTCCTCGGCTGAGTTCAGCTCCTCTTCCTGCCGTTCCCGAAACATTCCCACTCTCCCCTGAAGGCAAAAAGCGAGAGGCAAACCTCCCGCCATTGAGCGTGCATCTTTTGCTACGAGGCGACTTCAGTCAGGTGTCGACTGACCAGTTTAGCGGTAAAGTCGACGAGGGGGACGATCTTGCTGTACTCCATCCGGGTCGGACCGATCACCCCGAGCGTCCCCAGCAGGTGCTCCCCGCACCAATACGGGGCCGTCACCAAGCTCAGGTCCTGCAACTCCGGGACGACGTTTTCCGAGCCGATGATGATGGTCAGCCCCTCTAGGACCAGGCACCGATCGAGAATCTTCACCAGCTTCGACTTCTCCTCGAAGGCCGCAAAGATCGATCGCATCTTCTCGATATCGGCAAACTCCGGCTGATGCATAAAGTTCGCGGTTCCCCCAATGTAGACTTCCCCCTCCGTTTCTTCGGCAAAGCTCTTCTGACCCAGCTCGAGGGCCCGCCGGAGGAGTTCATCATACATCGCTTTCTCCTCGGCCATCCTCTTGACGAGAAGCTGCCGCACCCCGGAAAGGGATAGCCCCTCCACCAGCGTATTGAGCAGCCGGGCAATTTTGTTCAACTCCTCTTGGGGAATGACTTCATCAAGAATGACCATCTTGTGGTGGACCTGTCCCGATGTGGCGATCAGGATGACGAGGACCCGCTCCGCTGACAGATGGACGAACTCGATCCGTTTCACCGTCAATTGGTCCACCCGGGGTGCGAGGACCAATCCCACCGAACGTGAGAGGCCAGAGAGGAGCTTCGTGGCCTCCCGCATCAGGTCTTCCACCTCCCCAAGGAGACGCAATTGCCTCTCAATCATGCCCTCCTCCGCCCGGCTGAGGGGGCGTCGATCCATCAGGCTGTCCACGTAGAAGCGGTAACCCAGATCGGTGGGGACCCTGCCTGCGGAAGTATGCGGCTGGGCGAGAAACCCGAGCTGTGCCAGATCGGCCATGACGTTCCGGATGGTTGCCGGACTCAGTCGAAAGCCGTATTTCCGTGCGATGCTCCGGGAGCCGACGGGCTCGGCACTCGAAATATAATCCTGAATGATGACCCGCAGGACCTCCCGTTCTCGGTCGGTCAATTCGGTTGGCGCACTACCCATGATCACGCCTCGCGTTAGCCCCGTCCCGGATCCTTGCCCACGGCTCTACAGGACTCCCTAGGCCTCGATTCCGCGCAGCTCTTCGCGGACGGCTCTCTATCAGCTTTCGGACCGGGGTTAGCACTCTCAGATCAAGAGTGCTAACCCTCGTATAGGGTGAAGATAAAGGTCAGCCCCCCCCTTGTCAAGGGGAAAGGGGTTGGCTTTGGGGTTCACAGCTCGCAGTGCCCGGTGCCCAGTGCCCGGTTCAGGGCTCAAAGTTCCGGGTTTCGGGTCTCGCATTTTGGACATCGGACTTCGGACATCAGTCAATAAGCTTGCCAATCCGATTCCAGCGCGGCCACCCCTCTCCTGAGTCCCAGGACCAGTATATGATGAATGCTTCTCCCTCCACCTTCTGAATGTCCAGAAAGCCCCAGAGGCGACTGTCTTGGCTATGGTCCCGGTTGTCTCCGAGCACAAAGAGCTTGTCGTTCGGAACCACGAGTGGTCCACAGAAGTTCCCACATGAATGAGGATTCCGAAACGGCGCGGAACCCTTGTATACGGCGTACGACTCCCCGAGCGGCTCACCATTGATGTACACCTGCCTATCTCGGAACTCCACCTCTTCTCCCGGGAGTCCGATGACACGTTTGATGAAATCGCGACTCTCGTCCTCGGGAAATTTAAAGACGATGATGTCGCCGCGCTCCGGGGCCCAAGGCCCGAGAACCCAGATATCCAGTACGGGAATGCGGACCCCGTAAATAAATTTGTTGACCAGGATATGATCCCCGACCATGAGCGTGGGAACCATAGATCCAGAAGGGATCTTGAAGGCTTGGACCACAAAGGTCCGGATAAACAAGGCCAACAGAACGGCCAAAACCAGCGCCTCTATCCACTCCCGAGTCGCCGACTTTCGCCGCACGCGTGCCTTCACGCCCGACGCCTCTCCCATCCGCACTCGGTTCTCCCGTCCTTGCTCACGGTCCATCTTTTTCTCTTCTTGAGTGGCCGGCTTCCGGAGTCCGCGCAGCCCCTCATCCCCGAGACCCGCGCTCTTCCCCCCGCACGTTCAAAACGGCCATAAAGGCCTCCTGAGGGATTTCTACACGCCCCACCTGCTTCATTCGCTTTTTCCCCTCCTTCTGCCGCTCCAACAGCTTTCGCTTTCGCGTGACGTCACCTCCGTAACACTTGGCGGTCACCTGTTTGCGGAGGGGCTTGACGCTCTCTCGGGCGATGACCCGGCCTCCGATCGCCGCCTGCAACACCACCTCAAAGAGCTGTCGGGGGATGCACTCCCGAATTTTTGCCACGCACTGCCGTCCTCGGTGATAGGCCTCGTCCTGATGCACGATGGCAGACAGGGCATCCACCGGCTCCCCGTTAACCAGGATATCCAGCTTCACCAGATTCCCTTCCCGGTAATCGAGCAACTCATAATCTAGCGAGGCATATCCCCGGGTGAGCGATTTGAGCCGGTCGTAGAAATCGAGGACGACCTCAGCCAAGGGGAGATCGTAAGTAATCAACACACGGCGGTCTTGCAGATACTCCAGGCCGCTCTGAATCCCCCGCTTCTCCTCGCAGAGCCCCAAGATCGGTCCCACAAACGCTGCCGGCGCCATGATCAGGGCCCGGATGTACGGTTCTTCGACGCCGCCGACACGCTCGCGCGACGGAAGACGCGAGGGATTATCCACCTCCACCAGCGTCCCATCGGTGAGCCGGACGTGGTAGACGACGGTCGGCGCGGTGGTCAGGAGCTGCAGATCGAATTCGCGCTCTAATCGCTCCTGGACGATCTCGAGATGGAGTAAGCCCAGGAAACCACACCGGAAACCGAAGCCCAAAGCCACCGAGGTCTCTAGCTCAAAGGTAAAAGCCGAATCGTTGAGCCGCAACTTTTCCAGAGCCTCTTTCAGGCGAAGATAGTCTCCCCCCTCTACCGGATAGAGCCCGGCAAAGACCATGGGCCGCACTTCCCGGAAGCCGACGAGGGGGGCCGAGGTCGGCCGGTCCACCTCGGTGACGGTATCTCCGACCCGGACCTGGCGGACATCCTTCATCCCCGCCATGAGATACCCCACTTCTCCTGCCCGCAGCATCGAGACTGGTCGCATTTCCGGGCAGAATACCCCCACTTGACTGACTTCAAAGGTCACACCGCTCGACATGAGGCAGATGCGGATCCCCGGCTTAACGAGTCCCTGCATAACACGGATGTAAGCAATCACGCCCTGGAAGGGATCAAACCAGGAATCAAAAACCAACGCTTGGAGGGGAGCCCGTGGATCTCCCTGCGGAGGGGCGATGCGCGTGACAATCGCCTCGAGGATCTCCTGAGTCCCGATGCCCTCCTTGGCGCTACAGAGGATCGCTTCGGAGGCGTCGATCAGCAAGGTTTCTTCCATTTGTTGCGTGACGCCGCCGACATCAGCGATGGGGAGATCGATCTTGTTCACCACCGGAATGACAGTGAGGTTATGCTCAAGCGCCAAGTGAAGGTTGGCCAGCGTCTGCGCCTGAACGCCTTGAGAGGCATCGACCACCAGCAGGGTGCCCTCACAGGCACTCAGGGCTCGAGAGACTTCGTACGAGAAGTCGACGTGTCCCGGAGTATCGATCAGGTTGAGGACGTAACCCGTCCCTTCCCGGGACTCGTATTCGAGACGGACCGCTTTGGCCTTGATCGTGATTCCTCGCTCCCGCTCGAGCTCCATCTGATCCAAGACCTGCTCCCGCATCTTTGAACCCGGCACAGCCCCGGTGTACTCCAGGAGCCGATCGGCCAAGGTGGACTTCCCATGGTCGATGTGGGCGATAATGGAGAAGTTCCGGATGTGTTTCGGGTCATAACTCATTGGAAATCAGTGATCCAAAGTCCAATGTCCAACACCAGAGACCACCCCTATTATACCCCACCGCGCGGTAAGCCCCGGTCGGCGACAATCCCTCCAGAGATCGCTTGCAAAGGGTATCCTAGGCGTTGGGAAACGATTCATGCGTGAGAGGGGGGTTCAAGCTGAAACGTGCCTCGTCCCCGAGCATCTCCACGGCAGCTGCATATACCTCGGTGGGCCGCACGTCCTGGAGGCAGACTTGTCCCGCCGGGTTCCTGCACACCTTAGAGAGGCAGGGACTGCAGGTGGGGCCCGTGGAGAGGATCCGATGGCCGGTCCCGTACGGCCCTGTCCTTTTTGGATCGGTGGGCCCCATGAGGGCGATCACTTTGCGCCCGAGGGAAGCGGCGAGATGCATCGGACCGGTGTCATTGGCAATGACCAGTTCGGCGCGCTGAAGGATCCCTCCGAGCTCTGCCAAGGAGGTTCTCCCCCGCAGGTCGACAACCCCCTCCAGGCTGGCCAGGGGATCCTCCGCCGTCGGCAACTCGCCCCCCACCATCAGTACCTGCATCCCATCCCGACGAAGCCGATCTGCCACGTCGGCGAAGGAGGCGGCCGGCCACAGCTTGGTGGGCCACCGCGCGTTGGGGACCAAGACCACAGTCCGCCGTTTTCCGTCCAGCGCGAAGGACGCGGGCGGAAACGTCAACGGAAATACCCGATTCCTGTCCCGCACGTCTAACGCCCGGGCCACGTCGAGATACCGTTCCACCGCGTGACGATTGAGATCGCTTGAGCCCACCTGCCGATGGTATAAGAGCCAGGAAAGCTCGCGGGCATACGAAGGACCGAGACAGAGTCGCCCCCGCGCCAGTCGGCTGATCAGGGCGCTTTTGAAGAGGCCGGTCAGGTCAATGACGAGATCGAACTCCCTCCCGCGCAATTCCCGGACCACGCCCCACAGACCCCTGACAGGGTGCTTTCGGTCAAAGGGGATCACTTCATCCACGTCTGTGGCATACTGAAGCAAAGGGGCGTAGACAGCATTCGCGACCCAGGTGATGGTGGCGGGGAGGCCCACCTTGAGGCAATGGATCGTGGGGAGCGCGTGGATCAAATCCCCCAAAGAACTCAGCTTAACAATCAGAATCCGCGTGGCTGACACCTCGTCCCCGCTGGTTACCATTCCCGCTCGGCGATGAAATCCACCAACATTTCCAGGGATCGCCGGGCGGCGGTGTCGGGAAAGGGAAGCAGCTGTTCGCGCGCCTTGTTGAGAAACTTCCTTGCTTCTTCCACCGCCGCGTGCACCCCGCCGCGCTCCGTCACATACCGCCGAATCATCCCCACGTCGCCCTCACGCATGTACCCATCGCGCAGGAGACGACAGAGTTCATCTCGCTCGGGGCTTCGGTCTTGGTGGAGGACGTAAATGAGGGGATATGTCACCTTGCCCTCCAGCAAATCGTTTCCGACTGGCTTCCCCAGGATCTCCTCGCTCGCGGTAAAATCCAGCGCATCATCCACCAGCTGGAATCCGATCCCTAGGTTGAGACCAAATTCCGTTAACGCCTCCACCCGTGTTCCGTCCACGCCCGCGATCAATGCCCCGCTCCGGCACGCTGCGGAAAAGAGGGCTGCCGTCTTACACGTGATGATAGTGAGATAGTCCTGGTACAAAATGTCCGGATCCCGGTGCCATCTGAGCTCCAGGATTTCCCCTTCGGTCATGGAAACGGTGGCGTCCGCGAAGGCCTTGAGGATCCGAAAGTCTCCATCACTCACCAGCCGCTGGATGGAGTGCGAGTACAGAAAGTCGCCCGCCAGGACCGAAATGTGAGGCCCCCACCGCGCATTGGCCGACGCTTGCCCTCTCCTTTTTTGGGCGTTATCGATGATGTCGTCATGGATGAGGGTGGCCACATGCATGAACTCCGCGACCACGGCCAGATCCACAGCCCGCTCTCCGCCATCGTACCCACACACGCGGGCGGAGAGAAGCAGCAGGGCGGGCCGCACCCGCTTTCCGCCACTGCCGAGCACGTAGGTGGTCACTTCTGAAATGAGATCGGCGCGGCTCGAAACCCTCGCCTGGATCCGCCGCTCGACTTCAGCCAATTCCTCGGCCACCGGAGCGAAAACCAGTTCACGCAACACCGAATGCGCTCCTCTCGCGGGGGCCTATCACGCAGCCTCACAATCACGCTGCCTCTTCGCGAACGCCGTCCACCTTAGCACAGGGCATCATTGGGTTCAACACCAACCTTTGGCAAATAAAGAGTTCACGGTTCACTGTTGACAGTTCACTGATGGAGATCCCGAACATATCGTGAACACGAAATGTTAAGCCGTGACCCCCGGGGGTCACGGCTGACAGTTCCCACTGGAAAATTCGGGGGTTACCGCAAACCGCAACCCCACACAGGGGTTGAAATTTCGAATGTGCCGTGAACGGAGAACCGTGAACTGTGAACTAGCGGAGTTTTTGCTCGATCTTCCGCGCGAGGTATACGAAAAGGGCGGCGCACGCAAGACCGACAAGAACCCCGCCCACGACATCGGTAGGATAGTGCACCCCCACATAGACCCTGGAGTACCCCACGGCGGCCGCCACGAGGAAGAGGGGGATAGCCAACGGGCGATAGTGGAAGCCGAAAAGAACCGCCTGGGCGGTGATGTTCGTGGCGTGAGTCGAGGGAAAGGAGAAAGAGCGGCCACTACATCCGACAAGGAGGCGCACCGCTTCGAGAGACTGACAGGGCCGAGGGCGCTGGATCCAGACCTTCAGCAGTTCGCTCAACGCATTGGAGACGACAAGCAGCAGCAGGGCCGTCACAACCAGGAGGCGCCCCTTGCGGCCTCCCCAAATCAGAAGTCCTATTCCCAGCAGGGCGATCGGGATAACGAAAGGATCGGGATCAGTGATGACCGGCATCAGGAGATCGAAGACGGCATTGCTGAGGTCGCTGTTAATGACCCGGAAGAGGACGAAGTCAAGGCCCATCATCTCGCATTCAGGGTCGATGGTTCAGGGTTCAGAGGTTAGCGTTCAGGGTTGACGCTTGAGGGTTCAGGGTTCGGGGTTGAGTCTCGAGGGCTGAAGGCCATAGCTGGCCGCTGATCTTTGAGCGCGAACCTGAGCTCGAGAGCGAGCGCGACGCCCGTGGTCATGGCCACGCCGAGCAAGACCCCTCCGAACACGTCGGTTATCCAGTGACTGTCCGTATACATCCGGCTGATCCCGACCCCGAGCACGATGAGCATCCCAGCGCCCATGCTGCTTGCAAGACCGAGCGGCCGACGCAAAAACCCGCTCCGGTACGCCCAGTAGAGGAGCCCGCTCACCGTCACCAGCGCAGCCAGGGTGTGGCCACTCGGAAAGCCGAAGCTGAGGTCCCCCGGTCGTAGCCGTCCCACCAGGGGCTTCGAGATCTGCCCGAGAACCCCCCCGCCTCCCAATGCCACGAGAAAAAAGAAAAAAAACTCTCTCCTGGTCTCTCGCGAGCACATGAGGTTCAGCAGGAGGAGCATCACGGTTAAAATCTGCCAGTCTCCGAAGAGCGCCCATCCCTTGATCAGCCCGGCCAGCGCGACATCCTGACTTTGCTGCGCGAGGTCGCGGGCCGCCTGGTCAATGGCGAAAGGTCCGTTCGCCCTTACCAGCACGGCCAGGTAGAGGTAGGCGATCAGGCTTAGAATCGCCACGACCCCCAACACACGATAGCGGATGGTCCAACCCTTCACGGGTACACTTCTCCCCTTTCAGCGTTCGCAGCGCTGTATGCTACCACATCGTCCTGCTGTGTCCAATGCTTTCTATGTTCCCCGTTCGAAGCACCCAGATCACAGGATCGTCGGCAAGCTGCCCTGCCACCAGAGAGGAGGGTATGACTCCCAATGACCCCAAAAAAAAGAGGCCCGCCGAAATGGGGGCCCTCTATATTGTCCGGGTTGTGCCTCTCAGATGGCAAAAATTTTCACGGATTATCGGTGAAAAATCCCACCAGCTGCTGGAGGTGCTTGAGGGACATCCCCGCATCCTCCTCCGCGCGCTTTCCATCGACAAGCAGGGCCATCTTCTCAGCGAGGACAATCCGCTCGGCGTGGCTTGGGTGGTCACTCAGCTTGCCATCCCCCATCCCTGGAGAAAGCTCGACTGCCATCCGCTCGAACACCTTCGCCCCAACCCGAATATCGTAGCCGGCCCGGTGCGCGTAAAGCAGTCCCCGGATGTCGGCCTCTCGCTCTCCCTCTCCCTGGCCCCCCTCCAGCAGGCCCCGATCAGCGGAGGTCGGCAGATGGCCCATTTCATGGCCCAGCACGACCGCGAGCTCATCGTCACTCTTCACGAACCTGAGCATCCCCAAACACACGTGGATGCTTCCTCGACGCACATAGGCGTTGACCCCATCACATGGCGCCACCTCGACGCTCACATGCGGCGGATCCGGCACTGCGAGAAGCAGGCGTGTGAGCACTCTCTCGAGCCGCACCTGCTGGTTCCACCGGAACCGCGCGGCCCGCCGCTTTAACTGCGCGGCCTGGGCTTGCTCCTCCTGTTCCGAAACCAATTCGTTGGGGCCCGGTTCACGAAGACTGGTGGCGCAGGCTGTAACCAGAATGAGGACACTCGCCGCAAGCACCCTTACCCACAGGCTCGACGTGCCCTGCCCTTGCCTCGTCAGACTTGATCCCTTCTGCTTCATCATCGCACCACGCGTTCTTTTGCGATTTTGTGCACGTTCTGTGCCAATGCTCGATGACCGTGGACCGACGACGAAACCGCAAAAAGTCTTACCTTCCCTTGCGGTGATCGGATATCGGTCATCGGATTACGGGCAGCGGTCACCGGTCGTTGGATCTAGACGGCTGACTCGTGGCAGCTGAAAAGCAGGTGAGACTCAGAGGGGAGGCAGGTGAAAGGGGAGAGACACGAGGGAATTTTGAAGGGCCTATTTCGTGAGTGGCGCGACCTGGGAAGTGCAAATGTGAAAAGAAGAAAGGAAGGGGGGTCCCTCACACCCGGTAAAGGCTGGATCGTAAAACCTCAAGGTGCAAGGAACCCCCTCACCTCGCAGCACGGAGCGCGCCGCACGCGGCTCTTGGGCTTTTGGGTATTAGGTATTGGGTCTTTAAATTCCTTTACTCTAACTCGTCAATGTTGTAGCGGATTGCAGTACCCCACCATCCTTCCGCTTTGGCCTGCTTCAGCTCCCCCTGGGTCAAAGCCGGCTTCTCCCCGCCTCGGGTGGAGTATTGCAAATGGCTCCACGAGGCAAAGTGGGGACCGCCTGGCGGAATCCCGTAGCCACCCGCACACGCGGTGAGGCCTCCGGCCAAAGCCACTCCCATGATCACCAGCGTTATCTTCCGCCGCATGGTCTACCTCCTTTCTGGATGTTGAAGCGGGACGATCACAGGCAAAACTGCAATTCTTCCTCTGAAGAGATCCTCTCTTCGTCCCAGATTCTCAGGGACCAGAAGAGCGTTACCTTCCCCACCTCCTCTTGCGATCCTGATCTTCATCCTGCGGATAGGTGTCAAAGAGGTAATTCGCGACGATGTCGAAGCGTGTCGCGCCGCTGGAGTCCGGAAGGCTGATCTGAAAGGTCCCGTAGATGTCTAGCTCGCGGGGGAACGAAATGTTATCGGCCGACAGGAGCGTGTCGGGGAACGGCGGAACTGCCTTGCTCCGAATGACCTCCCGGCCCTCATTGTCATATCCGACAAGCCAGAGCCGGATGTACTTGACACGGAGAAGACTGTCCCCGGTGTTCTCCCCATAACCCTCGGCTGTTACTCCCTGCTCCGTCCGGCTGAGGTTCCAGTGCAGTCGCAGCGAGTCCCCGCTTACCGTGTGGCGCTCGTAAAGCCCCGGGTCAAAACGCTGGGCTGGTTTGGATCCGGCGGTGGCACATGCCCCGAGGAATACGATGCCTACCAGAAGAATACCAATATTTAGACGCATGCGAATAATCCCCAACTAAAATATATTACCTTATTTCACCCACGAGATCAAGCTCGCGGCTACACGAACGCAAAAATCCAAGGCTTGCCGATGCGGATTTCACACATTTCCCAATACGGGGAAGCTTACCAGCACGAAATCGATGGTGACAACTCGAAAATTTACGAGGTTTCCGTGCAGAGTCAACCGGAAGCCGTGCGACAGGCACCGCGCGGGCCAAGGTGGGAAAAATAAAGCAATTGCCCTGATCCTTCCTCTGCCGGGAGCACGAGGCAGGTATGGAAGGCACGACGGCGTAGATGGGATGTCGTCGTGTTAGTCGTCCAGAGTCTCCGAATCACCGGAGGGATAG
>CAYGBT010000010.1:0-90508 GCA_964348275.1 uncultured bacterium
CTGGGCTGGAATGGTGGAGGCAAAGGCAAGGAGGGCAGCCAACAAAACAGCCCCCGCAGCATACCGCCGCGAGGGCTGGTGTCTACGTGTTTTGGTGTTACCCTTCACCCCGGTTCCATTCATGTTTCTCCTAGCAATGTTCAAATCTCCCCTGCGGCGCCTACTTTTGTGTTATCCGCCGGGCTTACTTCTTTTTGGGCGTCGGGCCAAGTTGGCAACGCTGCTGTCGTCAGAAGTGAAACCTGGCTCCGATGAGCCAGGTGATGAAGAAGTCGTCATCACGAACGTCATCGAGGTCGGTGAAATTAAAGAGAAGGGTGGATTCTAGCGAGATCTTTTCAGTCAGTCGATATTCCGCACCAAAGCCGAGGGGAATGAGGAAGCTGGTGTCATCCTCGTCCCGGGATCGCCCCCGGTCCAAATCCGCATGGATAAATCCAATTCCCCCTTGGAAGTGGGGTTTGAGGTCGGGAATATCGAGGAGATCCAGGGTATATTTTGCCTGTACGGTGAGGCCGATCTGCGTGAGGTCCCCGGTGACCCCGATCTGGAGAAGAGGACCGACCGAGATATTGTGGGTGAGGAAGTAGTCGCCGCTTACACCAACGGCGAACGCGGTTCCATCGGCTGTCTCGCCCTGGAGGCCCAGACCAAGGCCTGCTGTGAACTTTCCGGTCCTTCTCTCCACAGGCCTCTCCTGCTGGGCCCCGGCAGGGAGGGCAAGCAGGAGGCAGAAAAGAAGTGGGACACCACCGGTAAGAACCAGTCCTTTTCCTCTCACGAAAACGCCTCCTTTCGTATGTACAGACGCTCTCAATTTTGAGGCGCTAGAGGCGGCCTCCTGGGGGGAGTTAGTATCCCCCGGCGCGCAAGGGGTGTCAAGCATTCCAAGATGCGTTCCCAGAATAAAACAATAGGTTACGGCTTTTTGTTTTTAGATCCGGTAATTGCAATGCCTGACCACGTCACCGGGAAAGCCTTCAAAACGACACCGCATCACATCATTTCAATAGCTGACCAGCGTCATTGTGATTGCCTTCAGCGTTCTCCATATTAGGGGGAATTTTTCTAGGCGGGTAGTACGATAATGAAACCGGGGTAACCATAAAGGCCCCGGCCCACCAGCGGCAGTTCTGCTGGCGCACCAAACAATCAGACGCCCTCCCAGGCGGAGCACGGCCTGGGAGGGCGTTTTGCTTTTTAGGAGGTGGCTCAACTAACTTGGGCCAGCGGTCGAACGCCCTATCTAAAATTGTCAGATGGCAAGTGCGAGAAAGAAAGGAGGAGGAGCCATACGACGAATGATCGGGCAGCAGTCAATCGGACTTGTCGGGGTCGTTGTGACCTTTGTGGGAATCCTCGTCCTGGCGGGGGGAGTGTGGGCCGGCGGCGGCAACCTCCTCTGGGAGGACCAGTTCGACAAAGCCGGGGGCGGTGACATCGCCGAGGCCATTACCGCCCACGGCAACCGGGTCTTTGCCGCCGGAGTTAGCTCGAGCGCCGCTGACAACTCCGATTTCCTCGTGCGGGCCTACGATGCCCGGTGAGCCATGCCTTGCATCCGCCTGCTTCTACGTGATAAGTGCCGAAAGGGTTTCAATTTCACGGGCGTCGGGGGCATCCTCGGCGCTCGTGGTGTTTGTGGGGGCTGGTTGTCAAGACACTGTAGATTCTGGGAAGGACAGGGCCGCCCCCCGTACATCCTTCTGGTTGAAGCAGCGGCCCCCGACAACCAGGCCAGTGGGGTAGGGGCCGTTTGGGTGCCCAAATCACCCAGCGGCCCCGATCTCATTTCCGGTTGCGTATAGGTTGCGGATTCGCGTCACAGCTTGCACACTTTTGCGTTGTCCTGCACCCCCAAGTGTCCTAACTGCTGGTGTGGCCGACCTACCCCTTCAAGATCCTATTGACTCGCGGGGCATGACAGGATATAGGTTTTGATCGGTGGGGATGATGGCGCGAGGGAACTCCTAGATGAGATGAAAGGAGGGCACAATGGCTAAGGCGATGACGAAGGCGCAGATCGTAGGGCGGATTGCTGACAAGGCAAAGATTAGCAAGGCAAGCGCTGGGGCCATTCTGGATGAACTCGCCTCCATGGCGGCCAGGGAGGCCAAGAACGGGTTCCCCCTCCCAGGGATTGGCAAGGTTGTCTTGGTAAACCGCAAGGCGCGCATGGGTCGAAACCCTCAGACGGGCCAGCCCATCAAGATTCCCGCCAAGCGGGTAGTCAGAATTCGGATTGCCAAGGCTTTAAAAGACACCATCCTGGGCAAGAAGTAGCTCCGAGGTTCCCAGGGACTAGGCCGGGTCCCTCGCCGAAAACACACGACAGCGCACTTCGGGTGGTCTGGGAAGTCTGTGTGGCCTACCAGAGACGAGGATGATGTGCTTGCCCGTCGCTGGAGTCGTTGCTGAGGTAGTCCGGAAGAGGAAATGAAGGGGCACGGCCGCTCTGAGACTTAGCCAACCAAGAAGTGATAGAGCGTATCCCAATAGAGAAGCTCGTAGCCTTGCAGCATCCGGGCTGCCCGCCGGATTAGGGAGGGTTCGATCCCCCGATCGAGTCCTTCCTGGACCACACGGAGGGCGCGATTCTGGAAATCCGGAGGCGGGCTGCTGAACAGATCGAAGAAGACGACATCCTCGTCCTTCATTGCGTACTGTGCCCTCAGGGCGTGGCTCATCCGGGCACAGTTTCCTCCCCAGGCCTCCAGATTCACGAGGAAGGCGGCAGCAAACTCGGCGCAGGAGCCGAAGAGGGCGAGCCAGGCAACGTACGCGCTGTAGGCGAAGGCCCCGGGGATCGGCTCCGCAGCTTCGAGCTCCGCGACCGGCATGCCGAGAGCAGTGGCAAAGGCCTGGAGGCCTTCTAAGGCCGCCTGCTCTCCCTGGATCCCTCCCCAAAAGAAGTCCCGTGTCTCACTGGAGTGCGCCTTGGCGATCAAGAGGGCCATCGCTTTCAGATCACTTCCGATGATGTGGTACTGCTGCCCAGCGAAGCGACGGAGTTCATCTCTTGAAACTTGGCCGGCCTGTACAGCATCCAGATAGGGATGCCGGCGGATCCGGGCCTCGACCGCCTGGAGTTCCTTTCGTGTTGCTTCCACGAGGTGATCGACGTCCACCATGACGGTGCCTCCTTTACGGACGAGTTTCCTCTTGCCTCTGCAGGGCTCCCTGTCGATCCACCGCATCAAAGGCGGCGCGGAGTTCCTCCTTCAGCCCTTCCATGGCCGCCACATGGGCCGACTCCACCTGAGTCATCTGCCGGGTGGTGCCGAGGGTCTTGAGCATCATTGTGAAAAAGGCAATGACCCCCAGGCCGATCCCGACCACCGTGGCGTATTGGAGGCCTGTTCCACGCTCAACCAGGTAGCCGAGCACCGCTCCGACCAATACGGTCGTGGCCGAAAACCCCATGTACCGTGCAATGCGTCTCGGGGAACCCAGCTCAGCGTCGTAGGATCGGTACGCGTCGAGCAGTCGGGTGTAGGCCGGCACAATCTGCAAAGCGGCCTCTCGTTTCTGTCTGAGCAGTTGAGCTTCCCGCTGCCGCTCCCTGATTTCCTGTTGAAGTTGCTCGGGCAGTTCCTTGATTTCTTCTTGCGATGGGACATCACTGAGGCAGGCGCGGATCCGCTGGGCAAAAGCCTCCCCGAGGGCCAAGGCCGACTCCTCCCCACCTCCCGTGGCAAAGGCCAAATCAAGGGATCGAAAGGTAAGGGCAACCAATTCCGGATTGTCCGTTGCTTTGTGGCCCACCCTTTTACTATAGCCCGGCAGTGCCTCGAAACCCAAGCCTTGCCTTGCCGCCTCCCATGGCGTATGGTCAAAACAGACCGTTCAGCCGAATCCTTTCCGCGTCTGGTTGCATGCGAAGTCCATCGGGGGCCGGTTGTCTGCCCGGCTGCGTGTGGAGGCGGAAGCAAGAGGCACGGAAGCTCCGAGAGGGGGATCAATGCCGAGAGGCGCCGACCCGGCCACTGTCCGTGTCCGAGCTGTTCACCAGATCTCGGATATCGGTTTTCGTCGCACGATGGAGGACCGCCATGTTCTGGAGGTTTGCCCCGACATGGGGCTCTTCGGAGGGGTGTACGATGGCCATGGCGGGTCGGAGGCCGTCGAGAGAGTAGCGAACTCACTCCATCAGGCCTTTTTCAAAGCACTCGATACTGGGCTCTCGCCGCCACAGGCATTCCGGAACGCTTACCGCTCGGTGGATGAGAAGCTTGAAGACGTCGATAGCGGGGCGACGGCGGTCACGATCTTTCTGCGAAACGATGAACTCACATACGCTCATGTGGGAGACGGTGGGGTCCTTCTGGTCGCGGCTCGACCGTACCTCCTGACCCAGCCCCATCGCGTGGACGATCCGGCGGAGCAATCCCGCATCACTGCGGCGGGGGGAGCAATCGAGGGTGGATATGTGATCCGGGGGTTGCGAGGGCTCATGCCGACACGGAGTTTCGGCGACAGCTACTTCCGAGGGATCGGGGTGACCGCGGAGCCGGTCGTGGGAGAGCGGCGGCTTGAGTCGGACGATCGGTTCCTGGTGGTGGCCTGTGACGGACTGTTCGATGTTCTGGAGAAAGAAGAAATCGCAGAGACGCTGCTCCAGAGCGCTGGCGCGCAAGAGGGGGGCGAACATCTACGGGTAGAGGTTTTTACGAGGGGGGGGACCGACAATCTCACGATCCTGGTGATCGAATTGGAAGGAGGGAACCCCCGCCAGATTCAAACCAAGAGCTCGCGCATCGGGAGAAAGAATACCTAGCTCCGACTCAGACGAGAATGGGAACCCGGACCGATAATCGGCGTGCTCTGGCGCGAGTTCAAGCGGAGGTGATGCGCTGTACCCAGTGTTCCCGGCTGACCAGATTTCGGGAGCGGGTGGCGGCCCTGAAGGTCCGCCGCTACCGCGACTGGGAATACTGGGGAAGACCGATTCCGAGTCTCGGAGGTCCTGGGGCCAAGTTACTGATCGTTGGCCTGGCGCCTGCCGCGCATGGCGGGAACAGGACAGGTCGGATCTTTACGGGTGATCGAAGCGGGGACTGGCTCTACCGCGCCCTGTATACTTTCGGGTTTGCCAATCAATCGGCCTCGATCGCCCGGGGGGATGGACTGAGACTCAGGGACTGCTATATTACGGCGGCGGTCCGCTGTCCTCCTCCGCAGAATAAGCCCACGCGCCAGGAACTTACCAACTGTCGTTGGTACCTCCTGCAGGAGCTCAGATTACTGCGCAGGGTCCGCGTCGTGGTCGCCTTGGGTCGGATCGCCTTCGACACGTTTCTCCGGGCCTGTTATGAAACGGACGTTGCTCTACCCACTCCGCGGCCCCGTTTTGCCCACGGCGCTCGCTTTCACCTCGCGAATGGAGTCATCCTCCTCGCCTCCTACCACCCGAGTCAACAGAACACCCTGACTGGCCGCCTAACCCGGCCCATGTTTCACGCTGTCTTTCGAGAGGCCCGCAAGCGGCTAACGAAGCTGCCCTGAGGCGTGGAGTTTCTTTGTGGGTCGGTCGTCCATCGGTGTCTTCCGACTCCCGTCTCCGTTCGGATGTCTGCAGAGGACTCCTCCTTGAGGTCGTCGGTATAATATATTAAGGTCAAGGATACGACATGAGATAGGACTTGCCCTTCTGGCGGATGCCCCGTAACATGCGGCCCGGAGAAAGCGATGCGAGATACGACGGTATGGGTGATACTCCTTGTGGCCTGCGGCGTCGTGGGGGTCCTCGGCTACCGGTACTATAGGGCCACCGAACAGATTGCCCTGCTCACCGAGAAGACCAGTCGGCTGACGGCGGAAATCGAGGGGGTGACCGAGGTCCACAAGCTGACGGAGGCCAAATCGGCAAAAAGGACGCGGCAGGCCGAGAAGACTGCCGCCAAGCTTGCAAAGATCCAAAGTGGCCTGGAGACCGAGGTCAAAGGTCTCAAGAAGGATTTGACCACCGTTCGCAAGGAAAGGGATGGGTTGAAGGCGCAAGTTGCTACCCTTCAAAGCGAATCCGCGAAACTCAAGATCAATCTACAGGCCCTTCATGCCGACAAGGAAAAGGTGGAAGGCCGCCTAGCCGAGCGAGAGAAGGAGGTTGCCGTCCTTCAGCACAGCCTGCGGGACCGGGAGGCGAAGATACAGGGGTTAGAGAAAGCCCGCCGGGGAGATCAGGAAGCCCTGCGCGCGTGGGAAGGGACAGCGCAGCGATTGGTAGAGGAACAGAAGAAACTTCAGGCCGAGCTTCAGACGCGCCAGGAGGAGCTCAAGGAAGCGACGCTTCTGCAGGCGGAGCGGGCCGCAGAAGTCCACGAGTTGAGCAAAGCCCTGAAAGAACGAGAGGAACGCATTGCGGCCCTGAGAAAGCGACTGGCGGAGCTGGGCGTGCGCGAGGACCTGCAACCAGGCATTCCGACATCACCTTCCGGAACGCCCGCGCGCCGCTGAACAACGCGAGGACGGTCCGTGTCGATTCTGGTGGTCTTTGATTATCTCTGACCGTGGTGCTTTGTAGCCGAGGTACGGCTCAACACAGTCCTGGAGAAGGTCGCACAGCGATTTCCCGTCCGGCGAATCGGATATATCCTCAAGGCTGAAACGTCTGCCTTCCCCACGTTCTCCTGTGAGCGCCGTGGCCACTGGCTCAGGGCTGCGGCGGCCGAGCCCTCTTTAGGGATCCGGCCTTGGGTCACAGGGGAGCGGTATCCGGGGTCAAGCCTTCCCGCCCTGCTGGGGGCTCAGGCGGCCAGGCGCCAAGGAGACGAAGTACTGGATGCCTTTCACTTCGCTCTCTTCCGTACCTTCCTGGTCGAAAATCGTGATATCAGCGCGAGCGCCGTGCTGGAGGAGGTGGCGCTCCAATCCGGTCTTGATCTCGACCGATTCCGAAACGATCTCAAAGACATCACGCTCAAGGAGGCTGTTTACTCGGAGCACCTCGAGGCGGTCGATCGCTGGAAGGCCGAGGCAGTCCCCACGATCATTGTGGGGGAAGAGCGGATTGAGGGAGCGGTCCCCGCGCGGCATTACGAGAATGCCCTCGTGCGGCTCATATAGGGATGCCCGCGCAAATCCATTGACATCCTATGGTCTGTTAAGAAACAGAATCTTACGTGAGGTCGGTCAAGTCAGGGGAGATTGAGGGGAAGGCCCACTTCGTGCGGAAAGGAGGAGCCCAACGCTTGGTACCGGCGCCTCAATGGAGCGAAGGAAAAGCGTCTCCCCTCCCGGCGGCGAAGTTCCGTGAGGAGGAGCTCGCAGTGGAGCTTTTCGAAGCGAAATCCGTGCCGTCGGGCCTCGGCGAGGGCCTTTTCTAAAAGTGGCCTGGCTGCTTTGAGCTTTCCTTGCAAGATCAGGATTTCTCCGATGCCCAGGCGCGTGTAGACCCGACCTCGCCTATCCTGCGTGCAGACAAAGATCGCGTCGGCTTCAGTAAAGGCTTTTTCGGCTCGCCGGAAATCTCTCAAGATCGTATAGAGTGTCGCCTCCCCCCAGAGGGTGTACGCGTAGCTCACCCGGTCCCGTAGACCCGCGTAAAGATGTCGAGCCTTGGCAAAGTTGGTGAGGGCAGGCCTATGGCGCCCGAGCATCCGGTTGGCGTTGGCGACGCCGCAGGCCGCGTAAGCCCTACCAAAGGTATCTCGCAGGCGGCTGAGTTGGTGCTGCGCCTCCGTGTAGTAAACAAGGGAGTCGGTATATTTTCCCAAGACGCGACTCGCACCCCCCATTCCACAGAGGCAGTAACCCACTCCGGACCGGTCTCCCTGTTGCTCGAAGAGTCTTTTTGCCCGCCGGAACGTGTGAAGGGCTTCGGAAGGGGTTCCCTTGATCCGCAGGGCTCCTGCAATAGCCCACAGCACGTATGCCTCACCGGTCACATCCCTGATCCTGCGGTAGATCCGACCGGCGTGGGCGAAAAGGCGTAACGCTCCCCGGTAATCCCCCAGGGCGCGCAAGCACATCCCGAGGCCAGCTTCGGCATCGGCTCGATCGCTCGCGCTTCGAAGCGTGAAGGCGAGGGCGAGGGCCATCTGATATTTCGTCCGCGCCAGGCTAAAATTGCCCAGGCGCCTGAAGCAGTGTCCTTGGGCAATCAAGCACTGAAAGAGTCCCCGCTGGTCACCGACGCGCTTGTACTGCTTAGCCGCCTCGCGATAGGATACCAGGGCCCGGCTAAAGGTTCCGGCCACCCGCTCTTTTTCTCCCTGGGCAAAGAAAGTTTCCGGTGTCTTGTTACGCATCGTTTCTCCCTGAGCCACGTCTATCATACGAAAATAACCCTTGACAAGGAGGGTGTGGAAAGCTACCTTTCGGATGGTTTTCGTGATTGGCTTGTTGTGGGACGGAAGACCGCACGGGCATCATGAAAGGCCCGGGCGGTCTTTTTTGCGTCAATGGTCCCGGTAGGACGGGATCCTACCCCTGGAGGGGTTTTGGGGATCCTGAAAGAAAGGAGGGAGGAAGGGACGTGCGACACAATGGCACCGTGAAGTGGTTTAACGATGCCAAGGGCTATGGATTCATCGAGCGACCGGACGGTCCCGATGTTTTTGTGCACTATTCGGCGATCCAAGGCGATGGATTCAAGACGCTGACCGAAGGGCAGTCGGTCGAGTTCGACGTCGTGGAAGGACCGAAGGGCAAGCAGGCGGCCAACGTCATTAAAGTGTAGTTGGCCAAATCCAGCTCTGGGCGGAAAGGGCCTCGACATTTTCGAGGCCCTTTCGTTTTTCTCCGCGACCGGACTGAGCAGGCACCACCACCGTTTTCTCGTCTGGGTGTTGAGTTCTGGCGTCAGGGTCGATCTGTGAATCCAGCGATCTCGGTAATCCTGACCCCCTCCACGGCGATCTCGGGCGCATAAACGATCTCATCGGCAGCCCACGTGAAGGTTTCCTTTCGCTCCTGTCCAATTGCCATAATGTGGTTCAAGATTCTGAGAATGTTGTCGTCAATTCGCACCGTGTTCGGCTTCAGGGGATTGGTGACCTTTCCATCCTTGATGCAATAGGAATCCCCCACCACAGTACAGGTGAAGTCCCCGGCGGCCAACCCATTGATGGGATACGTATACCAAATGCGCCCGACGTAGAGTCCTTCTCCGACCAAGCTCAAAAGGTGGCGACGTTTGTAGGTCTTCTTCCCTTCCAATAACACATTAGTCGCGGCAATCCCTGGCGGGTGATCAAAATGGCGTCCTCCTCCCCCCGCAAAGCGGAATCCGTTTCGAGGGATCAGGGCCTTTCGGGCCTGTCGGGATTCTATCCCCAATTTTTCTTTTCCCTGCGGATCGCGAAGGAGTCGTTGGGATTCATACGCGTTGCTCAACAGGCCAACCAAGACCCCTTCTCGGATCAGATCGGTGCGGCCGGTCGGGAGCCCTTCACAGGTAATCCCTTTGCTGCTAGCCAGACCTCGGGCGGCGCCATGATCATACAGGGTGAGCTCCGTCGATGCGACCCGCTGATTCACGCGCCCCTGAAAAGGAGACCTGCCCGCATAAAAGGTGCTTGCAGTCAGGCTGGGAAGGATGAGGTTGGTGGCAAGGTCGGCGACCGCCTGCGGACCCAGGATCACCCGGTAGGTACCAGGGCTGACGCGACTGCCGCCGATAGCGGCAACGGCCGCCCGGGCTGCCTGGGCCGCGGCGTCCTCGGTCAGTGCGGTGAGGCGCCGACCGGCAGACCAACCACTTCCCTTGGCGTGGAGTTTTTCTACCATCGCGGTGAGAAAGGCCAGGAGGAGGTTCGATTCGTCGGTCTGCACTTCGGGAAGACAGGTGGAGGCGATGGCGATCCGCTCCTGAAGAATGGTTACGTCCCCACTCACAATGAGGCCCAGGGGAGCGATCTGTGACCGCCGTCCCGCGAGATCGGCCAGGGTGCGGGAGCCCAGGAAGGTGCGAAGAGCTCTCCGGATGGCCTTCCATCCAGCCTTGACCAAATCGGTATCTCGGAGGTCCATGAGCGTAGGATCGTGGTAGCGCCTGGGGATTCGCGTTTCCCCCGTCGGTTTGGGCAGCGAGACGAATTCCGGATCATGGACCGCTGCCTGTCGGGCCTTGGAGAGGGCCCGCCGCGCCCCCTCCACGGTGAGATCACTCGGCTCGCTCCCGAAGCCCACGCGGACACCCCCGGGGGTGCGAAAAACCGCGCGGATACCGATCCCGTAGGCAAAGGTGGACTTGGGTTCTTCCACCCCGTTACAGGGGAGGTGGGACGTGTAATGCAGTCGGCTGAGGAGGTGATTGTTGGAAGCGGCAAAGACCTCCGCCTCTCGGACATCTTTAGCAGACCGCACCACAGCCAGGGCCTCCTGGACAGCCCGCTTCAACGCACGTCGCGAAATCATCAACTGCCTCCGGTGAGGCGGGCAAGCCCTCGCATGGTGGGGCCGCCGTTCCCCACACGCTTCGTCTGCATGGGTTGCCCCTTTCCGCAATTGGGGATGGGAAAGAGGCGGAAGTCCTTTCCTACCGCATCGATGGATGTAAGGAAATCCTTGGAGTCCGCCATGATCCCCCCGTCTCGATAGAGCTGGCCGAGTTCCCCTTGACGGATCGCATAGACCTTGCGGGCAGAGATGCGGAAATTCTCCCGGGACTCGGCGATCGAGGGGATCTTGTGACCAACCACGTAGTAGCCAGCCTCCACTTCGCGCAGGATGTCGTCAGGAGAGCGGTTGCCGGGAGCAAAGACGGTGTTGGACATGCGGATCAGGGGGACGAGGGAGGCATCCGTAGCCTTGGCGTGGCCGTTCGGCTGAGCGCCGAGGATCGCCGCAGTCTGGCGGCTGTTCGTGAATCCGAGGAAGACTCCGTGATCGATGTGGGTCACCCGCTTCCCCAGGGTTCCCTCGTCGTCATACCGATAGTGCCCATAGCCTGGCAGCTGGGGGTCAGAGTAGGCAGTGACGGCTGGAGAGGCAATCCGCCGGCCGACCTGGTGGATTGCGAGGTCTTGAAGGAGCCAGGAACGACCAGCGTAGGCGGTTTCCATTTTGAGAACCCGATCCAGCTCCGTCGGGTGGCCGATGATCTCGTGGCAGAGGAGTGCGTTGAAGTGCGGATCGGTAACCACGACGACCGGATCCGAGGTTGTCGGACACGGAGGAGTGGTGCAGAGGGTGAGGGTTTCCTGGGCCAGATCCAGGCAAAAGGTTGCCAGGTTGGGTAAATGCATTAACGCTTCTCTCGCTCCGTGGACGAGGAGCTCGAAGCCCCGCTGATGTCCGATGGCGTCCCAATTTTCCTGGACGACCCGGTTCCGCTCTGCCACCACGTAGCAGCTTCCCTCGGTGAGAGCGGTGGTCTGATCGATGAGGGCCCCTTCGGAACTGACAAAGAGCTGCCGGGTGAGCTGGGTGAGGGTACTGACGTGGTTATGCCGGATGGCGCGGTCCAGGCCGGCGACCGCGCGGGAGACTTCGGTGGTGTAACGAATGACCTCCGAAATGGGCACCGACCGAGGATCCGTCTCGAAGCTGGCCGTGACGGTTTCTTGCCGGATGGGGATGGGGGCTAAGACGGTGTTCGTGAGGCTCTTCCCCAGCCTCCCCATCTGGCGTTTCAGGGCGATCTTCTGAGCAGCGTTTGCATTGGCCCGAACGGTGGCATGGTTGAGCCCCTCCCACAGGATCTCAGAAAGGTTGGCGAGCTCCTTACTTCCCAACGACCGCCCGTAGTAGCCCGGGGCAGTAACTTTATCGCCGGCCAAGACCCGGATCCCGAGGCTCACCGTGGCATCGTGACTTCCTTCCTTGCTTTGCCCGTTCTCGGCGGCGGCGGCCTTCGCCTCTTTCACCTCAAGACGCACATCGGCATACACGAGGCCGCGGAACTTTCGACGAGCACGGCTCACCTGGTCGCTGGCTTGGGGCTTTAAGGCGTTAAGAATCTCGACCGTAATGGGCCCGACCATGGATCCTTCTCGACCAAATCCTTTAACGACCGACGACCGATGACAGGTCTTGGGTATCAGGTGTTAGGTCTTGGCTTTGGACACCTCAATATTTAGATTTCAAGCCCAACACCCAAAACCTAAAACCCAAAACCTAGACTGTGAACTATCAACCGGTTCGGCGGTCATCGGTTAACGATGTCGGCAATTTTCAGTGTGAAACTTTTCGCGTGCCGCTCGCGGGGCGCGGGCGGCGCCTGATGTATTCACGGGTCTTTTTCGCTGGGACGGACTGAGACGAGCCCCTCCCGTTCGATGAAGGGTTTGAACTTCTCGTAGAGGTCGAGCAGCTTGGCCTTGTAATACTCGACGTTCTCGTCGGGCTGCTCCGGATCCCACTGTGAAGCCAGCTTGGCAGCCTCGTGGACCTTGACCTTCACCCCCTTCCCAGAGACGTAGTACGAGATTTGATCACCTGGCTGGTACGGTCGCGCCGACTTCAAGGCGAGTTCGTAAGGGGCGGCAGGGTTCCGCTTCTTCCCCTTCACCTTTTGCTGATAGGTTTCCAGGGAGTCCTGGAGGGTCTCCGTCTTCATGAACATTTGTACGGGGAAGCAATGGGCATCAAAATTTTGGAGGTACCGGTCGGTGAGCCCTGGAATTTTGTCTCTTTCACCTTTGAGGAGCAGCAACATCATCTCTTCCATCCACTGCCGTTGGAACAGCTCGAGCCCGCGAGATCGCAAGCCCGAACCCTTGATGATGAGCTTTTCCTGCTCATCAAGAAGAGCGTAGTTTTTCATCTTGTAACTAAACATGGACCGGTACCGGCCGGCGAGCTCCAGGCGGATCCCCTCTGGCAAGGTGGCTGCGAGGTCATCCAAAAGCTGGTCCTCGGCGTCCGGTTCCGGCCGATCAGGCAAGGTAAAGTAGAGGCCATCGGTGTCCACCTCGATGATCCGGCACCCTCGCGTTTCCAGCCAGTCCACGATCCCTTTGATCAACTCCCGGCCGGTACTGGTGACCCGATTCGCCTGAACAAAATCGTTGAAATGGCCCATAGCAAAGCCCAAGTAGCCATAGAAAGAGTTGATCAAGATCTTAAAGGTGGACTGCAGGGCCTCCAAATAGACCCGCTCCTCCTCGCGTCCAGCCTCGCGGGCCCGCCGCTTGGCGTCCACCCGGAATTGTCGTAGGTCCTCGAGAAGCCTCGGAAAGATCTCCAGGGTGTCTTTGGCCGGAAAACACCGATAGTGGAGCATTATGGAGGGGTACAGCGAGGTCACGTCGCAGTGGAGGATATGGGTTGCCACCCCTTGGTGCCGGACATCCGTGTAGCCCCCGAGGACCTCAGTTCCGGTGGAGGGTGCCGGAATAGTTTGTCGCTGTCGGAGGTACTCCCGGGTAAGCAAGGCGTCTATTTTGGTCGCGTTTCCCCTGAGGATGACGTTCTGGTAACTAAAGGGAAAGATCTGCGCCTGGACGAAATAGCTTGGGGCAAGCAGGGCTGCGATGGCCCGGGTTTCCCGAACGTCGTCTAAGGCGTATTCGAAAAGGGGTGCGGGATCATGGTCGAAGTGCCAACTGATCCTTTCCGGGGGAATGTAGGTTCGCCCCTCAGCGGCCAGATCAAAATGTCTGGCCACGTCCTTGAGGCCGTAGCTTTCTAGATCACGGGCGCTGATGTCGTAGTGTTGGGCCAAGACCCACGTATCCACGATGTGCCGGCCGAAGACTTCATACTTCCGATAGGTGATCGCCCGCTCGGCGATCTGTATCCGGGAGGGGTGACCCCTCAGGGAGCTCCCATCCCGCCCGAGCTGGAGATCCACGCCAAGTCGCTTGGCGCGGGCCTCGATGTACTCCAGATCAAAGCGAAAGAGGTTGTGTCCTTCGATGACATCCGGGTCCCGTTCACGGATAACGCGGACCATCTCCTGGAGTATTTCTCTCTCCGTCATCTCCCTGCCTGAGAGGACCGTCTCCCATCCGGTTGAATCGCTCAAGGCCATGGCGATGATTCGATCCTGCTCGCGGGCCGGATTGGGGAATTCAAATCCTTCGCCGCAGTAGACCTCGATATCTAATTGCAGGCGTCCAAGGTCGTTGAAATGCATCTCGAGGAAGTGCGTCTGTCCTGACAAGAGGAGGTACTGCTGGATCGGGTCACCCAGAGAGTAATAGGGGGCATCAGGGGCAGTGAAGGGCTTCCCGGAAGCCCTCTGGAGGTACTGTCGTGCTTTTTGCAATTCTGCGAGGCCGGGAAAGCGGACAAGGTACCGAAAGAAACCGTCCCCTTGCAGGGCCTCAATCTCGGCCTGCCCTGGAAAATTGGTGAGAAGACCAGTCTCGGCGAGTAACAGGAAGGGGGTGAATGGATGCAGGGTTGACGTGACCTGGCCGTTTTTCTTGGAGAAGACTCGAACCTGGTCCTGCCCCTCTATTTCAAAGGCAACGAGGCGAGGGGTGGAGTCGTGGCCAAAGAGAACCGTGTTCGTATCGAGGGTCAAATCTGAAGACTCACTAGCGACAACTATGATAAAAAATGTTTTTGATTCTGGCCAATTATAACAGTCGCTTCGATGCACCTCCAAGGAAAAATACCCCGGGCTTCCCCGTTGACAGGGGTGCTTTCTTTCGATAGCCTGATGCTCACATCGTCAATGACGCTGTCTCATCGGGGGGTTCAGACGCCCGGAGGTTTCGAGGGTAGTTTGTCTCCTCGTTTTCTGCGTGTGAAGACCAATGCATGTTGCGGTTAAATCGCATGGCCGTCCCTTCTCTTCCTCCGGGTTTATCGTCTTCCATAGCCCATCGAGTTCGAGGAGACCCAGGCGTATCGCGGGTGCAAATCGTGGGTCACTCTCGATTTCGAGATCGACACCGCCAGAGCCACGTCGGTCATGGCCGACGTAGAGTTTACAGACCAATGCCGGGCCATCCGGGAAACCCTTCAGGCGTAGAGAGCGGGCATGCTCCGGCCAGAGATTGAGGCGTACCTTCAAGCCTGGGTCCCCGATCGGGATGCCGTCCTCGAGGAGATGGAGCGGATGGCTGCTCTCCGGCACTTCCCGATCGTTGGACCGCTGGTAGGACGCCTCCTGGCCCAACTCGTCCTCCTCATCGGCGCGAAGCAGATCCTGGAATTGGGTTCGGGTTTTGGTTACGCGGCGTACTGGTTTGCCAGGGCGCTCCCTGCCGACGGCCGACTGCTCGCCATCGAGCGTTCTGCTGACAATGTCCGGTTAGGTGAAGAGTGGATCGCGCGGGCAGGGCTCGCTGACAAGGTGAAATTTGTTGTGGGTGAAGCACTTCAGGTGATCGAGGATTTACCGGGTCCCTTTGATCTGGTCTTTGTTGATGTCGATAAGGAAGAGTACCCGGCATCCCTCCCCCTCACGCTTTCCCGCCTGAGGCGGGGGGGTCTGCTTATCACCGACAACATGCTCTGGAAGGGAAGGGTCGTCGAGCCCATTCCGTCCGATGCCAGTACCCGCGCCGTCCAGGAGTACACCCGCCTCCTCTATGAGACACCCGATCTTCATACCACCCTTCTCCCATTGCGGGACGGTATCGCGGTCAGCCTGAAGCTTGCGTAGGATTCGACGTTGGGGATCGGGTCTTGGGTGTCAGGTGGTCGGACCTCAAAACTTGGACGTAGGACTTTGGACCTCTGACCTCGGACTTCGGGCGTCGGACTGAATCATGGAGATTGCGATTTTTCCGTTGCCCAATGTTGTCTTTTTTCCTCACACCCTTTTGCCGTTGCACATTTTTGAACCTCGCTATCGGCAGATGCTCGCCGACTGTCTCTCAGGGGAGCGGCTGTTGGCGATGGTACTCTTGAGGCCGGGATGGGAAAGGGATTACTATGGGCGGCCTCCGATCTATTCCGTCGCGGGGGCCGGGGAGATCGTCGCGTCCGAGATGCTGCCGGACGGTCGCTCGAACATTGTCCTCAAAGGGCTCGGGCGGGTTGTGATTGAGGGGGAGATCCCTTCAGATAAACTCTATCGGATCGCCCAGGCTTCGTGGCTTGACGACGTCTACCCGTCGCGAGGAGAGGAAACGCTGGCGCCTCAGACAAAGCGCCTCCGCCAGCTCTCTGGGGAGCTGTTGTCGGCATTGCCCGAGCCCGTTCCGGGCTTTTTCGAAATCCTGGCGGATCGAGATCCACCCAGTGCCTTGGTAGATCGGATCGCGGGCCTGGTGGTGTGCGAGAAGGAACAGCGGCAGCGCCTGCTCGAAGAGATCGACGTTGCCCGGCGGATGACCGAAGTGATCCGGTACATCGAGGCGCTGCTGATCCACGTCTCTCAGGGGAGCCCCCAAGCCCGCGCCCGCTGGAACTGAATCCGTCTCCCACGTCCCTGACGCACTGGATTGTGGGATCAGGCAGATGTCGGGGCACGGGCTGCGACCTTCGACTTCGGGATAATTGGACGGGGACAGAGATCGTAGAGGAGAAGCGGGCGATGACGAGAGCGAGTGACTATGGGATCACGGTATTGCGGGTGAGCTTAGGAATCATCTCTTTGATGCATGGCTACTTGGCAGCCTTCGTCTATACCCCAGCCGGAGTCACCGGCCTCAACGCCTCTAAAGGCATTCCGCTGCCAGCGATCACGGCGTGGGTCATAATCCTTGGCCACTTCCTGGGTGGGGTCTCGCTTGTCCTGGGGTTTCTTACACGCATCGGTGCCCTGGTCCATGTCGTGATCATGGGGGGTGCAATCTATTTCGTGCACCTTGAGCAGGGCTTTTTCATGAGCGGCATCATTGTTGACGCCGCTACGGGGAAGGCGATCGCGGGCGGGTACGAGTACCCCTTGGTGCTTTTCATGGCCTCCGTCGCGATCCTTCTCATCGGCAGCGGTCCGCTCGCGCTGGACGGCTCGAGACGCTGACCAGCAGCCCTCCGCGGATCTCCCTTTCCATGGTGCTGACCCCACTCGCGACGGGTTCCGGTATTTGTCGCTTTGTTAGACCGAATGGAGATGCCGCAGTCCGGTCTGCGTCCTCGGTATCGACGGATTTCAGGGGAGAAAACGCCCTTGCCGCACCGTTCCGGTTGTGCTATGGTCCGTCCCGTTTTGGCAGAATACCTTTGCTCGCATGCCCTTCACCAATGATCTGTGATTGGGCCCGCTCGATTGAGAGGTGTCCGTCGGTGTGGACCTGAGCCCCCGGAGGAATGAGTGATCCTGCTTCCCGCCGTCCTTCTCAGCCCCTTTGTCGCCGCAGCCCTTACACCGCTCCTTGCCCGATATCTTCGGACGCGGGTGGGGTGGTGGGCCGCGGCGGCCGCGCTGGGAAACACCCTGGCGCTCCTCGCTCTTGTTCCTCCCGTCGTCCATGGGGAGACCCTCCGAACCACGCTTCCCTGGGTCCCCCTCCTCGATGCCGATCTCACGATCGTGGTCGATGGGCTCAGTCTCTTTTTTGCCCTCCTGATATCCTTCGCCGGCTGTCTCATCATGGCCTACGGCCGTTTTTACCTAGACCCGCGGGAGAATCACGGCAAGTTCTTCGCCTACATGCTGCTCTTCATGGGATCCATGCTGGGGGTGGTCTTGATCGGCAATCTGATCGCCCTGTTCGTCTTCTGGGAGCTAACCAGCCTCTCGTCATTCCTCCTCATTGGATTCTGGGACCACCGAGAGCCCTCCCGTTATGGGGCCACCAAGGCCCTCCTGGTCACCGCGGGCGGCGGGATGGCGATGCTCATCGGATTCATCCTCCTGCATCAGGTCACCGGGTCCTGGGAGATGGAGGCGGTTCTGAGGCAAGGCGACATCATCCGCGCCAGCTCCCTTTATCTGCCGATCCTGGGCCTGGTGTTCCTTGGATGCATGACCAAATCCGCCCAGACCCCGTTTCACATCTGGCTGCCCAACGCCATGGAGGCCCCGACGCCCGTGAGTGCCTATCTGCATTCCGCGACGATGGTCAAGGCCGGGTTGTATCTGGTGGCCCGCCTCCATCCGGCCCTGTCGGGGACAGAGGCATGGCTGTATCTGGTCGGGGGGGTAGGCATTCTCACGCTGTGTGTGGGAGGATTCTTGGCGTTAGGCCAGGACGATCTAAAAGCCCTCCTCGCCTACTCCACGGTGAGCCAGCTGGGGCTGATTATGGCCCTGTACGGCTTAGGCACCCCCCAGGGGGCGGTGGCAGGTTCCTTCCACCTCATGAATCACGCCGCCTTTAAGGCAGCCTTGTTTCTCTGCGTGGGGATGGTGGAACATGAGGCCGGGACGAGACGGTTGAGCCAGTTGGGGGGCTTGTGGCGGGCCATGCCCTGGACGGGGGTCTTTACCCTCGTCTCGGCGGCCGCCATGGCCGGCCTGCCGCCCCTCGGCGGCTTCGTGAGCAAGGAACTTTTTTATGAAGCCACGCTCGAGGTGCACGCGGGCGTGGTGCAGGTCCTTTTTCCCGTTCTGGCGGTGGCAGGATCGGTCTTCACCTTTGCGTATTCGTTACGGCTCGTGTATGGGGTCTTCTTCGGAAGGCCGGGGCATCCGCCCAAGCATCCGCACGAAGCACCTCTGGGGATGCGGTGGTGGCCCCTCATTTTGACGCTGTTCAATCCCTTCTTTGGGCTGTGGCCGGATCCGGCAAGTCACTACTTGCTGGAGCCGATGGCCGCGGGAATTGTCAGGCACGGGGTTGATGTCCACTTGGCCATCTGGCACGGCTTCAGCTTGGCCTTGATGATGAGTGCCGTAACCATTGCATCAGGCCTGCTGCTCTTTCCGGCTGGGTCGCGGATCGAGCGCTGGCAGGGACAGGTCTTTTCCCGGGTGAGTATAGATGCCGTCTACGACGGGGGTCTCGTCCTCATGTCGCGGTCGGGGAGAGGCGTTTCGTCCCGGCTCCAATCGGGCATCCTCCGGCGGTACCTGCTGTGGATTCTCTCTTTCCTCAGCCTGCTGATCCTTTCCACCTTTCTTTGGGACCGGGTCTCCGTGATCCCCGCGGACGTGCGGTCGGTCCTTTCTTATGAAGGCATTCTTCTTTGCCTTATGATCGCCAGCAGCGTTGCGGTGGTCCTCGCCCCCCGACCTCTCCCCGCGGTGATCCTGCTGGGGGGGGTGGGGTACCTGGTCGGGGTCCTCTTTATCCTCCTGTATGCGCCGGACCTGGCGCTCACGCAGATTCTGATCGAGACCGTCTCCCTCATCCTCTTTCTCTTGGTGATCTACCGCCTCCCCCCCTTCATTCCGGAACTGGCCTCGCGCGGTCGCCTCTTGCGGGACGGCCTTTTGGCGACCGGCGTCGGTGGGGCGGTGGCGGCGGTCATCTTGGCTAGCGCTGGCCAAGCGTATTACCCGTCCATTGCCGAATTCTTCCTGCGCGAGAGCGTCCCGGGGGGAGGCGGCAGGAACGTGGTGAACGTCATCTTGATCGACTTCCGAGGATACGACACCCTGGGGGAGATTACGGTCTTGGCCATCGCCCTCCTGGGGGTGTACACCCTGCTCACGAGAAAGGGGACTCGATGAGGCGACCGACCACTCTGATCGCCGAGATTGTCGCGCGGTTCTGTTTTCCCATTATCTTCCTCTTTGCGCTCTACCTCCTCTTGGCGGGGCACAATAATCCGGGGGGCGGGTTCATCGCGGGCGTGATGACCGCGGCGGCTCTCGCGCTGCAGTATGTCGTGTTCGGGATGCGGGAAGTGCAGCGCGTTACGCCGTCCAGCTATCTCGGCCTTGTGGCGCTTGGGCTAAGCCTCGCCCTTGGCACCGGACTGGGCAGTCTCCCCTTGGGATGGGGATTTCTCAAGAGTGGAATCCTGCATCTGGAGCTCCCGCTCTTTGGGGAGATTGAGATCGTCTCGGCCTTCGTCTTTGATGTCGGGGTGTTCTGTATCGTGGTCGGGGTCACGCTGACGATCATTTCCCTCCTGGGAGGGGAAGAGCCATGACGACCTTACTGGCCATCACCATCGGGGTCCTCTTCGGGACCGGAACATTCCTCGTGCTGCGCCGCAATGCGCTGAAAGTGATCATCGGTCTCTCGCTCATCTCTCACGGGGCGAATCTCCTGCTGGTCACGTCGGGGGGCTTTGTCGGGAATCGTCCGCCGATCATCGGGCCCGGTGGGGCGACCTACGTCGATCCCCTTCCACAGGCGTTGGTACTCACCGCCATCGTCATCAGTTTCGGAGTGACTTCCTTCCTGGTGGTGCTGCTCTACCGACTCTATCAGCGGACGGGCACTGTGGACATGGATCAGATCCGGAGGCTTCAAGGATGAAGGCGCTGGTGGTCTTTCCCATTTTGATTCCCTTGGCGACCGCTATTGTCACCGTCTTTCTTGGGCGCTCTTTGCGCGGAAAGATCCTGGTGAGCCTTGTGGGGGGCGGGACCACCGCAGCAACCGCTCTTGTCCTCTTGAGGACCGTCTGGAGCCAGGGGACTGTGGTCCATGTCATGGGGAGCTGGATTCCCCCCTTCGGCATCATCCTGGTGGCGGATCTCTTGAGCAGCGGGATCGTCCTCCTCTCGAGCAGCATCGGAATGGTCGCGCTGTGCTATTCCGTGGGATACATCGAGGAAGAGGGGCAGAGGCGCGCCTACCATCCCCTCTTCCATCTGCTGATGATGGGGATGCATGGTGCCTTCCTCACCGGAGACATCTTCAATCTCTTTGTCTTTTTCGAGGTTCTCCTGATTTCCTCTTATGCCCTGGTGGCCTTCGCCGGCGAGGACTACCAGCTCGAGGCCTCACTCAAATATGCCACCATCAACCTGATTGCTTCAGCGGTGTTTCTGTTGGGGGTGGGCGGCGTCTACGGGACCATAGGGACCTTGAATATGGCCGATCTGAGTGTCAAGATCGGGCAGCTGCAGAATCCTGGCCCCCTCCCTACCATTTTTCTGTTGTTCATCGCGGTCTTCGGGGTGAAAGCCTCCTTGTTCCCCTTCTACTTCTGGCTGCCCGATGCCCACTCCAGTGCCCCCACCCCCATCAGTGCCATGCTTTCCGGCGTGCTGATCAAGGTGGGGGCCTATAGCATCCTTCGAGTCTCCAGTGTGATCTTCGTCCCGCTCCGCCCGGACGTCCAGGAGTGGATCCTGACCCTGGCAGCCGTCACGATGGTGGTGGGAGCCTGTGGCGCACTCGCCCAGTCGGACATCAAGCGACTCCTGGCGTATTCCAGCGTGGGCCAGATGGGGTATATCGTCCTCGGGCTCGGAATTGGGACCCCGCTCGCCCTGGTGAGCACGCTGCTCTTCATCGTCAATCACGCTTTTGCGAAGGCGATGCTCTTCCTTGTGGCGGGGGTGGTGATTGATGCGACGGGGACCCGAGAGATGGGAAGCATGGGGGGACTGGGCCGGCAGATGCCGTGGACCGGTGGCGCCTTTTTGGTCGGGGCCATGAGCATTTCCGGCGTCCCGCCCTTCTTCGGTTTTTTCGCCAAATTTCTCCTCATCACGGCGGCACTCGAGGCCGGCTACGGGCTCCTTGCCGCCTTGGCGGCGGTGTTGGCCATCGTCACCATTTGGTATCTTTTCGGCGCCTGGCAACAGATCTTTTGGAGGGAAGCGAGCGGCCGTCCCCTTCATGCAGCCCCTCGTGTCATGACGGGATCGGGCCTCGTTATGGCCGGGCTCATTTTGGTCGGCACGATATTGCTCAATCCCCTGGTCGATTTTTTGACCGCCGTGGAGGCTCAGCTGAGGCAGCCGGGGGCCTATGTGACGGCCGTGTTTCGGGAGGTGCCGCGTTTGACCAGCCTGCCCTGAGCGCGTCGAATGTGCCTGCCCTGAGCCCCTCGACTAAGCTCGGGGCCGGGCTTGTCGAAGGGAGGCGGCGTGGAAAAGTATAGACCCTGGACCCTCATCCCGGTGCTCGCCCTGATCTGGTGTTTCCTGAGCGGGGCCGTCAGCTTGGCGAATTTCCTCCTGGGGCTCATTATGGGGACGGGAACCCTCTGGCTGTTTCGGCCTTTCTTTCCCTGGCGCGCGTCCCTCCCCCGTCTTTTCCGAAAGATCCCGGCCTTCCTTCGCTACACACCACACTTCGTCTTTGAGGTGGTCAAGGCGAATCTCCAGGTGGCCTATCTGGCGCTTCACCCCAAGACGCCGATTCGCCCCGGGATCATTGCCCTGGCGACCCGGCATCGGAGTCCCCTCGGGACCACGATGCTCGCCAACAGCATCACGCTCACCCCCGGGACCCTCACCATGGATGTCTCGGACGATGGGCGAACCCTCTATATCCATACGCTGGACATTTCCGATCCCGAGGAGGTGCGGGAGGGGATTCGTCGGGGGCTTGAGGATTACACGCTAGGGGTGGCACAGTGATGAGCGTCCTCGTGAACAGTGTGCTCTTCGTGGTGGCCTGCGCGACCCTGCTGAGTCTCTACCGCGTCGTGGTGGGACCTTCCATCGCCGATCGCGTCGTTGCCTTTGATGCCTTCTCTACGAACCTGGCCGCCGTGGTGGTCCTCTTGGTGATTCGGGACGGCCTGGCGGACCTGATCGATGTGGTCCTGGTGCTGGCGATCCTGGGATTCGTTGGAACCATGGCGATAGCCAAGTTCCTGAAGAAGGGGGATATCGTTGGTTGACATCCTTGCCGGGTTATTGATTCTGATCGGCACCTTCTTTACGGTGGTCGGCTCCATCGGTCTCATTCGGTTTCCCGATGTGCTCTGCCGGATGCATGCCACCACGAAGACGACCACACTCGGGGCCGGAACCATCCTGCTGGCCGCAACCCTCAAGTACGGGCACTCTCCCATTGGCCTCAAGTCCCTCCTGGCCGTGGCCTTTCTCTTCCTCACCGCTCCGGTCGGCGCGCATATGATTGCTCGGGCCGCCTACCGCGCGCGGACTCCCCTGGCGACCCAACGGATGGTGGCAGATGAACTGAAGGAGGTCGCAGACCGAAACGCCTACCTCTTCGAACTCGATGAAGGTCGCCCGGAGGGTGGGTAAGTCCGTGAAATTGGGAACGGCGTTTGGAAAATGGACGTTTCAAGAGCATGGCATTGTGGGTTTCCTCTTGACAGCGTAGGGCAGACTCGGTAGGCTACCTTCCCGCCTCCGTCCCCCGACCTGTGTCGTAAAAGAGAGAGTGAGCGATCGTCATAACATCGCGATCGAATAGGGAACCGCGTTTTACAAATGGCAAGGAGGTGCCGCATGCGCATCACACGGTTTATCCGCCTCATCCGATCCTTAGCTGTTGTATCCGCAGGTGTGGTTGTTCTTGGCGCGGTGATAGCTCCGGGGGCGCTGGCAGCGGAACAACCGAAGACGGGTGGCACCCTGACCTTTGCCGTCGCCGCCGAGCCGCCGTCGTATGATCTGCACCGGGAGACGAGTTTCGCGGCGATGCATCCGCTGGCCCCCCACTACAGCCTTTTGATCAAGTTCAATCAGTGGAAGTACCCCGAGGTTGAAGGGGATGTTGCGGAAAGTTGGGATACCTCCAAGGATGGGCTAACGTATACCTTTAAGATCCGGAAGGGGATTAAGTTTCACGATGGGAGCGTTCTCACGGCGAAGGACGTCAAGGCAACGTACGACAAGATCATCTTTCCGCCCGAGGGGGTACGCAGCGTTCGGAAGGCGTCCTACGCCATGGTCAAATCCGTGGAGGCGCCCGACGATCACACCGTCGTCTTCCGCCTCAAGTGGCCGGCGGCCTCGCTCCTCGCCAACCTGGCGTCCCCGTGGAATCCGATCTACAAGGCGGACATCCTGGCCAAAGACCCCCACTGGTACGAAAAGAACGTCGTGGGGACCGGCCCCTTCAAATTCGTTGAACACGTGAAGGGGTCCCACTGGGTCGGCAAGAAGAACGAGGACTACTTCATGAAGGGGCGGCCCTATCTGGATGGCTACCGGGCGATCTTCATCCGGGATACCTCAGCCCGCGTGGCGACCGTGCGGGGTGGACGAGCACTGATCGAGTTCCGGGGTTTCTCACCCGCCGCCCGCGACGACCTCGTTCGTTCCCTCGGGCCCAAGATCAAGGTCCAGGAAAGCCCCTGGCTCTGCGTCCTGACGGTGGCGCTGAATACGCAGCAAAAGCCGTTTGATGACGTGCGGGTCCGCCGGGCGTTGAGCTTGGCCGTCGACCGCTGGGGCGGGTCCAAGCACCTCTCGCAGATCTCCATCATCAAATCGGTCGGTGGGGTCATCCGTCCGGGTTACGAGGCCTATCAGGCGACCGAGGCCGAGCTCAGCAAGCTGCCCGGCTTTAGCAAGGACATCGAGGCGTCGCGCAAGGAGGCCCGGCGGCTGCTCAAGGAGGCGGGCTACGGCGGGGGATTTGGGTTTACCTTTAAGAATCGCGATGTGAAGGAGCCCTATGAGGTCGTGGGGGTCTGGCTCATTGATCAGTGGCGCCAGATCGGGGTGGCCGCGAGCCACGGCGTGCAGGAGACTGCCGCGTTTTCCAAGGACCGCCGCGCCGGAAACTTCCAAGGCACCATGGACTGGGCGTGCGATTTCATGGACGAGCCGGATCTGCAGCTCTTCAAATATGTCTCAACGAGTAAGAGCCCTATCAACTATGCCAAGTACGAAAATTCAAAGCTCGATCAGCTTTATGAACAGCAGAGCAAAGCCACGGACCCGGCAGCCCGGCGAAAGCTCGTTCGGGAATTTGAGCGGATCGTTCTCAACGAGGCGTACACCTTCCCCACCCTCTGGTGGCAGAAGATCAACCCCCACTGGGCCAAGGTGAAAGGGTGGAAGCAGCTCCCCAGCCACTACTTGAATCAGGACCTGCGAGACGTCTGGCTGGAGGAGGGTTAGGCCGCGTAGGAGGTTTGTAGGAGTCGATGGGTTGTGTGGCGGCGGCCCGCCGGATCAAGAGTGACGGTGGGCCGCCCCTTTTGATAGGCGATGCAGGGATACATCATCAAGCGGTTCCTTTTGATGATTCCGACGCTCTTGGGGGTGGCGATCCTCGTCTTCGTCCTGATGCGGGTGGTCCCTGGAGATGTCGTGGAGCTCAGATATACCCTCGAGGGGACGGCCGTCTCCGAGGAGCTTTTGGCCAAGGAGCGGGCCCGCCTTGGTCTCGACAAGCCACTCGTGCAGCAGTTTGGGGAATGGATGTGGGGAATTGTCCGGCTCGACTTTGGGAAGTCGATGTGGACGGAGAACCCCGTCACGGAGGAGATCGCGCTGCGTCTCCACCTGAGCCTGCAGGTAGCCATCATGGCGACGATCTTTGCCACGCTCCTGTCCGTCCCCCTCGGGATCCTGGCGGCCCTGAGACAAGATACCTGGGTCGATTACGCCATCCGAGTTTTCAGCATTGCTGGATTGGCCATGCCCTCCTTCTGGTTGGGAATCCTGATCATCCTCGGCCTGCTGATCTTCTTTCGGTGGATCCCACCGATGTTCTTTACCCCGATATGGGTGGATCCGTGGGCGAATCTATCACAGCTGATCTGGCCGGCCGTTGCGGTTGGGTACCGCTATTCCGCCGTCGCCACCCGGATGACCCGTTCCTCCACCCTCGAGGTCCTGCGCGAGGATTACATCCGCACGGCCCGGGCTAAAGGGCTGTGGGAGAAGGTGGTCATTGTCCGTCACGCCATGAAGAATGCCATGCTCCCGGTCATCACGGTGCTCGGCCTCGAATTTGCGTTCTTGGTGGGGGGCCTCGTGGTGACCGAGCAGGTCTTCAACCTGAACGGGCTCGGAATGCTCTTTGTGGAGTCGGTGGCGCGGCGGGATTACACTATGACTCAAGCCCTGGTGGTGCTGGTCGGGTTTACCTTTATTGTGGTGAACTTTTTTGTGGATCTCATGTACGCGTGGTTCGATCCCCGGATCCGGTATCGGTAGCAGGGGTGAAAAATGAGCACGACACCGTCCCAGTTGGATACCGCGCTCCCCCGGATCGAAGTATCTCGCGCGGGTCCACCAAAGTGGATCGTGGCGGTCCTCCGGTTTGTTCGAAAGAAGCCGCTTGGGACTGCGGGTGCTGTCGTGATCGTCGTCATGGTCACTGGAGCGCTCTTTGCCGAGGTGCTGGCCCCCTTCGATCCCCTGGACACCGATTATGCCGCCATGCTACGCCCCCCCAGTGCTCAACACTGGCTGGGGACCGATACCTTCGGACGCGATATTCTGAGCCGGATTATCTACGGCTCCCGGACGGCCCTCCTGGTCGGGTTTGGGGCGTCGTTCCTGGGCGCGACTGTTGGGGCTGTCATCGGCGTCGCGAGCGCCTATTTCGGGGGAAAGGTTGACCTGTTTGTCCAGCGGCTCATCGATGTCGTGATGTCCTTCCCGATCATCGTGCTCGCTTTGGCGGTGGTGGCTGTCCTCGGCTCCGGCATCGTGAATCTGGTCCTCGCCATTGCCATTCCCTTTATGCCCCGGATTGCGCGGGTCGTCCGTTCCAGCGCCCTGGCGATCCGCGAGACCCCGTATGTGGACGCGGCGCGGGCGATGGGCTTTAGCCACATGCGGATCATCTTTCGCCACATGCTGCCGAATGTTGTTGCCCCCTACCTCATCATGCTTACGGCCTTTCTGGGCCAGGCCATCCTCCTGGAGGCCTCGCTGAGCTTCCTCGGCCTCGGCGTGACCGAGCCGACGCCTGCGTGGGGTCTGATGCTGAAGGGGGCGGCCGTGGAGTTTGCGGAGCGAGCGCCGTGGATGGGGATCTTCCCCGGGCTCGCGATCAGCGCCGCCGTCTTCGGTTTCAATCTGTTTGGCGACTCCCTCCGGGACGTGCTCGACCCGAAACTCCGCACCTCCTGAGGCACTTCCAGACTGCGGGGGAAAAAAGGGGGGAAAAAGGGGATAAGAGGGGGAAAAAGGGGATAAGTTCAATTATCTGTAAGTTCAATTATCTGTTGACGTAACCAAGGCCTTCTAATACCGTCCTCATATGCCTCGTACGGCCCGTACCGCTCCTGGTGGCGTGATCTTCCATGTGCTCAACCGTGCCAATGCGCGGATTCGGATCTTTGACGACGCCTCCGATTATCAGGCGTTCGAATGGCTATTGGCCGAGACGGTGGTGCGGGTGCCGATGCATCTCCTGGCCTACTGCATCATGCCAAACCACTGGCATTTGGTAGTCAGGCCCGAGCGGGACGGACAGCTCGGGAGATTCATGCAGCGACTGACCACCACGCATGCGCGCCGATGGCATCGGACCCGGGGAAGCGTCGGGAGCGGACACCTCTATCAGGGTACGTACAAATCATTCCCCGTTCAGGATGACGAGCACTTTCTCACGGTGTGCCGGTACGTGGAGCAGAACGCCCTGCGGGCGGGCTTGGTCGAGCGGGCGGAGGACTGGCGATGGTCGAGCCTCTGGGCGCGGCTCCAAGGAGAGGCCGTTCAACAGAAGCCGATGCTGTCGATATGGCCAGTGCCCCTCCCGGACGATTGGCTTGCATTGCTGAACGAGTCCCTATCATCGAAGGGGCTCGAGACCTTGAGGCTGTCGGTTCGGCGAGGCCGGCCGTACGGCAACGAGGCTTGGCAACAACGGATGGCTAAACGTCTGGGCTTGGAGTCTGCCTTCCGCCCCCGGGGTCGTCCCGGTAAAGAAGGGCGCGGTCAATAATGTACTTATCCCCTTTTCCCCCTTCCCCTTTTCCCCCTTTTCCCCTTCGTACCTAGGCCCTCGGATGCCAGTGCAGATGAGACTTCATCAGCTACTCGTTGCCCCGACGATTTGGGGCCCCCTTCTTGCTCTTTCCCGCTTCCACCAAACGGCTGCCCAGAAGGTTCAGCTTGAATCTCCTCACCGTGTCAGGCGTCACAACCTCTCCCCTCGGGCTCCGGAAGTAAAGCGCGTCGAACGGACACTGCACGATGCACGCACCACACTGCACGCATTGCTCCGCCTTCGGTAGAGTCGCCAACTGCTGACGGTGGTCCACCTCGAAGACGTCCGTGGGGCACACCTGTTCACAGAAGCCGGCTCCCTTGCATCGCTCCGTGTCTAGACCGATCCGAAACCGGCGGTCTTCGTGCAAGCCACTCTTGTAAACCGGAGTGCTCCCCATCAGGTCCAGACTCAAAACCAGGACTACGACCAGGGAGCTCAGGCCCCAACGGAAAATCAGCGCCCAGGAAAAATAGCCGGCCAGGACTTCATAGCCAACGAGACCAAGCAGGAAGAACAACCATAGGAGCAGCGGAATGCGTCGCTGACCGAAGTCGAAAAAAACGACGCCGACGCTCTTCCCTGTGCTACGGAGGCGTCCTTCGTAGAGGGGAAAGCTCAGGAAGATGAGAAGGGACAACCCCCAGACCAGACCCACAAGCGGGAGCACTCCCTCCCTCCAAAGTGGAAAGACGACGAGCGCACCAACAAGGGAAATTGGAAACGCCCAGGCGACGGCCATCTCGAGCCGCTGCGGCCACGGGAAACTCACCGTGCGCATTTCTACGGTTTTCTCGAGACCGCCACTCACGAAGGCGGGAATCGCAGCCGCGTAGACCGGTCCCCAGATGACCCTCCACCCGGCCTTCTTATGGATGACCTTGCCGTCAATGCCCGTTGCGGCGAGTTGCGGCAGGATCACGTGCCGGTGGTCCACGAGGTCTTCGATACCACTCGTCTTCAGGATCGAGACGACGTCGTGATTAGTCAATAGCCCCCCCGTCGCTGCACACCACACGTTGTGTCCGCGGCTGTTGGCAACGAGTAAGTATGTATCGATCCCTTCGAGGGCGCGCTTGACGCGTTCCACCGTGAGTCGGAAGTTGCAGGTGAGTAGGACCGGCGAATTACGGCCAGGGTTTCCGATCTTGACGAGACCCGTCTTACATGGAAACGGGAGAACACGGAGCAGGGTTTGGAGGACATTCACCCAAACGAAACTGAGATGCCTCACAGTGCTACTCCAGCGGGCTCTTGCGCCACGATTTCGATAAAGCTGCGCAGTGTGCTCCAGTTGACCGATAGGATCGTTAGACCTGCGTTGGTCAGTCTATCCGGCAACTCCGCGATGGGATGCGTCGTTTGTTGAGTGATGATGTACGTAAGGGCCGCCAGAGGCACCTTGACCAACGACTGAACCACCCGGGTGGCAACGCTTCGAGGCTTGACCTCATCTGCGACGAGCAGAAGGCCTCCGGGCCTCAGGATTCGCCCCACCTGCTTAAGGGCGTACGCGAGCTCATCCTCGCTTAACTCAGAGAAGCAGAGGCCGCTCATCACTGCGTCGTAGCTCTGCGGCTCCTCGCCGTCCAGCTCGGCGACGCCCATTTCTACGAGGTCGACGCGTTCCGCAAGGCCCGCCTCCCTCGCCCGCTGGGCAGCGATCTCGAGCATCTGGGAGTTGACATCTATCCCTTTCACCTTCGCGCCACGTCGGGCGGCTCGGAGCGTCAACGCGCCGGTGCCGCAGCCGAGATCCAGCACTCGCTGCCCGTGCTCAACGTGGCCCGCAAGGCGATCGTACGCTCTCTCAAGGCGCCCGAGCGTGAGGAGGCGGATGCCGAGATCGTATCGGCCTGGGCTGGATTCTAGGATTCGCATCAGGACGTACGTGCTCATCTCGGGATCCGTTCTGCTGGTACCAACCAACGCGCCTAGGTATCGCTAAATGCTCATTGACACTAAGGTAAATCAGCAAGCCGGGTGCCATCGGAAGGAGGGTTCTCCTACCAAGATCTAATTCCCGAATTCTTAAGCAAAAGAGCGGCCAGAGAGGGACGAAAAGAGGCAAATCCTCCGGGCCAACTGAGACACGGGTGCCTCAGCGCGGTCAGGGATACTACTCCCGAGAAACTGGGGAGCTAGGCACAAGCCCCCTGCATTCACCTGGGACAATCGTGTCCCCAGGTCACGAGGTTGTCCCAGGGGAGAGGGCCTAACTTTGCCGTCAGCAGCGCACGCGATCTTGGGACACCCGGGGGTGAATTGAGGCGGATAGGTAACCTGAGGACTGATAGACTTCTACTCCGATTCCATCCCCGATTCCCCTCTGCAGGGATCGATTATTGCCTAACCGTGGCCGGCTTCAGGGGCCTGGGGCAATCCCCCTGGTTGCGGGCAGGCCTTCAAACGCCCTGGCAGATTACTACCACAAATCAACTACAAATCAACAGTGGGAGGTGTGCTGATTTGCGCATTGCTGGACGCAGCGGTGACCTGCTGATTGGTAATTCAGATGCAGCCTTCCGAACCCAAGAAAAACGGCTTGTTACAGGACGCTGCTACCAGAGTGCTACCAGCATGACCTCTACCCGGTGCTCACCCAACCCAAAGGCTGACTAACATCTCTAGGAGTTTCCCAGCACCGAAACCCTTGCCCTTGACACCCCTGCCACATGAGGGGACATTTGAGGTCATCTCAGGTTTTGCATGGATGGAGCCGTGGTGAAGAAAAACTGTAACACTAGGAAACGGCAGCCCTCGCGGCGTCATGCTGCAGGGGCTTTTCTGTTGGGCGCAGTGATCTGGCTCTTGCTGCTCAACCCTGCCGTGGCCAACCTTGACGCTTTGCCCCTTTTCCGATAGCATACCACCGCGTTTCAGCGTTTTCTTTTCAGAATACTCATCGGTGGGTCGTGTCATGACGCAGTTTTACTTCATGGTGGCCTTATTGTTGGCGACACTGGTGGCGATCTTTGCCGTCCAGAATGCCGAGGAGGTTACGGTCCGCTTCCTCGTGTGGACATTCCAGACCTCGGTGGTCATCGTAATCCTCGTGTCCGCAGGCATGGGGGCTTTGTTGGCCGCCCTCATCAGCCTTCCGCAGACCATCAAGGCAAGGCGTCGACTCAGGCAGAGCGAAAGGAAACTCGAGCGTCTGGCCGTGGAGCTTGGCGGACCGGAAGGGTGGGGGGCGCCTCACGAGGAGAAATAAAAGGAGTCGGGTGAGTCAGGTCGCTACCAGCTCCATCGAGATCCGCGGATGATCCGGTGTGGTTCCGGGTTGGGCACTGCTGTTGCCGGGGTGGGCTTCGTTTGCGTTCTGCTGGCCGGGTGTGCCACTACCGGACGAACCCTGGATGGTTTCTACGTAAACGAGGCGAAGGCTTTTCGGGTCCGGCTCCCTCAAGACGGGTGGCTGGTCATGGAATCGCCTCCTGGGGCCGACCTGGCCGTTCGGGATACGCGATCTGATGCGCGCATGGCGGTCTCGGCCAGTTGTCCCGGCCGAGAGACGGGTCCACTGCCTGCCCTGGTCCAGCATCTCTTGTTCGGGCTCCGTGACGTGGAACGCCTGCGACAAGAGCGCATCATGGTGGACGGGGCGGTCGGGATTGACGCGGTGATCAAAGCGAGGTGGGAGGGGACGCCCGTCCAGATCCGGAGTGTCGTGATCCGGCGGAAGGGATGCCTCTACGATCTCCTCTTTGTTGCGCCCCCAGAAACGTTTAGGGCCCGGAGCGCCGATTTTGACGCCTTCCTCGAAGGGTGGCAGTTTCTGTTGGAGGGGCCGTGAGGCGTGCTGATGTCACACATCGCTTCTTCCTGATGCTCGGCGGCAGGGCCACCGAGTTGCTCGGGCAGCTCGGTGACGTGGCCATACTGGCCGGCCGGACCTTTTACCAGGCGCTGAAGCCCCCCTACGAGATTCGGAGCCTGATTGTTCAGATGGACCACATTGGGGTCAAGTCGATCTCGATCTGTGGCATTGCGGCCGTCTTCACCGGTCTTGTCCTCGCGCTGCAGACCACGTACGGGCTCGCCCGCTTTGGGGCCAAGGCCTACGTCGGGATCGTGGTTTCCCTGTCGATGGTGCGGGAGCTCGGGCCAGTGCTCACCGCCCTATTGGTGGGGGGACGGGTGGGATCTGGGATTACCGCCGAGCTCGGTGCCATGACGGTGACCGAGCAGATCGATGCCATGCGAGCCATGGGGGCGAATCACATCAAGAAGCTGGTGGTCCCCCGCGTTTTGAGCGCCATGCTGGTACTGCCCCTGCTCACGGTCATGGCCGATGCGTTGGGGATCTTCGGAGGCATGGTGATCTCCCAATACGAGTTTCACGTGGACTCGCATCTGTACATGAGCACCATTTGGCGGAATCTCGCGCTGGCGGATCTCTTGAGTGGCCTGGGCAAGACGGTCGTCTTCGGCTTCCTCATTGGAATCATTGGTTGCTACAATGGCCTGGAGGTCTCGGGGGGGACCGAGGGTCTGGGGCGGGCGACCACGGCGACGGTCGTGACGTCGGCGATCCTCGTCCTGATCTCCGATTTCTTCCTGACCAAGTTCTTTTGGTGGCTGGAGATGCTTGCCTGATGAGCGAGGCCATCGAGCTTGTTCAATTGTACAAGGCCTTCGAGGGGAACGAGGTCCTCCAGGGATTAGATCTCGGGATCGAGGCGGGAGAGATCCTGACCATCCTGGGAGGGAGCGGGACCGGCAAGAGTGTCCTCCTGAAGCTGATGATCGGACTCCTGAAGCCGGATGCAGGCCAGATCCTGGTTGAAGGGGACGACATCGTCCCGCTCAAGGAGGAGGAGCTGCTGAAGCTCAGGCGAAAGGTGGGCATGCTGTTTCAGGGCGCGGCCCTCTTTGACTCGTTGAGTGTGAAGGAAAACGTTGCCTTTCCCTTGAGGGAGCACACCCGGATGACCGAGAATGAGATCCGGGATCGGGTGGCGGAGGTCTTGTCGCTTGTGGGGATGAGCGGCACGGAGGCAAAATTTCCGGTGGAGCTCTCGGGAGGCATGCGGAAACGTGTGGGACTGGCCCGGGCGGTTGCCTTGACGCCGCGGATCGTCCTGTATGATGAACCGACGACGGGCCTCGATCCCCGCAATGTGGACAAGATCAATGAACTGATCACCGACCTCCGCGCGAAACTCCATGTCACCTCGGTGGTGGTCACCCACGACCTGCAGAGCGCCTTTCGGATCTCGGACAGAGTCTCACTCCTTTCCGAGGGGCGGATCGCTGCCACCGGGACACCGGCAGAGATGGGCAGAGTTGAAAACGCGGCGGTTCAGGAATTTTTGGCTGGCCACCTGTGAGAGTTCATAGTTCAGGGTTAAGGGTTCAGAGTAGAGAGTTCAGGGAAGATCGTGCAGGGTTCAGGGTCAAGAGTTGAGCATGTAGAGTTCAGAGGAACAAATCTTGCTGATCCATGAGCCATGAACCGTGAACTGTGAACAGTGAACGGAGAACTAGATGCGGGATCGGGAGTTACAGATCAAACTTCGGGTCGGGATCTTCGTCCTCCTTCTCCTCATCCTCTTTGTAGCCTTTGTCCTGACGATCGGAGTGCAAACCCGCCTCTTCGAAGAACGGTACACCCTCCGATCCGCCTTTGGGGACGTGCAGGGACTGATCGTGGGGGCTCCCGTCCGTCTGGCCGGATTGACCGTGGGCACCGTGCAGCAGATCACCTTTGGTCCGGATATCGCCGATCCCCGCATCCATGTGGAGGTGACCATTGACGTGGACTTTCAGTCCCGCATCCGGGAGGACTCGGTGGCAAGCATCGGGACCATCGGATTGGTTGGAGATAAGGTGTTCGAGATCACTGTGGGGAGCGAGAGCGCAAGGATCCTGCAGCCAGGGGAGGTTCTGCAGAGTGCAGAGCCGCTCGATTTTGCCCGTCTCGTGGGCCTCGGTGGAGACGTGTTGGAGAGTTTGGCGGATGCCAGCGGGGCCCTGAAAAAGATCCTCGGGAGTATGGAGGAAGGTCAGGGACTCCTTCCCACTTTACTTTCGGACGAAGTGGGTCGGGAACTGATCCGCGATCTGGCCGTCGTCGCAAGGAACCTCCGCACGCTTAGCGAGCGGGCGGAGAAAGGAGAGGGGCTTCTTGGCGCGTTGATGGCGAAGAAAGATGTTCCTTTAGTCGAGAACCTGAACCGCAGCGCCGTGCATTTGGAGCGCACGCTGAAAGAAATCCGCGAAGGGGAGGGGCTCCTCCATGCCCTCATCTTTGAGAAGGGCGGGGCGGACGTGGTGGAGGACCTCAAGCGGACCGCCGAGGGGTTGGACAAGGTGGTGGGGCGCCTGCGGGGCGGCGAGGGCCTCTTGGGAGCTCTACTCACCGAGGAGAGCAAGCGGCAGGTTCTTCAGGACCTTGGGGGGATCGTGGCTGACCTCAAGCGGATCACGAGGGCTCTGGCAGAGGGGAAGGGCACATTGGGGGCACTCATCCAGGACCCGACCGTATACGAAGACCTCTCAAGCCTCCTCCGAGGGGCGGAGCGGAGCTGGATCCTCCGGGGCCTCATTCGCTCCAGTGTCCGCGGGGGGGAGGATACGGTGGAAGAAGAAGAAAAGTGAGACAAGTAGTCAGATCAATCCGGCCGTGGCAGTTTCCCTTAGCGTAAGCCTATCTGGCCTTCACCAGTCAAGAGCGTTTGCGGACCCGCCAAGCTTTCCCTTTCTCACGGATCGATTTTTGCACGTTGCCTCTACTGGATTTCCTCTTTCTGTTCAGTGGACGATTCGCGGCCACGGATATCCGATAGTCCGTCAAGCAGGTGAAGGCTTGGGGAGATCGGGAAGGCCGCTGTGGTCCGTAGGGGGTATTTGGTGAAGCGAAAACTCCGGATTGCGAGACGAATTCTCCTGGGCCTGCTCGTCGTCGTTCTCCTCGTTGTCGCCGGGGTTCAAGTTGCCCTTTCAACTGAGGCGGTTCAACGGGTTCTCCGGACCCGCCTTGAAGGTCTGCTCAGTGGGCGGCTGCGGCAGGAGGTCCGGATCGGCGAGGTCTGGTTGAGCCCGTGGCTCAACTTTCTTGAGCTGCGTCAACTCGCCGTCAGCGGCCCAGGGCAAGCCCCTCTCCTCGAGATTTGGCGTGTCCGGTTTTACCCGGATCACAGTCGCCTTCTCCATCGGGTGCTGGCCTTTAAGAACGTAGTCCTGCTGCGTCCCGTCATCCAGCTTCCCGAAGGACTCGAGGTCCCGGAAAGACCGCCAGGAGGGCTGGACGTCTCCCCGATTACTCTTGATGTCGATCGTCTTCAGATCCGGGAGGGGAAATTTATCTACGGCGGGGAGAAACGGATCTGGAACGCTCAGGGTCTTGATGCTGATCTCTGGAGAGAAGAGGCGCGGGTGCGAGGTGAAATTCGCGTCGCCGAGGGAGTGGTGCATCTGTCCGCGGAACCCCTGCACTGGGGAAAGCTCGAGGCAATTGTGGCCTTGGAGGAACAGGACCTGACCTTTACGCGTCTCGGGGTCGATGTGGGGCGAGGAGACTTCGGAGTGACCGGGCGGGTCCGGAACCTGATCGGTGGACCAAGCCTGGACGTCGAGCTGACCGCGCAATTTCCCTTTACGTTTCGGCACTCCAGGCTGGGGACTCTCCGAATTGACGGCCAACTCACGGGGCCGGCACGTGCTCCCTCCTTTCAGGGGGTTGCCTGGATGCGCGGTGGCCCATGGCCTGACATGAGGATCATACTTTCCGGCGACCGAGAGGGGATCCAGGGCAAGGACCTGGCCCTGCGTCCCGCCTCAGGCGAGGTATCGGGGAGTTTCCACCTTGCGTGGAAAGACCTGAGCTACACCGCCGAAGTCCGAGGGCAGGGACTTGCTCTCGATCTGCTTATGGCTCCGAGTCTGGGGAACCTCCCGGTGACCGGGGCGGTCGCTGTCCAGGCCCTCGTGGAAGGCCGGGGTCTCACGGCTGCCGGTGTCGCGGCTCAGGCAACCTTTCAGGTCCGCTCGCTCCAGCGCCGAGATCAGCCCTCGATTGCGGGGAGCGCGGAGGGATACGTGAAGGCTACTGGGGGGCGCGTTTCTCTCGAACGCCTTCAGGTAGACCTTCCGCCCAATCGTCTGACCGTGAAGGGATCGTTGTGGGAGGAGTTGAATCTCGAGGTGGCGGCAATCTCCCCGCGTGTTGATCGAGTCGGGCGACTCCTCGGGACAAACGGGCTGAGGGGAAATGGCAAGGTGGTGGGTCGTGTGATGGGGACACTCACGGCTCCCACGTTTCAGGGGACCCTTACGTGGGACTCCGCCCGTCTCCTGAAGCGGGATTTCAAAAGCATTCATGGAAAGATCCAGCTCGAGCGGCGGCATCTGAGAGCCCCTCGCCTCGTTGTCACCAGAGGAAAAAGCACCGGGACGATCCATCTCCGCTTGACCCTACCGGACAAGCCGGGGGTGCGTGACTTGAACGAGGATCTCCGGATCAACGCAAAGGGGCAGGTCAGTGGAGCCCCCGGAGATTTTTTGTCCCTCTTTGTTCGGGAGAAGATCCCCGTCAGAGGGAGAATGACGCTGGAGGCGAGTGTGGACGGCGTTCCGGCCCAGCTTGAAGGACACGGGCATGTATTAATCAAGGATGCCACCGTGCTCGGCGAACCGTGGCAAGCAATAGAGGCAGGCCTTGAATTGGAGCCTAAGCGTCTTCTTTTCGAAGAGGTCCGCCTGGCCCGCGGCGGCGAGCACGTGACGGGGAAAGGTCTCGTGCGACTCGAGGACGGCGGGATTAGTTTTCGCCTGGCCACGGCGGGGCTTTCGCTTGAGGGATTTCGGCTCTTCGAAGGAACAGACCTCCAAGGGAAGATGCACGGCGAGATGCACGGGGAAGGTCATCTTGAGAACCCGAGGATCCAGATGGACTACACACTGAAGGGCCTCCGGTATAGCACGATTCCTCTAGGGAGTGGTCGCGGGAGCCTTTTGCTCGAGGACCAGGCGATGACCGCTCAATTGGCGCTCCCGGAACGGGGCTATTCCGCAACGGGAAGGCTGCAGGCCGTCCGCCCGTATGCCTACAATGTGCGGGTCAGCATGAAGCAGGCGGACTTGACTCCCCTCTTTGGCCTGGCAGGCCTTTCTCTCCTGAAGGGGGGTGGGGGGACCGGTTCCGGAACAGGCCAGGTGCGCGGAAATCTCACGGCGCCCCGTCCATCCGAGAGGACCCTCCACCTCGAGGCTCCCTCGCTGCGCCTCCACGGAGTGACATTTCACACCGTCCGACCGATCCGTCTCGGGATGCAGGGAGACACGTTGACGATTGCTTCCCTTGCGGTGAGCGGAAAGCAGGGGTGGCTGAACGCTCGGGGAAACATTGCTCTTCACGGGAAGGCGGACGTCGATATTCGGGGGAAGATCCCGGTAGCGCTCCTGCGAGGGCTTGGGGCGGTTGCCGGAGGGAGTGGGGCCGCTGACCTGAAACTGAAGGTCTCCGGGCTCTGGGCCTCGCCCCGGTACGAGGGAGACATGCAGTTGAAAGGGGCCCGCCTCCGACTGAAGGGACATCCAGAGGATTTTCAACGTATTGCCGGGCGCATGGATTTTCAGAAGACAGAAATTCGTATCCCGAGCCTGATTGGGAGGTGGGCCGGGGGGGAGGTGAAAATCTCAGGGACCGCATCCCGGACCCGGGGAAAGGAATGGCGGTGGGATCTCGATCTCATCCTTGATAAAGCAGACGGAGAGCGGGTCTTTGCCTGGGGAGACAGGAGGGGCAGGAGGAGAGTAACCGGTCGGACCTATCTTCAGGGGAAGCTTGCTGCCAGGGGGAGGTCTTGGCAAGAGTTGCAACACTCGCTGAGAGGAAAGCTCAGATTAGCCTTGAGGGATGGAACGTTCCGGCGATACACCGTGCTGGCCAACATCCTGCAAATCCTCAATCTCAATCCAGACCCTGTGAAAGGCGTTCCCTACGATTCCCTTGACGCGGACTTTCATCTGAAGCGGTGGGTTGCAAAGACCGAGGATCTCAGGTTCGTCTCCGACACCGTGAAGATCAGCGGGGTGGGTACGATTGACCTGGGTCGCCGAAAAGTCGATATGCTCCTGGGGGTGCAACCCCTCCGCACCGTGGACAAGGCCGTCCAATTTCTCAAACTGGGGAAGATCCCAGTCTTGGGCCGGCTCCTCTTCGGGAAGGAGCAGAGTGTCCTGGTAGTGGCAGTGGAGGTCAAGGGACCCCTGGACGGACCCAAGGTTGCCGCCGTGCCTGAGGAATCCCTCGGGCGGGGGGTCCTCGGTGTCATCCGCCGCGTGTTCGAGCTACCTGCGAAGCTAGTACCCTCCGGGAAATCGAGCAAATATCAGTGATCCGTCCGACGGGATTGACCCTCGACAGGTTTTTTGGTAGAAAAGGGGCCAAGAAAATTGACGGTCCGCATAGTGCCTGCCTTCGTCCGCCCAGCTGTCCGGCAGCGTTGTCGTGGATGACGTGCATGGGTGCACTTCCGAGTGGTCTCGCCTCCTGCGAGCGCATTGAGTCGCAGGGAGATACCAGGAAAGGCACCCTCTTCAATAGTGGGGGATGTAAATGGGTCACCGCACAGCCTTACAGGATTTTGTGAAGTCGAGGATGAGGGCCTCCCGGGTGGTGGTGGTCTCCAATCGGGCGCCGTATATGCATGTCTATGAGGGAGACCAGATCATCTCGCGACGACCGGCCGGCGGGGTCGTGGTGGCACTCGATCCGGTGCTGCGAGTGGCCAAGGGGAGCTGGGTGGCCGCCGGGCAGACCGAAGCGGACCGGAATGTCGCGGATGAGGAGGGGCGGGTCCGTGTTCCACCGGAGGATCCCCAGTACACCTTACGACGTGTGTGGCTGACCAAAGAGCAGGAGGAGGGGTACTATTACGGCTTCTCCAATGAGACCCTCTGGCCGCTCTGCCATGCGGCCTTTATCCGACCGTTGTTTCGCGCCGCCGACTGGCAGCACTACCAGGCGGTCAATCAGATCTTCGCCGACGCGGCCCTCAAAGAGGCTGGGTCCGGACGAGCGGTCATCTGGACTCAGGATTACCATCTTGCCCTCTGCCCGCGCCTTCTGAAGGAGGCGCGGCCGGAGTTGAGCGTGGCGCATTTCTGGCATACCCCCTGGCCGAACCCCGAGGTCTTTCGGATCTGCCCGTGGAGACGGGAGCTGTTAGAGGGGCTTTTGGGAAGTGATCTCCTCGGGTTTCACATCCGCTACCATTGCGATAATTTTCTGGCCACAGTGGCCAACGAACTGGAAGCCAAGATCATCACCGAACAGTCGGCTGTGCAGTACCGAGGACGCACGACACTGGTCAGACCCTTCCCCATTAGCATCGATTATCATCGGATCGTCCAGGATGTGGACTCACCCGAAGTGAAGGAAGAGACCCGTCGGATCGAAGGGCTGCTGGGGGGGCGGCCGGAGTTCTTGGCGGTGGGGGTAGACCGGATTGACTACACCAAAGGGATCGTGGAACGGTTGGAGGCCATTGATCGGTTCCTCGAGCGGTACCCGCAATATTTGGGTCGGTTCATCTACCTGGGGATTGGCGCCCCCAGCCGGATTCATATCCCAGCGTACAAGCAACTTCGAGGAGAGATCGCCCAGCTGGTAGAAGAGATCAACTGGAAGCATGGAATGGAAACCTGGCAGCCGGTAATTTTTGTGGACCAACAGGTCAGTTACCCCAGGCTGCTGGCCTATCTGGCGATGGCAGATCTCTGCCTCGTGACGGCGCTCCATGACGGCATGAATTTGGTCGCCAAGGAGTTTATTGCGTCACAGCAACAGGAAAACCCGGGCGTTCTCATCCTGAGCCGGTTTACCGGTGCGGCCCGCGAGCTGGTCGAGGCCTTGCCGATTAACCCGTATGACATCGAGGGGGCTGCCGAGACGATTCGCCAGGGACTGGAGATGCCCCGGGACGAACGGATGAGACGCTTCCGGTGGCTCCAGGAGCAGATCCAGGACCACGATATCTACCGGTGGTCCCTGGAGATGCTCAGCGAGCTGAGACGGGTACGCCGCGGCCGGCTATGACCCATCTCTTCCGGATTTGGGACCGCTGTGCCGTGCGGATCCGGCAGGCCGAACAGGTCGGTCTCTTGTTCGATTTCGATGGGACCTTGAGCCCCATTGCTAGCCGCCCAGAGGTTCCCCGCCTTTCGCCATCCTCCCGAAAGATGTTGCAGGCGCTTGCACAGGATAGCCGGGTGGCCGTGGGGATCGTGAGTGGTCGTGGGCTGAGGGACCTCCGAGGCCGCGTCAGGCTCCGCGGGATCTATTATGCGGGAAACCATGGCCTGGAGCTGGAGGGGCCCGGGATCCGCTTTCTTCATCCTGGGGCTCGAGCGGCGCGACCGGTACTACTCCGACTCACTCAAGAGCTCCGGAGGCGCTTGCTGGGGGTGCCGGGCGTCCTCGTGGAAGATAAGACCTTAAGCCTGAGCCTCCACCTGCGACGCATTCCTGGCGCGAGACGCGCCTATGTTCGGAGCGTCTTCGCGCGGACAGTGAGGCCGCATCTGAAGGAGGGGGCGGTTCGGGTGACCCGAGGAAAGTTGGTCTTGGAGGTTCGCCCCGCTGTCGACTGGGATAAGGGGAGTGCCGTGGGACTCATCCGGAAGGCGATTGGGAGAGGGCGGTCGTCTCGAAAGATTTTCCTGTGCTACGTCGGGGATGACGAGACCGACGAAGCGGCCTTCCAGGCCTTGGGAGAGGAGGACCTGGCGGTCTTCGTGGGAGGTCGGAAGCGGAGCAGTGCCGCTCCCTATTATCTTCGCGATCCTGGGGAGGTGGCGGATTTCTTGAAGCGTCTCAGGCGTTCGGTGGCCGCCTGAGGAGCAAGGAAAGATCGCTGGTATACCTCGGGTACAGATCGGCTGGCGGGATGAGACATGGACGAAACGCTGAAGCCCATTGATCTCCGAGGAGTAAAGACTTATCCCCTGGGGGGGCGGCCGAGTAAAGTCACCGCTGCCGCCCTGGCACGGGTCTGGCAGAAAGGGGGGGCCTTTCGGGACTTCCTGGCGAGCCTTCCCGATGTCTTGGGAGCACACGACTTTCGGGCGGTGGTGGCCGCCATCGTTGCCGCCCGGCGGGCCGGCAAGCCGGTAATCCTTGGGTTGGGTGCCCATGTCATCAAGGTCGGGCTCTCCCCGGTCGTGATCGATCTCTTGGAGCGGGGAATCGTGACCGCTCTTGCCATGAACGGGGCTGGCCCCATTCACGATTTTGAACTCGCCTATGCCGGTTTTACCTCCGAGGAGGTCGAGCCGATGCTTCGGACCGGAGAGTTCGGGATGGCGGAGGAGACGGGGAAGATCCTGAACGAGGCGATACGAGACGGAAGGGACAAGGGGTGGGGTCTCGGACGGGCCGTGGGCGAGAAGCTGCTAGCCCTGAACCCGCCGCATCTCGTGTTGAGCCTTTGTGCCGCCGCGGTTCGTCTTCACCTTCCGGTGACCGTTCACGTCGCGGTGGGGACGGATATCATTCACATGCACCCCTCGTGCGATGGGGCCGCCATCGGCCAGGCGAGTCACATCGACTTTCGGCTTCTCACGGCCGCGGTCGCTGAACTGGGGGGAGGGGGTGTCTATCTCAACGTGGGTTCCGCGGTTCTCCTTCCCGAGGTCTTCATGAAGGCGGTGGCGGTGGCTCGAAATCTGGGACACGCGGTGAAAGACTTTACCACCGTGAATATGGATTTTCTGCAGCACTACCGACCGATGCAGAATGTCGTGCTCCGGCCGGTGGCAGGAGGTGGCCAGGGGTATGCCCTCACCGGTCACCACGAGATCCTTTTCCCGCTTCTGGCCGCCGCCGTGATCGAGCAGTGGGAAGAACCAGAGGCGGGAAAAGCGAAGTAACCGCATCGGAGCGTCCCGGCCCTACATCCCGTCTCCGGGAAGAGTGAAATGCTGCCGCACTATGCGGGGAAACTGAAGACGCTCACCGAGCTCGTCTCCACTGTGCAGGAGCTCCGCCGACAGGGAAAGCGGGTGGTCTTCACCAATGGGTGCTTCGACCTGCTCCATCGAGGGCACGTTCGGTATCTGGATGAGGCCAAGGGTCTAGGCGATGTACTCGTCGTCGCCATCAACAGCGACGCCTCGGTCCGCGCCCTCAAGGGACCGGATCGACCCGTGATGTCCCACGAGGAGCGAGCCGAGCTTGTGGCTGCCTTGGCCGCGGTGGACTATGTTCTTATTTTTGAGGAGCTCGATCCCGAGAAGGTCATCGGGGCGCTCGAGCCGGACCTGCTGGTAAAGGGAGGGGATTGGCAGGAGGAGCAGGTGATCGGGCGACAGATCGTCGAGGGTCGGGGAGGACGCGTCTGTACCCTTCCGTATGTAGAGGGAGCTTCGAGTAGCCAGCTCCTCCGGCGCATCCGGGAAGGCAAGGGATGATCACGGGACGATTTGGTGAGCTTCAGCTCCTCGGCCTTCAGGAGGCACTTTCAGATCTCGCCGCCGGCGGCGCACTCTCCCTGCATGGCCTCTGGGGAGGTGCCCGGGCACTCGTGTTGGGGAAAGTTGCCAGGGTGCTTAAGCGTCCTCTCGTCGTCGTGACGGCCACCCTGAAGGAAGGAGAGGAGCTCACGGCGGATCTCCGCTTCTTCCTCGATCGGGACCGGGTGAACCTCTTTCCGGAGCGAGAGGTTCCACCATTTCAGCCGGTCTCGCCGCCACTCGAGGTCCGGGCGGAGCGGATCCAGCGCCTGCGAGAGCTCCGGGACGACGAGCTCAAGGCGCTCGTGGTCCCCATCCGTGCCCTCTTCCGACGCCTCCTCCCCCCCGACGCCCTGGACTTGGCGACGTTGCACCTCTATCCCCATCGGATTGTCCCGCCCGAGCAGGTCGTGGCGCTGCTCGAGGTGGGGGGGTATCGGTTGGTCCCCCAGGTGGAGCAATCGGGAGAGTACAGCCGTCGGGGGGGTATCCTCGATATCGGTCTACCACATTTGCTGCATCCGGTTCGGATCGAGTTCTTCGGGGACGAGATCGAATCTATCCGGACCTTTGATGTCAGGACGCAACGCTCTCTGTCGAGCCTGCCCACTACGGATGGGGTGACCATCCTTCCCCTCTCAGAGATTCTTCTGAGCGCGGAGTCTCGGGAGTTCGCCAGGCAGTGGATGGGGCGGGAACGTCCTGCTGCCGTGAAGGAAGCAGTTGAATCGGGGAGGCCCGGCCCAGGGCTCGAGCGGTATCTTCCCTCCTTTTATCGTCGCATCGTCCCCCTGTGGGAATACTTTAGCGCGGGGACGATTCTCGTCTGGGACGACCCGGACCAACTGAAGGCCCAGGCGGAGAGGACTGAGCATCTCCTGGTTGAAGAGTACGCGCGGCATCAAGCGGAAGGCCTCCCCCCCCTGACCGCCACTCACCTCCGGTGGAAGGAAATTCACGTGCGCCTCGCCTCAAGGCCGAGGGTCGACGTTTTCCCGTTCTCGCCCGCCCCGCAGCGTGAGAGGAGTACCTCCGGGTTCGAGACCAAGCAGATTCCTTCGTATCAGGGGCGTATGATGCCCCTCGTGCGCGATCTCGAAAACTGGCGTCGAGAGGGTCGCGCGATTACCCTCGTGGCGAGGGGGACGACCCAGGCCCATCGCCTTTGCGAAGTCCTTCGCGAACACGACCTGGGGGCGACGGTCACGGATGGGCCTCCCGGACCCGGAAGCATCCATATTCTGGAAGGGGGACTCAGCGCTGGATTTTACTTTGCGCCGCTCAAGCAGACGTATCTCACGGAGGCCGAGATCTTTGGCCCGCGTCGGGCAGTTTCTGTCCGTCGGCCGAAGATCCGAGAAGACCGTGCCTTGGCAGCATTCGAGGATGTGAAGTCTGGAGATGTGGTCGTTCACGTGGATCATGGCATCGGCCGGTTTCACGGACTGCAGAAGCTCACGGTGGGCGAGGTCGAGGGAGATTACCTTTTGCTGGAGTATGCGGGCGGCGATAAGCTCTACGTCCCGGTGGACAAACTCCACCTGGTCCAGCGCTATGTTCGTGCCGACACCACCGTAAGCGGACCTCCCCTGGATCGTTTGGGATCGAGCTCGTGGGCGAGGGCCAAGGACCGGGTGCGGGCGTCCATTCGCGAAATGGCCCAAGGGCTCTTGAAGCTCTACGCCGCCCGGCAGCTGGCCGGGGGTCATGCGTACTCTCCGGATACTCCCTGGCAGCGGGAGTTTGAGGTTGCCTTTCCCTTTGAGGAAACGGAAGACCAGATGGGGGCCATCCAGCAGGTCAAGGTGGATATGGAGCGGCCTCAGCCGATGGACCGCCTGATCTGTGGCGATGTCGGCTACGGCAAGACCGAGGTAGCCATGCGCGCCGCTTTCAAGACCGTCATGGACGGGAAACAAGTGGCGGTGCTCGTCCCCACGACCGTGTTAGCGCTGCAACACTTTCAATCGTTCGCGGATCGCTTTGCCCCTTTTCCGATCGTGGTGGAGATGCTCTCGCGATTTCGGACTCGCGGAGAACAGCACAAGGTCCTGCGGGGGTTGCGGGACGGGACGGTAGATGTTGTCATCGGGACCCATCGGCTTTTGCAGAGGGATGTCCGCTTTCGGGACCTGGGACTCCTTGTCGTAGATGAGGAGCAGCGGTTTGGCGTGGCTGCCAAAGAACGCCTGAAGCAGTTTCGCACCGAGGTCGATGTCCTCACCCTTACGGCTACTCCCATCCCCCGAACCCTTCACATGGCGATGTTGGGGGTTCGAGATGTCTCCACCATCGAGACGCCTCCCGAGGATCGGTTGAGCATTCGCACCTACGTCACACGCTTCGACCCCGAGGTGATCCGGCAGGCGGTGGAGGAAGAGATCGGCCGAGGTGGCCAGGTCTTTTTTGTCCACAACCGGATCGAGAGCATCCATTCGATGGCGCGGTTCCTCAAACGCCTGCTCCCCCATGTGAAGCTCGCGGTGGCCCATGGGCAGATGACGGAGGAGACGCTGGAACGGGTCATGTGCGACTTTTACGCAAAGCGGTATCAGCTCCTCTGCTCGACGGCCATCATCGAGTCGGGTCTCGATATTCCGACCGCCAATACCATCATCATTAATCGCGCGGACCGGTTTGGATTGGCCCAGCTCTATCAGCTGCGAGGGCGAGTCGGTCGGGACCGGTTCCGAGCGCATGCCTACCTCCTCATTCCCCGAGAGGAGGCCCTCAGTGAGAGTGCACGAAAGCGACTGCAGGTCATCGCGGAGCTGACGGAACTGGGGTCCGGCTTCAAGATTGCCACCAGGGACCTGGAAATCCGGGGAGCGGGAAATCTCCTCGGCGTGGAACAGCATGGGCATATCAATGCGGTCGGGTTTGATCTCTACTGTCAGCTGATCGAGGAGACGGTACGGGAACTCAAAGGAGTGGACCGCGAGGTGGTAGTGGATCCGGTGCTCCGTCTCCCCATCGAGGCCTACATCCCCGAGGCGTACGTGTCGGATGCCGTTGTCCGCCTCGGCTTATACCGGCGCCTGTCGGGGGCCACCTCCGTAAAAGAACGGGAGGATTTTATCGGAGAACTTCAGGACCGGTTTGGTCCCCTCCCCTCGCCGGTGGAGCATCTCTTGATAGCCCTCGATCTGAAGGCCAAGGCCCGGTTCCTCCGGATTAAGGAGATCGACGCCCGTGACGACGTCGTGCGGATTGCCTTCGGGCCAGCGCCGGCCGTCCCGCCCGAGCGAATCGTGGGGCTTCTCCACACGATGGGGGGAGAGCTCCGTTATTTGCCCCAAGATACCTTGGAGCTTCGGTGTGGGAAGACCTCCGCTCTCGAGCGGATTGAGCGGCTCCGGACCCTGCTCGACCGGATGGGGGAGCCGAGTACAGAGTCAACCGGGGCCGCAGGAAGGTCATGATACGTCACTCCCGAAACTTTTTGCTCGTTGTACTCATCGTCTGGGGGGGAACCGCGGCGGCCGCGGAGCCGATCCTCATTGACAAGGTAGCCGCCGTGGTGAACGACGAAGTGATTACCCTCAGCGAGGTCCAGAAGGAGGGGAAACCCCTCATTCAGCGAATTCGCCAGGAGTTGAGCGAGGACGTTTGGGCGAGTCAGATATCGATTACCCAACGGCAGGTCCTCGACGCGCTCATCCTTCGCCGATTGCAGTTACAGGAGGCCCAAAAAGAGAATGTCATCGTGGATCAGGCCCAGGTGACGGCGACCATAAACGAGATCAAAGTGCGGAACGGATTCAGGAGCGACGCCGAGCTCGCCGAAGCCCTGGCGCAGGAGAATCTCACCCTGGAGGAGTTCAGAACCAAGATCTGGGAGCAGCTGGTTGTCGATTCGCTTCTCAGCGTGAAAGTGCGAACGAGTGTTGTCTTATCTGAAGAGGAGATTACGGAATATTACCAGGTCCACCTCGCTGAATACCAACAGTCCCCCTCGGTGCGGATCCGGCATGTGCTCGTCCGTCTGCCCGAGACTGCGTCCTCTGAGGATGTAGAGAAGGCCCAGAACCGTGCAGCTGAGGCGCTCGAGGCGCTTCGAAATGGGGGGGATTTTGCAAAAGTGGCCGCACAGTATTCGGATGGCGCGGCGGCCCAGGATGGGGGCGACTTGGGCGTCATCCGAAAGGGGGAACTGGACCCGACTCTGGAGTCGGTTGCTTTTTCCCTAGAACCCGGGAGCCTCAGCGATATCATCCGGACCGCGGCGGGATTCAATATCATTAAGGTGGAGGAACGGACGGCCGGCGATGTGCCAATTGCTGAGGTCCGAGATCGGATGCGCGAACGCCTTTTCGCCGAAAAGGTGGAGAAACGAATGAACGAGTATTTTGGGGAACTCAAAGAGAGGGCCTACATCGAGATCCGCCTCACCGAGTAACTTCCGCTGAGAGCTAAGAGTCGAGAGTTGAGAGTCAGGGGCTTACTCCTCTGTTCTGGAACCCCTCGACTCTGGGCACTCGACTCTCGACTATTCACTAACACAGGGGAAGGTCTGCGGCCGCATTGAGGTCCAGGGATGCGACCTCTCCTTGAGCAAGACGGGCGGAGCCGGCCGCGGCGATCATGGCAGCGTTGTCGGTGCACAGCTCGGGCCGGGGCCAATAGACTTCGATCCCGTCACGGCCTGCCTTGCTCGCCAGGTGTTGCCGAAGCGAGTGGTTGCAGGCGACCCCACCCGTGATCAGAATCCGAGGGGCGTTCACGCGCTTCGCGGCCTTGATGGCATTGCGCGTGAGGACATCCACGACCGCCTGCTGGAAGCTGGCGGCGATGTCCGCCACCAGTTGCGGATTGAGAGGGGCGGGTTCGGAGTTGAAGGTCCTCGCTCCTGTGGCACCGCGTCTCCGGGGTGTCCGGTACCCCCTGTGCTCGAGATAATGAATTACCGCGGTCTTGAGCCCGCTGAAACTGAAGTCTAACGAACCATGACCCAGGATTGGTCGCGGGAGGGGTACTGCTCGGGGATCGGCGGTCCTCGCCACGTGTTCGATGTGGGGGCCTCCGGGAAAGGGGAGACCGAGAAGCTTCGCGACCTTATCAAAAGCCTCTCCCGCCGCGTCATCTCGAGTACAACCCAGCAAGCGATACTTCCTGGGAGCCTCTGCGTGGTACAGGTGTGTGTGTCCCCCCGAAGCCACCAGGGCGACATAGGGGCACTCGAGGCGCGGATGGTCGAGCAGACCGGCGGCCAGATGCCCCTCAATATGGTTGATCGCCACCAGGGGCTTCCCAAGCGTGTACGCTAACGCCTTGGCTGCGGACAGCCCCACGAGCAGGGATCCTACCAGGCCGGGACCCACCGTCACGGCGAGGCCCGTCAGATCACCAAAATCCATCCCGGCCTCCCGGACCGCCAACCGCATGACCGGCCCGATCATCTCCAGGTGGCGGCGGGAGGCAAGCTCTGGCACGATCCCCCCGTAGGGAGCATGCACCCTTACCTGCGATGCCACGATGTTGGACCGGATCTTTTCTCCCCCTTCCAACACCGCAGCAGCGGTTTCATCACACGAGGTCTCGATGCCCAGGATAAAGTCAACCATATCTTTAAGTTGTTAGCTATCAGCGATCAGCTGTCATCAATGACATACAGCGGTCGGCTGTCAGCAGTCGGCTATCAGCTTCTCCATGGCCTCTCATACTGAGAAGTGAAGCCTGCTACGAGTCTGACGGCTGAGTGCTGAATGCTACTTAGTGATTGCTGATGGCGGGTAGCTGACAGCTTTCTTCGCTTTCCGACTGGTACCGTTCCACCTATTCTTGTCTGGCCAATCTTCTCACTGCACCCGCTCACGAGTGTTGAAAGAAATCCCGCCCCCTCGAATTCGGCGTATCAAGTTGGAACGGCACTAGCTGGAGGCCAAGGCCTCCGGGGTCCGTTCGTAGATCAGGATCGCCTTCAGGACCTCCACCGCTCGTCCAAGTTGAGGGTCCTTCTTGGGGTCAGGGGTGCGCCGGCCCAGGGGCTGGGTCGTATCCCCTTCTTGCTCGCCGATGGTCTGCTGGCGCCGATCGATCGGGCCCTGAGGCGCGGCCGTCGTCGCCGGCTTGGGAGGCTCGACGACGATATCCGGCGTCACGCCGGCGCCCTCGATGGCGCGCTGGCTCGGAGTGAAGTATCGGGCGGTCGTCAGCCTGAGGCCAGAGCCGTCGTCGAGCGGAATCACCGTCTGGACCGTCCCCTTGCCAAAGGTCTGGGTGCCCAGGAGGACCGCCCGCTGGTGGTCCTTCAGTGCTCCAGCCACAATCTCAGAGGCGCTGGCGGAACCCTTATTGACCACCACCACCATAGGGAAGCTCTGGGAATTGTCATGTTCGTCCACAAACCGCAGATTCTGATTCTTTGCGCGTCCCTCGGTATATACGATGAGCTTCCCCTTGTCCAGAAAGAGATCAGCCACTTGGACCGCCCGACTCAGGAGCCCTCCGGGGTTGTTCCGAAGGTCGAGGATGAGGCCGCGCATCCCTTTCTCCACCAGCTCGTCAAGCGCCCCCTCCAGGTCCCGGTGGGTCCGTTCCTGGAACGAGACCACGCGAATGTAACCGATGCCTTCTCCGAGATCCGAAGCGCGAACGCTATGCACTTCGATGATGTCGCGGACAATGGACACCTCGAAGGGTTGTTGTCCGTCACGGAGGATGGTCACCGTCACCTGGGTTCCCTTGGGCCCCCGCAGCTTTCGAACCGCCTCGACAAGTGTCATGTCCTTGGTTGGCTCACCGTCGATCTGGGCGATACGATCCCCAGCCTGGATCCCGGCCCGATCCGCGGGGGTCCCTTCGATGGGGGCGACCACCGTGAGATACCGGTCCCGCACCGTGATCTCGATCCCTAACCCCGCGAAGCTACCCTGGGTTTCAATCTGCATTTCCTTGTAGACGTCGGGTGGCATAAAGGAGCTGTGGGGGTCCAAGGTGGTCAGCATTCCCTGGATTGCCCCGTAGATCAGGTCCTTGGACTCGGTGGATTCGACGTAGTTGTTCCGCACGAGCGTGAGGACCTCGGTGAAGACCTTCAGCGTGTCGTAGGCTTCGTCCGTGGCCACGACCCGTTGGTGGACACCACTGGTCACGATCAGCACCATTAATAGTGCGATCATCAGTATGACTCGTATCCGGCCAGTCTGCTTACTGGAGAGCATTGTGGGAACCTCCTCTGTGCCCGCGTCTCGATGTCCTTAGGGTCACCCCTCGGATGTACAAGAAGTATACCATAGTGCGGGATGTCAGGGCGGAAATTCTCAGGGCCGAGCAGCGAGCCAAACCAGGGGGTCCTGTGGTTCACCCTTGAAACGCAATTCAAAATAGAGCTGCGGACCCTCGAGCGAGCCGGTCTCCCCCACCCGCGCGATGACCTGGCCCGCCCGGACCGCATCGCCCGTCTCGACCAGGAATTCCGACGCATGGGCGTAGAGTGAGTAGAAACCCTGGCCGTGATCGACGATGATCAGTTTGCCGTAACCCCGGAACCAATCGGCAAAGAGGACCGTGCCGTTATGGATCGCCTTGATCTGCTGGCCCAGGGGGGCGCGAATGCCGATCCCCTTATTGAAGATCACGGTGTTAAAGTTCGGATTCTTCTGGCGCCCGAAACGGAAGGCGACCTTTCCTTTCGTGGGCCAAGGGAGCTTGCCCTTGCGGGCCGTAAATGGGCCCCTCGGAAGACGGGGGGAAGGTTTCGCCCGGGCCTTCGCGCGCTTTCTGAGCTCCTTGATGAGACTCTGCAGGCGGGCGGAGGCCTTCTCAAGCTCCCGAATGGCACTCAGGTAGCCCTCTTTCTCCTCTCGAAGTCGGGCCAGCAGGATCCGCTGTCGCCATTTCTCATCGGCAATCGTCGCCTGCGTCGCTTCGATACGTTGTCGCCTTTTGGCGAGGGTCGCCCGGTGGGACTTGAGCGCCGCCTGCTTCTTGCTCAGCCCCCTCACCGTGGTGGCGTACCGTTCGCTCAGGGTCTGATCCTGGGCCGTGATGGTCTTGAGATACTTCACCCGACGCGCCATGTCGGTGAGGTTTTCGGCAGAGAAGAGGAGGCGGAAGACGCCGAACTGGCCCTGCTTATACAGGGCCCGGAGGCGGGAGGCCCAACGCTCCTGAATGGCTTGCAACTCGCGCTCACTGTGGCTGGTCTCCCGCTTCAGCTTTCGGAGGGCCCGCTCATCGGCACGCAGTTTCTTCTCCAGCGATTTAAGCTCCCGGGTGTTGTGCTGCAGCTGCTGCTGAATCCTTTTGAGGGTGGCTTGGACCGCCGCCTCCTTGGCGGTGGTTTTCTGGACTTTTTTCCGCTCCGTTGCGATCTCCTTTTTCAGTTTTTCGAGCTTGTGCCTCTTTTCACGCAGAGTTTTCGGCTCGCGGGCCTGAAGGCCCCCGGTCAACAGCAGCGAGGTGGCTATTGCGATCGTTACCGCGGCGCGCACGGGTCTCATTGCTTCCTCTTGTTACACCTTTTATTACACCTTGAGAAATCGGCGAACGGCCACCAGGCTGCCCACGCCCCCCAGAAGGACACCGATGCCGATCATGGCCACCCCGTACTGGGTTGCGAGGAACTGAGCCAGTTCAGGCCCAGAGAGGATAATGCGGGCGGACGTTCCCAATTGCCACAGGGTTGCTCTGAACAAGGCGTACAGAAGACCCAGCGCCAAGGCGGCGCCCAGTCCCCCTTGGAGGGTTCCTTCAAGGATGAGGGGAATCTGAATGTAGGTCCGAGTCGCCCCGACCAGGCGCATGATCTCGATTTCCTGGGCCCGGGCATACACCGCCAATCGGATGGTGTTCGCCACGATAAAAAGCGAGGCAACGCCCAGCACGGCACCGATCACGATCGCCAGGATTTTCATCACCTCGACGACACTCGTCAGGCGCTCGACCCATTCCTGGCCGTACAGGACATCCTCGACGCCTTCCATTCGCTTCATCGAGGCGGCCAGTTGGGCTAAGGCGTCGGCCGTCTGGTATTTCTCACGAATCCGAAGCTGAAAGGAAGCCGGGAGGGGGTTGGCCTTTAACCCCTCCAGCAGGCTTTCCTGGCCTCGGATCTGTTTCCGGAAGTCGGCCAGAGCTTCCTCCTTGGAGACGTAGGTCACCTCGCGGATCCCCATCTCCGCGTCCAGGCGTTTCCGGACGAGCTTCCGCTGCTGAGGAGTAATGTTGTCGTGGAGAAAGACGATGACCTGAAAGTCCTCCGCCCACCGAGCCACCACGGTGCTCAGATTCAGGGTCAGGAGGAGGAAGATTCCCGAGACGAGGAAGGCGACGGTAATGGCCCCGATGGAGGCCATCACCCCCCACCCCCCTCGTCGAAAATTGAGGAAGGTCTCGTCTAGGAGGTGCCGGAGGCGCTCCCAGAACATGGGCTAAGTAATCTCCTCGACCAGGCGTCCGTGCTTCAGGATGAGGGTACGGTGGCCCATCTCGGACACCAACTTCGGGTTGTGGGTTGCCACCACCACCGTGGTCCCTCGGATGTTCACCTCGGCCAGGAGGCGCATGACGTCGAGAGCCAGATCGGGGTCGAGGTTGCCAGTCGGCTCATCCGCCAGCAGAATCGCGGGATCGCTGATAAGGGCTCTCGCGATGGCGATTCGCTGCTGTTCGCCTCCTGAGAGACTGTAGGGAATCTGGTCGGCTTTCTGTAAGAGGCCGACTTCTTTTAGGAGACGGCCGATCTTACGCCGGCTGATGGCCTCGGGGATCCCCAGGACACGGGTAACCAGGTGGAGATTGTCGTACACGGTCCGGTCCATGAGGAGTTTGAAGTCCTGGAAGATCACGCCGATACTGCGACGCAGCGCGGGAAGCTTGTTTTCCCGAAGCCGGACGACATTGCGACCGTTCACGAGGATCTGGCCAGTGCTCGGCAAATCATCTCGGAAGATGAGGCGCAAGAAAGTGGTTTTTCCAGCCCCGCTTGGGCCGGAGAGAAAGACGAATTCCCCTTTCTGGATGTGGAGGTTGATGTCGGAAAGGGCCACCACATCCTTCGGATAGGTCTTGGAGACATGAAACATCTGAATCATGATGTCTTCCTAATTCCTCGCCGTCCCGCTTCCGCTGCAGGCTAGCGTGTTTAATGCGACTTTGCAACCCCAAACTGGCCCAGAGCATAGCCAGATGGTGGCGTTGACAAGACTCGTAGGCTTCTTTAGCATGGGGATACCACCCGTTCTCGGGAAGAGTCACAACCATGTCCAAAGACCCACAACCCTCCGTGCCGCGCGGGCGTCGCATTCCGCTCTCTCGATTCTGGCTCGATTGGCGGATCAGCTTCTTCCTGGTGACGGTCTGCGTTGTGGTCATCGGGATCGCCATCGTGGCGCTGTGGGGTAGACCTGAAATCGTCCCCTCGGGGGCGGGGTCTTCGCCTGCGAACCATCGCGAGCTGGCGCAATTTTATGAAGGGCTAGGCAAGACTGAGGAAGCGATTGGCGAATATCAGACCGCGATTCGTCTGAGCCCCGACGATCCAGTGCTGTATGAGGCCCTTGCCCTCCTTTTTGAAAAGGAGGGCAGGTTCAGTGAGGCCATCGCACTGTACGAGCGATCGCTCGAACTGGAAGCGGCGTCGGCGAAGGCCTCCGCCATTCAGATGCGAATCGAGCAGCTCCGGCAGCGGTACTGACTCAACCCCATTCCTGGATTCTGCCTGCTCGACGGCTTCGGAAACCCCCACCGGTGTTCTGCAAAGGAGGAGACTTCCCCATGGAACAGAGCTTAGACCGGAGGACGTTCCTTTCTGTACTGGGAGTTGGAAGTCTCTCCGTTTTACTGGCTCCCCGCTTGACCGGGGCGGCAGAAAAACCGCCAATGGCAGGAGCGTTGCTCATCGCGAAGATCAGGACGCCGCCGTTCCGCGACTCGGTGGTGCTTCTGTTCGAGTACGGGAAGCGGGGTGCCCAGGGTCTGATCATCAACAAGCCGGATCACCGGAGCCTGGGTCGTCTCATGGCAAGGTTGAACATCCGCTTCCAGGACCGGGCCACCTTCGAGCGATACACCGAGTTAGAGGTGCTGTACGGGGGGCCCGTCGGCCGGGGCCGCCTCCTCACTCTCGTCCATATGCCTCCGGGGAAATGGGCTCGGTCGTGGAACTTGGGCATTCTCGCGGTCACGCAGGATCCTAACCTGCTGCGCGAAATGGCTGCTGGGACGGCAGAGGTCAAGCAGGTGGTTGCATGTCTGGGGGTCTCGGGCTGGGCGCCCGGCCAGCTCGAGGGCGAGATCGCCAGGGGGGATTGGCGGGTCGTGTACCCCGACCCCAACGCATTGCCCGGTTTGCTGTTCGACACACCGCCGTGCGGCCGGCTCGATATGGCCCGGAGCATGCCCGAGGGGCTACCGGTCAGCTTCCCGTGGCAGACTATTTGAGCTTGGCGACCGCTGTGCTAATCGCCACCGGAGGGGCGGCGCCGATCGTAAGCCCGGTGGTACCGCTCGATGAGGCCGGCATCCGCAAAGCTAAAATAGCGATTGTCCCCGACAATGAGGTGGTCCAAAACCTCCACCCGCATGATCTTCCCGGCGAAGACCAGCTCTTCGGTGATCGCCTTGTCAGTGGCGCTTGGCTTTGGATTGCCTGACGGATGGTTGTGGGCAAAGATAAGGGCCGCGGCATGGTGGCGATTGGCCAGCTGCATAATGTCGCGCGGATAGACCGGACTTTCCGCAAGGGACCCTTCACTCGCAGTAACAATCTCCAGGATCTCGTTCTGGCCATTGAGCAGCAGCACGTGGAAAGTCTCCCGCTTGAGATCCCGCATCTGCGGCAACAGAAATACATACACGTCCTGTGAGGACTCCACTTTTCCTTTGATTCTTTTCGCCTCGCCCAGAGTCCGGCGGCCTAATTCCAGGGCGGCCTGCAGTTGCGCGATCTTGGCCTTTCCCAGGCCTTTGATGGCCCGAAGGTCTTCGAGGTCAGCGGCACTGAGTCCCCGCAAGCCACCGAAATTTTGCAGCAGCTGTCGTCCCAGATCGACGGCGCTTCGCCCTTTGACACCCGTCCGGCAAACGATGGCGAGGAGCTCGGCGGTCGTGAGGTTCTGCGGGCCGTATTTGAGAAGGCGTTCTCGTGGTCTCTCGCCTTCCGGCCACTGACTGATTGCCCGCGGATACCGTTTGTGGCGCATCGATTATCCCGTTATGGCGTGTTACCGGGGACTGTCCACTTGTTGCCTTGAGGAAATCACTCGTCACACGGGTGTGGTTTTGGTCCCGCCGTCTCCTTAGAGAATGAAGGTGATGAAGAGCAGGACGGTGATGCCCGACAAGAGCAATGCGGTGCCCCAGCCAATAAGGTTCATGAACCAGGGATTGACCGCCTCCCCCATGATCTCGCGGTCGTTAACGAGTTGGAGCACGATCACCAGCGTGAACGGAAGGAGGATGCCGTTTAGGGTCTGCGAAAGAAACATGATGGGAATGAGAGGGACATTGGGCCAGAGAATGGTGACGGCCCCAATCCCGATCATGACCAGATAGATGGTGAAGAACCCTGGTGCCTCTCTGGGTCGCCGGTCGACACCGGTCTCCCAGCCGAGGGCCTCGCACGTGGCATAAGCCGTGCTCAAGGGAAGGACGGCGGCCGAGAAGACCGAGGCATTCAGGAGGCCCAAGGCGAAGAAGACACTCGCATAACGTCCGGCGAAGGGCTCGAGGGCCCTGGCGGCATCCACGGCGGTCTCGATGCGGACACCGTGTGCAAAAAGGGTCGCCGAACACGCCACGATGATAAAGTAAGCCACGCCGGTGGCCACGAAGGCTCCAAGGATTACATCTAGACGCGCATATCTATAGTCGCGCCACCGGATCCCCTTATCCACGGTCGAGGATTGCAGGTAAAACTGCATCCAAGGCGCGATGGTGGTTCCGACCAACGTGATCAACATGATCAGATAATCCCGGTCCATGTGAAATGAGGGACGGATCGTCTGCCGCAGGACCTCGCCCCAGGGAGGGCTTCCGAGGAAGGCAGAAACCACATAGAGCAGGTACAGGGCGCTCGCGATGAGGAAGACGCGCTCGACTCTCGCGTAGGTCCCTTGGACGACGAGCCAGGAGACGAAGAGGGCGGTCAGGGGAACGGAGAGGAACCGGGGAATGCCGAAGATTTCAAAAGCAGCCGCCGCCCCGGCGAACTCCGCGATGGTGTTGGCCAGGTTGGCGAGGACGAGAATCCCAAGAATCAGAACGGCCGGCCGGACTCCATAGCGCTCCCGGATGAGCTCCCCCAGTCCCTTGCCGGTGACCACGCCCATCCGGCTGCCCATTTCTTGCACGACGGCGAGACTGATGGCGGTGAAAAAGAGGGCCCAGAGCAGGCTGTACCCATAGTGCGCGCCCGCCAGGGAATAGGTGGCGATGCCACCGGCATCCTGGTCCACGCTGGCGGTGATGATGCCAGGCCCCATGATCGACAAAAAGACGAGGAGCCGGCGCTTGTGCCACCGCGGCATTCGCATAGCGTGCCTCGCTCCACCGGGACCGTGAGCCTCGACAGCGATCGCGAAGGTCACCTTCCGGGCGGTCCGGAGGGTCCTCCAGCCTGGAGCTTCCTAAATGTACTTTTTTGCCGCTCGTCGCTTCCATATCATCGGGATCAGATCGTCGAGGACGTCGTCGACGGTCACGATCCCCTCAAGCCTCGTTTCCGCATCCACCACCGGCAAGGCCGTGAGATTGTACTTCGACAACGTCTCGGCCACCTCTCTCAGGGAGGCCTCGGGCTTGACGGTGATGAGCTGCGTGGTCATGATGTCGTCCAGCCGCTCCTCAGCTCGGGCCATTATGAGCTCCCGGAGGCTGGCAACCCCCAGCAGCCGCTCCGAGGGATCGACCACGTAAATATAGTAGATAGTCTCCACCTCATCCGCCATGGCCCGGAGCTTTTCCAGCGTCTGGACTACTGTCGCCTCCGGAGGAAACGTCACGTACTCGGTCGTCATCAGTCCACCGGCCGTGTCTTCCTCATGTTCCAGCAGTTCCGCCACGTCCTCCGCCTCGGCCGGCTCCATCTCTCCCAAAAGCTCCTGGGCTTTGGCCTGTGGGAGGTCTCCCAAGATATCCGCGGCTTCATCCGGCTCCATCATCTCCAGCATATCCGAGGCTTTCTCCGGTTCGAGCATCTGAATGACCCCGGCCTGGACGTCGGGCTCGGTCTCGGTCAGGGCCTCGGCCGCCGTCTCGGGTTCCAAGGCCTCGAGGATGGCCGCTCGCTCGCTGGGGTTCAGTTCCTCCATGATGTCGGCGATGTCAGCGGGGTGCAGTTTAGCCAGCTTCGTGTAGACGGCCCGCTTTCGCGCCCTGGTCAGTTCAGTCTCAATGGGTTCCAAATGCTCCCAGGGGACCACCTCGCGGGGCAGCTCGATCCCAAAGCTCGAGACACACCACTGGAGCAGTACTTCGGGAAAAAGTCGGCGCAGCAAGCTGTGCATCCCGGCGAGCACAGCTACGACCTCGTAGCCATCGTCCCGCCACTCTAACTGCACATCGTTAACGCGGATGACGCGTCGCCGATGCGTATCCATTACCTTTTTATCCAGGATGTTGCGCCCCAACGACATCTCGTTTCCCCTGAGATCGGTCGAGGTGAACTCCTCCCGGGGTAGCCCGAGGATGACGCCCGGCCCTGTCGGCGTCTCGGATATCTCCGCCACCACCTCCCATGGGAGAAGCAGGTCCTGCTCCCCGACGCGCGCGATACTCAACTTGCTCACCCGAGGGTATATCCCCCAGAGGAGCACCACCAAGTCCTTGAGCGTCCCGACCTCCCTGCCGCGACTATCCAGAACCGGCCACGATTGCAGGCGCGTCAGAAATATGGTCCGTTGTGGAGGTTCGTTCATCATACAAATCGCTCCCAGCAGGGCCTTCATAGTACGAAAGGGACGATGGGGTGTCAATGCGAATCAGCCTCGCGATGGGCGTCCCGCTCGTCAGCGGACCTCGCCCTCTTGCTTCCTGTCTGCAAGCAGCACCAGCAGGTCCCTCGCGCCGGGCCTCTCCATCGTAGGTCGAGTGCGGAAGGGGTCGGGGAGTGGGTCTTCCCCGGCGGAAAATTCCATGGGTGGGTTTGGCGTTAGCCCTGCATTCCGAGCCGAATGACGCCTGATGCATCACGACGGCCACCCCCACCTACGCTTCGCTGTCCGAACGCTTTCGGACAGGCAAACCAGGTTCCGCCGGGTCCAGGCCCAGCTCCCCTCGCCCTCCCGACGCCACTCGACTCTCCTCGCGCCACCACCCCTCGCCTGGATGACCTCATTTTACTTGAGTTGGGCAGCATCTGCAGGGCCCGAGCGACATTGCCGGGAGCCCGAAGGCCTTCGGACCGCTCAGTGTCGCCGCGGGCCCAAAGGGTTCCGGGCTCTTGCGGAGAGGCCCGGAGCGAGGGGCCAAAGGTGCTGGTCCACCAGCTACCAACCACCGAGCACGAGTCAAGAGCCCTCTGTTCAGCACCGCGGCGGTATGCTATGGTGATATGCTAGTGAGGAGATTCCGATCATGAGTGAGGGGGAGATCCGTTTCATCGCGGATAGCATGTTGGGCAGGCTGGCCAAATGGCTCCGGATTCTGGGGTACGACACGCTTTATTTCCGAGATGCGCACGACGGTCGCCTGGTCGCCCTCGCCCGGAAGGAGGGACGAATCCTCCTGACTCGGGATACCCGAATCCTCCTGCGCCGCCGGCTCTGCCCGATACTCTTTATCCGCCATGATCGCGTGTGGGACCAATTGAAACAGGTGGCGGGTGAGCTTGAACTCAGGATGGGAGAGCGGTTCGGGAGCCGGTGTCTCCGCTGTAATCGATCCCTCGCACCCGTTGCAAAAGAGGGAGCGGCGGGTCATGTCCCGGAGTATGTCTTTCGTCATCATGATGAGTTCTTTCGATGTGAGGAGTGCGGGCGAATCTTTTGGGGGGGAACACACCTACACCATATGGAGGAGACCGTGCGGGCACTATGCGGCTGATCATGCTGGGGACGCCGGCGTTCGCAGTGCCTTCACTGCGTCGCCTCATCGAGGTGGGACACGAGGTGGCCCTGGTGGTGACCCAGCCCGATCGTCCTGCAGGCCGCGGGAAGCAACTCCGCAAGTCTCCTGTCAAGCAGGTAGCCGAAGAGGCAGGCCTTCCCGTCATCCAACCAGTAAAAATCCAAGACCCAGAGGTCGTGGGTCACCTTCGCCGGACGAAGCCTGAGTTTATTGTGGTGGTGGCCTATGGGCAGATCCTGTCCCGAGCCATCCTCGAGATCCCTCCAAAGGGGTGCCTCAATGTCCACGCCTCCCTCCTGCCCAAATATCGGGGTGCGGCGCCCATTGCATGGGCACTCATTCGGGGAGAGACGGTGACGGGCGTCACGATTTTGGAGATCATCGAGGTCATGGATGCTGGCCCCATCCTCTTGCAGCGGGAGATTCCGATCGCCGCTGAGGATAACGCCGGGACCGTTCACGATCGACTGGCACCCCTAGGTGCAGACGCGCTCATCGAGACGTTGAGCGCCGTGGAGCGCGGAGCGGTGACGAAGACGCCGCAGAATGAGGCCCAAGCGAGCTATGCACCGAAGCTTCCGCTGCACATCGGGAGGCTTGAGTGGACTCAGAATGCGGTGGAGCTTTCGAACCTCGTGCGTGGCCTTGCTCCACAGCCTGGCGCGTATACATTCTTTGGAGGCCTTCTCGTGAGAGTCCTCGGCGCACAGCCGTTGCCGGGCGATCACCGACAGGTGCCGGGCCGTATCCTCGGCGTGTTGAGGGGGGTGGGGATTCAGGTGGCAACGGGCGAGGGGACTCTGCTACTCACCAGGCTTCAGCCGGAGGGAAAGCGGGTCATGACGGCCGAGGAGTTTTCACGTGGCTATCGCGCAGAGACGGGGAGAGGCTTTGCCTCCACCCGGGAACAATCCGCGGCGCCTCGCCCTTGAGATTCTCGTCCGGGTCGAACGGGATAGAGCGTACGCGAATTTTCTCCTGGACGCCCGGCTCCGCCGGAAAAGGCTCGCCCCCCGCGACCGGGCGCTGGCAACGGAGCTCTGTTATGGGGTGCTGCGGCATCGAGGGACGATTGACTTTCTGCTCGACACAGTCCTGGATCGTCCGCTCCAGGCGGTGGATCTAGAGGCGAGGAATCTCGTAAGGCTCGGTGCCTACCAACTCTTTTATCTGGACCGAGTCCCGACCTATGCGGCCGTCGATGAAACAGTTCGGCTGGCCCGGCGGCGTAGACGAACATTTGTGAATGCCATCCTGCGGGCCTTGGACCGGCGCGGCCCGCTCCGGGAGGAGGAGCTGCCCGAAGACCCGGTCCGGAGATCGTCTGTGCGGTACTCCCATCCCCCGTGGCTCGTGGAGCGATGGCTGAAACAACTGGGGGATGAAGCGCTCCAGCTCATGGAGGCCAATAATCGGATTCCCCCGGTTTCGATCCGGTGGAATCCCCTTCGGGGAAGCGAGGACGAGCTACAGCAGGGCCTCACCCAGGCAGGGGCAGAGTGGGAGACGAGTCCCTGGCTGCCGCACGTGTATCGGGTGCGGGATGCAGGCAGCCTGCTGACCGGTCCCGTGAGCGATCGCGGGCTGTTTTGGGTGATGGATGAGGCATCAGATTTGGTCGTGCGCCTTTTGGATCCACATGCGGGGGAGCGTATCCTGGATGTCTGTGCAGGTGGCGGGGGAAAGGCCGCTTTGGCTGCCGTGTTGATGGAGAACCGGGGTGCGATCGCGGCCCTTGATGTCAGCGGACGGGCCTTGAGACGACTCCAGGAGGCACGCCAACGTTTGGGTGCCACGATCGTGAGCCCGGTGAAGGGGGATGCCCGGCACGGGCCGGGAAGGTTCCGCGGATGGGCTGATCGGGTCTTGGTGGATGCCCCGTGTACAGGGTTGGGGACAGTGCGAAGGCGACCGGAGATCCGATGGCACCGGGAGCCCGAGGAAATCGCTCGGATGACCAATTTGCAGGGGGCGATCTTAGACGGGATGGCAGACAGTGTTCGCTCTGGGGGTTGTCTGGTCTATGCGGTGTGCAGCAGGGAGCCGGAAGAAGGGGAAGGAGTTATTGTGAGCTTCTTGGCCCGGCATCCCGAGTATTCACGAGAAGAGAGCCTACCGCCATTTTTTGTGGGGGATCGGGGCGCTCTCGCAGCTGGGGGGTGTCTTGCCACCTGGCCTCACCGACATGATACTGATGGGTTTTTTGGCGCCCGGCTCCGGCGACATTAAAGGGTTTAGGGACTCATGAGTTGGCTGAACACCGCATTGAAAATCTCAGGTTTTGTGGTCGGGCTCGTCCTGTTGTCCGTCCTCTCCGGATATATCGCCATGAAGCTCTCTTTGGAGCGAGACAGGATTGACGTCCCAGTCGTGATTGGCTTGGAGCTGAAGGAAGCAGCACGTCAGATCCGGGAGGTGGGACTCAAGCCGCGGATGTCCGGCGAGGAGTACCACGTTGCCTTCCCCAAGGGAACTGTGATCCGTCAGAGCCCAACAGGCGGGTCCCGCATCCGAAAAAACAAAGAGGTCCGTCTTACCATTAGCAAAGGCAGCGACGAGACGTTAGCCCCGGATCTAGTGGGTCAACCCCTCGCTCGGGCCCAGCGTGTGATGGCCGAGCAGGGTCTGGGCCTTGGACATACGGCGAGAGTACATACCCAGCTGCCGGAGGGGGTGGTCATCGCCCAGAACCCTCCTGCGGGTTTTCCGGTCCGCCGAGGGACTCCGTTGAGTCTGCTGGTCAGTCTTGGAGAGGAAGAGCGATTTTATGTGATGCCGAATCTCGTCGGACAGCGCGAGGAAGAAGCCATCACGATCCTCAAGGAAATGGGCCTGACACCCAGCGTGACGTACCAGCCCTTCGCTGGTCCGGCCCGCCGGGTAGTTCTGCAAGATCCCTCCTTCGGGACTCGAATCAAGGAGAAAGAGCAGGTGACTCTAGTGGTCGGCCAATAAGAGCCGCTGCTAGCATTGATTGGTTTTTGGTGTTCGGTGTTGAGTCTTGGGTGGAGCCGGCACGGAAAGCATCCTTCGTCGGCGGAAAACTCCAGTGGTTGCTTTGGAGAAGAATTTATGTTCCGCGCCGAACGAATCGTGATACATCAGGACGGCCACCCCCACCTGCGCTGCGCTCTCCGAAAGCCTTCGGAGCCGTCCCGGTCCGGGAGCCCGTCCCGGGATCTCGGACCCGCAAACCGGATTCCGCCTTCCTCAGGATCTGCTTCCCTTGCCGGCTCGCGGGTTTTAGAAATTCTGCTGTCATCGGTCATCGGTCATCGGTCGACGGCCCGGAGGGCCTGTGGTTAAGATTGCGCCGGCGGTGCTCATGGTGGATTATGGTCGTCTTGCCGAAGAGGTCCTCGCTGTGGAAAAGGAGGCCGACCTCCTGCATTTCGACGTGATGGACGGCCATTTCGTCCCCGTGATCAGCTATGGAGCCGACCTGATTCGATCCCTGCGGCCCCGGACGGCGGTCCCTTTTGATGTCCACTTGATGGTGCAATACCCCGAGCGCTACATTCCCGAATTTGCCAAGGCCGGCAGCGACTGTCTGACCGTCCATGCCGAGGTCTGTCCCCATCTGGACCGTACCATTCGGCAGATCAAGGAGAGAGGGATAAAGGCGGGGGTAGCTTTGAACCCTTCCACCCCCCTCGAGACTGTCGATTCGGTGATCCGCGATATCGATACCGTCCTCCTGATGTCAGTGAACCCCGGGTTCGGGGGTCAGGGCTTTATCGCCGAAGTGGAGCAGAAGGTGGAGCAGATGCGGCGGCGTCTGGATGCGCTTCGGCTCCGCTGCGAGCTCGAAGTCGATGGAGGGATCAAAGCCGAAAACTGCGCTCGGGTCGCCAAGGCTGGGGCTTCCATTCTGGTAGCCGGCTCGGCCGTTTTTCAGAGTCCTGTGCCGGCTGAAGCCATCCGCGAGATGAAACGTCTGACGACCCCGTCGGCCTAAGGAAGCAGGGATGAGAATCGTGTGGAAACTTGCACGGCCGTACTCACCTGCGAGTGAGGGACATTAGTGAAACGGGTGAGGATGGAGCTATCTCTGGGGCTCCTGCTTCTGACAAGCCCGCTAGCAAAGGGGGCGGAGTTAGAAGTTCAGCTCCCCAAGGACCCCGTTCTCCAAGGCGATCTTCGCTCCCTCCATGTGACCGCTCCGGAGCCACTCGTTCGGCTCGCCGCCCGCTTTCGAGGGATGAACCTTCCCGTGCGTCCCGGAGAAGGAGCATATACCGTCCTCTTGGCGGTGGATCTCGAAGCCCCCACTGGCCCGCACCTGGTGGAAATTGAGGCCGAGGGGATGTCAGGCGCGCGATATCACCTCGAGGACCGGGTCCGCATCGTGGACGGGCGGTTTCCCGTTCAGCACCTGAAGCTTCCCAAGGCTATGGTGGATCTCGATGTGGAGACGCTGGATCGTGTCCGCCAGGAGCGCGCGGTGCTTGCTGCAATCTGGAGAAAGTGGAAGGATGGCCCGTATTGGTGGGAGGAATTCATTTCGCCCCTCGAGGAAACCGTTGGGGTCAGCAGCGAATTCGGGCTCCGGCGGATCATCAATGGTCAACCCCGGAGCCCCCACGGCGGCATCGATTTCGGGACCTCCGCCGGGACGTCGGTGTTGGCCAGCAACCATGGAGTGGTGGTTTACACCGGCGAGATGTTCTTCAGTGGAAATTCGGTGATCCTGCATCACGGAGGCGGCCTCTTCACAATGTACTTTCACCTGCAGAAATATCGCGTGGAACGGGGGCAGGAGGTCGCCAAGGGAGAAGTCCTCGGGTGGGTGGGGGCGACGGGTCGGGTTACCGGTCCCCATCTCCATTGGGGCGCGCGCCTTCAGCAGGCGCGTTTCGATCCGCGACGATTGCTCGAGCTCTCTCTTCCCTAGGAGATGCAACGGATTCGATGCGACTCAGGCTCCTCCTGGCCTTACTCACCGTATGCCTCGTCTGGGGCGGCGTGGCCGTGGCTTTCAAGGTTGGGCTATGGGACGCGCCTGTTCTAGGTTATGTGGCCGTCCGGTTCTGGTTGGGCGGGATCGGGCTCTGGCTCTGGGCCAGGTGGCGGGGCTCCTCGCTCGAGATTCCCGCTCCGCTCATCCCCCAGTTCATCAGGGTAGGCGTGTTGTTCACCCTCGCACTGATCTTGGTCACCTGGGGGACGGGGATGACAGCCGCGAGTCGGTCGGCTGTCTTTATGAACACGCAGCCGATCCAGGTGGCGATCCTCGCGCACTTTCTCCTACCAGGGGATCGACTGAATCCCCGCAAGATGGCAGGACTCACGGCGGCCTTTCTCGGGGTGCTGGTGATCCTGATGATGAAGACCGATCTCCCGGAGGCCGCCTCGTGGAGGCGGGGAGATTTCATTGTTCTCCTGGCAGCGCTCTCTTGGGCCTTTCAGACGATTTATGCCAAGCGACTCGTGATCAGAGTTTCGCCGCTGGCTCTCACCCTTTGGCAGGTTGTGCTCTGCGCGTTCGTCACTTCCATTCTCAGTCTCATTCTGGAGCCCTGGACTGCATGGCACGTGACGGGTCGTCTCGCCCTGGCTTTGCTGTACCTGGCCTTTGGGGTCACGATGGCCGGATGGGGACTGTGGATCTACGTTCTGCGGGAAGTGGACGCCTCGGTAGCCACAAGCTTTCTCTTCACCGTTCCGATTTTCGGTGTTCTGGCCGGATGGATGCTCCTCAGTGAACCATTGGGTCCGAACATGATCGGCGGTGCGATATTGGTGGCGACCGGGATCCTCCTGGTCAGTGCTCCGACTGGCAAGCGCCGGCCGGCGCCTGTCCCGAGCGACTCCCCCCGAATGTTCTCTCCCCCCTGACCAACGCGAGATACAGAGGGGCCGTCAAAGTAAAGGCCCTCCCGGGTTACCCGGGAGGGCCTCTGCGCTTCCGAGGACTTGGTTACTTCGTTCGCTTAGCGAGCATCTGCGCCGCGATCGCGAAACCGTAGGCGGCATTCGCCTTGGCGATTGCCCGAGCATGATCAAGTTTTCCGGCCGCGGGCTTCTCGTGGTTGTGCTTGGCCGAGCCCAAAAACATCTTGGCGTCGTCGACCAGGGTGTGGACTTCTCCCTGCTTCTCCTTGGGGAGCTTCGCCATGGCCGCCGCAGCCTGATCGATGGCGTCCTCGGCTTTTTCAAAATGCTTCGGACACTCGAAGGCCGAGACGACGGGCGCTGCAAAGAATACGACTAACGGAAAGACCATCAGAGAAGCGAGTATTTTTCGCATGACTGGCTCCTCCTAACTAATAGAAACGGTTAACGAGTGACGGCTCGACTCCCGAAACCTGTGAAGCGGAGCCCATAGCTAACATGTTTGGGGAAATCATGTCAAGGGAATCAAGCGCGGAGATCCAGGCTACTTCACTGGCGAGATCTCGATAATCACCTCCTTTTCGGCATCGATTTTGAACTTAATCCTGTCCCCCTTCTTGAGCCCCTTCAGGAGATCCACTGAACTGACCGGATAGCCCATCGTCATGGCCCCCATGAACCCCTCAATCTCCCCGTGCTTCACCACGAGGAGGTTCTCCGTCGGGTCCACGATCCGAACCTCCCCCTCCCCTTTGTAGAATTTGGGCTTCGTTGTGTGGGCATGGCCCGGGGTGAGGCCTTTCAGGTACGCCACGAGGCTGGTCCATTCCTCAAGGGTGAGGAGATCCGCGTAGCTGGGATGGATCGAGAGGCCATCCTCACCAGTGAAGCCCGGAGCTGTGACGATCACGGCGTTCGGATCAAGGATGGACTCGGCAAGGTACTCGACAGGGTGGTGGGCCCCCATCCCGGTGAGGTCGGGTCCGGGCCGCTGCTCTGTCATGCTGGCGGGGAATCTTTCCCCCTGTACTTGGTGACAGGAATAGCATTCCAGCTTGATGAAGACCGCACGTCCAGCCTCGGGGTCACCGGCGGGCATGGTGAACTTCCATCCCGGTGGGGTCCCCCCATGTCTGTGTAGCTCCTCCATCGTGATACGCACAGGCCCTTTCGGTTTCTGTGGGGACTGAGCGGGATGGTGATGGCCAGGCGGCTCGTCGGCTGCTCCAGAGTTGCATAACAAGAATCCGCCAAGCAGGATCATCAAAGGGATCTTTCCTCTGAATTTCATGGATGCATTCTCCCTCCGTCGAAGCGGTCGCTACGGCTTCACCACCCACCACCGATCCCCGGCCCCATGCCCTTCAGTATCTCCCCGCTTCTTGTCTCTTCGAAAGTAATACAACGGCTTGCCCTTGTACCCGTACTGCTTGGAGCCGTCGTCTCGAGTGATAATGCTAAGCGGAGCGGCAGGCGTAGGGTCACCGGTTTTTGGGGCGTAAGGAGGCCATGCTCGGGCGCAGCCCCCGGCACACGTGCTCTTCCCGGGCTCGGTGTCGTTGTCGAAGATGTACAGCGTCATGCCACTCCCATCCACGAGAAAGGTGCCGAGTTTATCCTTCGTCGCAGTCTTGAGCGGTGCGGGGGGGCTCTGCTGGGCAAAACTGGACGACAGAACCAAGAACGAGAGGGCGAAGGCCACTCCCGTGAGCATACTGAACAATCTTCCGCGGGTTGTGAGATACATGGTTACCTCCTTGAGGTTTGAGAACATGCGTTGCCGATGCGGGGTTGTCGAGCACGTCCGAATAAGTAGCCCCCGTAACGAGTGACTGAAGTTCTGGCTATTTTGGCATACCGATCAGGCTGAGGGCAAGTAGGGCGAGTCCCCAGCCGGGGAGCATCGCTGCAACCCCGAGGAACCAATACGTCATCGAGCCGTGGTTACGGCTTGACTGTCGCAGGTGCCTGACCACGGTGTCTGTGATGATGACGCCGAGGAGGGGGGCCGACGATGAAGTGATCAGCACAATCTTGGGTATTGATCCTCCCGAAGGCGCCAAGAGACCAAGAAAGGCGATGAGCCAAGCAGGAAAAAGAGCCGCCATCCCTAAAAACCAACACCGCTCCGGGCTATAGTGCCGCCACGGGCTGCTCGGGTCTGCGACCAACGCGCCGGTTCCGCACAGGCCCAAGGCCGCCGCCACGACCGACCAGGTGATCATCACTTCTCCCATGGACTGAAAGGAGAATCTCAGTGGGAGCCTTCAACCTCGGAGGAGCGCCTTGATGTCATGGGCCAGCTCGCTAGGCTTGAAGCTGCTCCCATGGACGACGCGAATCTTTCCTTGTCGGTCGACGAGGTGGACGGGCGACTGGTGCATCACCTCTCCGTTTTCGTCTTTCCAGACCCTCCCTACCCAGTAGTGCTCCCAAATCGGCCGGAGATCCCTCTTGTCTCCGATCAAAAAATGCCACCGTTCGAGCATCTGCTGCTCCTGGGAATAGGCATACACACGGTCCTTCGTGTCACGTGCGGGATCCACAGTCACGACCAGCACGGCGACCTTCGGCATGAGTTCCCCGAGGGACTCGACGGTTTCCCGAAGTTTACCCGCAATGAGGGGACACAAGTCAGGGCAGGACGTATACATGAATGTGAGAACCACGACCCGTCCCTCGAAGTCGGATGGGCGCACCAGCTTCCCGAATTGATCGGAGAGAGAAAAATCACGCGTGGGTCGGGGTGGGTCAAGCGCCGTTCCTCGATAAGTTGCCTCCTGTGTGCAGCCGATCAGAAGGCTTGCCACCAGAGTCAAGGTAGCCACGGATCGAGATGCGTTCACCGGATTATCCTCTTAGGTTTTTGTTTGTAGGAGGCGCAGACCGTTGAAGATAACCAAAAGAGAGGCACCCATGTCCGCCCCGACCGCCATCCACAAGGTGGCATAGCCGGGGATGGCTAAGGCAAGGAACAGGGCCTTGATAGCGAGAGCAAGTGTAATATTTTGCTTCACAACGCGGACCGCACGGTGCCCGAGAGCAATCGCGAACGGGAGCTTCGTGAGGTCGTCAGCCATCAGGGCGACATCTGCCGTCTCCAGAGCCTGGTCGGTCCCGGCCGCTCCCATAGCGATGCCGATCGTGGCGGCCGCGAGTGCCGGGGCGTCGTTCACCCCGTCGCCCACCATTCCTACAGTGCGGTATCGTCGCCTCAGTTCCCGGACCTGCTCCACCTTGTCCTCGGGTAAAAGATCTGCCAGGTATTCCTCGATGCCCAAGCGCTTTGCGACCGCTTCGGCAGTCCCCCAGTTATCGCCGGTGAGCATGACAAGCTTCCGCATGCCCGTCGCCCTCAATCCTCGGAGGACCTCAGCAACCTGTCCTCGCAACTGGTCGGCGATGGCGATAATCCCGACCGCCCCCGCTTGGGTTCCCAAGATAACGGTGGTCTTCCCCTCCGCTTCGAGTTCGTCCAGATTTGCTTCCACGTCCGAACTGCAAAAGCCCATCTCCTCGGCGAATCGGTGGTTCCCGATGAAAAAGCTCCGTCCCTCGATACGGGCTTGCGCCCCTCGTCCGGTTTGAGCCAGGAACTCCTCCACCTCCGGCCACTCGATCCCGAGTTCACGCGCCTTCTGGACAATGGCCTGTCCGAGATGGTGCTCTGATCGGGCTTCGATGGCCGCCGCGATCCGCAACAGCTCCCGTTGGTCGCGGTTCACGGTTGACGGTTCACGGTTCACGGCAGGAGCAAGATCTTTCTGTGAACTGTGAACGGTGAACTGTGAACAGGTGAGGATGTCGGTCACGGCGGGAAAGCCGCGGGTGAGGGTCCCGGTCTTATCAAAAGCGATAGCCTTGAGCGCCCCAAGGCCTTCGAGGAAGCGTCCCCCCTTGATTAGGACGCCATTGCGGGCCGCTGTCGCCAGGCCGGAGACGATGGTCACTGGCGTGGAAATGACTAAGGCACAGGGACAGGAGATCACCAGAAGCACGAGGGCTCGATAGAACCAGGAATCAAAGGGCTGGGCCAAAAAGAGAGGGGGGATGATGGCGATCAAAAACGCACCCGTAATGACCGAGGGGGTATAGTATTTCGCAAACTGATCAACGAAACGCTGCGAGGGGGCCTTCTGGGCTTGTGCCTCTTGAACCAAATGGATGATTCGGGCGAGCGTCGTATCCGCAGCCAGATGGGTAACCTCGATCTCAAGAGCCCCCTGCTGGTTAATGGTCCCGGCAAACACTTCGTCTCCTTCCCGCTTTTGTACCGGCATCGACTCGCCAGTGATGGGGGCCTGGTTTACCGCCGAGGCGCCCTTGATCACCTTTCCGTCGAGGGGAACCTTTTCGCCGGGCCTCACAATGAGCATGTCACCAAGTCGGATCTCTTCCACCGATAGTGTTTGCTCGTCTCCATTGCGACGAACGAGGGCCTGCGGCGGGGCCAGCTCCATCAAGGAACGAATGGCGGTCCGGGCGCGGTCCATACTGTAGGACTCCAAGAGTTCCGCGAGCGCGAAAAGGAAGGTGACGGTGGCTGCCTCGGCCCATTCGCCGATATACATGGCGCCGAGGATGGCGATGCTCATCAGGAAGTTGATATCCAGATTGAGTTGCCGCGCCGCCAAAAGGCCAGTCCGTGCGATGCGGTATCCTCCCGTCACCACAGCGGCCAGGTAAATCGGGACGGTGGTCTTCTGCGGAAACCCGAAGAGTGTGAGGGCCATTGCGGTCCCGGTGAGGCATCCTGAGGTCACGGTCAGGATGAGCTTCTTGTACCGTGTCCAGAAAGGATCGGGCGGTCTCCTCATTCGGCCGTCACCCACGGCCCGCGCGGTCATTCCCGTCTCGGCGACCGCTTCCAGGAGTTCATGGCGTGAGGTCTGCGTGGGGTCATGTTTGACCCGCAAACGCTGACCCACGACGTCGGCGGTGATTCCTTCAACCCCCGGCAGCGGGGATAGTTTTCTCTCTAGGGCCGCTACTTCGTCGGCGCAGTGCATCCCTTCGACCTCGAGGACCGAAGTGAGAGGGCCGGTGGCATCACCAAGTTGGTAGCCGAGAGCCTCCATCCGCTGGCGGATAACGGCCAGGTCCGCCTCCCGGTCACCCGGCTCGACGTGGAGCTTTCCTGACCCAAGGTCCACCTGTGCTGCCTTGATGCCGGGGAGGCTGGCGATGGCCTGCTCGGCCAGCGTAGCACAGGCAGCGCAGTGTATCCCGTTGATCGACAGCTCAATGTGCATGGTCCGTTTCACGCCGAGTTTCCTGATGGATGTAATCTGGTCAATGAGTTGCAAGAACAGGGCCCAGTTGTCCCGCGGATTCTGCGCCGCCCTTCCGTGGGGTTCAAGAGCCCTGAGGCATCCCGCTCTCCACTCATTATCGAGAATAGTCGAAAAAATATCAATCAGCGTGGGGGGAGTCAAGGAGGGGCATCGTCGAGCATTGAGTGGGGACCCATCAGGGTTATGCCAACAAAGGCGTGACTCTGGGCCGGTGAGGGAAGGGTGGGGTGCACGGCGCAAAGACATACTTGACAAACTTAATTATTAGATGTATCTAAATACATCATTCAGTGACGCTGTGTATTTTGGCGTGATGGGGCTTGCGGTATGGACGAACAAGGTCAGAGACCAAAAGAGCCATCCCTCTTTGCGGCAGGTTTGAGCCGTCGCCGGTTTCTGGGGAGCCTCGTCGGTTTAGGCTTTCTGGGAACAGCCACGGCGTCCCTGGCAGACCCGGCAAAGAGGCCCCCCGGTCAGGGGGAGGAATCTGGAGCCACATCTTCGGCTCCTCCGCCCTATTCGACGAGCACCGTTGAGGCCGCTCAGGTCCCCGTGGCCGACCTTCCCCCCCCTCTTCAGGTGTCGGATCCAATGACCTTTCTGAGTAGCTTTGACTACGGACGGGTAAAACAACTCTCCGGAGGTCAGGCCCAGCGAGAATACACCGTCATTGCTCAGGACCGCGAGATCGAGGTGGCACCGGGCGTCAAGTTTCCTGGCTGGACCTTCAACGGGTATGTCCCGGGGCCCACCCTCCGCTGTCGCGAAGGGGATCTCATCAGACTTCACTTCCTGAACGCCTCCAGCATGCCGCACACCATACACTTCCACGGCTTTCATCCGGCCAATATGGATGGGGTGTTCGAGGTTGTCCCGCCGGGTGGCCGATTTTGCTACGAGTTCACCGCCGATCCCTTTGGCGTTCATCTGTATCACTGTCATGTCATGCCGCTTAAGAAGCACATCCACAAGGGACTCTATGGAGCCTTCATCATTGATCCGGCGCAGCCGAGACCACCGGCAAAAGAAATGGTCATGGTGATGAACGGCTTCGACACCGATTTCGACGGTGAGAACGAGTTCTACACCGTGAATGGCGTGGCCAACTACTTCCTGGAACATCCCATCGAGGTGCTGCAGCACGAGCCACTTCGCATCTATCTGGTGAACATGACCGAGTTTGATCTCGTCAACTCCATTCACACCCACGCGACATTCTTTAAGTTCTTCCGGACCGGGACCAGGCTGGATCAGTACGAGTACACCGACACGGTGATGCTCTGCCAGGGCGAACGCGGGGTCATGGAGTTTAACTATAAGTTCCCGGGAACGTTCCTGTTTCACGCACATCAGACCGAGTTTGCGGAGCTCGGGTGGATTGGGGTCTTCAAGGTCCTGTCCACCGAGGAGGGGGCATGAACCGGACCGAGGGAGGAACGTTTCAGACCGCTCCACGCGGCGTACGTCTCGTCCTCTTCGCCCTGCTCCCCCTGGTGCTCCTCGGGGCGATGATCTTCGTCTTTCTGTCGTCGGAGACGTTGCTCCTGGGTCCGTCTCCCGTCCCTCCCGAGGCGCTCCAGCGGCTCACGATCGAACGGATGGCTTTTTACCCTGGCAAGTTTGTCGTGTGGGTCCGCAATACCGGGCCGGGCCCATTGCGAATCGGCCAGGTGCTGGTCAACGACGCCATCTGGGCGTTTACGGCGACACCCGGACCCGAGCTCGGCCGCCTCGCCCAGGCGACTGTTACCATTCCCTACGAATGGGTGGAGGGAGAACCGCACGAGGTGACGGTGATCACCGATGCGGGAATCGTCTTCACGAAGGGGGTCGATGTCACCACGTTGACCCCTGTCCCCGGCTGGCGCTACTTCCTCCTTTTTGCCCTCCTCGGAACGTACGTCGGCGTGATTCCGGTGTTCCTCGGCCTGCTGTGGTTTCCTTTTCTCACGGCCGTGAAGGGGCAGTGGATCGAGGGTCTCTTGAGCTTTACCGTCGGCCTGCTCGCCTTCCTTGGTCTCGATGCCCTCAGGGAGGCCTTCGAGGCAGTTGGGCAGATTGGGCCGGTCTTCAAGGGCGAGGCCTTGATCGCAATGGGCCTCATTGGAAGCTTCCTCGGTCTGATGGCGCTGGGGCAGCGCAGGAAAGAGGGGGGCGGTCACACGTCGGCCAACGGCTTGCGATTGGCCTATCTCATCGCCCTCGGCATCGGACTCCATAACCTCGGTGAGGGATTAGCCATCGGGGCGGCCTACCAGCTCGGGGAGGTCGCCCTGGGGGCCTTTCTGGTTCTCGGCTTTACGATCCACAATACGACCGAGGGGCTGGCTATTGTCTCGCCAATGCTTCGGGGCGCCCCGGCTCGGTATCATTTTTTATTCCTAGGACTATTGGCTGGGGCCCCCACCATCGCCGGCACCTGGCTCGGCGGCCTGACATATTCGGTCCCGATGGCGATCCTCTTTCTGGCGATTGGAGCCGGCGCAATTTGGCAGGTGGTCTACGAGGTTGTGCGGTTCCAGGCTAAAGAGAAGCCGGTGCTTGAATTCTTAACCATGCGCCACAATCTTGCGGGGCTCTTGGCGGGCTTTCTGGTCATGTACCTTACCGGATTGTTGGTGGCCATGTAGGAGGAAGGATGATGGAGCCTCGCCCGGTGAGCCAGGCCATTGAGGATTATCTCAAGGCGATCTACGTCCTGGAGCAGCAAGAGGGCAAGGTGATGACGAAGGCGTTAGCCGTCGCGCTGGATGTGGCGGCCCCGTCGGTCACTGCGATGATCAAGCGACTTCACGCCATGCGCCTGGTTCGCTACACCCGGTACAGAGGAGTGGCCTTGACACCTGCCGGCAGGCGGATGGCTCTTGAGGTGATCCGTCACCATCGGCTCCTGGAGCTGTATCTGGTGGAGGCACTGGGCCTGCCGTGGGATCAAGTTCACGAGGAAGCGGATCGGCTGGAACACGTGATCTCTGAAGAACTGGAGGAACGGATCGCTGAGCGCCTCGGCCATCCCGTGACCGATCCTCACGGGGACCCGATCCCTACAAAAGGAGGGGAAGTCGACGATCCTCTCGGCTTCCCCCTCAGCGAGCTGAGTCCAGGGACGGCCGCCGTCATCAAGCGGGTTGCGGATCAGGAACCGGCCAAGCTTCGGTACCTCGCAACGTTAGGCCTTTTCCCCGATGTCCGGGTGACGCTCTTGGAGAAAGCCCCGTTTGGTGGACCTATGTCGCTGGAAGTGGGGGAGGCCCGGTGTACGTTGGGAGGGGAACTGGCCCGCCAGATCTATGTCCTCCCCATTGAGTCCCTGTGAGGCAATGGTGCGCCTGTTTCGCCAGTTGGCCTGGAAGACGATGTGGGGGACCCTTCTTTGGCTCTCCTGTGTTCTCTCCGCATGTGGAAGCGCGGACGGCATGAAGGAGGGACGGCAGATTTACGCCAGGCGCTGCTACACCTGCCATGGAGAGACAGGCACAGGGGACGGTCCCACGGCCAAACTGATGGGGATCAATCCGGCAAATCTCCAGATGGCGGTCCGGGAGAAGTCGAAGGCGGAGCTTCTTGGAGTCATCGCCCGGGGCAGACAGGCCATGCCCGCCTTCGGTCCGAGCCTGACGGAGGTGGAGCGCGAGGCGGTGTATCAATACCTGCGCGCCCTGCCGGAGAAAAGGGCGGCGATCTCCCGGGGGCTCGATCCCGCAGGAGTGCAGGGTCTCAGGTAGGAGCAGGAAGGATGTCTCGTCTGATCGTTCGCGCAGGGCTCGTCGGTCTCGCCCTGCTGTGTGGTGGGGCCGACGGCCTGGCCCATGAGCCTCTGCAACGCGGGACACCACCGTTGAGGCAGCAGGCGATCTATCACCGCGCCCCTCGCTTTACGCTGATCACTCAAGGGGGAAAACAGCTTGCCCTTAAGGACCTGTCGGGCAAGGTCGTCTTGGTCAATTTTATCTATACGAGTTGTCCTGACGTCTGCCCGCTCGCCACGGCCAAGTTTCGACGGATTCAACAGCTCCTCGAGGCGCGAGGCCTTCAGACACAGGTCTACCTTTTGAGCATTAGCACCGATCCGACGGTCGACACCCCTGCGGCCCTGAGGACCTATGGCCGTCGGTACGGCGCCGACTTTTCCTTCTGGGCTTTTCTCACCGGCACACCGGGGGAGTTGGCCCGGATCTGGGATCGGTTCGGCGTGGTGACTGTTGCGCAAGGGCGGGGGGACATTGACCATACGAACATGACTTTCTTGCTGGACCGGACGGGCAGAATCCGTCTGATCTATCTCGGGTACGGTTGGCGCGAAGAGGACGTGGCAGGAGATATTGCAACGTGGCTCAAACGGGGATGAGTCTGCAATACCGGCGGTCTCTAGTTATGAGGCGCGCTCGCCGAGCAAGTCCTTGATAAGCTTTGTCGATTCCGGATCGGTCCAGTCACGGTAGCCGAGTTCTCGCCATCGGATGATTCCGCGGCGGTCGATCACGACGGTGGTCGGGAGCGCGGAACTTCGAAACGTCCGCAGCGTTTCCATGTGGGGGTCTCGGAGGACCTGGAAACTCAGATCGAGCTCTTGCAGAAAGTGCTGGATGGCGCTCTTCGGACCGGCGTCAACGCTGACCGCGACCACCTCGAATCCTTTCGTCTTGTAGTTCCGGTAGGCTTCCTCCATGGTCGGCATCTCGAGGCGGCAGGGGGGACACCAGGTCGCCCAAAAGTTGAGGAGGACCACTTTTCCCTTGTAGTGTGAGAGGCTCACCTGTGTGCCATTCAGATCGGGGAGGGTAAAATCCGGGGCAAGGGTCTCCGACTCGAGGGTGATGTGTTCCGCCTCGGCGGTGACTTGCTTCGCCGCGGGACCGGAGTCCTGTCCACAGGCGGCGAAGATCATGAGGAAGAGGAGAAGGGTTGCTAGAGTCAACCATGAAGGGTCGATGCGAAAATTTCTGTCGTTGCGGCTGTCGGTCATCTCCAAGGTGTTCATCTCCTGAACCTGCTGATTTCGCTTATGAAGTATGGGGCGGTTCCGGTCCATATGAGGTATAAACGCAGAAGCCCCCCCTTTGTTCCCGGTCCTCGTCTTATAGGCGAGACTGAAGAGAAATTCAAGGCAATTTGCTTGTCCCTCCCTTTCCATCTTTTTCCTTGACAGCCACCGGCGGGCGGGAGTATCAAGAATCTCGTGGGAGCTGGGTGTCTCTCAGCTCCTTGATTTTTCGGGGCTGTGGCGCAGTTGGGAGCGCGCTTGACTGGCAGTCAAGAGGTCGGGGGTTCGAATCCCCTCAGCTCCACCAGAAATTTCGAGGGCTTACGGCGTCGTGCCGTGAGCCCTTTTTGTTTCGGTTGCGTATAGGTTGCGTTTGGTTGCAGTCAAAATCGGGTCCAACCGGTCCACCGCCGCCTTGTTCGCGCCAGGGATCAGGTGGCCGTAGGTATCGACCGTGACCTTGATCGAGTGATGCCCCATCTGCTCCTTGACGTACACCAGAGATTCGCCCCGTCCCAGCAAGATGCTGGCGTAGGAATGGCGGAGGTCGTGGAGGCGGATCCTCCGAAGGCCTGCCCGGGCCAAGCAGCGGTGGAACACGCGCCGCCGAAGATTGCTCTCGTCCAATGGCCCGCCAACCTCATTCGTGAAAACCCATGCCTCCGGTGAAAGCTCCTGCCCAGTCAACGCCGCCTCGGCCTCCCTAAGCGTTCGGAGCTGTTTTAGCGTGTCTGCAAGATGGAGGGACATGTCCACGCGGCGGATCTTTCCGTTCTTCGGCGGCTCGATCCGGCCGCGCGTATAGCTCTGCCGTACTTCGATGAAGCGCCCCTGAAAGTCGAGATCCCCCCACTGCAGCCCGAAGGCCTCTCCGATGCGGAGGCCAGTCCGAACGAGACAGAGGAACAGCGCGTAATAATGGGGAGCGTAATCCTGCACGGCTTGCAGGAATCGGCCCGCCTCCTCCTCCGTCAGAGGATTGCTCTTCAGGCGGGAGTCGGCCTTCGCCTTCAAGTACTTCCCTAGACGGGCAGCTGGATTGGTGAGCTGTAAGTCGTCCTCGATTGCGTGGTTATAGATTTCCCGGATCACGGCCACCACCTGCCGGACGGTGCTACGACTCAACGGCTTGCCCCGAAGACCCCGCTTGAGCATTTCCGCGATGAGGCACTTGAGGTCCCCTCGGCTAACGTCTGAGAGGGCTTTGACTCCGAAGCGAGGGAAAGCATACTGCCGCAGAAGCGTACCGTACGTGGTGTAGGTGCTCACACGGCATTGGCCTTTGGCGTAAGTCTCAAGCCACCGGTCGGCATGGTCCTGGAATGTGGGTCGCCGCTCCGAGGCTTCGTCTAAAATGGCCAGCTTCCCTAGCGCCAGCCGCGCCTCCAGCTTCCTCGCCACCTCCAGGGCAGCCTTGCGATCGCCGATCTTTTTCGCCTTCCGCTTGCCTTGGTGGTTGATAAACACCCACCAGCTGCCGTCTTTCTCTCTGACCCGCACGCCCATTGCATCACCTCCCCGGGCGTACAGGACGCGGCGGCGTCACTGTACCACAAACAAGATCTGAGGCAAACGAGGCTAGGCTTACAGTCATCACGCCAACCTCCCCTCGTCTTGGCCGCCATGTAAAGCCGGCGTGGTGGAGGGAGCACCCGCGCACGGGTCCCGTCGGCGACGCCAGGCCCTGGTACGGCAAGCGGGTGTTGCGTATTTTCGGGCCTCGCCGCGACCTGGGGAATCCAGGGGCCTCCCACATCCGCACTGGCATGGCAACAAAGGCGTCACGTGACGGCTTTCCTGGGCCGTGGAGGGACGATCCTGGGCAATCGTGCACTCCCTCCCAGCATTGGCATCTACAACCCCTTCTTGGGTCTCCTCCGGCTGCTCGGGTGAGTTTGTACTGCGTTCGATCGAACTCATTGTGCTACCTCCTTTATGATGTGAGAGACCAACCGATTCAAATCAGCACCATCGCGTCGGAATTGAGCCATCCAGCCGTCGAACTCGGACCGGCGGACCAAGACCTTGCCCTCCAGGCGGTAGTGGGGAAGCGGGTGCGCTGGGTCGGCCAAGGCCTTTCGCAATGTCCTGACGGACAGCCCCGAGTAGTCGGAGAGCGCCTTCAGCGAGAGGTACGGATCTAGGTCCGTCTGAATTGCGATGCTGTCAACAACACTCATTCCCTGAGTTACATGCATTCTCCGGAAAGGCTCCCGGTTAGTCTAAGTGCCCGCTTCCTCAGCTTATTGCGCTTCATTAATCGGATAGGCATTTAATGCCGGTCAATCATCCGGCCCCCCGGTCATTCTCGAAATATGGGTCTCGGTTCGTCGCTGATTCTGCTCCACCCATTGGCGAGCTGCCGCCATCTCTTCTTCCGTCAGGGTGGCCTGTAAGCCCTTCACATCGCAGCGATCGTCCGCTTGGCCACTTGCCGGATCGCATGTGCTGCAGTAGCCATCAGGGATATGTGGGTCTGCGTAGTCGTAGTAATTTCGTTGTGCCCCACAACGCTTGCACGGTTCCAGGTTGCTTTCGATCTCCTCCGCCTCAGCGAACACCTTATTCCACTCTTCCTCAGTGCTGGCGATCGCGTTTTGAAATCTCTGTTCGCCTAAGGCGCTTTCGATGGTCGCCAGCCTTCGAGATGCAAATGGACGCATCCTTATCTGATAGCTGCCGGTCGTACGATAGAACCTCTCCCAAAACTCTATGTCCCGGATCTTTTCCAGATAATGTCTCGCTAGAACTTCCAGTTCATAAACTGTGGGTTTGAAGTTCTCAACAAGGCATGCTGATTTGTCGTTTACTCCTCTTATACCTCCACCTACGACCCCTGCCAGTGGTCCTAAGCCGTCAGATTCGACTGCGATCTGGTTTTGCATGTTTGCTCCTTTCTTTTAGCGCGTGTTCTTCTGTCCCGACCGTTGTCTTTCTTTCACTAGGCCCAAGGTTGGGTGCTGTCCGAAAACCTCCCTGTGAAGGACGCATTACGCGTTCAATAGTTTCGTGGCGTTTCTTCTGCCTTTTCTCCGTCTCAAAAGGAACCTCTTTTGGACCAAGGGGCCGAGAAATGCACCTTTCCAAGTCGTCGATCTGCTGTGACTTTGATGGAAGCATTTTGACAAGATGTCGCATGGGTACTCCTTTTGCCTGCCGAGTTAACTTGTGTGCATATCTGCCAGGTAGCGTCTGGCACATCGTGTGCCGCTGGTTCTGTTTACCCTCGCTTTTCTGTAAAGCGGCGCTTCGGCCGGTCGAAAATAACTTCTACGTTGCCTGTCGGCCCGTACCGGTTCTTGTCCACTCGGAGCACTAACCGCACTTGAGCCTTCGTAAGCTCCTCTTTTTCGCCAAACAGGAAGTTTACTGTGTCCGCCTGTTGCTCTATCTCGCCCGATTCCCTGATGTCTGCCAGCGTTGGTTGTTCGGACCGGCGCCCCTCCACGTTCCGGTTCAACTGACAGACCAAAAGGCAGGCCGTTCCGGTCTGTTGCAGTAAACTCCGAAGACTCTGGAGGATCTCCCGGATCTCCTCCACACGGGTCTGATCCTTGCGGCGGGGCATCCTGATGAAGCCCAGGTGATCGATAAAGAGTGCCTTAATACCGCCAGCTTGGATCGCCCATCTCAGGTCGAGGGCCAGCGTGGGCCAGCAGCACGGTGAATCCTGCAGGACGTAGACTTCCTCGTCAGATAAACAGCCTTGCGCCGCCGCCAGCTCCGCCGTCTCCGAGGCCCCGATCTCAAGCGGGACGACGAGGGTTGGCATACCCGCCTTTGCCATATTGGTCGCCCACTGAACCATCAGCGTGGTTTTTCCCCGGCTGGGTCTTCCGGCGAGCACGTTGATCCTTCCAGGGGCCAATCCCTTGGTCAGCATCTCCCACATGGGAAAGCCCACGGGACGAAACTCGATGGTACTTCTCTCCTCGTGAACCGCTCGTAGGCGAACCATCCGGCTCAGCTCTGCACCTTCACCTATGGCCTGGTCCCATATCCGCTGCGCCTCAAGCCTCTTTACACCGTACGGACGCTGGTCTTTCAGGAGCAAGTCGGCAATCTGCTTGGAAGCCCGGATCAAGCGCTGCTCACTCGCACACTCTTTCAGGCGGCGGACCCAATACTCCTGATCCGTCCCGACCGTCTCCTCGATGACGTAATCAATCACCCGATCCTTCAGTTCTGGCTTCACGTCTTGAAGGATTTCGACACTGACCTCCCGGCCCTCCATCGCCGCCTCACGGATTGACAGAAACACTGGCTTGAGGTCATCAGGGAAATCCTCGGGGTCGCACTGCCTGATCATGGGCAGGACCGCCTGGGAATCAAATAAAGCCTTGGAGAGCACTTTGCGAGCGATGTCCTGCTGTCTCATAGGGCTTTCCTCAATAGTCGGGGCCTATCCGCATTTCCCCCCGCATTTCCGTCTTCTTCGCCTCATTCAAATATGCCTCGAAGTTCTCACTACTAAAGAGCGTCTTCGGCCTGAGGAATCGGGACATCTTGGCATCGTTCAGCCACTCGTCTGCCTTGCAGGCGATCACGGCCTTGAAGTCCTCCACTGTAAAGCCCTCACTGAAGCGGGCACGGATGTGCTGACGGGTTTTCTGCGTTGAAGTCCTGAATGCCGTGTCAGCCTTCTGGTTCAAGTACGAGACGATTTCCCTGATGGCACCGAGATCGTTAGAACTCGACAATATCTCTTTCTTACATTCTTCCATTCTCACGTTATGGCCCTTACTTGGCCCTCGCTTGGCCCCTACTTGGCCCTCCTCTTGGCCCTCAGTCTGCTCTGATGATTGATAAGCGTTGAAATTCAGTACTGTTATCTCCGTATATCTCTTGGCCCTCCTCTTGGCCCGAATTGAACCGATTCGTTCGAGGTTGACCAAAGCGCCCCTGACGACCTTTCTGGAGACCTTAGCCATCTCTGCGAGCTTCGGCTCGCTAGTCACGAAGCTGCCCCGAGCAATTTCCACCTTACCGGTCCCGTCGAACCATTTCCGGCTGATGTTGTTCGCCATCAGGAGGCACGTGGCCCAGACTTTAAACTGTCCAGGAGACAGACCCCAGACCGTGCTCTCCATCGTCTTGCGGTGAAATTTGATCCAGCCAGCAATAGTCATCAGAGATTCATGACCTTGGTCTAAGGCGCCGTTTGGCATTAACCAATGTCATCTCCGTTTTTTAACCCTAATGTCGCTAGAAACGCTTGAATGCGTTCCTGCTCTTCCAATGTGGCGACGTGGATCTCGATATGGGAGGGCACAAATTTGCCATTGATAACTTCCCCCACGCATGTGAAGGAAGCCGGCGAAGAATGTGTCCGCTCCAAATGAACAGCCATGTCCTCAAGTTGTTGTCGCTCCATATCCCCCTGCCTCCCACTTAAATGAGATCGGCACATCATGTGCCAAACCGGTCTCGCCTGTGGAAGTGAAGGTCATAGCTCACTTCTCATCTCCCGGCGGACCGCCTGGTCTAATTTTCGAATCGCTGGAACTAGCCGTTCATACAGCGCCGTAGCGGCCATTTGCGCTTCAAGTTTCTCGGCGGCAACTTGGACCTTCAACACCCCGTTCGGACCAACGATGATCCGCATCTCAAACTCGCTACGCATGCCCACCTCCTCCTCTCCTGGATACACCTAGGTATCCGGCATGAGGGGCGGAAAAGCGGAACTGGATCGGAAAAAATCGTGAATGCTGGAATGCGTAGGGGGGCTAGAAAGATGGTGCAAAGAAAAAGCGGAGACCAGCCTACTTGTGGCGTTTCCTGGGATTCAAGTCGAAGCCAAAAATTTCAATGAGTTCGTCCGGTCGTGACTCTATCTTTTTGAGATATTTTCGCACTTGCCGGTCGGTCAGGCCAACCTGCCGGGCGATCTCAGCCTGGCTCGGTGGCCTTATGACCTGACCGCTCTCCGTCCCTTCCGTTCCCCAAACCTCGGGGTTCAATATGATTTCTAGGATATCGGGGGCCTTTGGGCCGAAAGCCTTCTCCAATTGTTGGGCCTGATGGCGGGTTGGCAGACGCTCCTCCGACTTAATATACTCGAAAGGGAAGACAGGCGGTCTCTTTCGGATGGTTACGACTTGTTCTGGCGGCTCCTCGGGGGCCGATCGATATTTTGGACGATTTTTTTTGCGGGGAGACGGGGGCATGATGATTGTTTCGTTCTCCCTGTCCTTGGTAATCCATCTTGGACCCCGCTGGAGGCTGGCTTTCCGATCTTTCAGCCGCTTGGGGAGGTATTCCAGCTCCGCATCCAACACGTTGGCCATAAAGTCGTCGTGTGGAAGGCATCGGATCTTCTCCAATTCTTCATAGAAGACCAAAGCCCGCTGTGCTACATATTCCCGTTTTTTTTCCGGATCGTGTAGAAAAGGAATTACGTTAAATGGCTTCAGGAGTTCCCTTTCTGGCTCCAGACCCCTGAATTTAACAAGCAGTAAGATATTGAGAGTAAGGGGAAGCCGTGTAGAGCGCCTGGCGATCTCTTCTCCGATCCAATAAAAAACCGCAATGTCGATGCAGGCATCAATCCAGCAGTCCAATGCTTCCCGGACAGTGGAGCACTGTATGAGAAGCAGGAACAGGAAGAATAGCCTATCATCGGCCTCCGAAGTGGTTCGGTACCTTTCCGGGATGCTGGTATGAATTAAGTACAGCCATTTCCAGCCCGGTGACCGGAGTTCAAGTATATCCTTACCGGAAAAAACAGAAAGATCGAGATCGAGGTCGACTATGCGCCTGGAGATCGATTCCCACACCCGTCGACAGCGAGAGATGTAGGCCCGACCTTCCTCAGTCTGAGACAGGGAGATAATAGTAGACATGATCTGTTCCGTTGATGCATGCGGAATCGCTTGGTGTGCAGACATGTGCTCCCCCCTCGACGCCTCCCTAGCGGCAAGAAAGTCCATCATCTTCCATCTGCTTCCTCGCCCCACATGACCCGCCGGATCTTCCCCAAGGCTCTCTCCGCCTCGTCCAGCGCAGCCGCCAGTTCCCGGTCCCGGCGCCTTCGGGATGCCTCGGCCCTACATCGCCCGCCGCAGTATGTCGCATCCTCTCTCTGCGCCTCGAAGGGCTGTTTGCAGTTCAGACAAATCATCCGTCGTTTCTCTTCCGAATCTCCCGCACGTGCGGCTGCTGGGCTAAAAAAAAGAGCCGTTCAGGGCCGGTCCCGTCTTATTATGAGCCGCCGCTTTGACTTTACACACTACATACAGAGCAAAATTTATACCATCCTCAAAAAAGTTCGCACGTTTTTACCGCCTTTTTTCTTATGGGACATCGCCACAATGAAATTCCCGATGTGGTCACTGGCGCGCTCATCACCCCAGCACATCACCAAGATCCCGGAGCGGCAGGCCGATCTGACGCGCCACCTCAGATTGTGTCAAACCAAGCGCCTGGCGAGCCAATAAATTACGGAAATTTTCTGCACATCATGTGCAGGAGAGATTGGGGGTGCTCTCAATGCGGGAGGGGGGAAATCGGACGCGATAGCATGCCGAACGAACCTATTCACGAGGCGCAGTGCAAGCTGCCGAATGCCGTTTGTGCGATCTTTGTCTCAGTGCGCAGACCAATATGAGCTAACCATTCAATTTCACTGTCTCGTTCCAAAAAGCAGACACTATTGAGACACTATGTAGACACCAACAGCAGACACCCCCGTTCCTGGTCAGCCGGACGAAGACTTGCTGATCCCCCAATTTCAATCGGCTATAATGGTCGGGTATGAAGCCGAAGTACTTGAGGATGCTCCAGCGGATGGCGGAGGACCCCCGGCGGCAGGCGACCACATGGTCGGTCTACATCCTGCGCTGCCGGGACGGGACCTACTACACGGGGATCGCCAAGGACGTGCAGGAGCGCCTGAGGAAGCACCAGGCGGGAAAGGGCGCCGCTTACACCCGGACCCGCCTGCCGGTCGAACTACTTTATGAGGAAAACGGCCTGCCCCGGTCCGAGGCCCTGGTCCGGGAGGCGCGGATCAAGGCTATGCCGCGCGCAAAAAAAGGGCGGCTTGCTCGGAAGAAAGTTTAATTTCACGCGTGCAACCCCTAGCACGCCCGCGTCCCCTCCAACTCCCGCCGCACCGCCTTGATCTCCTCTCTACCTATATATCGCAGGGTGTTTCACCGCCAGGGACATAAGTTAGATATAGATAGGTAATATATGACGTGGGGGTCAGAGCTAGATGCGTGCGTGACGGGCCGGTGGGCGTGTGATGGTGGATGGGCCAACCGTATCACCTCGATCAGCCTGGAACTATGTGGGATGGTACGGGCACCGTCTTATAACAGTCTTGAAAGCCAGAGACGAACCGGCACCACCCTATAAATGTTTGTCGCCTCGTAGTGACTGGGTTCATCGCGCCGCCCCTGAGAGCACTGGGCAGGCGCGAGTGATCGTGAACCCGCCTGCTTGCAAGGCCCTCCTACGGTGCGCTCCAGATGACCTTGTCAACCTTGTAGAGCATGCCCATCGCTCAGCCCTCCCCTATCAGTACGACATGCCGCGATAACCTACCTGCCCCAGTTATGGATTGCTAGGGCCACTACTGGGGAAATGTCTTGCTGTCCAGGGATTCACCTGGCGCCATCGACTAACGATTTCTCCCCGCTTGGCCATCTCAACGATAGGAGACATGATAAAATCAAAGTCATCAGACATATAGGGGAGGATTAGATCTGGCCTTTCCTTGGAGAGAATGTAGAGGCCAAGGGCGATTGGTGGCTGAGGAGCTTTACTCGTCATAGACGCTAGCGAGAAAGGCGCTGTCTCAGAATAGTACCAGACTTCAGGCTGACCGCCCCATGTCCCACGGGACTGAAGCGTCATAGCTAACCAAGCGTTGGGGTCGCGCTCAGCATGTTCTAACATAAATTTCGCAAAGCACTTAACCTGAGTCTCAACAACGCTCTCAGCAAGAGCTTGCGGGTTCCCAAAAACCCCCCTAAGCATTTTCCAGAATCCCATCACTCACCCTTTTTTTCGCCGCCACTTAATTGCTTGTCATGCTCCAAACGCTTCTTCTCCCATTTGCGAAGAGTTTCGCCTTTCTTCTGCTGTTTTTCCTTGATCCTTCTAACGGCCCGCCGATGGTCCCGTGCGTATGTCACCCCTGACCCCTCCTTCCTCCTGTGTTCGCGTTCGATCTCGGTGCATCTATTTACGGTGCGCTCCAGAGGACCTTGCCGGCCTTTACCGGCGCAGGACATTGCCGGCTGTTGGTCAGCCATTCCCCGCTCCGGTAAGAAAATTACTGCCTCACCATCAGGGGTGTGAACCCTTCCTTCTTCAGAGCCTCAACGGCCTTCTGGGCCTCCGCTCGGTTCTCATACTCGCCAATCCGCACTTGGTGCACTGGGGTGGGGGCAGTCTCGGAGTCGATCTTGGACGTGTAATTCTTCTTTCGTAGACTGCGGGCCAAATCGATGGCCTCGTTCAGATGAAACGATGACCCGACCTCCAGACGGAATTTCCCTCCCTCGATTTCGACTAGGTTGGATGGAAACCCATCAACGTTCAGACTCCGCGCCGTCTTTTCTGCTTCCTCACGGCTGCTAAATTCCCCGGCATAGACTCGATGGCGAGTAATGGGGACCGTGGTCATGCGGATGACCGGATTATATCCGAGTCCTTCTAGCTGCTTCTTGAGGGTGAGGGCATTCCGCTCGACGCCCAGACTGGCGACTTGGAGGGTATATCGCTTCTCCCTCTTGATCTCGGGCTCGGTCACCTTCGCCATCGGTTTTGGGACCGGTTTCTCCGCGACAGCCGGGGCTCGTGGTGGCTTGGGGCTTGCCTGCGGAACCTCGGGGGGCCCGACTACTACTGGAGGAGCCTCTTCCTTAGGACGACCTGTCACCGTGGGAGGTGCGGGGGTTGGAGGCCACTCTCCCGTTAGGTTTTTGCAGTGTACGTAGCCTAATCTCCCCCCGGACGCGACCTCTTTGATCTTGCACCAGAGCACCTGTCCTGCTTCGACAACAACTCTGATCTCCACGAGGTCCCCCCGCGCGAGCGTGAACACCATGTTGCTGGTTGTGTCCATCCGAGGGAACACGGGCACCGAGTCGCTCTCTACAACCACCTGGTTAAGCGGGGCTTTCTCCTCAGCCGCCTTACCGGGCACAGCTAGCCCCAATAGCACCACAGCGGCAATCGCGGCAAAGGCGATGACTCCCGCCCTCTTCAACCGCCGATTCTCTCGCTCCACCCGCTCCAGCCGTTGTATTAGGGTTTCCATCGTTGGCTGATTCATCGCTTACTTCCCTTTCCCGCTCCACCTGCATTCGTGAGGAACTGCGCGTATCTCATCTTGTAAAGATCCTCTGCCTCCTCCCAATATTTGATCAGGACGCCCCAGACAAAAGCCAATCGCTCACCCAGGCCGAATCGCAGGAGGTGCTCCATCTCGGAGGCCAATGCGAGGAGAACCGTGATCGTCGTACCCATGGCCTGAGATTTCCGTTTGATCAATTGTGCCTCTCGCTCCTCGCCGGGCTTACGCAATAACGCTGATCCTCGATGGACGAGGCCGGGGAAACTCAGATGAGCTTCTTGTGAAAGCGTCCTGTAGAACCACGCTTCAAGATATTCGAGAAAGGCTGGATCTTTTGCTTGGCCCTTCATCTGGCTGGGAATCGGCCAATACTTGATCTTTGTCAAATCTGCGGTCTCTTGCTCGGATAATCCCCAATCCACCCGAGTCATTTCCAAAAACTTACCGTAAGTTTCTAGCCAATCCGCCCATGCTGGGGTCTCTCCATACTTGGACTTGTATCTGTCATACGTTTCCTTACTTTCGCGCCAACCACTCTTGTAAAACCATTGCGTCCTTACAGATAGGTCCTCGGAAAGGAATATCACCGAAAAAAGCTGGTCCAGCAGGGATCGTGTGAGAGGGGGAATTGATAAGGCAAACTCCAACGGCGGCGCACTTTCTTTCGGAAAACCTCCCGCAAGGAATAGGATGCTCTGGTACGTGTTGACCGCGACCTTGACCATGGTCAGGAAGAGCACTTGTGCTCCAGGAATGTCTACAAGTTCCTTGGGCCACTCGCGATCAATGAGGTTCTTTAGGGCTTCCAGCCCTTCGTCCAACGGGTCCCTTAAGATTTTGAAATCCAACACCCTATCAGGCGGAACATCGTCTTTGTTCACCGTAATGCGCTCCCTTACCCATCTCCCTACCGCCCCTGTTTCCCGTCCGACTCCCGCCTCTTTTCTCACTTTGCCTTGCTTGCCATCTCTCGGCAAACGTTGTCCTTGTCTTTCAAAGCAAGCGCAAGCGTCTGAACGTCAGCAGCGGTACAATTCTCAAGTATCCATCTTCTGCAAATTCGGTCTTCTTCTGCTTGATATATTTTTGCCTTTGTCTCGTCACTAGTCGACACATAGCGATATACAACGTGAGGCATCATGACTGGCTTCATCGGACCGATTCTTTGCGCCACCTCGGATTCAGAGGACTTCGGCCATTTTGACGCTAATTCCCAGAGTGTTGGGGAAATTTCTTGCCCGGCCAGGGCTCGTATTTTTCTAACATGCCAAGCGCTTCTTTGTTTGTAAGGAAAGCAGCGATCAACTCTTTGCGTTCTTCAAGACTGATACCGAGTTCGTGATTCTCATGATCAAAAATTCTTTTGATCAGGTCGTTTCCACACCACACCTCCGGATTGCGCATGAGAGCAAGGCGCTCCAGGTGGTTTGCTTGCTGAAAATACGGCATCCAATAAAAATCACCTGTCCCCGAAAAAGCGGTCGGGTTCTCGCGAAGGCATGCTCGAACAAAAGGCTCCGGATCATTCTTTAGGCGGTCTTCTAAATTTCGTTCAGGAAATTCTATACTATCGTTCCTGCGCTCGTTGCGGCTCTGGCTATAATCGAGGAATCTGCCGTGCAGGGCTATCCACTCTCGGATCTCTACGTTTTCGTCTTCTACCGCCAGGCGGGCTATCTCGAAAGGAATCAGGCCCCCCTTGCTATCGCTGTACAGCTCCTTTAGCAGTGAAACACGGCCTTTGGCGTCTGCTCTCGTATATTTCCGACGAAGCTCCTCAAGCGTGTAGGCATCCCATACGTCATATCTGTATAGGCTCATCGATTTCCCCTATTACCCTGCAGCCTAACGTAGCGCCGAGGTTGTCCCCGCCGCCCCTAGGATCCTTCTGGAACTACCACCCGATCCGTAGGATTGTCACTCCATCAAAGCTCGACCCCTACGTCCCTACCGCCCCCGATATGCCAATGAATTCAGATTGTAGATCGAATAAAGTAGTCATGGCCTTCGCGATGGATTTCCGCTTGTTTAGAATCTTTATTCTAGCCTTTTTTATCTTATCATCTGCCTTATCGAACTCTCCATTGTCTACCATATTAAGGGTATCCTCGGCGTGTTCGGATAACCAAGATGAAACCTCATCGATCGAGTCAATCATGGCAACGTCAGATTTGGCGAGGGCTTCAAACAACTCTCGCATATCCTGCGATTCCTTCGGAGAAAGAACATCGTCAAACCAAGTAACCAGGTACTTGTCGTAAATATTGACAATCTTCTTGCAATGGCCGCGAGCTCGGGCCATACGCGCATTAATCTGACCACCTTCAAGTTCTACCAGGTGCGCGCGTTCTTCCGCCCTTTCCTTAAATCCCTGCCCATCGTAAAACGTAACAGACAGATATTTGGAAATCTCGGAGTTCAGTGCCTCAAATACTTTTGCAAGTTCCTCTAACGCCGTTACCAGTTTATCCGCTGCAGGGTCCGGACGTTTGATTAGTTTGTCTTTAACAGCAGTTATAACGCCGAGTTTGTCGGCAAGATTTACCAAGGAATCGATGCCAATCATGGCTCTATCCTCCCTCTTCGTATTTCCGCTTCCGCTTTTTTCTTCCGTGCCTACTATCTATTTGGGAAACGTTTCGGTACATCTGTCTTGGTAGCCTGGCCGATCCCCTAGTTGCCGAACAGTATTCGGTTAGCTGGCCCGCATTATAGCCTCTCGACAAGCGAAAAGGCCTTCGCGGGTCGTGCTTCGCCCGAGAAGGCGTCGGAAGTTTCTTGCGCGCCGTCGATTGTGCCGGAGGTGGGCTAAGGTCTATGCCTACCCCGGTTCCATCTCTGCAACTCCTTTTAGGGCCTGAGTATCCCCGACTGGGCTAGGAGAGTCAAGCAGTCCCACAGTCAGTTTGGATGTGCTCTCGATCATAGCAATGGCTAACCGCCGTCATTGCTTTCAGGACCACTGAAGGGATAGGTATGTTCGACCGAAACCGGCGAGGATCGATATGCTTTGGGTGAGGCTACCGCACGAACGTCCCTGCTCAGACTGCCGAGGTGGTGTCGAGCGTTTCATCTACCTGATGAAGTCCGGAAAACCTGCCATGGAAGTCACCTTTTGCGCCGCTTGTTCCCCCGAGGTAAAGCGGGTAGTGGACTCTTCCTTCGAGCCGACGCACCTGGAGACGACAGGTGAGGAATCTGCAAGCTTATAGACCAGCTTGTTGACGTTAGCAGTCACCGGACGGATAAATTCTTCCTAGCTGAATCGAGTACGGAAGTGGGGAGAACATAGACCCGGCAAAATCAAAGGCGCACCAGAAAAAACTTTTTCCCAAAATAAAACGGCCCGAGACGGCTTTTTCTTCTCAAATTAAGCGGTTCCAATTCTTAGATCCCCACAAGGCCAGCCTTCCAAACGTCACCGCAAAAAATCATATTAATAACTGCCCGCCGTCATTGAAGTTTCCTTTAGCATGCTCGATAGTCTACGAAATTTTTCTAAGCGGGTAGTACGAAAATGAACCCGGGGTAACCATAAGTCCCCGGCCCACCGCAAGGCACAATCGACGCCGCACCAAGCATTCACACGCCCTCCGGGTGAAGTATGGCCTGGGAGGGCGGTTTGTTTTACAGTCATCCGCTTAAATCCGATTAGCAATCATGACCCGGTAGCCAGTTTGAAGACGCACATAATAGCTTTGACCTCAAAATAAAATGATGCACAAATTCACTCTCATTCAGCTTCTTTATCTGGGTCTCCCCAAAGGACGGTGCGATCCGTGGTGGATGCGTACATTCGTAATTACTACGCTTCTTACCGCGGTCATTGTTAGCCACGCAACCTCTTCGAACGCCCAAACCATCACGCTCAAGTACGTGGTGTACATTACGGAACGCGCTAACGTCGTGCCAATTGGAACTACTCCAGTCGACCCTCGGGTTAACCTGTCTCTTGGCCCCTCCGAGCCATTTAGCGCGACATTCGTCCTGACGATGACATTCGAGTTTCAACCAGGACATTCCGACGTTGGGGGCTCCCAAGGTAGAAGGCGGAGGACTCTGTACGGGATGCCGACGTTTTCCGTAATACCCCTCCCGAAGGCAGCACCGCTCATATCACCAGACGACCCTGGAGCAGGTACGAATTTCTTCGGACAGACATTCGAGGAGCAGGAGTGGCGTGTCTCCGGCGAAAGCTTCATTAACTGGGGTGCGTATCTTAATGATACGGTTCAGAACCAAGATGTCCAATCGGGCTTGACAACCCTTTTAACTCACATAAGGCCCGCGAATCTCACGGGACCGGATGATCCGGCGTTCCAATATGTCCCGTTGACGACGTACCTGGATCATATGCGTGGAGACTTGGAGTTCGATTTCGTAACCTGGTCGCTCTTTTCCAACGCCCCTGATCCTGATGTATTTACGGCTGACTCATTCAACTATCGCGGGACTGCCCACTTTGTCCCCGAACCTCCCTTCTGTTTCTCCACAGTAACAACCGTTGATGACCTGAAGGCTGAAGTAGATGCACTAGACACTAGCACCAACACGATTAACACTTTGACGGCTACCGTGGACAAAGTTCAAGAATCTCTGGATACCGGCAACAACGAGAAAGCGCGTATCCAAATAAGGAATTTCATTAGCGAGGTGATCAATCGGTCTAATCTCAAAGAGACCAATTCCCAGAGAATCCCCTTAGGTGAGGCTAATGGCCTGATCTGTGGTGCTGCCAATGTGCTGTTCGATATCCCACTTCCTTAGCAGAAAGCAGAGGTTTCGTGACGTTCCCACGGGCGTCGGGGTAACTCAGCGCTCGTGGTGTTTCAAAGTCCTTGGGGTAGTCCTCAAAATCGGGAGAGCGGCATGGCCCGCGCATCTGATATCTGACTCACTCCCACCCCCCTTGGCTGTGCCCAAAATTGTGCCCACGATTAACTGACAGGGCTAAATCCTTCCTGAAGTCCGTAGTCTAACCCCAGTTTCAGGTCCAACCGCAATAGAAATAGGCACTTTTTCATCCATCAACAAAGGCGTAAAACGAGGGCGGGCTTAAGTATCGCCGACCGTGGGAGGGGGTGTCAATCGCTAGGATCGACCTCACCTCCACAGCCCCCATCTGGCCTCACGTGCTTCCCCCTGGAGCTTCAGGAACAGTTCCTGGTATTTCACATTCGGAGGCGCCGTCATCATCTGGGCGCAGCCGTGCTCGGCGAGCCTCGCATTCACGAAGGTGTCGTCCTCTAAGTTAAGCATAGGCGAGGAGTCACCCGTAGGGGTCCCGCTGTTGAACATTCGTGTCCGGGCATCCAGTTCGGCCAGCTACCCGCTTGGAGATTGCGTTTAGGGTGTTCCCTCACCTTTCCCCTCGCAGCGAGTCAATGTATTCACCGATCAGCCGCTGGGAATCTTCCGAGGGGTCCAGAAACTCCAGCCCCGTCCGATAGATCAGGTCGCGCTCCCCGTCGGGGCGGACCTCCGGACGATGGACCACCGATCGGATCACCCGACACTTCAGGCTCACCTCCTGCCCGTGGATCAGGAGCGTCAGGAACGAGGTGGTCCCGGGGCGGACGAGGTGCAAGTGTTCGATCAGGGCCCCGCCCAAGCTGATATTGATGAGGGAGGCCTCGTAGACGGCGGTAATCTGCCCCGCGGTCGGCTCCTCTACCGCCCAGCGGAAATGGCGCCGCCTGTCCTCCTGCACCTGTTCAGCTGTGTCCATGTCTTTCCTCCTGGCCCGCATCAGGTGCGGGTAGAACCCTACAACTGCAAATCACCCACCTGCTTCGGATGGTCGATAAACCGGTTCCGCGTTCCCTGTAGCTCCTCAATGGTGTTATTTCGTCGCATCTCGTGGGAGCTTGGGGGGTCCTTGCGGTTCCACCCCTTCAGTAGGTTCACCAACAAAAAAGCCCCCGGAGCATGACGCCGCAGGGGCTACTGTTTCTCCAGCTCGAAGTTAGCGGTTACCCCAGTTCCATACCTTGCATCTCCTTTAGGACCTGAGTATCCCCGACTGGACTAGGAGAGTCAAGCATTCCCACGGGTAGGTAAAACCGACAACCTGTTTTCACCGCAGTCCCCAGCACGG
>CAYGBT010000011.1:0-12310 GCA_964348275.1 uncultured bacterium
TCCTCGGGGCCGTGAGGCTCTCGAACGGCTCGGCGTGGTGAGCCTGTCGAACCACAGGGTCGAAAACGGTCGAGCCGTTGTTCGACATCGCTACTGCAGATGCTGTGGCAGCTTGTTGAAATTATCCAGCAAGAGGTCAGGTCCCGCCGCCTGAAGGTCGGCAAGCGACCGGAGGCCGTAGGTCACCCCCACGCTATACATTCCGGCCTGCTTCGCCATCTCGATGTCCCCGGGGCTATCTCCTACCATGGCCGCCCGTCGACTTTCGACACCGGTCGCACTCAGGACCCTCAGGGCAGGCTCCGGATGCGGTTTCCGCTTGAGCGTGCTGTCCCCGCCCAGGACCATCTCAAAGTGCCCGTCGATCGCAAGTCCCTCAAGAATGCGCACGGTAAATCCGAGTGGCTTATTGGTCACGATGGCCTTTTGCTTCCCTCGGAAATGCTCGAGAGTCTCCCGAACTCCCGGATAGAGGCGGGTCTGATCAAGCAGGTGGTCGCCGTAATACTCCCGAAAAAACCGTACCCCGGATTCCAAGAGCTGCTGACGGTCGGGACCGAGCGCCCGGCTGAGGAGGGTTTCGACACCATCGCCGACGTACCGGCAGACCTGCTCCATGGGAAGGGGAGGAAGCCCGAGCCTCTGAAGGGCATGGTTGACCGCTGCTGTCAGGTCGGCCCGAGTATCTGCAAGCGTGCCGTCCAGATCGAAGATGAGGAGGTCTACGGACTTTCCTGCTCTCATCCCCTCCTCCGCGCAGCCAGATATTCCTCGATCCGCCGAACGGCTTCCCGGATGTTGTCGAGGGAGTTGGCGTACGAAAAACGGATATGTCCTTCGGCCCCACTCCCAAAGTCGATGCCCGGGGTGACGGCGACTTTGGCCTGCTCCAGGATCTCAAAGGCGAACCGATACGAGTCGGCTGCGAACGCGGTCGCATCGGCCAGGACGTAGAACGCCCCCTGCGGCTCTCGGGAGATGGTGAAACCGATTCGCCGAAGGGCCGTGACGAGAAATCGACGGCGCTCATCATAGATCCGGCGCATCTTATCGACCTCGGACCCCGCCCCGCTGAGCGCCGCAATCGCCGCCCGTTGGACGAAGTCGCTAGCCGAAATGAAAAAGTTCTGATGCATCTTTTGCAACGGCCGGATCAGCGCCCGGGGCACGATGGCGTACCCGAGCCGCCAGCCGGTCATGGCGTATGCCTTGGAGAACCCATTCAATACCACGGCATGATCGGTGTACTCCAGGATCGAGTGCTCCTCCCCCTCGTAGGTCAACCCGTGGTAGATCTCGTCAGACACGATCAGGGGACCGAGGCCGGCCAGGGCCTTCAAAGCGTGCGCGGGAAGGACGGCGCCCGTAGGGTTCGCGGGGGAGTTGATGAGAAGGGCCTTCGTCCGCACGCCGATCTTTTCCTGAACCGCGGCGGCATCGAGCTGAAATCCGTCCCGTTCTCGAACCGAGACGAAGACCGCCTGGCCGCCAGCAAATCGAATGAAGTTCGGATAGCAGGCGTAATGGGGATTGGTGACGATCACCTCGTCTCCGGCCTCCAGGATCGCCGAGAAGAGGAGCCACATCGCAGGAGAAGTGCCCGAGGTGACCAGAATCTGCTCCGGCGAGACCTGCACCCCGTATCGCCTCGCGTAATGTCCAGTGATCGCCTCGCGCAGCTCCCAGATCCCCAAACTATGCGTGTACTTGGTACGTCCCTCCTGGAGCGCTTTTGCCGCAGCCTCCTGGACGCAGGCGGCAGTGGAAAAGTCGGGCTCGCCCAACTCGAGATGGATGATATGCTCTCCCTTCATCTCGAGCTCCTGAGATCGCTCGAGGACCTCCATGGCAATGAAAGGGGGGAGCGCCTCTGCCCGATGTGCTATCCCAACTCGCTTCATCCGATCTCCACAAACCGCCAGGGCACTGGAAGGGTAACAAGCCCGTCGAGCTCCGGCATCTGGAGAAACTGCGTAAATCCTTCCAGGTGTCTTGCGGTGAGCTCGAATGAGAGTTGTTTGCGAAAATAGTTCAAGCAGGCCTCCTCGGTGATGCCGACCCGTGCATGGACTGCAGCACTGAGGGCTTCGGCCCTGCCCAGACTATACGCCTTCGAGGCGAGAAGCGCGCGATGGAGTATCCCGGTGCTCTCAGGATTGGTCTGGCAAAACTCCTCCCGAACAGCCCAGAAGGCAAAAACGAACGGGAGGCCGGTGAGCTCCTTCCACCCCTGCCCCAGGTCCAGCTGATGAGGGTACTTGTGTTCATGACCCGCCCTGAGAGCCGGATCACCGATGAGGAGGCCCGCGGCGACATCCGGGGGAAGCTCCTCAAGCACCGTTCCCCCAAGGTAGACGGGGCAGACGCCATAGGCGCGCTCCAACAAGACGCGGAGCAGGTAGACCGAGGTGAGGGATGCCTGGGTGATGAGGACTCTTTCGCCATCCAAAGCCTGAAACGGGAGACGACTCAGGCAGAGTACGCTTCCCACCGTGCCGTCACATGCGATTGCCAGATCCGGAAGGAGCCGGTAATGCCCGGGGTTCTGCGCATAGGCCACCGACGAGATCACCGAGACATCCAGCTCGCCCGCCTCGAGCATTCGGTTCAGATCTGCAGGAGTCCCCTCAACGAGATCACAATGGGCCTCGACGGCCCCATCCTCGATCCCGTAATAGACTGGCTCGCAGTTAATATAGCGAACCTTGCCGACTCGCGGTCGCCTCACGGCTCCTGCCTTTCATAAAGCAGCCTGCCGTTCACCATGGTGAGAAGCACCCTTTCCGGACCCGCTTCGTGCAGGAGATATTCATACGGGTCAGCCCCTGGGTTGTTGAGGGAGACGGCAGCGAGATCGGCACGTTTGCCGGGCTCGATCGTCCCGATTTCACCGTCGAGTCCTAAGGCCTGCGCTCCCCCCGTCGTCGCCATGCTGATCCATTCTGGTGGGGAAAGCAGACCGCCATGAATCTCGTGAGCAGAGCGGACTTCATCCCAGAGACTGAGCGTCTGGGTACTTGCCAGCGAATCCGTTCCCAGGCCCACGGGGATCTTCCGATCTCGGAACGCCTTGAGCGGAGCTCGGCCCACTCCAAGATACGCGTTCGACCGAGGACAATGCGCGACCGCCGCGCTGCCTTGAGACAAGATTTCTAGATCTTTCTCCGTAAGGTGGACGGAATGGACGAGGAGGCATCTCGAATCCAACAGCCCCAGGCCGTCGAGATAACCTACCGGCGTCGTCCCGAGGAGCGGTGGGAGGATGTGATCCCACCCCGTCGCGGGAAGGAGACGGGTCCGGATCTCCCCCATCCCCGATCGAAGGTACTCGATCTCAGCCGAACTCTCGGCTATATGGATCGCCGCCTTTAGGTCCAAGCGCTGTTGCATGCGCCGGCACAGCTGGAAGAGGCGGGGGGAGACACTGTATGGGGCATGAGGAGAGATGCCGACCTCTAGCGAACTTCCACGGGCCTGCTCACTCATATCCTCCAGATGCAAAAAGGGTATTTCGGCGATCTCCTCCGCCCGGGAATCATCGGGACCGATCATCTCCCGATACACCACCCCGCGGAGGCCACTCGCTTTCAGCCCCGGTAAGCTGACCCCCGTCGAGGTCACATCCCCGACGCACGTGGTGCCCGACCGGATCAGCTCGGTGATGCCATCCTCTGTGGCCTTTGAACACGCGTCCCAGGTCAGGCCCCGCTTCCGTTCCACAAGACTCAACACCCAGTCCACAAAGGAACACCCGGGGGAAACCTGGTCACGAAGGGTGCCGAGCTCGAGATGGGTGTGCACGTTGACCAAGCCGGGAAGGAGGATTGCCTCGCCCAGATCCCGCCATTCGAGCTCGGGATGCGCCTTCTTCAGGAGCATCCGCGGCCCCACGGCCCGGATGCGGGACCCATCGATCAGGAGGGCTCCGTCCTGAATTGCGGGCTGGCTCATCGGGAGGAGGTACCTGGCAGCGAGGACGAGCATACTACCCTGTCACCGAGAGCTGGCGCCACCACTCCTCGGCCCGGGCGAACTCCTCCGGCGTGTTCATGTTGAAGAGGCTGAGGCCCTCGGGATCGTAGGGCCGGAGTTCATCCATCTCCACCCGTCGGACGCGGACGTCGGGAAAGAACCGGGCGACCTTGAGGTCGTCGGCGCGGATGAGGGGCTCCATCTGGGAGAGACAGGTCTTAGCGTACAGGGCACACAGCGGCTCCCAGTCGTCGGTGTACGGGACAACGGCGTCCCTGTCGCCGATGAGGGATGCCAGATGGTGGATCAGGCCAGGATTAAAGAACGGCATGTCGCACGCCATCACGAAGGCCCACGGGTGGGCAGCGACAGTGGTGCCGGTATAGATGCCACCGAGCGGACCCTTATCGGGGACGAGGTCCGGGACGACTCGGACGCCCAGCTTCTCGTAGGGACCTGGGGTGTTCGCCACGACGAGCACCTCTGGGAAGATTCGGCGAAGTCCCTCGACCAGTCGATCGATGAGACGCTTTCCCCCGATCTCGAGGACCGCCTTGTCGCGGCCCATCCGGCTCGATCTCCCCCCGGCTAGGATGACACCGCTGATCATCAAGGCTTATGCCTCTTCCTCCTCTTCCTCTGCCTTCTCTAACTGGTCGAGATCGACGAGCTCGGCCTCGGCTTCCTCGGGGACCCCTTCTGCCTCTTCTTCTGCTTCCACTGTTTCCGCCTCGGCAGGCGCAACGCCTTCCACCTCGGGCTCTACCTCTTCCACTTCTTCCTCGCTCACGACTTCCTCGGGGGCAATTTCGCGGAACCAGGTCGGTTTCACCGCCTCGGCATAGACCCCTGCCTTGGTCACTTCCTCGAGCGGTCTCATCGTGAACTCGATCTTTCCGGCAGCCATCTCCTCTAAGGAAATATTGGTCGATTTGTACCCTTTGGGCTGGACGAGGGGCGCAGCCCCCTGGTTGAGCTGCCGGCTTCGCTTGGCGGCAATGATCACCAGCCGATATTTGCTGTCGACTTTATCAATAAGGTCCTCAATGGGTACATGGCTCATGGGTTCTATTCCTCCTATTCAAATGCCGAGTTCCTCCCGAACACGGGAATCGAGGCGAAAGCCCCGGCACCGCTCCGCCTCAATGATGGCGTGCAGGTCGCCGACCGCCCGCTCAAGCACATCGTTGATAATCACATAATCGTATTCTTTGAAATACTTCATCTCATCCCGGGCCCTTCTTAGGCGGCGCGCGATCTCTTCGGGGGCGTCACTCTCTCGGGCCCGGAGGCGGTCTTCCAGCTGTTCCCACGAGGGTGGGAGGACAAACACGAACACGCCCTCCGGATAGACCTGCCGAAGCTGTGCGGCTCCCTGGGTGTCAATATCGAGAACTACATCGTGGCCCGCTGCCAGATCGGCCTCCAACAAATGCCTGGAGGTACCGTAGAGATTCCCGTGGACGGTCGCCCACTCTGCAAAATCCCTCGACTGCACCATCCGCTGAAAGGTTGCCTCATCGACAAAGTGATAGTCCCGGCCCCCGACCTCGTGGGACCGTGGCGCCCGGGTGGTATACGAAATCGAGTGGGCCAGCCCTGGGACCCGTCGAACGACCTCCTTGCATAGGCTGGTCTTTCCTGCCCCTGACGGGGCAGACACCACAATCACGAGGCGACCGAAATCCCCCACCTGCTACTCCCTCTCTCCTTGATCACCCACCAGTCGCTGGGCCAGGGTCTCCGTCTGGATGGCCGAGAGGATCACATGGTCACTATCGGTCACGACGATCGAGCGGGTGCGCCGCCCGTTCGTGGCATCGACCAGTTTCCGGATCTCTTTCGCCTCGTCCTTCAGGCGTTTACTGGGGGCGGAACTCGGGTTCACGATGGCAACGATCCGACTGGCGACCACCATGTTCCCAAAGCCCACATTCAGGAGTCCGGTCGCCAAGCCCTTCACCTCCCCCGCTCCCAGGGGCAATCCTCCGAGTGCCCCTAAGGTCTCTATTCAATATTCTGGACCTGCTCCCGCAATCGCTCCAAGTCCGCCTTCACCCCCACCACCGCCGGAGAGATCACCACGTCAGCCGCCTTCGACCCGATGGTATTGACCTCTCTATGCATCTCCTGCAAGAGAAACTCCAGTCGCCGACCATGGGGACCATCCCCCTGGAAGATCGTCCGGGCCTGCGCCATGTGGCTCTTGAGCCGCACACACTCCTCCGTGATGTCGGAGCGGTCCGCGAAGATGGCCACCTCCTGCGCAATTCGATCCGGATCGGCAAGCGGGGCGCCAAGCAGGGTTTCAACCCGTTCCTGCATGCGGGTGCGATAGCTCTCCACGATTGGAGATGCGCGTGCCTCCACGGTCTTTAGTGCCGCCTCGATTTGGCTCAAGCAACCTTCGAGACCTCGAGCCAGGTTCTCCCCTTCCTTTTTCCGCATCGCCTCCACCTCATCCAACGCGTGGTGGAGAAGCTGTCTGAGGACTGCATTTGCCTCGGTCAGGTCAACTTCTGCGGCTTCCAGGCTTACGAGATCGCGCAGCCCTATCAGCGACTCAATAGTCACCTCCCCTCGAAGGTTCAGCTCTCGCTGAAGCTCCCGGAGTGCCCCAACATACTGCTCGATGGCTCCGCGGTCAATGCGCAAGGTTCGGGGAATCTCGCCATGGAGCTTTTCCGTGACCTGGACGTCAAAGCGGCCCCGGTGGACCCGTCCCCGGACCTCCCGATGGAGCTCATACTCCAGGGAGGCTAAAGCCTTGGGAAGTCGAATCCGGATGTCGGTATACCGGTGGTTAAAGGCCTGGATTTCGAGTGTGTAGACGTGGGTGGCAGTGGCACCCTCGGCCCTGCCATACCCGGTCATGCTCTTGAGCATTGACACCCAACCAAAGAATATCACCCACGGATGGCCACCGAAACATCGTAGCGGCTATGGCTCCAAGGAGGAAGTCACCCCGTATTAGGCGTCAAATTTACCCCAGTTTTGGCCCTCTGTCAAACGCAACCGATCCCCAGTTCGCCGATGAGTGCCTTTACTTAGCCTGCCTCGAAGGATAAGATAATTCAATGATGCCGCAGTGGAAAGCGACACAAGACCGCTATGCCCGTCTCATCCGGCGACGGATCAGACGGCTCGAGCGACGGCGGGATAAGATCCTGGCGGATCTGGCCAAGGCGCGGGGATGGGAAGACCTTCGCCGGAAGGGAGAACTGCTCCGGGTTCACCGCACCCGCGTCCTCCGAGGCCTTTCCGACGTGACCCTGCCCGATTACTACGCCGGGGCCGGCAAAACCCTGGTGATTCCCCTCGACCCAGCGCTTACTGTCGACGCCAACGCCGAGCGGTACTTCAAGCAGGCCCGAAAAATCAAACGGGGCCTGCCGATCATCGAACGCCGGCTGGCGGAGACCGAGGCGGAACTCAAAGGATGGGAGACGGCTCTTCAGAAGGTGATCCAGGCCGAGACTCCCGAGGCGTTGGAGAGGGCGGCAGCCGCCCATGACCTCACGCAGCTTGAGCCGCCACCGCCGAAGGCCAGGGCACCCCAAGAAAGGGAAGGAGCAGCGATAGAGCCACGACGTCTCGTCTCCACGGACGGTCGAGAGATTCTAGTGGGGCGGAGCTCTGCGGGCAACTTGCACCTGACTTTCCGCGTGGCCCGTCCCCACGACCTCTGGCTCCACGTCGAAGGATACGGCGGGTCACACGTGATCGTCCGAAACCCCAAGGGGAAGACAGTCCCCCCTCGGACCCTCCGCGAGGCTGCGCAACTCGCCGCCTTCTTCAGTAAGGCCCGTAATGCCGGGAAGGTCCCGGTCCACTACACCTCCGTGCGGTTCGTCAAAAGGGCAAAACGTAGCAAGCCCGGAACGGTTCTCATCACCCAGGAAAAGACAGTCGTGGTCACCCCGGACCCCACCGTGGTGGCAGAACTCGGCAAGAGAGCGACGACCGCCTCGGATCACGTGCCTCGTCAGGTAAAGAAGGGAGCGCGGCGATGATAAGGGTCGCGGCGATCGACGTGGGGACGAATACCGTACGCCTTCTCGTGGCGGACGCGGACAGCTCTGCAGCGTATCGCACCGTGTTCCAGGAGCAGATCATCACTCGGCTCGGGGAGGGGATCCATGAGACGCGCGTGTTGAGCCCGGGGGCGGTCGAGCGGACGATCCGGGTCCTTCAGCGCTTTGCCCAGACTGCCAAGGCGCTCGAGGCCGAGGAAGTGGTCGCCGTCGCCACCAGTGCCGCTCGCGAGGCCAAGAATCAGAAGGAGTTTCTCGACCGGGTTTTGACAGAGACCGGACTCGAGCTCCACGTCGCTGCTGAAGAGACTGAAGCAATGCTGACCGCACTCGGCGTTTCGTATGCCCTCCCGGATCACTCCAACATGCTGATCGTGGATATCGGGGGTGGCAGCACCGAGTTCACCGGCGTCCAACACGGGAAGCTAACCGGGCACGTGAGCCTCCCTACGGGGGTGGTGAAGCTGACCGAGGCCCACCTGAAAAGTGACCCCCCGTCGGGTGATGAATTGGAAGCGGGAGCTGCCTCGATTCGTCGGAGCCTCCAGCAGGTCCCAGCACGCCTCCAACATCCGCCCGGGGCCGTCCTCGTGGGAACGGCGGGCACGCCCACCACCCTCGCTGCGATTGACCTCAAGCTCGCGACGTACGATGCGGAGCGGGTGACTGGCCACCGCCTGTCCCGAGGCCGGATCCAAGACCTACTGGATTACCTCTGCTCCCTCCCCTTGGCTGAGCGGCGTCAGGTCATTGGACTCGAGCCAGCCCGGGCGGAGGTGATCCTGGCTGGCGCGCTCTTGGCCCGTGAGGCCACGTCATTATTCGGGTTTGATGAACTCACCGTGAGCGACGGCGGCCTCCGCGAAGGCCTCCTGCTCCACCACCTCTCCCACCGCAATCCCCCCTTACAGGCCCACTGAGGTTTGGGCTTGACAGGGGGCAGGCCCACCGGGATACAAGAGAGGCACCTCCAAGCGACCCTTCGGGTAGTCGCGTGGCTGATCGGAGAAAAGCATTTTGCGCGTAGCACGTGGCTCTTCGTTCTTAACTTTCAGCTCTCAACACTAAACTCTCAGCAGGTACTCATGATGGCCCGGGGTAGGCATAGCTTCTAGCCCCCCTTCGGCACAATCGAGGGTATACTAAACACTTAGATGCCCTCTCGGGTGAAACACGGCCCGGGAGGACATTTAGCTTTTTCGGATGGCAAGGGAATAGAAAAGATGGGTCGAGAACCCTGTGGATTCATAGATCAGATTTCGTTAAGGGGGTTCGCCATGAAAAGCACGCTAACCAAGATAGGGCTAACCACGCTAGCCACGTTGTTGCTTTTGTTCTTATCCCCGCCTAGCCATACCTTTGCTGGGAGTACGCTCATCTTAATTAAGGGCCTGCGAGAGGCCGCTGCGATCGTGCGCGATTCAAAGGGAATCCCGCACATTTTTGCCGCGAATGACCACGACATTTTCTTCTTGCAGGGTTGGGGTCACGCGCGAGACCGGTTCTTTCAAATGGACGTCAAGCGGCGCGAGGCCAGCGGCACGTTGGCAGAGCTCCTCGGTCCCGCAGCGCTCCCGAGCGACGTCGAATTGCGCACGATCGGCTTGCGACGTGCCGCCGACCGGTCGCTGCCGCTATTGTCGTCACAAGTGCGGAAGGCGCTCGAGGCTTATAGCGCCGGTGTGAATGCTTTCATCACATCCCATCCGTTGCCGCCGGAGTACAATCTGCTCGAATTGACCTTGACCCAGGTGGAACCATGGTCGCCGATTGACAGCCTGGTTATTGGCAAAAAATTTGCCTTCGACCTGTCATTTGACTTGGATGACATCGATCGAACCATCGCTCTAACAGCTTACCAGCAAGCAGGCGTCGCTGTAGGCTTCGATGGAACCGCACTCTTTTTTGAAGACCTGTTTCGCAGTGCCCCGTTCGACCCCGCCTCGACTGTTCCCGATGCAAGTCAGCCTCTGCCTCTGGCCGCGCTCCCCTCGGAAATGGTCGAACGGGCCCGCATCGCAGGACGACAAATATCACCGGAGACGCTCAGCCTGTGTCGTAGATATCTCGAGCGGATCCGTCATATCCCCTTCTTCCGCAGAATCTTGCGGCGCATCAATCGATCCAATGGCAGCAATGAGTGGGTGGTGAGCGGTCGGCACACCGCCAGCGGTTTCCCGTTGCTGGCCAACGATCCTCACCTGTCGCTCGACATGCCGGCAACCTTCTACCAGGTACACCTGCGCACGCCTGATTTAAATGTCATCGGCAGTGGCTTCGCCGGCCTGCCTTTTGTTGTCGTGGGGCACAACCGCTTGATTTCCTGGGGGGCAACCACGAATCCGATGGATGTGACCGACACATTCCAGGAGAAGGTCGAGCCGGACCCGAGTTCCCCCAGCGGGCTGAGCATTAAACACCAAGAGCAACTCGAGCCTATCATTCCCCTGCCGCAAGTGTTTAGCGTCAACGTGCGAGGCGACGGTGTGTTCGACAATGTGGTCGTGGCGCCGCCCGACGACACGATTCCGGCGGCAGTGCTGATTGTTCCCCGACGCAATCAAGGCCCCATCGTGGAAATTGATCCTCCTGCGGGCACGGCCGAGGGCACCGCCCTGAGCGTGCAATATACCGGGTTCAGTGGTACGCGCGAACTTGATGCCTTTTTCATCTGGAATCGCGCCCGCAATCTAGACGACTTCAAACGCGGACTGCAGTTTTTCGACTTTGGGTCGCAGAACTGGGCCTATGCCGATGTCCAGGGCAATATTGCCTATTTCACCAGCGGCGAGTTGCCGCTCCGGGAGGACTTGCAGGCGGGCTTCGTCAACGGCCTGCCTCCGTTCTTCATTCGTGAGGGCACCGGGGGGAACGAGTGGTTACCGGTATCGAGCCCGCAGCCGGGGCAAGCCGTCCCATTCGAGATATTGCCGTTCGAGGAGATGCCGCAAACTATCAACCCGCTCGCGGGGTTTTTCGTGAACGCCAACAACGATCCGGCGGGTATTACCCTGGACAACGACCCGTTGAACCAATTGCGCCCTGACGGCGGTTTCTTCTACCTAAGCCCGGGTTACGACTTCGGCACCCGCGCCGGACGCATCACTCAAGCGATTACAGAGCGGCTCACTACCGGTCGCCGGGAGATTTCACGTAAGGACATGAAGATGATTCAAGCCGACACCGTGATGCTTGACGCTCAGGTGCTGGTGCCCTTCATCCTGCAGGCTTTCGAGAATGGGCAGAGCGATGGCGCACATCTGGCCCTGGCGGCGCTGGCTGCCGACCCGCGTGTGGACGAGGCGGTGGGGCGCTTGGAAGAATGGGATTTTTCCACTCCAACAGGAATCCCGGAGGGCTTCGACGCCAGTGACAAGAACGGGCAACGGTTCCCGCCCAGCGAAGAGGAGATCGCCTCCAGCATCGCCGCGACCATCTATTCGGTCTGGCGGGGCCAGATTATCCGCAATACTATTGAGGCTGTGTTGGGCCAGTTTGCGTTGCCACGCCCCAGCAGCCAGCGGGCGATGATTGCGCTGCGCCACTTACTCGACAACTTCGATCAGAATGAAGGCATAGGAGCCTCTGGGCTGAACTTCTTCAATGTGCCCGACGTGGACGATCTGGACGATCCTGCCACCCGCCGCGATATTCTGCTGCTCCAGAGCCTCGTTGACGCCCTCAACCTCCTGGCCGGTCCGAAGTTCGACAAAGCCTTCGGGGGCTCCACCAACCAGGACGATTACCGCTGGGGCCGATTGCATCGTATCGTGTTCGACCACCCCCTGAATGGTCCCTTTGACGTTCCCCCCGCGGGCAGTGCCTTTCCGCCGCCGCTCGAGAACTTGGCGGGCATTCCCACGGACGGCGGCTTTGGGGTCGTGGATGCCTCGAGTCACAGCGCGCGGGCCGACGATGATGATGGTTTCATGTTCGGCAGCGGGCCGGTCAATCGGTTCGTGAGCGAGATGGGACCCTGGCGGGTGCGGGCGGAGAGCAGCTTGCCCGGGGGCGAAAGCGGCATCCTGGAGAGCCCGTTCTATGTGAATTTGCTCGGCCGCTGGTTGACCAATGACACCTTCCGACTCCTCGTATCTCCCTTGAAAATTCTGGCAAATGCCTCCTCAGTGCAGGTCTTTGTTCCGCGCAGATAGCAAGCGGGGGGCATGGGGCCAGAAACAGTTTTGGGGGTCATCAGTTTTGCAGTTTTGAGGGTCATTTTGGGGCTCATTTGTTTTGGGGGTCGTGTTTTGGGGGTCGGGCTTGTGTTTTGGGGGTCGGTGTTTTGGGGGTCGGGCTTGCTG